>NZ_CP103300.1:686250-1372500 GCF_025562755.1 Endozoicomonas euniceicola
TCCTCGACTATTACGCAACAGGCAAGCTGAACGTCGATGTCGCAGAACAGGTCGTCACCGGTATTGGCAAAGGCTGCGAACAGTCAGCCTGCGCCCTGATTGGCGGTGAAACCGCAGAAATGCCCGGCATGTACCAGGGTGAAGATTACGATCTGGCTGGTTTTTGTGTCGGCATTGTAGAAAAGAAAGACATCATCGACGGCTCCAAAGTCTCTGCCGGTGATGTCCTGATCGGACTGAAGTCCAGCGGCCCACATTCCAACGGCTACTCCCTGATTCGCAAAGTGCTGGAAGTGACAGACGCGGACCTGACCCGGGAAGTTGACGGTAAGCCTCTGGCTGACGCACTGCTGGCACCTACCCGTATTTACGTCAAATCCCTGTTACAACTGCGCAGGGAAATGCCGGTACATGCCATGGCACACATTACCGGTGGTGGTTTAACTGAAAACCTGCCACGGGTGATTCCGGAAGGTTGCCGCGCAGCTATTGACACCAGCAGCTGGGACATTCCGCAAGTATTCCGCTTCCTGCAGGAAGGCGGAAATATCGCCCAGTCTGAAATGTATCTGACCTTCAACTGTGGTGTTGGCATGGTGATCTGTGTACCTGAGGAACAGGCAGAACAGGCCGTCGCCCGTCTGAACGAGCTGGGCGAAGACGCCTTTATTATTGGTCATATGGAAGCGGGCGAAGGCGAACAGGTCGTTTATCGTTGACATCCTCCTCGCCGTAAACGACGAGGATTCCTACAGCTAGACGGCAGTGCCCTGCCGCAGTGCATCCCTTACCAGTAGCGGGACACACCTCATTCGCTTTCTTGCCCTACGGTTAAGATTGTCGAGTAAACGACACGGGCAAAAAACGGAGGTAATTTAGTTTTTTACTTTCCTGTCTTGGCAGCGTAATCGCTAAAACATCCAAGACAAAAAAAAGATAGAACAGAGAGCTTGCTTTGCAAGCTGAACTTAGGGGAACGGAAGGTTAGAATATACCGCTGTTAGCTATTAGCTTTTGGTGGTTGGCTGTCTGAGCAGCTAATAGCCAACCGCCAAAAGCCCGGTAAGACATTGAATGCTGCGCCCCTTACATCCCCTCACTAAAAGTAAGGGGTTTTACGTTTGAAGTGATAAGATTCATCAAAATAAAGAGTCACATCCACATCTATGAGCATGAGCATGAGCAGCAAACGCATTGTCGTCCTGCTGTCTGGAAATGGCAGCACCCTGCAGGCACTCATTGATCAGCAGCCTGTTTCTCATTACGAAATCGTCGGTGTTTTCAGTAACTGCCCTGATGCTTATGGTTTGCAGCGAGCAAGAAACGCCCATATCACGGGTCACGCCGTTGACCACAAAAATTTTCCTAACCGAAGTGCATTCGACCAGCACCTATTGCAGAAAATCAATCCACTGAATCCTGACTATGTGGTTCTTGCCGGCTATATGCGCATCCTGTCCAGTGAGTTTGTCCAGCACTTTTCAGGCCGACTGATCAACATTCATCCATCCCTGTTGCCAAAACATAAAGGGCTGAACACCTACCAAAGCACTCTGGCACTGGGCGACAGGGAGCACGGAACCACTGTGCATTTTGTATCGGATGAACTCGACAGTGGAGCCATAATCCTTCAGGCATCACTGCCTGTCCATCCTGTGGACACCGTCCAAACCCTTGAACAACGGGTGAAAGCCATGGAGCACAAAATCTACCCGCTGGCTGTAGACTGGCTTTGCTCTGGCCGACTCATCGGTAAGGACAGTGTGGTATGGCTTGACAACCACCCCCTGCCCAAACAAGGATATTTATTGCAGGAAGAAAATCTGGACCAACAATGCCAAAGATTATCAATCAAACCCTCAAGAGCCTGACCCTTATTGGCTCTTTACTGATGACGGCAGTACCTTTTACCTTTGCCGCCTCCGAACCTCAGGCTGGCGTTTCCGCCGACAAAGCTACAGCCACAAAGCCGTCAACTCAAACCCTACAACCAAAGCCGTTTACCGCCCATTACAGTACCCGTTATAGCGGTTTTAGTGCCAGGGGGGCTCGTTCTCTGAGTAAAAATGGCGATGAGTGGACTCTGGAGTTCAGCGCTGATGCCAGCGTCGTCAGCCTGACAGAAATAACCCGCTTTACCATAAACAAAGATCGGGTAAGGCCGGTGTTTTATCGCTATAAACGTGGCGGGCTGTTTGGCAGCAAACCTGAAGAGGCACACTTTGACTGGCAGAAGATGCAGGCAAAATGGAACCATGAAGAGCAGCCTGTAACCTTTCCTGCCCATGCTCAGGACAGACTTTCCTATCAATATCAATTAGGGCTTGACCTTGCAGCCGGAAAAACCGATTTACATTACCCCATTGTTGATGATGACGAAGTCTATGAACGGGAGTTCATCATTGAAGGTGAGGAGGTGTTGGAAACAGAAGCTGGTAAACTGAACACCGTGCGAGTCAAAATCAAACGGGACAGCAATAAACGTCAGACATGGATCTGGTTTGCCAAAGACTGGAATTACGTTCTGGTCAAATTCTTGCAAAAAGATGATTCAGAATACCTGATAGAGTTTGCTGAAGGCGAGGTAGACGGTCGAAAGATTATTGGCCTGAAAGCCTCTTAAACTTTTCCTCTTTTCTCACAAACAGAACTGGAGTACCTTGTGCGAGTTCTACACACAATGCTGCGTGTTGGTGACCTGGATCGTGCCATTGCTTTTTACACCGATGTACTGGGTATGAAGCTGCTGCGGAAGCATGATAACGAAAAGTACCAATATACCCTGGCTTTTGTTGGCTACGCCGATGAGTCTGAGCAGGCCGTCATTGAGCTGACTTACAACTGGGGAACCGACAGCTACGATCAAGGCACAGCCTTTGGTCATATCGCCATTGGTGTTGATGATATCTACGCCACCTGTAACACCATTCGAGCCAACAACGGTAATATTACCCGTGAGCCTGGTCCGGTTCTGGGTGGCAGCACTGAAATAGCTTTTGTCACAGACCCGGATGGTTATAAAATCGAACTGATCCAGATGAAAGGTGCAACCAAAGGCTTGAAAGGCTGAGTACTTTTCACAAAAGAACCTATCACGAAGGAAGCGACGACAGTGTTTGTTAATACAGTTGCCGCTTCCTTCTTTTTGTTTATTTAACTATTAATTTAACTACTAATAAGCCAGATGCCTCACTGTCGTTTACTTGTCTTTCTGTTCTCCATTCTTAGTTTTTTGTCTGGCTGCTCCAGTAATGTGGATAAAGTCATTGTCAGGGAAATAGCCGCCAAAGACCCCTGGGCTAATACGCTCATAAATATTGAAAAAGACGTCGTCGCCTTTGAAGCGCTGGTCAGAATACTGTCCCGTGAGGCTCGGGTGAACTGGGGTGATGAAAAACAGGCGAGCAATAACGAGTATGTGAAGTACACCAATAACTACCGGACCCGGGTTATTGTTAACTTTGAAACCGGGAAGATACACGTAGAAACCCTTGACCACAAAGATTTACGTCAGGCCATTATCGTTACCCTTCTCACGCCTTACGACCCGGATAAGGTTGATCTGTTCAGCGATAAAGCCATTGAGCTGGGCGAAGAACCCATGCTCTACGGACAGGTGCTGGATCATGAAAAGAAGCCTATCCGCTGGGAATGGCGTGCTGGCAAGTTTGCTGACTACCTGGCTGCCAACCGGCAAACCACCCGCCGCAGTAAAAAGGGAACGGTTTACTCAGTTGATATTGACCTGATAAAAAATCATATTGAAAAACGACAGTATCAATACGCCAGTACCGTACGACAACATGCCCGTAAATATAACGTCAAGGAAAGCCTGATCTATGCGGTGATGCGTACAGAAAGCTCCTTTAACCCTTATGCGGTCAGCCCATCCAACGCTTACGGACTGATGCAGATCATTCCTGCCACCGCCGGACGGGACGTATTCCAGCGCTTGAAAAAACGTAATGACCAGCCGACCAAGGCTTACCTGTTTCAGCCTTTTAACAATGTCGATACAGGCACAGCCTACTTGCACCTGCTCCAGAACCATTACCTGAAGAAAGTACAGAACCCCCTGTCAAAACATTATGCCGTGATTTCCGCTTACAATGGCGGCACAGGCAATGTATTAAAAACCTTCCATTCAGATCGTGGCAAAGCCATGGATATTCTGAACAGTATGCGGCCAGAGCAGGTGTACTGGGCGTTAACCCAGCGCCACCCTCGTGAGGAGTCAAGGAATTACCTGAAGAAGGTGACGACGGCTCAAAAAGATTTCTACAAAGGCGACGTTTGACTTATAAATTGCGCCCTTTGTCTGCCGCAATCCGCAGTCTCAGGGCGTTTAACTTGATAAACCCTTCCGCGTCACCCTGGTTGTAAGCGCCTGCGTCCTCTTCAAAAGTCGCTACAGCCTCATCAAACAGGGTGTCGTCGGACTGACGGCCAACAACAATGATATTACCTTTGTAGAGTTTTACCCGAACAATGCCGTTTACATGCCGCTGGCTCTCATCAATCATTTTCTGCAGCATTTCACGTTCTGGTGACCACCAGTAACCGTTGTAGATCAGCTTGGCGTAACGGGGCATCAGCTCGTCTTTCAGGTGCGCTACTTCACGATCCAGTGTGATGGATTCAATGGCCCGGTGCGCCTTAAGCATAATGGAACCACCCGGTGTTTCATAACAACCCCGGGACTTCATGCCCACATAACGGTTCTCAACGATATCCAAACGTCCAACGCCATTGGCACCGCCCACCTTATTCAGGTATTCCAGCACCGTTGCCGGCGTCATGGTTTCACCGTTGATGGCAACGATATCGCCCTTTTCGTAGGTCAGATCAAGGTAAGTGGCTTTATCCGGTGCCTCCTCAGGAGAGACTGTCCAGCGCCACATATCGTCTTCCGCCTCAGTCCAGGGATTTTCCAGAATGCCGCCTTCATAGGAAATATGCAGCAGGTTGGCGTCCATTGAATAAGGCGACTTACCCTTTTTCCGCTCAACCTCAATGCCGTGCTGATCACAATAGTTCAGCAGTTTTTCCCGGGAATTGAGGTCCCACTCACGCCAGGGGGCAATGACCTGCACACCCGGCTTCAGGGCATAAGCACCCAGCTCAAAACGCACCTGATCATTACCTTTGCCGGTCGCACCATGGGAGATCGCGTCCGCACCGGTTTCATTGGCAATTTCAATCAGACGTTTGGAAATCAGCGGACGGGCAATAGAGGTTCCCAGCAGGTACTCACCTTCATAAACCGTATTCGCCCGAAACATGGGGAACACAAAGTCACGAACAAACTCTTCCCGCAGGTCTTCAATATAAATTTCCTTAATACCCAGGGCTTCCGCCTTGGCCCGGGCAGGCTCTACTTCCTCCCCCTGTCCAAGGTCGGCGGTAAAGGTAACCACCTCGCATTCGTAAGTATCTTCAAGCCATTTCGCAATGACAGACGTATCCAGCCCTCCGGAATAGGCCAATACCACTTTTTTTATCGCTTTCATTGAGGACTCCCGACTCCCGATTCCCGATTGGATAGCCATTCACTGCCAGCCAAGAGAATTCACTGTAAAATGCATTACTTATAAGCACTTATGTATATTTATGCTTTTTTTGAGCATATTAATTCACACAAGTTCCACTAGCAAGCCCTATTAACACCAAATAATGACTTGCTCATCAAATAAACAGCCAACAGACAAAAGCAGACAGCAAATATCGACAATGACGCGAGCTCTGGACTTTCTGGTCAGCCCGCTTCCTGTCAACGTTATCATCTCAAAATTTGCGAGACTCTGAACTCTTGATTAAAACCGCAACGAACGCAACATTCGTTGTTATGATTAAGGCTCAAGCTGCCTTGTTAGATTTTTAAGAAGGACGTTTCTCGCACCGTTGATGTCTCTGTCAACGGTGAAACCATTGCCTTTTATAACTTTTGATGAACCAAGCCGATCATCAATACTGCCATCCCATGAGCGGGTCTTTGACGTGTACGCTTCATTGCAATCCACAACGTGCTTTCCGTACTTTCTGGCGTACCACTTCAAACGCACCTTAAACCCGTAATGATTGAGATCTAGCATCTGGCGGCAGGTATTCCGGCGTATGGTACGCACCTTTTTGTCTTTTCGTGTGACCATACCCCTCGTCTCGAAAGACGGCAGAAAGATAACGTCATAATTGGATACAAGCTCGAACGCCAGTCGGTTATGCAAGTCCAGAATAATGTCATCTTTCTTGCACTTGAGGCGGTTAATCTCTTTGTCAAAGTTGACAATACGATCCTGCGCCCACTGAGGCATGTCAGGAAACTTTATGCCTTTTTGGGTGTTCAGAATCTTTTGTTTTTGCCCAATGAGATTGTCAACTCGTTTCATAAGCGGGAACAACTTTTTTTTGGCAAAGTCATTTCCTGCAATTAAAGCCTCTTTATCGCTGAAACAGGTAGCAAAAGTTCGCACTCCGGGGTCTATCCCAACACACTTCACTGCGCCTTGGATATCGGCATTGAGTTCTATGTGTTGTTGAACCTGAATGAACCAGCGCCCTTTGTCACAGGTAATAACGCATGATTTACCAATGGCTTCGGCAGGCACTTCTTCCGTTAGATGAATTCTGCCCAACGCATTAACGCAAGGGTTCAATCCCTTTGGCAGTCTATCAATAGAGAATGAGTGCCTGCTTCCTTTACGGCTCTTAAAACTTATTTCTGAGAAACCTCCACTTGCCCCTTTGAGTTTTTTGTTTTTACTGCAAACAGACTTGAATGTTGTCGCTGCCGCTAGTGTTCCATTATCTGAAATAATAGAGTTATAAGCCCGTCCATTGTCTTTTTGCTCCTTCTCCACCTGAGCCTTTATCGACGGGCGCATATTAATAAATTTACCATTTTCGTCCTTGTATTTGTCATTGCGGAACCGCTCTACAGCCAGGTTGTAAGAACGCCTGTAAAGAGCAAGTGCATCCCTGTAGGCCGGTTCATTCTCCGGGTAAATTCTGATCCTTTTTGATGCTACGATCTTTGCGCCTTTTAGCGGAACGCTTTCCGTAGTGGCTGTTGCAGAACGAGGTAATGAAACCGATAAGCTCATGGGTATCAAAGGCTTCACCGGAACCATTCGAGTCATCCAAAACTTCGATTTGTCCTCCTGATAATTCAACGAGCCACTTGATAAGTTCGAATCCTGATCGTGCGAGCCTGTCTTTTGTGGTAACCACAATGTGGGTTGGATGGTCGCACATCGCTGATTCCAGAATGGTTTGCAGTCCTTTTCGTTTAAAGTTGAAAGCACTGGCAATGTCACTGATAAATTCTGCGTCAGGATGCCTTTCGAGCAAGCGTCGCCTTTGCGTAGCAATGGAAGATTTTTGCTTCCCTGAGCTAACCCTTGCATAGCATATCTTCCTCTGCTGGTTGATGAATATGCGGTAGTGACCCCCGCTCGTTTGCATTATTTTCTCGTAATGACCGCTTTCGATCTTTCGCCTTATTGTCTGGGTTGTTACGCCCTCAATCTTGGCAAGTTTGGTTGTGGATACCCACAAAATAAACGCCTCTGGCTATCTATGTTGTTGTCAGTATAACAAGTTATGTTGCGATTGTTGCATTTTTATTTAACTGTTACGACAAGAACCGAAAACTCAGAAACTCAAGCACTCCAGGCAAAATATCACTCCCCCTTTTTATTGAAGCGCTCCGCCACTACTCTTGCTGCCCGTATGCCTTTTTTTTCTTCGCCCCCATATCCGAAGTTTGCTAAATAGTGAGGGTTCACAGCCAGCAAGAGCCGTGATAGTCTAGGAGGCCAGTATGTATTACGGCTATGCCCAATTTTTGCGGGAAACACTATGCCTACAATTTTAAAACCGGGAATTATGTTAGGAAAATTAACTTCACAAATTTCTCGTAGATAGGGAAACTGCATGACTATTGGATCCAGGGGACAGGTGCAGGGAATGGCAAAGCCTTTAAATTCTGTTGCATCGATCAGATAAGTATGAACCGTGAGATTTCTGTTATGACCGTACACTAAGGTAGCAGGGACTTTACTCATGAGAGAATAACTGGAGAAAGAGGCGCAAATGCTTGTTAGGATGCCGCTGTTAAATGTATTCCCGCCTTGTGCTCCGCATAATCGCTGAAACAATTCTTCTCTTTCGCATCTGGAAGCTGTGAGGTGAAAGCCACTTTCCAGAATCTCTCCCGGATTGCCATATTGGGTTCGATAAACATAACCAGAAAAGTAGGACGGGCTCGCTTCCACAAGAACCGCATCATTATTAAAATTACGACACCAGCTGCTACAAAGATAACTGGCACCCGCTACATTCATTGTATTTTGGAACTTAGCTGGATTGCGCAAACGCAACAAATTGCTTCCAGCAAAAATTCTTTCTTCATCCAGCATCGTGAAGCTCTCGTTTAACCATCCCCAAAACCTGCCGGACGTAAATATGTTCCAGCAACAACTTTTCCTGTCAAAGCGTCGTTATCGAGCAGGTGCTGGTCGACCGTACATGTCAGGATAGCTTGTTTGACTCAAGCTTCAAGTGGATGAGACAGGCGCACATCAAAAGACAAATGTCTTTCAATAAATGCTTCCGGAGTCGGGCTAATTAACGAAACTATCCTGCTGACCGGGTTTCCATAACAGCACACTCAGAAAGAGTATGCTATACGTAGCTGAACTGAAGAATTTACTCTACTAAACATCCAGTGGAATATAGATTCCCGATTGACTTAAGCCAACTCTGCCCAAGTCACTATGTACCCAGAAGAGGAAATTATGAGGAAGTACAACTTATTAAAAATGTTATCGCAATTTTTACTGGTACTTTCATTTTTTTTCTTTATTGCCAAAGGTTATGGCTTTTCAGCCACTTTACAGATCGCACCATGGCATAAACCGATTTCTCTACTTGCAGGAGTTAAGCTGAAAGCCTGGCTGTCATCAGAAAATATCCGGGATAGTAATAAATCAGTCAGTGAATTTATCAGGCACTACATGGTGACAGCACCTAATCATGGGGCTACCCTTTCACAAGGAAAAGAGACCACAACTTCTGGAAAAAAAACAGGGCAGGGTCATTTTTCCACAGAGCAGAATAAAAGGAAAAACTCACAACCTGTAACGAACAATGTAGATTTACTTAACAGCCTTACTAAAATTGGCACTATTCTAAAAAAAACTCCTGATGTAATGCTGATTCTTGTCTGGGATATTGACGATACTATTTCTTACAGACAACCGAATTATCAAGCTATAGCGGCTGAATTACAGTTAAACATGCAGAGTGCTAACAGTTTTGAATCATGGAGAAAGAATGGACAATTAATGTTAATTCTGAATACAGCACGCGCCTATGACGAATTTGATTTTTTTAATCCGGAACTTTACGTTCCACAAGCGGACTTCATTATCACCAACGGTGGCTCCCGTTATTTTATTAATAACTCTATTCATAACGGGTTTTCTCTTCAAAAATCCCAATATACTGAATTCTTTCCGGGTGTCACATTTCCACAAGTTCCCTGGCAAGTAATTATTCAACCTCCTTGTGTTCCCATCAGCAATACCGCATCTTTAGAGATAAGGTGCCCCCAAGGCATTATCACCAATCAGGCATACAATTGGTTTTTCGGTCTGCTGAGAGGTTTTTTTGTATTTGGGGTATGGGGGCAGCACATTAAAGAGCCAGGGCAACATGACCTGATTTTTGCGTACCATAAAGTTTTTAATAAAGGAGCTGCGTTTGCCCGCTTGATCAACATAATCTCAGGTCAAGTTCCTGACATTCGGAAAAAAGTAAAATGGGTAGCGACTGCGGGTGACAGTCTTATGGACACCTCCATGATGAACACACGGATGGATTACCCGTTCAACGCGATAGCACCAACCCCCCAAAGCCCGGGCCTGCCTGTTAACACGACATACATTGGAACTGTCTTATCAAAAGGAGGTTACTTGCAGGAGAAACGATTCAAGCCACTTTTTGATGAGAGGACAACCGTTCATTCCAGAGTCAAAAGTATTGCCGGCATTATCGAAGGAACAGCAGAGCTATTGCTAAGACATATAAGTGGTTTATGAGACTTTTGCCGACTGCACCCGAAGTACTGGGTAAAAACAGCAAAATCCATGCGTTTCAGGCAAAATATCACTACCATGTATAAACGATATTCGCTAGGATGCCCTTCCGGATACAAACGGCCTTTTTATCAGGCTTTACCGGAACAGGTACACTACCCCTTATGACCCAACAGCTTACCCTGACACGCCCTGACGACTGGCACCTGCACCTGCGCGATGGTGACGCACTGGCAGAAACGGTGGCCTCCGCAGCCAGAACCTTTGCCCGTGCGATTGTAATGCCAAACCTGCGCCCCCCTGTAGTGACTGTTGAAGACGCCACTGCCTATCAGCAGCGCATTACGGCAGCGACTCCCCAGGGCGCTGATTTTGAACCACTGATGACGCTGTACCTGACGGACCAGACCACACCGGAAATGATTTATGCCGCCAAAGCCCGGGGTAATATCAAGGCTCTGAAATTGTACCCTGCCGGCGCCACCACCAACTCTGACTCCGGTGTCACCGATCTGGCCCATATTCATGACACGCTTCATGACACACTGGCCGCCATGGCAGAATGTGGTATTCCATTACTGGTACACGGTGAAGTCACCGATCCGGACATCGACATCTTTGACCGTGAAAAAGTCTTTATCGATCGCTACCTGCGCGATCTGGTTAAGCGCTTCCCGACACTGAAAATTGTTATGGAACACATTACCACTGCCGATGCCGTGGAGTTTGTGACGAATGCGCCAGCCAACGTCGGCGCTACCATTACCGCGCACCACCTGCTGTTTAACCGGAACGACATGCTGGTCGGCGGTATTCGCCCACACTACTTCTGCCTGCCGATCCTGAAGCGCAATAGCCACCAGCAAGCGCTGTTAGAAGCAGCCACCAGCGGCAACCCGAAATTCTTCCTCGGTACTGACTCCGCGCCACACGTTAAGGATGCAAAAGAAGCAGCCTGTGGCTGCGCTGGCTGTTACACTGCGCCGGCAGCGCTGGAAATGTACGCTGAAGCATTTGAGATGATGAACGCACTGGACAAACTGGAAGCCTTTGCCAGCCATCACGGCCCGGACTTCTATGGTTTGCCCCGTAATACCAAGACTGTCACTCTGACCAAAGAAGACTGGCAGCTACCGGAGAGCATTGCCTACGGCGATGATCAGGTAATCCCCCTGAGAGCTGGCGAAACCCTGACCTGGCGTCTGGTTCGCTGACTGCCTGCTGAATGATGAATTAAGGAGATTCCGTGGTTGATGAAAGCCATCTGATGGCCAACCGCTTTCGCGGCTTTTTGCCGGTTGTGGTTGATGTGGAAACCGGCGGCTTTAACCCCGCCACCGACGCCCTGCTGGAAATTGCAGCGGTGGTGATTGAAATGGATGAAATGGGCTATGTGCATCCCTGCAAGCCCCAGTCCTTCCATATCAAACCGTTTGAAGGTGCCAATATCGAGAAGGCTGCCATCGAGTTTATCGGTGTCGATCCTTTCCATCCGTTGCGCATTGCCACTGAAGAAGAGCAGGCTGTTTCAGCCATCTTCAAAAATGTGCGCAAGGAAGTGAAACGTCAGGGTTGCAGCCGGGCAGTACTGGTTGGTCACAATGCTTCTTTTGATCTGAGCTTCCTGATGGCAGCCGCAGAAAGAAACGATATCAAACGCAACCCGTTTCATCCTTTCTCCTGTTTCGACACCGCCACCCTGGGTGGACTGGCTTATGGTCAGACGGTTCTGGCCAAAGCCTGTGAAGAAGCACACGTCAGCTTTGACAAAGGCGAAGCCCATTCAGCCCGTTACGATACGGAAAAAACCGCTGAACTCTTCTGCGCCATTGTCAACCAGTGGAAAGACCTGGGCGGCTGGCTCTGACCAGATCGTTTCCTTCTGCCCTTCAGGTGCTTATCTGAAGGGCAATATCGCCTGTCGCCCCTTGCCCGTTAATAAAACATTCCGGTAGAGTTAATTAAACGACGTTCAAGGCAGGGAGCCATTTCATTGAACGCAAAAAACCTGCGGGAAAAGTCATTACACCTGAAAAACTACTGGCGACAGCTGGGCTTAAAACGAATCGTAGAAGCCAGCAATGACCAGGCCTTTTACCTGTCCACGAGCCTGACCGCCGGGCATATACCCGATGTCCAGTTTACAGCCGTTCTCCAACAAGGGCTGAACCCGAACTCTCTGAGCGTGATTATTGATGCCCAGCTACCCACTCCCATTACCTTAACCCCGGCTACTCAAGCCTTTATACAGCAGACAACTGCCGTATTAGCACCGGTCGCCCTGATCATCAATCCAGAACCGGTTCAGCTGGTTATACGACAGACAAAGCTCATTTCACTGAACACCAAAATCAACAGCCGTGCCATGCTGGATACGGTTCAGATTCTGGCCCCCCTGCTGCATCAGGCTTGCCTGCAAATCGAACAGCAACAACTCAGTAGTAAAGAAGCCCGGATGATGGCAGACCTGTTATCAGAACACTGGTTTGAGGTCATTACCTATGAAGGCTGAGCAAAAGCTACTGTTCAGCCATTTAAAGGCAGCAGGGCTACAGCCGGTCGCTCTTGAGGTCATGAGCCAGGGCAAAAGCCAGGGCAAAAAAAACCACTTCACAGCCATCAGCTTTAATCTGGCTCCCGGTATCGAAGCGGAATGCATCACTCGCAAGCCTGCCAGAAACCTGATCTCCACCACTCTCGTTATCGCCATGGACCTTGAAGAATCAGAAAGCCTGAACACCTTCGTCCTGGCGACCGGGCAACTGATTGCGCCACTGATTCTCTGTCAGACCCGGCAACAAATGACATTACGACTACTCATCCAGTCAGAAACCAAAAGTCATCTCAATCTCGTCAATGAAGGTATTATTCAGCTACGTAGTGCAGCCGGCGCCATTTTCAATCCTGCTATTGCATTGAGCCAGCAAACAATCACCCTGCCCTGTGCCATAGAAACCGCTATTAAACAGCTGCAGACACTGGAGCCTGCTCAATGAACCGTACCCGTTCACTGCGTCTGACAAACCCGGCTCATGCAGCTTACATAACCGGCGCAGAAAGCAATCAGACTAAAAGAAGACTATTTCGTCGGTCAGCCAGTGCCGACATTCACGTTCACCCCCTGGGCCAACAAAATAACGCGCTGTCTGAAACTCCGGGAAAAGCGCTCAACCTGGCTAAACAAATCGTAGCCGGTCATCCACAGGCACATTTTGACAAGGGTGCCAGCAACCTTGAAAAAGCGGCGATCATTGGCAGTAACATCAAAGCATTCCTGCAGGCCACACACACCGTGGCGTTAGCTGGCATCAAAACCGTCAAGGCCGGATTCAAACAGCATACCGGTTCCTGGGAGGTGCCTAACCGTCAGTTTGTTGAAACCTATCATGCCCTGCAGGGCATAGCCGCAGTCACAGGTGCCCTGTCTTTTATACAGGACACCATCACGGGTGCCTGGCACGCTATCAGGGATATGAGTCATCACAGCGAGCGTAAACAGACCCAGACATTACTCAAACTGTATAACCCTCGGACCCGGAAGCTGGTCGGTCATCCGAAGCATCAGAAAACCCTGCAACAGCGTCTCGTCACCACCGTCTCAGACCTGTCCCGCAGCCAGAGTCAGGTGGCTGTCGATCATCTGGTACGAGCCAAAGACCTGCTGGCCCAGGGCACCAGCGCCGCCGAAAGCTCACTGATATTTGCCGGAGGGTTCAGCTCAACCGCAGCGAAGGCTATTCCCGTCTTCGGTATAGTTTCCTCAGCCATTGCAACCGCCCATTCTGCCATCAAAACCGGTACCCAGGTTGTTGCCCTGAACAACCTTGCCAAAGCCAAAGCCGCCACCAACGACCCTCTGCTGAAAGCACTGGCCGGGCACATTAAACAGGAACGAACCATCGAAGCCCGCAAGCATTTACTCAATACCGCCATAGGTGCTGCTTTTACAGGTGTGTCGGTGGGGCTGACAGCTAGCGGCGTTGGCGCACCAGCGGCACTGATCGCCACTGGAGCGCTGGGAACCGCCACCGGACTGGGTACGATGGCATTCGACCTGTATCATAACAGGAAGCTGACAAAAGCCCGGGAAGGCAGCGAAACTCTTATGGCAGCAAAAGAAAGCCTGGCTGCACTGGCCAGAGGTAATATTGGCGTTGCTGAAAAAGCCTTTCTGCTACGCTTGCGGAGCGCTGAGGGAAAAGCCTTGTCAGACTGTATCGAGTTTCTGCGCGATTTTGGCGTTACAGACAATACCATCAAGAAGCTGCAACTGGCTCCTGAAAAAATCGCCATGAAAAGCCTGCAGGCGGTTTTGTATCGCGACAAAGTGAAATTCAAAGGGTTGCAACTGCAACAAACCGGCAAGACCCTGCTTCATGTGGTGGGCTTAACGGCTCTTGGCAAACGAATCCAGTCCGGTTCCCTGTGGCTGGCAGGCAAGCTACGGCCCAAACGAAAAGAGCAGGCGCAGCGGGGGCCAGTCTCAACCGGCCACAGCCTGGCTTTTAACCCAGTACAGAGAGCTTCCCGACAATCCCGGTTGATGAGTCATCGTTCAAGTCTCAGTCATCAACCGGCTTATGCGACAGTACCTAATCATTTTCGTTACGGAAGAATTTTACCATGACAGGCATTGAACTACTGAAAGCATGGATGCAACAAGCCGGACTGGATCAATCTGCTACAGACGACAGTGGAAGGGTTTGTGCGTTTACCTTTAACGATCTGTTTCCGGTTACTCTGGAAGCACCTGCTTACTGTGATGACCTGTTTATCATTATTGAGATGACTACTATTGGCAGCGGGGAAATTCGCCGAAAACGACTGGAAACCGCCATGAAGCTTAACGCTTACGCCCTTGAAACCAGGGGGGCGGCGCTGGGCTGGGACACCATTGGCGAACGCATCGTTCTGTCGCACCGGGCTACATCAGAAAACACCACCGTTGAGATGCTGGACAATATGGTCGCCAATCTGCTGGATGTGGCCGAACAACTACTGCCCGAACTGGAAATGAAAAAAGAAGCCGAAGCCCAGCAGAAACTGGCCGACGGCTTTGATGATATGTTTAAGCCAATGGCGCCATGAGATTGGTAGCAATGCCGGGCTTTTGGCTTTTGGCTACTGGCTTTTGGCTTTTGGCTGTTCATACAACCAACAACTAACAGCTAACAGCTAACAGCTAACAGCAGTATATCTCTAAACTTTCAGTCAAAAACCCCCTCGCCCATCTGGTCGATAAACATTCTGGCTTTGCGCAGCATAACCTCATTGGCATCTTCCGGCATCATAAACAGGTCGGATCGAATAAAGTCATGGGTTTTCAGCTCACCGTCGATCTCTTTGCAGATTCGGCCATTCACCTGAAACTGCGAACTGACGGCCTTAGCTTCGGCATAAATCTGAAAGCCCTGGTAGTCGAAAGGCTCAACCACTGCTTCAGACTGTTCCTGTTCCCTGTCCAGACCAAACAACTTTGAGAAAAATCCCACTCTGAGTCTCCTTTTCCATTACCCGTTCACAAGGGCATATTGACCAGTATTGTGCCTGCCAGCGTCATAAACACATTGGCAAAAGCATAGGTACCTGCATAACTGAGCGCAGGTACGTTGCTTTTTGCCTCTTCTGTCAGAATGTTCAGGGCAGCGGTACTGGTGCGGGCTCCGGTCAATGCGCCCAGCAACAGCGCCACGTTGAGCTTCAGCACATAATGACCGAACAGATAGCCTGTCATGACTGGCACAATCATAATAATCATCCCGCTCAACAGAATCATCGGGCCAATATTCATTAGCGCATTAACAATACCATCACCAGCGCTCAGACCAATGTTCGCCATAAACAACATCAGGCCAAGCTCCATCAGCACGTATGTTGCTGCCGGAGGTACACGACCAAAGGTTGGATAGTTGCTGCGCATATGACCAATGCTAATACCCGACAACAGCAGACCACCCGCATTGCCCAGGGTGATATCAATACTGCCGATTTTCACAATCAGATGACCAATCAACAGACCGGCGACAATGCCAAAGGTGAAGGTCACAACATCAGTGATATGGGACTGTTCATCGGCATAACCCAGGCGTTCGGTCAGACGTTCAAGACGGCCTTTCTCGCCACTGATTTCCAGCACATCGCCCCGGCACAGTTGCAGATCGTCGTTAATAGGCATTTCAATCTGAGAACGGCTGACTTTGCTGACAAAACAGCCGTACAGCGCATCAATACCCACATCCTGCAACCGCATTCCGGCGATCTGGGGGTTAATCACCACCACTTCCTGAGAGCCAAATTCATAGTCAAGCAGTTCGCTGTCAAAGGTTTCCTGACCCAGTTCGTAGGGAAACTTGTAAATTTCCCGTGGACGCCCCACCAGGGCGATAGAATCCCCCTCTACCAACGCCGTATCACCGTCAGGTTCAAAGATGCTGCCATTACGGCGAATCTTATCAATCAGGCAACCGGTACGATCCTGCAAAGCCATTTGACGCAGGGTTTTACCCTCAAACTGCCCGATGCGTTCTTCATCCAGTCGGAATACCCGTACAATAGGCAACTCGGTATGTTTTTTAATGTTTTTCTCAAGCCCTTTGGCAACAGCAACTTTTTTGGCTTCTTTCTTCAGGTCCACACCCAGCAAAGCAGGGGTGTAATTGATCATTAGCAGCAGCCCAACGGTGCCAAGAATATACGTCAGCGCATAACCCACACCAATATCCGACAGTGCCATCTGCATCCCTTCAGACGACCCTGACATCATATTTCGAATAGCGTCCTGAGCGCCTATCAGCGCGGGTGTACTGGTCAGGGAACCCGCCATAATACCGGCGGACATAGGGGCTGAAATGCCCTGTAAATGAGAAAGAAGCAGGGTAATGACAATAGCGGAAAGCGCAACGATGGCCGCCATGCCGATGTATTTGGCACCGTCTTCAAGAAAGACACTGAAAAAGCGGGGGCCGGTCTGCAGGCCGACACAGAAAATAAACAGAATAAAACCAATGGTATCCAGCCCTGCCATGGCCGAAAAACCAAAGTGACCAAACACCAGCCCAACGAGCAGCACACCGGTCGTTGACCCGATCTGAAACGATCCTATGGTAATTTTACCTACCACATAGCCCAAAAACAGGTTTAAAAAAATCAACAGCGGGGCGCTTTTATCTAAAAGCGCAATAAGGTCGAGTTCCACTTTCTGCCGCGCTCCGACGCGTTTTATTGATAGTGACAAAAAAGAGCGAAGTTATGCGGCATCTAACCATCTATTGATGGTTAAAGGTATACGTAGTTGATGAATGAAAAGCGATCACAGTTTTTTCAGCACATTCTCTGCGGAGGTCAGACAGAAACAACCTGTTTCCTCCCGATAAAAATGGGTAATTTCACCGTTATCAACCACCATGGCAAACCGGTCGGAACGTACACCCATTCCTCTTGAAGTCAGATCGAGGGTAACATCCATCAACGTCACCAGTTCAGCAGAACCGTCCCCCAGCATACGCATGCGTCCATTAATTTTCAGGCTTTCTGACCAGGCATGCAGCACAAAGGGATCGTTGACTGAAATACACCAGAGCTCATCGACTCCCCGGGCTTTAAAGTCATCCTCCATTTTCAGATAACCGGGCAGGTGATTGCTGGTACAAATCGGTGTAAAGGCACCAATCACCCCAATGGCGACCACTTTCTTTTTATGGGCAAGATCAGGCAGCCGCCAGGCTTTGGGACCCACCTGATCGTATTTGGAGGCTTCAGCGATATATTCGTGAAGGGTTATATCGGGTAAATGATCGCCCACTTCGATGCTCATTGAGTTCCCTCTCAATAACCGTTTTTCATGATTATTTAATCATGAGGGCTATCCCATCCGGTGTCTAATTTTTAGTGGCCATTGCTGTTAATGCGAATAGTGTCTCTCAAGAAATTCCGCAACCGCATTATCATCACAATGACCAATCACTTCATGATCTGGCAGCAACGCCCTGAGCTTCTGGTGTGCATTGCCCATCAGCAGACCTTTATCCACTCCCTGTAACATTTCATAGTCATTCATGCCATCACCAAAAGCGATAGTATCTTTAAACCTGTGCCCTTTGAGCCTTAATACCTCTGCCAGCGCTACCCCCTTGCAGACACCGGGAGCCATAACCTCAAGACAAATTGGCAGAGAGAACGTCATAGTCACACTGTCGCCCAGTTCCTCATTGATTCGTTGCTCCAGTGGCAGCAGGTCTTCGTGCTTTTCTGCCAGATAAAAGATTTTGCTGATACCCGTAGTGTTTACCGTGTCCAGATCCTGCAACTGGTAAGCAAACTTGTTCTCATCGCTAAACTGCTCAACAGACTCGTGTTGTTCTTCAATAAACCAGGAGTCTTCCTGATAGACGTTGGTCAACACGTTACCCGAAAATTCTCGTCCCATGTTGATCAGTTCCGGTACCAGTTCCGGGAAAATATCGTGACGAATAATGATCTGCCCGGACGGGTTATGCACTCTGGCACCATTGGCAGTAATCAGATACATGCTGATGTCCAGATCTTCTGCCAGCCTGCTCACATCAACATGATGACGCCCGGTCGCAAACACAAATTTGATACCTGCGTCATGTAAACGACGAATCACCTGCTTTGTGTGTGGGGTGATTTCGTGCTGACTGTTAAGAAGCGTTCCGTCCAGATCTGAAACAACCACTGCATGCATGCCTACTTACCTCGGGTTTCACGGGAGTTTTCAAACCATATTGAACCCGAGCCATGGCAATTTGGCAAATAAGTACTAATTCATAGCAAAACTGACGGGTTGAAAAGTGTGCACTGGAAATTCTGCTAGTTTAAATAAAACCATTATGGCCGCAGCGCTTTGATGTGTTTTTTGCGGTAACTGTCAGCTCAAACCTGAACTCCTATTCCTGATTCTCGGTTTTGTACCATTATGAAAACAATTAAGCTGCTCGTTATTAATCAGCTGCTTTTATTGCTTGCTCTGTCATTTTTTTTACCGATGACTGGATACGGAAGTGCTTTTTTTATCCTGCCAGGATGGATGGGATACGGAAGTGCTTTTTCCATCCTGCCAGAATGGATTTGGCGGGACAGTCCCTCAAATAAGGCGGCAGTTAAAATCAGTCAGATAGTGCTTGCCAATGATGCGCCTTCTCTTCTTTTTTCCTATGAAATCAACAAGACCTCCAGTGATTTTGTTCAGCCAGAAAAAAACCAGGTTTATACCCGCTGGGATGGTTGTAAAAACGACAGCTTGCGTATTTGTTTCCGAAGAGCGGCTAAAGTCTTTGAAGGGGGCTATTCCTATCCTCCCACGATTTCAGGCTCGACAGAGCTTAATGTAGAAATGGGTGAGGTCACGCCAGACGAAGGCGGCTGGCAGTCGATGGCCAGTGTCCGTTTAACGGGAAAAGGCTCGGGCTGGCTGGCGATTGCAGGGGATGATGGCTGGCGGATTGCACCGGATTGCAGCGGTATTGACTCAGATGATTCCAGCGTACTGAAAAGGTCTGAAAAGCCGTCAGTCGATCTTGTTGTCCCGACAGCGTTGGTTCTGGAAAAGGGTAATAATGCAGAAGATCATGGCTCGCCCTATTCCCGCCGCTCATTGCCGGACATATCTGACATCACTAAACAAAATAATCTGCCCGGTGATCGTGATGATCTGCTCACCGGTTCTTCTGGTGGCGGCAGCTTCGATGACCACGATGACTCATTTAAAAGGCGACCCGGAGGGAATGACCGCCGCCCTTTATTTTTCTTTGAAGTGATGAGCAGAATGCTTGGGGTGGCTGTCAGTGTTTTTGGTACAGCAGGTCAGCCCGGGGAGGTTAAAAAACTGGTTTTAAGACCTCAAATCATTCTGGTGATCTGGCGTGGTTGGGAGCGACGGGAGATTCCTGTTACATCGCAAATGTGGTGTTCAATAAAGCGGGCAGGGCTTGATCGGGATCCGGGACTGTTTCTCGCTTTGGCTGAAAGCGATCCGGATAAATTGAAAGAAACGCTTGAAAACTATTCGAAAAAGCACTCGCCCCTTGCCGACGTCCTTAGCTATCACTGTGAAGATCTCAACCTGAACCCAAAAGCGGGTAATGCCCGATTACTTAGCGTATCGGTTTTTCCGGGCTCTTGCCCTTCGGGAGTGGGATGCTCCGGAGGAGAGAAAGAAGCAAACGGAGTAATGAATGGCCTGCCCCGGAATAATCGAGATGGCTATGCCTGTAACAACCATGGTCAGCCGGTTAAAAGTTTTGGTAACAACGGGGGAGGAGGAGACGGTTCCGGGAATCCGGAAATCAACTCATGTACACTCTGCGGGAATGCACAGGTAAACTCCAATGGCTTATGCACAAACTGCCTCACGGCTAAACAGGAGGTGGCTAAAGAGAAGCCATCATCCCACCTGTCTTTACCTGCGGCGCGGGAAGATAAAAAAAATAGCCTGCTTACAGCACTTACTGGAACTACCTGGTTTTTTGGCAGGGCAACAAACCTGTCTGGCAACCAGGCAGAAGAAAAGACTGCAAAGGGCACTTCGGTTGGTCTCCAGAAAGGGGTGTTGTCTTTAGTGAATCTACCAATTGTGGTCTTGTTTGAAATAGCTAAGGGCTTGTCCTGGCGTGATGTTAATCGCTGGAGTTTAACAGCTAAGCATTTTTTCGAAGTTTTCTACACATTCAACATAAAAGAAAAACTGACAAAACTATCCCATCAATATTATGGCTCTGCTGAGGAAGCGTATAGAGAAAGAATAAAAAACATGGATTTACCTGCTGTTCCAAACAGTGAAATTGATGACCCTTTGTTACGGCTTGCTTATCAAAGATACAAAAGCAATAAATACCTGACTTCTCTGGGAAGTAGTACTCGGCAGCAATGCGTGGCGACGCTGAAAGGGCATACCAAGGCGGCGACCTCAGTCACGTCATTGGCCGATGGGCGGCTGGCTTCCGGCTCTGCTGACAGGACCGTAAAGGTGTGGGATCTGAGCAAGCCCGACGGGAAGCAATGCGTGGCGACGCTGAAGGGGCATACCCTCGATGTGACCTCAGTCACGCCATTGGCCGATGGCCGACTGGCTTCCGCCTCTGAAGACCGCACCGTAAAGGTGTGGGATCTGAGCAAGCCCGACGGGCAGCAATGCGTGGCGACGCTGAAGGGGCATACCCACCATGTGATCTCAGTCACGCCACTGGCCGATGGGCGGCTGGCTTCCGGCTCTTGGGACACGACCGTAAGAGTGTGGGATCTGAGCAAGCCCGACGGGGAGCAATGCGTGGTGACGCTGCATGGAGCGCTGTATGGACATACCAAAAAGGTGGCCTCAGTCACACCATTGGCCGATGGGCGGCTGGCTTCTGCCTCTTTTGACAAGACCATAAAGGTGTGGGATCTGAGCAAGCCCAAATGGGAGCAATGCGTGGTGACGCTGTATGGACATACCTACGAGGTGAACTCAGTCACACCATTGGCCGATGGGCGGCTGGCTTCCGGCTCTTGGGACAATACCATAAAGGTGTGGGATCTGAGAGAGCAATGCGTGGCGACGCTAGGGGGGCATACCGGCTTTGTATCCTCAGTCACGCCATTGGCCGATGGGCGGCTGATTTCCGGCTCTTGGGACAATACCATAAAGGTGTGGGATCTGAGCAAGCCCGACGGGGAGCAATGCGTGGTGACGCTGGATGGGCATTTCATCTGTATAACCTCAGTCACGTCATTGGCCAATGGGGGGCTGGCTTCCTCCTCTCTGGACCGCACCATAAAGGTGTGGGCTCTGAGCAAGGATTCTGAAACGAAGAAAACATATTAGTTAATGGAGAAAATATATTGGTTAATAATGTAAAAAATACCAGTGGTGCCCGAGCTAAAAGTCGCTGCGCAGCGGCCTACCTTCCAAGTCTGAAACAACCACTGCATGCCTCCTTACCTCAGGTTCCACAGGAGTTTTCAAACATATTGAACCCGAGCCATGGCAATTTGGTAAATAAGTACTAATTCATAGCAAAACTGACGGGTTGAAAAGTGCGCACTGGAAATTCTGCTAGTTTAAATAAAACCATTATGGCCGCAGCGCTTTGATGTGTTTTTTTGCGGTAACTGTCGGCTCAAACTTGAACCCCTATTCCTGATTCAGGGTTTTGTACCATTATGAAAACAATTAAGCTGATCGTTATTAATCAGCTGCTTTTATTGTTTGCTCTGTCATTTTTTTTACCGATGACTGGATACGGAAGTGCTTTTTCCATCCTGCCAGAATGGATGTGGTGGAACAGTCCCTCAAATAAGGCGGCAGTTAAAATCAGTCAGATAGTGCTTGCCAATGATGCGCCTTCTCTTCTTTTTTCTTATGAAATCAACAAGACCTCCAGTGATTTTGTTCAGCCAGAAAAAAACCAGGTTTATACCCGCTGGGATGGTTGTAAAAACGACAGCTTGCGTATTTGTTTCCGAAGAGCGGCTAAAGTCTTTGAAGAGGGCTACTCCTATCCTCCCACGATTTCAGGCTCGACAGAGCTTAATGTAGAAATGGGTGAGGTCACGCCAGACGAAGGCGGCTGGCAGTCGGTGGCCAGTGTCCGTTTAACGGGAAAAGGCTCGGGCTGGCTGACGATTGCAGGGGATGATGGCTGGCGGATTGCACCGGATTGCAGCGGCATTGACTCAGATGATTCCAGCGTACTGAACAGGTCTGAAAAGCCGTCAGTCGATCTTGTTGTCCCGACAGCGTTGGTTCTGGAAAAGGGTAATAATGCAGAAGATCATGGCTCCCCCTATTCCCGCCGCTCATTGCCGGACATATCTGACATCACTAAACAAAATAATCTGCCCGGTGATCGTGATGATCTGCTCACCGGTTCTTCTGGTGGCGGCAGCTTCGATGACCACGATGACTTATTTAAAAGGAGACCCGGAGGGAATCACCGCCGCCCTTTATTTTTCTTTGAAGTGATGAGCAGAATGCTTGGGGTGGCTGTCAGTGTTTTTGGTACAGCAGGTCAGCCCGGGGAGGTTAAAAAACTGGTTTTAAGACCTCAAATCATTCTGGTGATCTGGCGGGGTTGGGAGCGACGGGAGATTCCTGTTACATCGCAAATGTGGTGTTCAATAAAGCGGGCAGGGCTTGATCGGGATCCGGGACTGTTTCTCGCTCTGGCTGAAAGCGATCCGGATAAATTGAAAGAAACGCTTGAAAACTATTCGAAAAAGCACTCGCCCCTTGCCGACGTCCTTAGCTATCACTGTGAAGATCTCAACCTGAACCCAAAAGCGGGTAATGCCCGATTACTTAGCGTATCGGTTTTTCCGGGATCTTGCCCTTCGGGAGTGGGATGCTCCGGAGGAGAGAAAGAAGCAAACGGAGCAATGAATGACCTGCCCCGGAATAATCCAGATGGCTATGCCTGTAACAACCATGTTCAGCCGGTTAAAAGTTTTGGTAACAACGGGGGAGGAGGAGACGGTTCCGGGAATCCGGAAATCAACTCATGTACATTCTGTGGGAATGCACAGGTAAACTCCAATGGTTTATGCGCAAACTGCCTCATGGCTAAACAGGAGGCGGCTAAAGAGAAGCCATCATCCCACCTGCCTTTACCTGCGGCGCGGGAAGATAAAAAAAATAACCTGCTTACAGCACTTACTGGAACTACCTGGTTTTTTGGCAGGGCAACAAACCTGTCTGGCAACCAGGCAGAAGAAAAGACTGCAAAGGGCATTTCGGTTGGTCTCCAGGAAGGGGGGTTGTCTTTAGTGAATCTACCAATTGTGATCTTGTTTGAAATAGCTAAGGGCTTGTCATGGCGTGATGTTAATCGCTGGAGTTTAGCAGCTAAGCGTTTTTTCGAAGTTTTCTACACATTCAACATAAAAGAAAAACTGACAAAACTATCCCATCAATATTATGGCTCTGCTGAGGAAGCGTATAGAGAAAGAATAAAAAACATGGATTTACCTGCTGTTCCAAACAGTGAAATTGATGACCCTTTGTTACGGCTTGCTTATCGTAGAATCGCAAGCAATAAATACCTGACTTCTCTGGGAAGTAGTACTCGGCAGCAATGCGTGGCGACGCTGAAAGGGCATACCGACGCGGTGACATCAGTCACGTCATTGGCCGATGGGCGGCTGGCTTCCGGCTCTCGGGACAAAACCGTAAAGGTGTGGGATCTGAGCAAACCCGACGGGGAGCAATGCGTGGTGACGCTGGAAGGGCATACCAGAGATGTGACCTCAGTCACGCCATTGGCCGATGGCCGGCTGGCTTCCGCCTCTGAAGACCGCACCGTAAAGGTGTGGGATCTGAGCAAGCCCGACGGGCAGCAATGCGTGGCGACGCTGAAAGGGCATACCAACATGGTGACATCAGTCACGCCACTGGCCGATGGGCGGCTGGCTTCCGGCTCTTGGGACACGACCGTAAGAGTGTGGGATCTGAGCAAGCCCGACGGGGAGCAATGCGTGGTGACGCTGTATGGACATACCAAAAAGGTGGCCTCAGTCAAACCATTGGCCGATAGGCGGCTGGCTTCTGCCTCTTTTGACAAGACCATAAAGGTGTGGGATCTGAGCAAACCCAACTGGGAGCAATGCGTGGTGACGCTGGAAGGGCATACCAGAAATGTGACCTCAGTCACACCATTGGCCGATGGGCGGCTGGCTTCCGGCTCTGCTGACGACACCGTAAGGGTGTGGGATCTGAGAGAGCAATGCGTGGCGACGCAAGGGGGGCATACCTGCGCTGTAACCTCAGTCACGCCATTGGCCGATGGGCGGCTGGTTTCCGCCTCTTATGACAATACCATAAAGGTGTGGGATCTGAGCAAGCCCAACGGGGAGCAATGCGTGGTGACGCTGGATGGGCATTTCATCTGTATAACCTCAGTCACGTCATTGGCCAATGGGGGGCTGGCTTCCTCCTCTCTGGACTGCACCATAAAGGTGTGGGCTCTGAGCAAGGATTCTGAAACGAAGAAAACATATTAGTTAATGGAGAAAATATATTGCTTAATAATGTAAAAAATACCAGTGGTGCCCGAGCTAAAAGTCGCCGCGCGGCGGCCTACCTTCCAAGTCTGAAACAACCACTGCATGCCTCCTTACCTCAGGTTCCACAGGAGTTTTCAAACATATTGAACCCGAGCCATGGTGATTTGGCAAATAAGTACTGATTCATAGCAAAACTGACGGGTTGAAAAGTGTGCACTGGAAATTCTGCTAGTTTAAATAAAACCATTATGGCCGCAGCGCTTTGATGTGTTTTTTGCGGTAACTGTCAGCTCAAACCTGAACTCCTATTCCTGATTCTCGGTTTTGTACCATTATGAAAACAATTAAGCTGCTCGTTATTAATCAGCTGCTTTTATTGCTTGCTCTGTCATTTTTTTTACCGATGACTGGATACGGAAGTGCTTTTTCCATCCTGCCAGAATGGATGGGGTTGAACAGTCCCTCAAATAAGGCGGCAGTTAAAATCAGTCAGATAGTGCTTGCCAATGATGCGCCTTCTCTTCATTTTTCTTATGAAATCAACAAGACCTCCAGTGATTTTGTTCAGCCAGAAAAAAACCAGGTTTATACCCGCTGGGATGGTTGTAAAAACGACAGCTTGCGTATTTGTTTCCGAAGAGCGGCTAAAGTCTTTGCAGGGGGCTATTCCTATCCTCCCACGATTTCAGGCTCGACAGAGCTTAATATAGAAATGGGTGAGGTCACGCCAGACGAAGGCGGCTGGCAGTCGGTGGCCAGTGTCCGTTTAACGGGAAAAGGCTCGGGCTGGCTGGCGATTGCAGGGGACGATGGCTGGCGGATTGCACCAGATTGCAGCGGTATTGACTCAGATGATTCCAGCGTACTGAACAAGTCTGAAAAGCCGTCAGTCGATCTTGTTGTCCCGACAGCGTCGGTTCTGGAAAAGGGTAATAATGCAGAAGATCATGGCTCCCCCTATTCCCGCCGCTCATTGCCGGACATATCTGACATCACTAAAAAAAATAATCTGCCCGGTGATCGTGATGATCTGCTCACCGGTTCTTCTGGTGGCGGCAGCTTCGATGACCTCGATGACTCATTTGAGAGGAGACCCGGAGGGAATGACCGCCGCCCTTTATTTTTCTTTGAAGTGATGAGCAGAATGCCTGGGGCGGCTGTCAGTGTTTTTGGTACAGCTGGTCAGCCCGGGGAGGTTAAAAAACTGGTTTTAAGACCTCAAATCATTCTGGTGATCTGGCGGGGTTGGGAGCGACAGGAGATTCCTGTTACATCGCAAATGTGGTGTTCAATAAAGCGGGCAGGGCTTGATCGGGATCCGGGACTGTTTCTCGCTCTGGCTGAAAGCGATCCGGATAAATTGAAAGAAACGCTTGAAAACTATTCGAAAAAGCACTCGCCCCTTGCCGACGTCCTTAGCTATCACTGTGAAGACCTCAACCTGAACCCAAAAGCGGGTAATGCCCGATTACTTAGCGTATCGGTTTTTCCGGGCTCTTGCCCTTCGGGAGTGGGATGCTCCGGAGGAGAGAAAGAAGCAAACGGAGCAATGAATGACCTGTCCCGGAATAATCCAGATGGCTATGCCTGTAACAACCATGGTCAGCCGGTTAAAAGTTTTGGTAACAACGGGGGAGGGGGAGACGGTTCCGGGAATCCGGAAATCAACTCATGTACACTCTGCGGGAATGCACAGGTAAACTCCAATGGCTTATGCACAAACTGCCTCACGGCTAAACAGGAGGCGGCTAAAGAGAAGCCATCAACCCCGTCTGGCAATCAGGCAGAAGAAAAAACTACGAATGACGTTTCGGTTAATCCCCTGAAAGAGGTACCGACTTTGCAGACTCTACCACCTGAGATCTTGCTTGAAATAGCTAAGGGCTTGTCATGGCATGATGTTAATCGCTGGAGTTTAACAGCTAAGCGTTTTTTCACAGCTCTCAACATAGAAGAAAAACTG
Organism: Endozoicomonas euniceicola; assembly: GCF_025562755.1. Lineage (GTDB taxonomy): Bacteria > Pseudomonadota > Gammaproteobacteria > Pseudomonadales > Endozoicomonadaceae > Endozoicomonas_A > Endozoicomonas_A euniceicola. The sequence goes on from NZ_CP103300.1 coordinate 713,308, forward strand.
AAAAAACTATCCGATCAATATTATGGCTCTGCTCTGGAAGCGTATAGAAAAATAATAAAAAACAGCGACGTACCTGCTGTTCCAAACAATGCAATTGATGACCCTTTGTTACGGCTTGCTTATCATAGAGCCACAAGCAATAAATACCTGACTTCTCTGGGAAATAGTACTCAGCAGCAATGCGTGGCGACGCTGTATGGGCATACCAACAGTTTGACCTCAGTCACACCATTGGCCAATAGGCGGCTGGCTTCCGCCTCTAATGACTGGACCGTAAGGGTGTGGGATCTGAGCAAGCCCGACGGGAAGCAATGCGTGGTAACGCTGGAAGGGCATAACCACTGGGTGACATCAGTCACGCTACTGGCCGATGGGCGGCTGGCTTCCGGCTCTTTAGACAAGACCGTAAAGGTGTGGGATCTAAGCAAGCCCGCCGGGGAGCAATGTGTGATGACGCTGAATGGGCATACCGACTGGGTGAACTCAGTCACGCCATTGGCCGATGGGCGGCTGGCTTCCGGCTCTAATGACATGACCGTAAAGGTGTGGGATCTGAGCAAGCCCGACGGGGAGCAATGCGTGGCGACGTTGGAAGGGCATACCCACCGGGTGATCTCAGTCACGCCATTGGCCGATGGGCGGCTGGCTTCCGTCTCTTGGGATAGGACCATAAAAGTGTGGGATCTGAGCAAGCCCGACGGGGAGCAATGCGTGGTGACGCTGAAGGGGCATACCCGCCGGGTGACCTCAGTCACGCCATTGGCCGATGGGCGACTGGCTTCTGCTTCCTGGGACGAAAACGTAAGGGTGTGGGATCTGAGCAAGCCCGACGGGGAGCAATGCGTGGCGACGCTGAAAGGGCATACCAGCTTGGCGACCTCAGTCACGTCATTGGCCGATGGGCGGCTGGCTTCCGGCTCTTTTGACCAGACCGTAAGGGTGTGGGATCTAAACAAGCCCGACGGGAAGCGATGCGTGGCGACGCTGGAGGGGCATACCGGCGCGGTTTTCTCAGTCACGCCATTGGCCGTTGGGCGGCTGGCTTCCGCCTCTACGGACAACACCTTAAAGGTGTGGGCTCTTAGCAAGGATTCTGAAACGAAGAAAACATATTAGTTAATGGAGAAAATATATTGCTTAATGATGTAAAAAATACCAGTAGTGCCTGAACTAAAAATTCATAGCAAAACTAACTGATTGAAAAGTGTGCACTGGAAATTCTGCTAGTTTAAATAAAACCATTATGGCCGCAGCGCTTTGATGTGTTTTTTGCGGTAACTGTCAGCTCAAACCTGAACTCCTATTCCTGATTCTCGGTTTTGTACCATTATGAAAACAATTAAGCTGCTCGTTATTAATCAGCTGCTTTTATTGCTTGCTCTGTCATTTTTTTTACCGATGACTGGATACGGAAGTGCTTTTTCCATCCTGCCAGAATGGATGTGGCGGGACAGTCCCTCAAATAAGGCGGCAGTTAAAATCAGTCAGATAGTGCTTGCCAATGATGCGCCTTCTCTTCTTTTTTCTTATGAAATCAACAAGACCTCCAGTGATTTTGTTCAGCCAGAAAAAAACCAGGTTTATACCCGCTGGGATGGTTGTAAAAACGACAGCTTGCGTATTTGTTTCCGAAGAGCGGCTAAAGTCTTTGAAGGGGGCTATTCCTATCCTCCCACGATTTCAGGCTCGACAGAGCTTAATGTAGAAATGGGTGAGGTCACGCCAGACGAAGGCGGCTGGCAGTCGGTGGCCAGTGTCCGTTTAACGGGAAAAGGCTCGGGCTGGCTGGTGATTGCAGGGGATGATGGCTGGCGGATTGCACCGGATTGCACCGGTATTGACTCAGATGATTCCAGCGTACTGAACAGGTCTGAAAAGCCGTCAGTCGATCTTGTTGTCCCGACAGCGTTGGTTCTGAAAAAGGGTAATAATGCAGAAAATCATGGCTCGCCCTATTCCCGCCGCTCATTGCCGGACATATCTGACATCACTAAACAAAATAATCTGCCCGGTGATCGTGATGATCTGCTCACCGGTTCTTCTGGTGGCGGCAGCTTCGATGACCACGATGACTCATTTGAGAGGAGACCCGGAGGGAATGACCGCCGCCCTTTATTTTTCTTTGAAGTGATGAGCAGAATGCTTGGGGTGGCTGTCAGTGTTTTTGGTACAGTAGGTCAGCCCGGGGAGGTTAAAAAACTGGTTTTAAGACCTCAAATTATTCTGGTGATCTGGCGGGGTTGGGAGCGACAGGAGATTCCTGTTACATCGCAAATGTGGGGTTCAATAAAGCGGGCAGGGCTTGATCGGGATCCGGGACTGTTTCTCGCTCTGGCTGAAAGCGATCCGGATAAATTGAAAGAAACGCTTGAAAACTATTCGAAAAAGCACTCGCCCCTTGCCGACGTCCTTAGCTATCACTGTGAAGACCTCAACCTGAACCCAAAAGCGGGTAATGCCCGATTACTTAGCGTATCGGTTTTTCCGGGCTCTTGCCCTTCGGGAGTGGGATGCTCCGGAGGAGAGAAAGAAGCAAACGGAGCAATGAATGACCTGTCCCGGAATAATCCAGATGGCTATGCCTGTAACAACCATGGTCAGCCGGTTAAAAGTTTTGGTAACAACGGGGGAGGGGGAGACGGTTCCGGGAATCCGGAAATCAACTCATGTAAACTCTGCGGGAATGCACAGGTAAACTCCAATGGCTTATGCACAAACTGCCTCACGGCTAAACAGGAGGCGGCTAAAGAGAAGCCATCAACCCCGTCTGGCAATCAGGCAGAAGAAAAAACTACGAATGACGTTTCGGTTAATCCCCTGAAAGAGGTACCGACTTTGCAGACTCTACCACCTGAGATCTTGCTTGAAATAGCTAAGGGCTTGTCATGGCATGATGTTAATCGCTGGAGTTTAACAGCTAAGCGTTTTTTCACAGCTCTCAACATAGAAGAAAAACTGAAAAAACTATCCGATCAATATTATGGCTCTGCTCTGGAAGCGTATAGAAAAATAATAAAAAACAGCGACGTACCTGCTGTTCCAAACAATGCAATTGATGACCCTTTGTTACGGCTTGCTTATCATAGAGCCACAAGCAATAAATACCTGACTTCTCTGGGAAATAGTACTCAGCAGCAATGCGTGGCGACGCTGTATGGGCATACCAACAGTTTGACCTCAGTCACACCATTGGCCAATAGGCGGCTGGCTTCCGCCTCTAATGACTGGACCGTAAGGGTGTGGGATCTGAGCAAGCCCGACGGGAAGCAATGCGTGGTAACGCTGGAAGGGCATAACCACTGGGTGACATCAGTCACGCTACTGGCCGATGGGCGGCTGGCTTCCGGCTCTTTAGACAAGACCGTAAAGGTGTGGGATCTAAGCAAGCCCGCCGGGGAGCAATGTGTGATGACGCTGAATGGGCATACCGACTGGGTGAACTCAGTCACGCCATTGGCCGATGGGCGGCTGGCTTCCGGCTCTAATGACATGACCGTAAAGGTGTGGGATCTGAGCAAGCCCGACGGGGAGCAATGCGTGGCGACGTTGGAAGGGCATACCCACCGGGTGATCTCAGTCACGCCATTGGCCGATGGGCGGCTGGCTTCCGTCTCTTGGGATAGGACCATAAAAGTGTGGGATCTGAGCAAGCCCGACGGGGAGCAATGCGTGGCGACGTTGGAAGGGCATACCCACCGGGTGATCTCAGTCACGCCATTGGCCGATGGGCGGCTGGCTTCCGGCTCTTGGGACACGACCGTAAGAGTGTGGGATCTGAGCAAGCCCGACGGGGAGCAATGCGTGGTGACGCTGTATGGACATACCAAAAAGATGGCCTCAGTCACGCCATTGGCCGATGGGCGACTGGCTTCTGCTTCCTGGGACGAAAACGTAAGGGTGTGGGATCTGAGCAAGCCCGACGGGGAGCAATGCGTGGCGACGCTGAAAGGGCATACCAGCTTGGTGGCCTCAGTCACGTCATTGGCCGATGGGCGGCTGGCTTCCGGCTCTTTTGACCAGACCGTAAGGGTATGGGATCTAAAAAAGCCCGACGGAAAGCGATGCGTGGCGACGCTGGAGGGGCATACCGACGCAGTTTTCTCAGTCACGCCATTGGCCGTTGGGCGGCTGGCTTCCGCCTCTACGGACAACACCTTAAAGGTGTGGGCTCTTAGCAAGGATTCTGAAACGAAGAAAACATATTAGTTAATGGAGAAAATATATTGCTTAATGATGTAAAAAATACCAGTAGTGCCTGAACTAAAAATTCATAGCAAAACTAACTGATTGAAAAGTATGCACTGGAAATTCTGCTAGTTTAAATAAAACCATTATGGCCGCAGCGCTTTGATGTGTTTTTTGCGGTAACTGTCAGCTCAAACCTGAACTCCTATTCCTGATTCTCGGTTTTGTACCATTATGAAAACAATTAAGCTGCTCGTTATTAATCAGCTGCTTTTATTGCTTGCTCTGTCATTTTTTTTACCGATGACTGGATACGGAAGTGCTTTTTCCATCCTGCCAGGATGGATGTGGCGGGACAGTCCCTCAAATAAGGCGGCAGTTAAAATCAGTCAGATAGTGCTTGCCAATGATGCGCCTTCTCTTCATTTTTCTTATGAAATCAACAAGACCTCCAGTGATTTTGTTCAGCCAGAAAAAAACCAGGTTTATACCCGCTGGGATGGTTGTAAAAACGACAGCTTGCGTATTTGTTTCCGAAGAGCGGCTAAAGTCTTTGCAGGGGGCTACTCCTATCCTCCCACGATTTCAGGCTCGACAGAGCTTGATGTAGAAATGGGTGAGGTCACGCCAGACGAAGGCGGCTGGCAGTCGGTGGCCAGTGTCCGTTTAACGGGAAAAGGCTCGGGCTGGCTGGCGATTGCAGGGGATGATGGCTGGCGGATTGCACCGGATTGCACCGGTATTGACTCAGATGATTCCAGCGTACTGAACAGGTCTGAAAAGCCGTCAGTCGATCTTGTTGTCCCGACAGCGTTGGTTCTGGAAAAGGGTAATAATGCAGAAGATCATGGCTCCCCCTATTCCCGCCGCTCATTGCCGGACATATCTGACATCAATAAAAAAAATAATCTGCCCGGTGATCGTGATAATCTGCTCACCGGTTCTTCTGGTGGCGGCAGCTTCGATGACCTCGATGACTCATTTAAAAGGCGACCCGGAGGGAGTGGCCGTCGCCCTTTATTTTTCTTTGAAGTAACGAGCAGAATGCATGGGGTGGCTGTCAGTATTCCTGGTACAGCTGGTCAGCCCGGGGAGGTTAAAAAACTGGTTTTAAGACCTCAAATCATTCTGGTGATCTGGCGGGGTTGGGAGCGACGGGAGATTCCTGTTACATCGCAAATGTGGTGTTCAATAAAGCGGGCAGGGCTTGATGGGGATCCGGGACTGTTCCTCGCTTTGGCTGAAAGCGATCCGGATAAATTGAAAGAAACGCTTGAAAACTATTCGAAAAAGCACTCGCCCCTTGCCGACGTCCTTAGCTATCACTGTGAAGACCTCAACCTGAACCCAAAAGCGGGTAATGCCCGATTACTTAGCGTATCGGTTTTTCCGGGATCTTGCCCTTCGGGAGTGGGATGCTCCGGAGGAGAGAAAGAAGCAAACGGAACAATGAATGACCTGCCCCGGAATAATCCGGATGGCTATGCCTGTAACAACCATGGTCAGCCGGTTAAAAGTTTTGGTAACAACGGGGGAGGAGGAGACGGTTCCGGGAATCCGGAAATCAACTCATGTACATTCTGCGGGAATGCACAGGTAAACTCCAATGGCTTATGCACAAACTGCCTCACGGCTAAACAGGAGGCGGCTAAAGAGAAGCCATCAACCCCGTCTGGCAATCAGGCAGAAGAAAAAACTACGAATGACGTTTCGGTTAATCCCCTGAAAGAGGTACCGACTTTGCAGACTCTACCACCTGAGATCTTGCTTGAAATAGCTAAGGGCTTGTCATGGCATGATGTTAATCGCTGGAGTTTAACAGCTAAGCGTTTTTTCACAGCTCTCAACATAGAAGAAAAACTGAAAAAACTATCCGATCAATATTATGGCTCTGCTCTGGAAGCGTATAGAAAAATAATAAAAAACAGCGACGTACCTGCTGTTCCAAACAATGCAATTGATGACCCTTTGTTACGGCTTGCTTATCATAGAGCCACAAGCAATAAATACCTGACTTCTCTGGGAAATAGTACTCAGCAGCAATGCGTGGCGACGCTGTATGGGCATACCAACGCTTTGAACTCAGTCACACCATTGGCCGATGGACGGCTGGCTTCTAGCTCTTGTGACAATACCGTAAGGGTGTGGGATCTGAGCAAGCCCGACGGGAAGCAATGCGTGGTAACGCTGGAAGGGCATACCCACTGGGTGAAATCAGTCACGCTACTGGCCGATGGGCGGCTGGCTTCCGGCTCTTTTGACAAGACCGTAAAGATGTGGGATCTAAGCAAGCCCGCCGGGGAGCAATGTGTGATGACGCTGAATGGGCATACCGACGGGGTGAACTCAGTCACGCCATTGGCCGATTGGCGGCTGGCTTCCGGCTCTAGTGACAGGACCATAAAGGTGTGGGATCTGAGCAAGCCCGACGGGGAGCAATGCGTGGCGACGTTGGAAGGGCATACCAACCGGGTGATCTCAGTCACGCCATTGGCCGATGGGCGGCTGGCTTCCGGCTCTTGGGACACGACCGTAAGAGTGTGGGATCTGAGCAAGCCCGACGGGGAGCAATGCGTGGTGACGCTGTATGGACATACCAAAAAGATGGCCTCAGTCACGCCATTGGCCGATGGGCGACTGGCTTCCGTCTCTTGGGATGAGACCATAAAAGTGTGGGATCTTAGCAAGCCCGACGGGGAGCAATGCGTGGCGACGCTGAAAGGGCATACCAGCTTGGTGGCCTCAGTCACGTCATTGGCCGATGGGCGGCTGGCTTCCGGCTCTTTTGACGAGACCGTAAGGGTGTGGGATCTAAACAAGCCCGACGGGAAGCGATGCGTGGCGACGCTGGCGGGGCATGCCGGCGCGGTTTTCTCAGTCACGCCATTGGCCGTTGGGCGGCTGGCTTCCGCCTCTACGGACAACACCTTAAAGGTGTGGGCTCTTAGCAAGGATTCTGAAACGAAGAAAACATATTAGTTAATGGAGAAAATATATTGCTTAATGATGTAAAAAATACCAGTGGTGCCTGAACTAAAAATTCATAGCAAAACTAACTGATTGAAAAGTGTGCACTGGAAATTCTGCTAGTTTAAATAAAACCATTATGGCCGCAGCGCTTTGATGTGTTTTTTGCGGTAACTGTCAGCTCAAACCTGAACTCCTATTCCTGATTCTCGGTTTTGTACCATTATGAAAACAATTAAGCTGCTCGTTATTAATCAGCTGCTTTTATTGCTTGCTCTGTCATTTTTTTTACCGATGACTGGATACGGAAGTGCTTTTTCCATCCTGCCAGAATGGATGTGGCGGGACAGTCCCTCAAATAAGGCGGCAGTTAAAATCAGTCAGATAGTGCTTGCCAATGATGCGCCTTCTCTTCTTTTTTCTTATGAAATCAACAAGACCTCCAGTGATTTTGTTCAGCCAGAAAAAAACCAGGTTTATACCCGCTGGGATGGTTGTAAAAACGACAGCTTGCGTATTTGTTTCCGAAGAGCGGCTAAAGTCTTTGAAGGGGGCTATTCCTATCCTCCCACGATTTCAGGCTCGACAGAGCTTAATGTAGAAATGGGTGAGGTCACGCCAGACGAAGGCGGCTGGCAGTCGGTGGCCAGTGTCCGTTTAACGGGAAAAGGCTCGGGCTGGCTGGCGATTGCAGGGGATGATGGCTGGCGGATTGCACCGGATTGCACCGGTATTGACTCAGATGATTCCAGCGTACTGAACAGGTCTGAAAAGCCGTCAGTCGATCTTGTTGTCCCGACAGCGTTGGTTCTGAAAAAGGGTAATAATGCAGAAAATCATGGCTCGCCCTATTCCCGCCGCTCATTGCCGGACATATCTGACATCACTAAACAAAATAATCTGCCCGGTGATCGTGATGATCTGCTCACCGGTTCTTCTGGTGGCGGCAGCTTCGATGACCTCGATGACTCATTTAAAAGGAGACCCGGAGGGAATGACCGCCGCCCTTTATTTTTCTTTGAAGTGATGAGCAGAATGCATGGGGTGGCTGTCAGTATTCCTGGTACAGCTGGTCAGCCCGGGGAGGTTAAAAAACTGGTTTTAAGACCTCAAATCATTCTGGTGATCTGGCGGGGTTGGGAGCGACGGGAGATTCCTGTTACATCGCAAATGTGGTGTTCAATAAAGCGGGCAGGGCTTGATGGGGATCCGGGACTGTTTCTCGCTTTGGCTGAAAGCGATCCGGATAAATTGAAAGAAACGCTTGAAAACTATTTGAAAAAGCACTCGCCCCTTGCCGACGTCCTTAGCTATCACTGTGAAGACCTCAACCTGAACCCAAAAGCGGGTAATGCCCGATTACTTAGCGTATCGGTTTTTCCGGGCTCTTGCCCTTCGGGAGTGGGATGCTCCGGAGGAGAGAAAGAAGCAAACGGAGCAATGAATGACCTGCCCCGGAATAATCCAGATGGCTATGCCTGTAACAACCATGGTCAGCCGGTTAAAAGTTTTGGTAACAACGGGGGAGGAGGAGACGGTTCCGGGAATCCGGAAATCAACTCATGTACATTCTGCGGGAATGCACAGGTAAACTCCAATGGCTTATGCACAAACTGCCTCACGGCTAAACAGGAGGCGGCTAAAGAGAAGCCATCAACCCCGTCTGGCAATCAGGCAGAAGAAAAAACTACGAATGACGTTTCGGTTAATCCCCTGAAAGAGGTACCGACTTTGCAGACTCTACCACCTGAGATCTTGCTTGAAATAGCTAAGGGCTTGTCATGGCATGATGTTAATCGCTGGAGTTTAACAGCTAAGCGTTTTTTCACAGCTCTCAACATAGAAGAAAAACTGAAAAAACTATCCGATCAATATTATGGCTCTGCTCTGGAAGCGTATAGAAAAATAATAAAAAACAGCGACGTACCTGCTGTTCCAAACAATGCAATTGATGACCCTTTGTTACGGCTTGCTTATCATAGAGCCACAAGCAATAAATACCTGACTTCTCTGGGAAATAGTACTCAGCAGCAATGCGTGGCGACGCTGTATGGGCATACCAACGTTTTGAACTCAGTCACACCATTGGCCGATGGACGGCTGGCTTCTAGCTCTTGTGACAATACCGTAAGGGTGTGGGATCTGAGCAAGCCCGACGGGAAGCAATGCGTGGTAACGCTGGAAGGGCATACCCACTGGGTGAAATCAGTCACGCTACTGGCCGATGGGCGGCTGGCTTCCGGCTCTTTAGACAAGACCGTAAAGGTGTGGGATCTAAGCAAGCCCGCCGGGGAGCAATGTGTGATGACGCTGAATGGGCATACCGACAGCGTGAACTCAGTCACGCCATTGGCCGATGGGCGGCTGGCTTCCGGCTCTTTAGACAAGACCGTAAAGGTGTGGGATCTGAGCAAGCCCGACGGGGAGCAATGCGTGGTGACGCTGAAGGGGCATACCCGCCGGGTGACCTCAGTCACGCCATTGGCCGATGGGCGACTGGCTTCTGCTTCCTGGGACGAAAACGTAAGGGTGTGGGATCTGAGCAAGCCCGACGGGGAGCAATGCGTGGTGACGCTGAAGGGGCATACCCGCCAGGTGACCTCAGTCACGCCATTGGCCGATGGGCGACTAGCTTCCGGCTCTGATGACATGACCGTAAAGGTGTGGGATCTAAGCAAGCCCGACGGGGAGCAATGCGTGGCGACGCTGAAAGGGCATACCAGCTTGGTGGCCTCAGTCACGTCATTGGCCGATGGGCGGCTGGCTTCCGGCTCTTTTGACCAGACCGTAAGGGTGTGGGATCTAAACAAGCCCGACGGGAAGCGATGCGTGGCGACGCTGGAGGGGCATACCGGCGCAGTTTTCTCAGTCACGCCATTGGCCGTTGGGCGGCTGGCTTCCGCCTCTACGGACAACACCTTAAAGGTGTGGGCTCTTAGCAACCGACATTCACCACCCAACATGACATTTTCCTAATACCTGCTATCTATCAGATAAGCAAATATCAAGAAGCCTTGTTATGCCTCCTATTCAATACCACTCTCAGGTCATGGATCATCTCGGTCTAGTGGCTGGAATGTGCAAAGAGCTGGGCATTGCCGACCATATCGACAGGCGCGCGCCCAAAGTATCTGACGAATGGAACATCTCCCACGGTGAGGCCGTTGTCGCGATGATTATCAATGGCCTCGGCTTTACGGGGCAGTCTCTCCACATGTTCCCTCAGTTCTTCTCCAATAAACCCCTCGATAAACTGATCAGAGAGGGGATTGAGCCCGAACACATAAACGACAAAGTTCTTGGAAGAACACTGGATGAACTGTTTGAACTGGGTGTCAGTAAAGTCTATTTTGAGCTGGCTATCAAGGTGGCTACGCATCTCAAATTGCCATGTGATGCACTCAACCTTGATGGCACAGGATTTCACGTCGATGGCCGTTATAACAGCGAGGAGGAAGTAAGTGACGAGGACCTCAATTGCATCAGGCTTTGCAAGGGCTACAGCCGAGATCATCGTCCTGACCTGAACCAGGCCATATTGCTCCTGCTGACCGAAAACCGGGCAGGCATTCCGATGTTTATGAAAGCAGCCAGCGGTAATGTGACGGACAAGACCAGTTTCAAACAAGTGGTTTCTGAGCATATAAAGAGCTTCAAGGCGGCACTGAATGCCCGTTACTTCATCGGTGATGCTGCATTGTATGTGGCTGAAACCGTTCAGGAACTGAGTCAGCAGGATCAGTTGTTTATCTCCAGAGTTCCTCTCAACATTGGTGCAGCCAAAGAACTGGTTCAAAGTGCGCCATTGCGCTCAATGGTTGAGGTTGAAGGGTTTGAGCATTACGAATCTGTAGAGACTCTGTCTGACTATGCAGGTGTCGTACAACGTTGGGTACTGTTTCGAAATAATCAAAGCCAGAAAACAGAACAGAAGACACTGACAAGGCGTATGCAGAAAAAGTCCCTGAAGGAGTTCAAGGAACTTGAGAAATTGGGCAAGAAGCCATTCTGTTGCGAATCGGATGCCATGGAAGCTTTCAAGCTATGGCAAAAACAGTCCGTATACTGCCAGGCTGAACCTGAGATCATCGAGAGTCCCTGCTATAAAACCAAAGGCCGTCCTGCTGATGGGACGGTTCCCGACCACTATGAATATTATGTGACAGGCTCCTGCACGGTTGCTGTACAGACTCGTCGTGATGCAGAAGCATCGTTGGGTTGTTTTGTTCTGGCAACCAACGATACAGATACAGTCCGGCTTGACGCTGGCGAACTACTGAGGACGTATAAATCCCAGCAGCAGGTTGAGAGAGGTTTTCGCTTCCTGAAGAGCCCTGATTTTCTGGTGTCTTCACTGTATCTCAAAAAACCTGAGCGTATTGAGGCCCTGTTAATGGTGATGACACTCTGTCTTATGGTCTATGCTGCAATTCAGCATCGAATCCGCTATGAACTGAAAAGGCAGAGCCGAACGTTCCCGGACATGAAGAAGAAACCAGCCCAGAACCCAACGGGCAGATGGGTTTTCCTGTGCTTTGATGGGATTCATGTGCTGTCGGTTAACGGGACGGAGAAACACATGGTTGGAATATCAGAGAGGCAATCGACGATCATTTTTATTTTGGGCTCAACGTACCAAGAAATTTATTCCTGAATAGGGTGGTGAATGACGGTAGCAAGGATTCTGAAACGAAGAAAACATATTAGTTAATGGAGAAAATATATTGCTTAATGATGTAAAAAATACCAGTAGTGCCTGAACTAAAAATTCATAGCAAAACTAACTGATTGAAAAGTGTGCACTGGAAATTCTGCTAGTTTAAATAAAACCATTATGGCCGCAGCGCTTTGATGTGTTTTTTGCGGTAACTGTCAGCTCAAACCTGAACTCCTATTCCTGATTCTCGGTTTTGTACCATTATGAAAACAATTAAGCTGCTCGTTATTAATCAGCTGCTTTTATTGCTTGCTCTGTCATTTTTTTTACCGATGACTGGATACGGAAGTGCTTTTTCCATCCTGCCAGAATGGATGTGGCGGGACAGTCCCTCAAATAAGGCGGCAGTTAAAATCAGTCAGATAGTGCTTGCCAATGATGCGCCTTCTCTTCTTTTTTCTTATGAAATCAACAAGACCTCCAGTGATTTTGTTCAGCCAGAAAAAAACCAGGTTTATACCCGCTGGGATGGTTGTAAAAACGACAGCTTGCGTATTTGTTTCCGAAGAGCGGCTAAAGTCTTTGAAGGGGGCTATTCCTATCCTCCCACGATTTCAGGCTCGACAGAGCTTAATGTAGAAATGGGTGAGGTCACGCCAGACGAAGGCGGCTGGCAGTCGGTGGCCAGTGTCCGTTTAACGGGAAAAGGCTCGGGCTGGCTGGTGATTGCAGGGGATGATGGCTGGCGGATTGCACCGGATTGCACCGGTATTGACTCAGATGATTCCAGCGTACTGAACAGGTCTGAAAAGCCGTCAGTCGATCTTGTTGTCCCGACAGCGTTGGTTCTGAAAAAGGGTAATAATGCAGAAAATCATGGCTCGCCCTATTCCCGCCGCTCATTGCCGGACATATCTGACATCACTAAACAAAATAATCTGCCCGGTGATCGTGATGATCTGCTCACCGGTTCTTCTGGTGGCGGCAGCTTCGATGACCACGATGACTCATTTAAAAGGAGACCCGGAGGGAATGACCGCCGCCCTTTATTTTTCTTTGAAGTAACGAGCAGAATGCATGGGGTGGCTGTCAGTATTCCTGGTACAGCTGGTCAGCCCGGGGAGGTTAAAAAACTGGTTTTAAGACCTCAAATCATTCTGGTGATCTGGCGGGGTTGGGAGCGACGGGAGATTCCTGTTACATCGCAAATGTGGTGTTCAATAAAGCGGGCAGGGCTTGATGGGGATCCGGGACTGTTCCTCGCTTTGGCTGAAAGCGATCCGGATAAATTGAAAGAAACGCTTGAAAACTATTTGAAAAAGCACTCGCCCCTTGCCGACGTCCTTAGCTATCACTGTGAAGATCTCAACCTGAACCCAAAAGCGGGTAATGCCCGATTACTTAGCGTATCGGTTTTTCCGGGCTCTTGCCCTTCAGGAGTGGGATGCTCCGGAGGAGAGAAAGAAGCAAACGGAGCAATGAATGACCTGCCTCGGAATAATCCAGATGGCTATGCCTGTAACAACCATGGTCAGCCGGTTAAAAGTTTTGGTAACAACGGGGGAGGAGGAGACGGTTCCGGGAATCCGGAAATCAACTCATGTACATTCTGTGGGAATGCACAGGTAAACTCCAATGGCTTATGCACAAACTGCCTCATGGCTAAACAGGAGGCGGCTAAAGAGAAGCCATCAACCCCGTCTGGCAATCAGGCAGAAGAAAAAACTACGAATGACGTTTCGGTTAATCCCCTGAAAGAGGTACCGACTTTGCAGACTCTACCACCTGAGATCTTGCTTGAAATAGCTAAGGGCTTGTCATGGCATGATGTTAATCGCTGGAGTTTAACAGCTAAGCGTTTTTTCACAGCTCTCAACATAGAAGAAAAACTGAAAAAACTATCCGATCAATATTATGGCTCTGCTCTGGAAGCGTATAGAAAAATAATAAAAAACAGCGACGTACCTGCTGTTCCAAACAATGCAATTGATGACCCTTTGTTACGGCTTGCTTATCATAGAGCCACAAGCAATAAATACCTGACTTCTCTGGGAAATAGTACTCAGCAGCAATGCGTGGCGACGCTGTATGGGCATACCAACGCTTTGAACTCAGTCACACCATTGGCCGATGGACGGCTGGCTTCTAGCTCTTGTGACAATACCGTAAGGGTGTGGGATCTGAGCAAGCCCGACGGGAAGCAATGCGTGGTAACGCTGGAAGGGCATACCCACTGGGTGAAATCAGTCACGCTACTGGCCGATGGGCGGCTGGCTTCCGGCTCTTTAGACAAGACCGTAAAGGTGTGGGATCTAAGCAAGCCCGCCGGGGAGCAATGTGTGATGACGCTGAATGGGCATACCGACAGCGTGAACTCAGTCACGCCATTGGCCGATTGGCGGCTGGCTTCCGGCTCTAGTGACAGGACCATAAAGGTGTGGGATCTGAGCAAGCCCGACGGGGAGCAATGCGTGGCGACGTTGGAAGGGCATACCAACCGGGTGATCTCAGTCACGCCATTGGCCGATGGGCGGCTGGCTTCCGGCTCTTGGGACACGACCGTAAGAGTGTGGGATCTGAGCAAGCCCGACGGGGAGCAATGCGTGGTGACGCTGTATGGACATACCAAAAAGATGGCCTCAGTCACGCCATTGGCCGATGGGCGACTGGCTTCTGCTTCCTGGGACGAAAACGTAAGGGTGTGGGATCTGAGCAAGCCCGACGGGGAGCAATGCGTGGCGACGCTGAAAGGGCATACCAGCTTGGTGGCCTCAGTCACGTCATTGGCCGATGGGCGGCTGGCTTCCGGCTCTTTTGACCAGACCGTAAGGGTGTGGGATCTAAACAAGCCCGACGGGAAGCGATGCGTGGCGACGCTGGAGGGGCATACCGGCGCGGTTTTCTCAGTCACGCCATTGGCCGTTGGGCGGCTGGCTTCCGCCTCTACGGACAACACCTTAAAGGTGTGGGCTCTTAGCAAGGATTCTGAAACGAAGAAAACATATTAGTTAATGGAGAAAATATATTGCTTAATGATGTAAAAAATACCAGTGGTGCCTGAACTAAAAATTCATAGCAAAACTAACTGATTGAAAAGTGTGCACTGGAAATTCTGCTAGTTTAAATAAAACCATTATGGCCGCAGCGCTTTGATGTGTTTTTTGCGGTAACTGTCAGCTCAAACCTGAACTCCTATTCCTGATTCTCGGTTTTGTACCATTATGAAAACAATTAAGCTGCTCGTTATTAATCAGCTGCTTTTATTGCTTGCTCTGTCATTTTTTTTACCGATGACTGGATACGGAAGTGCTTTTTCCATCCTGCCAGAATGGATGTGGCGGGACAGTCCCTCAAATAAGGCGGCAGTTAAAATCAGTCAGATAGTGCTTGCCAATGATGCGCCTTCTCTTCTTTTTTCTTATGAAATCAACAAGACCTCCAGTGATTTTGTTCAGCCAGAAAAAAACCAGGTTTATACCCGCTGGGATGGTTGTAAAAACGACAGCTTGCGTATTTGTTTCCGAAGAGCGGCTAAAGTCTTTGAAGGGGGCTATTCCTATCCTCCCACGATTTCAGGCTCGACAGAGCTTAATGTAGAAATGGGTGAGGTCACGCCAGACGAAGGCGGCTGGCAGTCGGTGGCCAGTGTCCGTTTAACGGGAAAAGGCTCGGGCTGGCTGGTGATTGCAGGGGATGATGGCTGGCGGATTGCACCGGATTGCACCGGTATTGACTCAGATGATTCCAGCGTACTGAACAGGTCTGAAAAGCCGTCAGTCGATCTTGTTGTCCCGACAGCGTTGGTTCTGAAAAAGGGTAATAATGCAGAAAATCATGGCTCGCCCTATTCCCGCCGCTCATTGCCGGACATATCTGACATCACTAAACAAAATAATCTGCCCGGTGATCGTGATGATCTGCTCACCGGTTCTTCTGGTGGCGGCAGCTTCGATGACCACGATGACTCATTTAAAAGGAGACCCGGAGGGAATGACCGCCGCCCTTTATTTTTCTTTGAAGTAACGAGCAGAATGCATGGGGTGGCTGTCAGTATTCCTGGTACAGCTGGTCAGCCCGGGGAGGTTAAAAAACTGGTTTTAAGACCTCAAATCATTCTGGTGATCTGGCGGGGTTGGGAGCGACGGGAGATTCCTGTTACATCGCAAATGTGGTGTTCAATAAAGCGGGCAGGGCTTGATGGGGATCCGGGACTGTTCCTCGCTTTGGCTGAAAGCGATCCGGATAAATTGAAAGAAACGCTTGAAAACTATTTGAAAAAGCACTCGCCCCTTGCCGACGTCCTTAGCTATCACTGTGAAGACCTCAACCTGAACCCAAAAGCGGGTAATGCCCGATTACTTAGCGTATCGGTTTTTCCGGGCTCTTGCCCTTCGGGAGTGGGATGCTCCGGAGGAGAGAAAGAAGCAAACGGAGCAATGAATGACCTGCCCCGGAATAATCCAGATGGCTATGCCTGTAACAACCATGGTCAGCCGGTTAAAAGTTTTGGTAACAACGGGGGAGGAGGAGACGGTTCCGGGAATCCGGAAATCAACTCATGTACATTCTGCGGGAATGCACAGGTAAACTCCAATGGCTTATGCACAAACTGCCTCACGGCTAAACAGGAGGCGGCTAAAGAGAAGCCATCAACCCCGTCTGGCAATCAGGCAGAAGAAAAAACTACGAATGACGTTTCGGTTAATCCCCTGAAAGAGGTACCGACTTTGCAGACTCTACCACCTGAGATCTTGCTTGAAATAGCTAAGGGCTTGTCATGGCATGATGTTAATCGCTGGAGTTTAACAGCTAAGCGTTTTTTCACAGCTCTCAACATAGAAGAAAAACTGAAAAAACTATCCGATCAATATTATGGCTCTGCTCTGGAAGCGTATAGAAAAATAATAAAAAACAGCGACGTACCTGCTGTTCCAAACAATGCAATTGATGACCCTTTGTTACGGCTTGCTTATCATAGAGCCACAAGCAATAAATACCTGACTTCTCTGGGAAATAGTACTCAGCAGCAATGCGTGGCGACGCTGTATGGGCATACCAACGTTTTGAACTCAGTCACACCATTGGCCGATGGACGGCTGGCTTCTAGCTCTTGTGACAATACCGTAAGGGTGTGGGATCTGAGCAAGCCCGACGGGAAGCAATGCGTGGTAACGCTGGAAGGGCATACCCACTGGGTGAAATCAGTCACGCTACTGGCCGATGGGCGGCTGGCTTCCGGCTCTTTAGACAAGACCGTAAAGGTGTGGGATCTAAGCAAGCCCGCCGGGGAGCAATGTGTGATGACGCTGAATGGGCATACCGACAGCGTGAACTCAGTCACGCCATTGGCCGATTGGCGGCTGGCTTCCGGCTCTAGTGACAGGACCATAAAGGTGTGGGATCTGAGCAAGCCCGACGGGGAGCAATGCGTGGCGACGTTGGAAGGGCATACCAACCGGGTGATCTCAGTCACGCCATTGGCCGATGGGCGGCTGGCTTCCGGCTCTCATGACTGCTCCGTAAGAGTGTGGGATCTGAGCAAGCCCGACGGGGAGCAATGCGTGGTGACGCTGAAGGGGCATACCCGCCAGGTGACCTCAGTCACGCCATTGGCCGATGGGCGACTAGCTTCCGGCTCTGATGACATGACCGTAAAGGTGTGGGATCTAAGCAAGCCCGACGGGGAGCAATGCGTGGCGACGCTGAAAGGGCATACCAGCTTGGTGGCCTCAGTCACGTCATTGGCCGATGGGCGGCTGGCTTCCGGCTCTTTTGACGAGACCGTAAGGGTGTGGGATCTAAACAAGCCCGACGGGAAGCGATGCGTGGCGACGCTGGCGGGGCATGCCGGCGCGGTTTTCTCAGTCACGCCATTGGCCGTTGGGCGGCTGGCTTCCGCCTCTACGGACAACACCTTAAAGGTGTGGGCTCTTAGCAAGGATTCTGAAACGAAGAAAACATATTAGTTAATGGAGAAAATATATTGCTTAATGATGTAAAAAATACCAGTAGTGCCTGAACTAAAAATTCATAGCAAAACTAACTGATTGAAAAGTGTGCACTGGAAATTCTGCTAGTTTAAATAAAACCATTATGGCCGCAGCGCTTTGATGTTTTTTTTGCGGTAACTGTCAGCTCAAACCTGAACTCCTATTCCTGATTCTCGGTTTTGTACCATTATGAAAACAATTAAGCTGCTCGTTATTAATCAGCTGCTTTTATTGCTTGCTCTGTCATTTTTTTTACCGATGACTGGATACGGAAGTGCTTTTTCCATCCTGCCAGAATGGATGTGGCGGGACAGTCCCTCAAATAAGGCGGCAGTTAAAATCAGTCAGATAGTGCTTGCCAATGATGCGCCTTCTCTTCTTTTTTCTTATGAAATCAACAAGACCTCCAGTGATTTTGTTCAGCCAGAAAAAAACCAGGTTTATACCCGCTGGGATGGTTGTAAAAACGACAGCTTGCGTATTTGTTTCCGAAGAGCAGCTAAAGTCTTTGCAGGGGGCTACTCCTATCCTCCCACGATTTCAGGCTCGACAGAGCTTAATGTAGAAATGGGTGAGGTCACGCCAGACGAAGGCGGCTGGCAGTCGGTGGCCAGTGTCCGTTTAACGGGAAAAGGCTCGGGCTGGCTGGCGATTGCAGGGGATGATGGCTGGCGGATTGCACCGGATTGCAGCGGTATTGACTCAGATGATTCCAGCGTACTGAACAGGTCTGAAAAGCCGTCAGTCGATCTTGTTGTCCCGACAGCGTTGGTTCTGGAAAAGGGTAATAATGCAGAAGATCATGGCTCGCCCTATTCCCGCCGCTCATTGCCGGACATATCTGACATCACTAAACAAAATAATCTGCCCGGTGATCGTGATGATCTGCTCACCGGTTCTTCTGGTGGCGGCAGCTTCGATGACCTCGATGACTCATTTAAAAGGCGACCCGGAGGGAGTGGCCGTCGCCCTTTATTTTTCTTTGAAGTAACGAGCAGAATGCATGGGGTGGCTGTCAGTATTCCTGGTACAGCTGGTCAGCCCGGGGAGGTTAAAAAACTGGTTTTAAGACCTCAAATTATTCTGGTGATCTGGCGGGGTTGGGAGCGACAGGAAATTCCTGTTACATCGCAAATGTGGTGTTCAATAAAGCGGGCAAGGCTTGATCGGGATCCGGGACTGTTTCTCGCTCTGGCTGAAAGCGATCCGGATAAATTGAAAGAAACGCTTGAAAACTATTCGAAAAAGCACTCGCCCCTTGCCGACGTCCTTAGCTATCACTGTGAAGACCTCAACCTGAACCCAAAAGCGGGTAATGCCCGATTACTTAGCGTATCGGTTTTTCCGGGATCTTGCCCTTCGGGAGTGGGATGCTCCGGAGGAGAGAAAGAAGCAAACGGAACAATGAATGACCTGCCCCGGAATAATCCAGATGGCTATGCCTGTAACAACCATGGTCAGCCGATTAAAAGTTTTGGTAACAACGGGGGAGGAGGAGACGGTTCCGGGAATCCGGAAATCAACTCATGTACATTCTGTGGGAATGCACAGGTAAACTCCAATGGCTTATGCACAAACTGCCTCATGGCTAAACAAGAAGTGTCGCCTTTTGAGGTTTTACCAACTGAGATCTTGCTTAAAATAGCTGAGGGCTTGCCTTTGCATGATGTTAACAACTGGGCTTTAACAAATAAGAATTTTTCCACTCTTTTCAACACACAAACAAAACTAAAAATCCTATCCGATCGATATTATGGCTCTGCTGCGGAAGCATATAGAGAAATAATAAAAAACGGGGACGTACCTGCTGTTCCAAACAGTGAAATTGATGACCCTTTGTTACGGCTTGCTTATCAAAGATACAAAAGCAATAAATACCTGACTTCTCTGGGAAATAGTACTCAGCAGCAATGCGTGGCGACGCTGGAAGGGCATACCGAGGAGGTGCTCTCAGTCACGCCACTGGCCGATGGGCGGCTGGCTTCCGGCTCTGAAGACTGCACCGTAAAGGTGTGGGATCTGAGCAAGCCCGACGGAAGTCAATGCGTGGCGACGCTGGAAGGACATACCGACGAGGTGCGCTCAGTCACGTCATTGGCCGATGGGCGGCTGGCTTCCGCTTCTTCGGACAATACCGTAAGGGTGTGGGATCTGAGCAAGCCCGCCGGAGAGCAATGCGTGGTGACGCTGAAGAAAGATTATACCACCATGAACTCAGTCACGCCATTGGCCGATGGGCGGCTCGCTACCGCCTCTAGGACGAACAATACCGTATGGGTGTGGGATCTGAGCAAGCCCGACGGGGAGCAATGCGTGGCGACGCTGGAAGGGCATACCTTCTGGTTGTCCTCAGTCACGCCATTGGCCGATGGGCGGCTGGCTTCTGCTTCCTGGGACGAAACCGTAAGGGTGTGGGATCTGAGCAAGCCCGACGGGGAGCAATGCGTGTTGACGCTGGAAGGGCATATCGACATGGTTAACTCAGTCACGCCATTGGCCGATGGGCGGCTGGCTTCCGCTTCTTCGGACAATACCGTAGGGGTGTGGGATCTGAGCAAGCCCGACGGGGAGCAATGCGTGTTGACACTGGAAGGGCATACCGAGGTGCTCTCAGTCACGCCATTGGCCGATGGGCGGCTGGCTTCCGCTTCTTCGGACAAAACCGTAAGGGTGTGGGATCTGAGCAAACCCGACGGGGAGCAATGCGTGGCGACGCTGAAGGGGCATACCGACGTGGTTTTCTCAGTCACGCAATTGGCCGATGGGCGGCTGGCTTCCGGCTCTAAGGACAAGACCATAAAGGTGTGGGCTCTGAGCAAGGATTCTGAAACGAAGAAGACATATTAGTTAATGGAGAAAATATATTGCTTAATAATGTAAAAAATACCAGTAGTGTCTGAGCTAAAAGTCGCCGCGCAGCGGCCTGTCCTGATGCTACTAAGATAGCCAGAGGGCGGTCTGGTTAGAAAAGAGTGGGAAAAAAGCTTTTTTTGCCGTGAACCGGTTCAGGATAAGCGGTCTGTGTCGTCGAACAGTTTGGCCGCTTTCTTCATTGGCTCTATCTTTGACCGCTACTACTCCTAACTCAAGGTTTTGTGTCCTTATGAAAACAATTAAGCTGATCGTTATTAATCAGCTGCTTTTATTGTTTGCCGTGGCATTTTTTTTACCGATGACTGGATACGGAAGTGCTTTTTCCATCCTGCCAGAATGGATGGGGTGGAACAGTCCCTCAAATAAGGCGGCCGTTAAAATCAGTCAGATAGTGCTTGCCAATGATGCGCCTTCTCTTCATTTTTCTTATGAAATCAACAAGACCTCCAGTGATTTTGTTCAGCCAGAAAAAAACCAGGTTTATACCCGCTGGGATGGTTGTAAAAACGACAGCTTGCGTATTTGTTTCCGAAGAGCGGCTAAAGTCTTTGAAGGGGGCTATTCCTATCCTCCCACGATTTCAGGCTCGACAGAGCTTAATGTAGAAATGGGTGAGGTCACGCCAGACGAAGGCGGCTGGCAGTCGGTGGCCAGTGTCCGTTTATCGGGAAAAGGCTCGGGCTGGCTGGTGATTGCAGGGGATGATGGCTGGCGGATTGCACCGGATTGCAGCGGTATTGACTCAGATGATTCCAGCGTACTGAACAGGTCTGAAAAGCCGTCAGTCGATCTTGTTGTCCCGACAGCGTTGGTTCTGGAAAAGGGTAATAATGCAGAAGATCATGGCTCGCCCTATTCCCGCCGCTCATTGCCGGACATATCTGACATCACTAAACAAAATAATCTGCCCGGTGATCGTGATGATCTGCTCACCGGTTCTTCTGGTGGCGGCAGCTTCGATAACCTCGATGACTCATTTAAAAGGAGACCCGGAGGGAGTGGCCGTCGCCCTTTATTTTTCTTTGAAGTAACGAGCAGAATGCATGGGGTGGCTGTCAGTATTCCTGGTACAGCTGGTCAGCCCGGGGAGGTTAAAAAACTGGTTTTAAGACCTCAAATTATTCTGGTGATCTGGCGGGGTTGGGAGCGACAGGAGATTCCTGTTACATCGCAAATGTGGGGTTCAATAAAGCGGGCAGGGCTTGATGGGGATCCGGGACTGTTTCTCGCTCTGGCTGAAAGCGATCCGGATAAATTGAAAGAAACGCTTGAAAACTATTTGAAAAAGCACTCGCCCCTTGCCGACGTCCTTAGCTATCACTGTGAAGATCTCAATCTGGACCCAAAAGCGGGTAATGCCCGATTACTTAGCGTATCGGTTTTTCCGGGATCTTGCCCTTCGGGAGTGGGATGCTCCGGAGGAGAGAAAGAAGCAAACGGAGCAATGAATGACCTGCCCCAGAATAATCCAGATGGCTATGCCTGTAACAACCATGGTCAGCCGGTTAAAAGTTTTGGTAACAACGGGGGAGGAGGAGACGGTTCCGGGAATCCGGAAATCAACTCATGTACATTCTGTGGGAATGCACAGGTAAACTCCAATGGCTTATGCACAAACTGCCTCATGGCTAAACAAGAGGTGTCGCCTTTTGAGGTTTTACCAACTGAGATCTTGCTTAAAATAGCTGAGGGCTTGTCATGGCGTGATGTTAACCGCTGGAGTTTAATAAATAAGAATTTTTTGAATCGTCTCAACACACAAATAAAACCGAAAATTCTATTCGATCAATATTATGGCTCTGCTGCGAAAGCGTATAGAAAGGTAATAAAAAACGGGGACGTACCTGCTGTTCCAAACAGTGAAATTGATGACCCTTTGTTACGGCTTGCTTGTCATAGATTCGCAAGCAATAGATACCTGACTTCTCTGGGAAATAGTACTCAGCAGCAATGCGTGGTGACGCTGTATGGACATATCTACGAGGTGACCTCAGTCACACCATTGGCCGATGGGCGGCTGGCTTCCGGCTCTTGGGACAAGACCGTAAAGGTGTGGGATCTGAGCAAACCCGACAGGGAGCAATGCGTGGCGACGCTGAAGGGGCATACTAGCTGGGTGAACTCAGTCACGTTATTGGCCGATGGGCGGCTGGCTTCCGGCTCTCGGGACAAAACCGTAAAGGTGTGGGATCTGAGCAAGCCCGACGGGGAGCGATGCGTAGTGACACTGAGTGGGCATATCTTCTATGTGACCTCAGTCACGCCATTGGCCGATGGGCGGCTGGCTTCCGGCTCTTATGACAAGACTGTAAAGGTGTGGGATCTGAGCAAGCCCCCCGGGAAGGAATGCGTGGCGACGCTGCATGGGCATACCAAATGGGTGAACTCAGTCACGCCACTGGCCGATGGGCGGCTGGCTTCCGGCTCTCATGACTGCTCCGTAAGAGTGTGGGATCTGAGCAAGCCCGACGGGGAGCAATGCGTGGTGACGCTGGAAGGGCATACCTTCTGGTTGTCCTCAGTCACGCCATTGGCCGATGGGCGGCTCGCTACCGCCTCTAGGACGGACAATACCGTATGGGTGTGGGATCTGAGCAAGCCCAACGGGAAGCAATGCGTGGCGACGCTGGAAGGGCATACCTTCTGGTTGTCCTCAGTCACGCCATTGGCCGATGGGCGACTGGCTTCCGCTTCTTCGGACAATACCGTAGGGGTGTGGGATCTGAGTAAGCCCCAAGGAAGTCAATACGTGGCGACGCTAGAGGGGCATACCAACGCTGTGCTCTCAGTCACGCCATTGGCCGATGGGCGGCTGGCTTCCGCTTCTTCGGACAATACCGTAAGGGTGTGGGATCTGAGCAAACCCGACGGGGAGCAATGCGTGGCGACGCTGAAGGGGCATACCGACGTGGTTTTCTCAGTCACGCAATTGGCCGATGGGCGGCTGGCTTCCGGCTCTAAGGACAAGACCATAAAGGTGTGGGTTCTGAGCAAAAATTCTGAAACGAAGTAAACATATTGGTTAATGGGGAAAATATATCGATTAATAATGTAAAAAATACCAGTGGTGCCCGAGCTAAAAGTCACCGCGCGGCGGCCTACCTTCTAAGTCTGAAACAACCACTGCATGCCTACTTACCTCAGGTTCCACAGGAGTTTTCAAACATATTGAACCCGAGCCATGGCAATTTGGCAAATAAGTACTAATTCATAGCAAAACTGACGGGTTGAAAAGTGCGCACTGGAAATTCTGCTAGTTTAAATAAAACCATTATGGCCGCAGCGCTTTGATGTGTTTTTTTGCGGTAACTGTCGGCTCAAACTTGAACCCCTATTCCTGATTCAGGGTTTTGTACCATTATGAAAACAATTAAGCTGATCGTCATTAATCAGCTGCTTTTATTGTTTGCCGTGGCATTTTTTTTACCGATGACTGGATACGGAAGTGCTTTTTCCATCCTGCCAGAATGGATGTGGTGGAACAGTCCCTCAAATAAAGCGGCCGTTAAAATCAGTCAGATAGTGCTTGCCAGAGATGCGCCTTCTCTTCTTTTTTCTTATGAAATCAACAAGACCTCCAGTGATTTTGTTCAGCCAGAAAAAAACCAGGTTTATACCCGCTGGGATGGTTGTAAAAACGACAGCTTGCGTATTTGTTTCCGAAGAGCGGCTAAAGTCTTTGAAGGGGGCTACTCCTATCCTCCCACGATTTCAGGCTCGACAGAGCTTAATGTAGAAATGGGTGAGGTCACGCCAGACGAAGGCGGCTGGCAGTCGGTGGCCAGTGTCCGTTTAACGGGAAAAGGCTCTGGCTGGCTGGCGATTGCAGGGGATGATGGCTGGCGGATTGCACCGGATTGCAGCGGTATTGACTCAGATGATTCCAGCGTACTGAACAGGTCTGAAAAGCCGTCAGTTGATCTTATTGTCCCTACAGAGCGGGTTCTGGAAAAGGGTAATAATGCAGAAGATCATGGCTCGCCCTATTCCCGCCGCTCATTGCCGGACATATCTGACATCACTAAACAAAATAATCTGCCCGGTGATCGTGATGATCTGCTCACCGGTTCTTCTGGTGGCGGCAGCTTCGATGACCTCGATGACTCATTTAAAAGGCGACCCGGAGGGAGTGGCCGTCGCCCTTTATTTTTCTTTGAAGTAACGAGCAGAATGCATGGGATGGCTGTCAGTATTCCTGGTACAGCTGGTCAGCCCGGGGAGGTTAAAAAACTGGTTTTAAGACCTCAAATCATTCTGGTGATCTGGCGGGGTTGGGAGCGACAGGAGATTCCTGTTACATCGCAAATGTGGGGTTCAATAAAGCGGGCAGGGCTTGATCGGGATCCGGGACTGTTTCTCGCTCTGGCTGAAAGCGATCCGGATAAATTGAAAGAAACGCTTGAAAACTATTCGAAAAAGCACTCGCCCCTTGCCGACGTCCTTAGCTATCACCGTGAAGATCTCAACCTGAACCCAAAAGCGGGTAATGCCCGATTACTTAGCGTATCGGTTTTTCCGGGCTCTTGCCCTTCGGGAGTAGGATGCTCCGGAGGAGAGAAAGAAGCAAACGGAGCAATGAATGACCTGCCCCGGAATAACCCAGATGGCTATGCCTGTAACAACCATGGTCAGCCGGTTAAAAGTTTTGGTAACAACGGGGGAGGAGGAGACGGTTCCGGGAATCCGGAAATCAACTCATGTACATTCTGTGGGAATGCACAGGTAAACTCCAATGGCTTATGCACAAACTGCCTCATGGCTAAACAGGAGGCGGCTAAAGAGAAGCCATCATCCCACCTGTCTTTACCTACGGCGCGGGAAGATAAAGGAAATAACCTGCTTACAGCGCTTATTAATGGAATTACCTGGTTTTTTGGCAGGGCAACAAACCCGTCTGCCAACCAGAAAGGGGGGTTGTCTTTAGTGAATCTACCAATTGAGATCTTGTTTGAAATAGCTAAGGGCTTGTCATGGCGTGATATTAACAGCTGGAGTTTAACAGCTAAGTCTTTTTTCGCAGTTTTCTACACATTCAACATAAAAGAAAAACTGACAAAAATATCCTGCCACTATTATGGCTCTGCTGAGGAAGCGTATAGAGAAATAATAAAAAACATGGATTTACCTGCTGTTCCAAACAGTGAAATTGATGACCCTTTGTTACGGCTTGCTTATCAAAGATACAAAAGCAATAAATACCTGACTTCTCTGGGAAATAGTACTGAGCAGCAATGCGTGGCGACGCTGGAAGGGCATAACGACTGGATTCACTCAGTCACGCCACTGGCCGACGGGCGGCTGGCTTCCGCCTCTCGGGACAGGACCGTAAAGGTGTGGGATTTGAGCAAGCCCGACGGGAAGCAATGCGTGGCGACACTGAGTGGACAACATACCAAAGCGGTGACCTCAGTCACTCAATTGGCCGATGGGCGGCTGGCTTCCGTCTCTGGTGGCAAGACCGTAAAGGTGTGGGATCTGAGCAAGCCCCACGGAAAGCGATGCGTGAAGAGGCTGAAGGGGCATACCAACAAGGTTTCCTCAGTCACGCCATTGGCCGATGGGCGGCTGGCTTCCGTCTCTGCTGACTGCACCGTAAGGGTGTGGGATCTGAGCAAGCTCCACAGAAGGCAATGCGTGGCGACGCTGGAGGGGCATACCTTCTGGATTTCCTCAGTCACGCAATTGGCCGATGGGCGGCTGGCTTCCGGCACTGATAGAGGAACGATAAGGGTGTGGGATCTGAGCAAGCCCCACGGAAAGCAATGCGTGGCGAAGCCGGCAGCACATGGCTTCGGTTTGCTCTCAGTCACGCCATTGGCCGATGGACGGCTGGCTTGCGCCTATCAAGACAAGACTGTAAAGGTGTTGGATCTGAGTAAGCCCTTCAGGGAGCAATGCGTGGAGACGCTGTATGGGCATACCAACGAGGTGACGTCAGTCATGTCATTGGTCGATGGGCGACTGGCTTCCGCCTCTTCTGACAATACCGTAAAGGTGTGGGATCTGAGCAAGCCCGACGGGGAGCAATGCGTGGCGACACTGAAGGGGCATACCGACGTGGTTTTCTCAGTCACGCAATTGGCCGATGGGCGTCTGGCTTCCGCCTCTGTTGACAAGACCATAAAGGTGTGGGCTCTGAGCAAGGATTCTGAAACGACAAAAACATATTGGTTAATGGAGAAAATATATTGGTTAACAAATAAAATATATTGCTCAATCATGTAAAAATACCAGTGGTGCCTGAACTAAAAATTCATAGCAAAACTGACGGATGAAAAAGCGTGCATGGAAAATTCTGCTAATTTAAATAAAACCATTATGGCCGCAGTGCTTTGATGTGTTTTTTTTGCGGTAACTGTCAGCTCAAACCCGAACTCCTGTACCATTATGAAAACAATTAAGCTGATCGTTATTAATAAGCTGCTTTTATTGTTTGCCATGGCATTTTTTTTACCGATGACTAGATACGGAAGTGCTTTTTCCATCCTGCCAGAATGGATGGGGTGGAACAGTCCCTCAAATAAGGCGGCCGTTAAAATCAGTCAGATAGTGCTTGCCAATGATGCGCCTTCTCTTCATTTTTCTTATGAAATCAACAAGACCTCCAGTGATTTTGTTCAGCCAGAAAAAAACCAGGTTTATACCCGCTGGGATGGTTGTAAAAACGACAGCTTGCGTATTTGTTTCCGAAGAGCGGCTAAAGTCTTTGAAGGGGGCTATTCCTATCCTCCCACGATTTCAGGCTCGACAGAGCTTAATGTAGAAATGGGTGAGGTCACGCCAGACGAAGGCGGCTGGCAGTCGGTGGCCAGTGTCCGTTTATCGGGAAAAGGCTCGGGCTGGCTGGTGATTGCAGGGGATGATGGCTGGCGGATTGCACCGGATTGCAGCGGTATTGACTCAGATGATTCCAGCGTACTGAACAGGTCTGAAAAGCCGTCAGTCGATCTTGTTGTCCCGACAGCGTTGGTTCTGGAAAAGGGTAATAATGCAGAAGATCATGGCTCGCCCTATTCCCGCCGCTCATTGCCGGACATATCTGACATCACTAAACAAAATAATCTGCCCGGTGATCGTGATGATCTGCTCACTGGTTCTTCTGGTGGCGGCAGCTTCGATGACCTCGATGACTCATTTAAGATGAGACCCGGAGGAAATAACCGCCGCCCTTTATTTTTCTTTGAAGTGATGAGCAGAATGCTTGGGGCGGCTGTCAGTGTTTTTGGTACAGCTGGTCAGCCCGGGGAGGTTAAAAAACTGGTTTTAAGACCTCAAATCATTCTGGTGATCTGGCGGGGTTGGGAGCCACAGGAGATTCCTGTTACATCGCAAATGTGGGGTTCAATAAAGCGGGCAGGGCTTGATCGGGATCCGGGACTGTTTCTCGCTCTGGCTGAAAGCGATCCGGATAAATTGAAAGAAACGCTTGAAAACTATTTGAAAAAGCACTCGCCCCTTGCCGACGTCCTTAGCTATCACTGTGAAGATCTCAACCTGAACCCAAAAGCGGGTAATGCCCGATTACTTAGCGTATCGGTTTTTCCGGGCTCTTGCCCCTCGGGAGTGGGATGCTCCGGAGGAGAGAAAGAAGCAAACGGAGCAATGAATGACCTGCCCCGGAATAATCCAGATGGCTATGCCTGTAACAACCATGGTCAGCCGGTTAAAAGTTTTGGTAACAACGGGGGAGGAGGAGACGGTTCCGGGAATCCGGAAATCAACTCATGTACATTCTGTGGGAATGCACAGGTAAACTCCAATGGCTTATGCAGAAACTGCCTCATGACTAAACAAGAGGTGTCGCCTTTTGAGGTTTTACCAACTGAGATCTTGCTTAAAATAGCTGAGGGCTTGTCATGGCGTGATGTTAACCGCTGGAGTTTAATAAATAAGAATTTTTTGAATCGTCTCAACACACAAATAAAACCGAAAATCCTATTCGATCAATATTATGGCTCTGCTGCGAAAGCGTATAGAAAAGTAATAAAAAACGGGGACGTACCTGCTGTTCCAAACAGTGAAATTGATGACCCTTTGTTACGGCTTGCTTGTCATAGATTCGCAAGCAATAGATACCTGACTTCTCTGGGAAATAGTACTCAGCAGCAGTGCGTGGCGACGCTGTATGGACATATCTACGAGGTGACCTCAGTCACACCATTGGCCGATGGGCGGCTGGCTTCCGGCTCTTGGGACAAGACCGTAAAGGTGTGGGATCTGAGCAAACCCGACAGGGAGCAATGCGTGGCGACGCTGAAGGGGCATACTAGCTGGGTGAACTCAGTCACGTCATTGGCCGATGGGCGGCTGGCTTCCGGCTCTCGGGACAAAACCGTAAAGGTGTGGGATCTGAGCAAGCCCGACGGGGAGCAATGCGTGGCGACGCTGAAGGGGCATACCAACTGGGTGAGTTCAGTTACGCCATTGGCCGATGGGCGGCTGGCTTCCGGCTCTGATGACCAGACCGTAAGGGTGTGGGATCTGAGCAAACCCGACGGGGAGCAATGCGTGGCGACACTGAAGGGGCATACCCACGCGGTTTTCTCAGTCACGCAATTGCCCGATGGGCGGCTGGCTTCCGGCTCTCATGACTGCTCCGTAAGAGTGTGGGATCTGAGCAAGCCCGACGGGGAGCAATGCGTGGTGACGCTGGAAGGGCATACCTTCTGGTTGTCCTCAGTCACGCCATTAGCCGATGGGCGGCTGGCTTCCGGCTCTTGGGACAAGACCGTAAGGGTGTGGGATCTGAGCAAGCTCCACAGAAGGCAATGCGTGGCGGCGCTGGAGGGGCATACCTTCGGGGTTTCCTCAGTCACGCCATTGGCCGATGGGCGGCTGGCTTCCGCTTCTTCGGACAATACCGTAAGGGTGTGGGATCTGAGCAAACCCGACGGGGAACAATGCGTGGCGACGCTGAAGGGGCATACCGACGTGGTTTTCTCAGTCACGCAATTGGCCGATGGGCGGCTGGCTTCCGGCTCTAAGGACAAGACCATAAAGGTGTGGGTTCTGAGCAAAAATTCTGAAACGAAGTAAACATATTGGTTAATGGGGAAAATATATCGATTAATAATGTAAAAAATACCAGTGGTGCCCGAGCTAAAAGTCACCGCGCGGCGGCCTACCTTCTAAGTCTGAAACAACCACTGCATGCCTACTTACCTCAGGTTCCACAGGAGTTTTCAAACATATTGAACCCGAGCCATGGCAATTTGGCAAATAAGTACTAATTCATAGCAAAACTGACGGGTTGAAAAGTGCGCACTGGAAATTCTGCTAGTTTAAATAAAACCATTATGGCCGCAGCGCTTTGATGTGTTTTTTTGCGGTAACTGTCGGCTCAAACTTGAACCCCTATTCCTGATTCAGGGTTTTGTACCATTATGAAAACAATTAAGCTGATCGTCATTAATCAGCTGCTTTTATTGTTTGCCGTGGCATTTTTTTTACCGATGACTGGATACGGAAGTGCTTTTTCCATCCTGCCAGAATGGATGTGGCGGGACAGTCCCTCAAATAAGGCGGCAGTTAAAATCAGTCAGATAGTGCTTGCCAATGATGCGCCTTCTCTTCATTTTTCTTATGAAATCAACAAGACCTCCAGTGATTTTGTTCAGCCAGAAAAAAACCAGGTTTATACCCGCTGGGATGGTTGTAAAAACGACAGCTTGCGTATTTGTTTCCGAAGAGCGGCTAAAGTCTTTGAAGGGGGCTACTCCTATCCTCCCACGATTTCAGGCTCGACAGAGCTTGATGTAGAAATGGGTGAGGTCACGCCAGACGAAGGCGGCTGGCAGTCGGTGGCCATTGTCCGTTTAACGGGAAAAGGCTCGGGCTGGCTGGCGATTGCAGGGGATGATGGCTGGCGGATTGCACCGGATTGCAGCGGTATTGACTCAGATGATTCCAGCGTACTGAACAGGTCTGAAAAGCCGTCAGTTGATCTTATTGTCCCTACAGAGCGGGTTCTGGAAAAGGGTAATAATGCAGAAGATCATGGCTCGCCCTATTCCCGCCGCTCATTGCCGGACATATCTGACATCACTAAACAAAATAATCTGCCCGGTGATCGTGATGATCTGCTCACCGGTTCTTCTGGTGGCGGCAGCTTCGATGACCTCGATGACTCATTTAAAAGGCGACCCGGAGGGAGTGGCCGTCGCCCTTTATTTTTCTTTGAAGTAACGAGCAGAATGCATGGGATGGCTGTCAGTATTCCTGGTACAGCTGGTCAGCCCGGGGAGGTTAAAAAACTGGTTTTAAGACCTCAAATTATTCTGGTGATCTGGCGGGGTTGGGAGCGACAGGAGATTCCTGTTACATCGCAAATGTGGGGTTCAATAAAGCGGGCAGGGCTTGATCGGGATCCGGGACTGTTTCTCGCTCTGGCTGAAAGCGATCCGGATAAATTGAAAGAAACGCTTGAAAACTATTCGAAAAAGCACTCGCCCCTTGCCGACGTCCTTAGCTATCACCGTGAAGATCTCAACCTGAACCCAAAAGCGGGTAATGCCCGATTACTTAGCGTATCGGTTTTTCCGGGATCTTGCCCTTCGGGAGTGGGATGCTCCGGAGGAGAGAAAGAAGCAAACGGAGCAATGAATGACCTGCCCCGGAATAATCCAGATGGCTATGCCCATAACAACCATGGTCAGCCGGTTAAAAGTTTTGGTAACAACGGGGGAGGAGGAGACGGTTCCGGGAATCCGGAAATCAACTCATGTACATTCTGTGGGAATGCACAGGTAAACTCCAATGGCTTATGCACAAACTGCCTCATGGCTAAACAGGAGGCGGCTAAAGAGAAGCCATCATCCCACCTGTCTTTACCTACGGCGCGGGAAGATAAAGGAAATAACCTGCTTACAGCGCTTATTAATGGAATTACCTGGTTTTTTGGCAGGGCAACAAACCCGTCTGCCAACCAGGCAGAAGAAAAGACTGCAAAGGGCATTTCGGTTGGTCTCCAGAAAGGGGGGTTGTCTTTAGTGAATCTACCAATTGAGATCTTGTTTGAAATAGCTAAGGGCTTGTCATGGCGTGATATTAACAGCTGGAGTTTAACAGCTAAGTCTTTTTTCGCAGTTTTCTACACATTCAACATAAAAGAAAAACTGACAAAAATATCCTGCCACTATTATGGCTATGCTGAGGAAGCGTATAGAGAAATAATAAAAAACATGAATTTACCTGCTGTTCCAAACAGTGAAATTGATGACCCTTTGTTACGGCTTGCTTATCAAAGATACAAAAGCAATAAATACCTGACTTCTCTGGGAAATAGTACTGAGCAGCAATGCGTGGCGACGCTGGAAGGGCATAACGACTGGATTCACTCAGTCACGCCACTGGCCGACGGGCGGCTGGCTTCCGCCTCTCGGGACAGGACCGTAAAGGTGTGGGATTTGAGCAAGCCCGACGGGAAGCAATGCGTGGCGACACTGAGTGGACAACATACCAAAGCGGTGACCTCAGTCACTCAATTGGCCGATGGGCGGCTGGCTTCCGTCTCTGGTGGCAAGACCGTAAAGGTGTGGGATCTGAGCAAGCCCCACGGAAAGCGATGCGTGAAGAGGCTGAAGGGGCATACCGACAAGGTTTCCTCAGTCACGCCATTGGCCGATGGGCGGCTGGCTTCCGTCTCTGCTGACTGCACCGTAAGGGTGTGGGATCTGAGCAAGCTCCACAGAAGGCAATGCGTGGCGACGCTGGAGGGGCATGTCTTCTGGGTTTCCTCAGTCACGCAATTGGCCGATGGGCGGCTGGTTTCCGGCACTGATGGAGGAACGATAAGGGTGTGGGATCTGAGCAAGCCCCACGGAAAGCAATGCGTGGCGAAGCCGGCAGCACATGGCTTCGGTTTGCTCTCAGTCACGCCATTGGCCGATGGACGGCTGGCTTGCGCCTATCAAGACAAGACTGTAAAGGTGTTGGATCTGAGTAAGCCCGACGGGGAGCAATGCGTGGAGACGCTGTATGGGCATACCAACTTGGTGGCCTCAGTCACGTCATTGGCCGATGGGCGACTGGCTTCCGCCTCTGTTGACAAGACCATAAAGGTGTGGGATCTGAGCAAGCCCGACGGGGAGCAATGCGTGGCGACACTGAAGGGGCATACCGAAGTGGTTTTCTCAGTCACGCAATTGGCCGATGGGCGTCTGGCTTCCGCCTCTGTTGACAAGACCATAAAGGTGTGGGCTCTGAGCAAGGATTCTGAAACGACAAAAACATATTGGTTAATGGAGAAAATATATTGGTTAACAAATAAAATATATTGCTCAATCATGTAAAAATACCAGTGGTGCCTGAACTAAAAATTCATAGCAAAACTGACGGATGAAAAAGCGTGCATGGAAAATTCTGCTAATTTAAATAAAACCATTATGGCCGCAGTGCTTTGATGTGTTTTTTTTGCGGTAACTGTCAGCTCAACCCCGAACTCCTGTACCATTATGAAAACAATTAAGCTGATCGTTATTAATCAGCTGCTTTTATTGTTTGCCGTGGCATTTTTTTTACCGATGACTGGATACGGAAGTGCTTTTTCCATCCTGCCAGAATGGATGTGGCGGGACAGTCCCTCAAATAAGGCGGCAGTTAAAATCAGTCAGATAGTGCTTGCCAATGATGCGCCTTCTCTTCATTTTTCTTATGAAATCAACAAGACCTCCAGTGATTTTGTTCAGCCAGAAAAAAACCAGGTTTATACCCGCTGGGATGGTTGTAAAAACGACAGCTTGCGTATTTGTTTCCGAAGAGCGGCTAAAGTCTTTGAAGGGGGCTACTCCTATCCTCCCACGATTTCAGGCTCGACAGAGCTTGATGTAGAAATGGGTGAGGTCACGCCAGACGAAGGCGGCTGGCAGTGGGTGGCCAGTGTCCGTTTAACGGGAAAAGGCTCGGGCTGGCTGGCGATTGCAGGGGATGATGGCTGGCGGATTGCACCGGATTGCAGCGGTATTGACTCAGATGATTCCAGCGTACTGAACAGGTCTGAAAAGCCGTCAGTTGATCTTATTGTCCCGACAGCGTTGGTTCTGGAAAAGGGTAATAATGCAGAAGATCATGGCTCGCCCTATTCCCGCCGCTCATTGCCGGACATATCTGACATCACTAAACAAAATAATCTGCCCGGTGATCGTGATGATCTGCTCACCGGTTCTTCTGGTGGCGGCAGCTTCGATGACCTCGATGACTCATTTAAAAGGCGACCCGGAGGGAGTGGCCGTCGCCCTTTATTTTTCTTTGAAGTAACGAGCAGAATGCATGGGATGGCTGTCAGTATTCCTGGTACAGCTGGTCAGCCCGGGGAGGTTAAAAAACTGGTTTTAAGACCTCAAATCATTCTGGTGATCTGGCGGGGTTGGGAGCGACAGGAGATTCCTGTTACATCGCAAATGTGGGGTTCAATAAAGCGGGCAGGGCTTGATCGGGATCCGGGACTGTTTCTCGCTTTGGCTGAAAGCGATCCGGATAAATTGAAAGAAACGCTTGAAAACTATTTGAAAAAGCACTCGCCCCTTGCCGACGTCCTTAGCTATCACTGTGAAGATCTCAACCTGAACCCAAAAGCGGGTAATGCCGGATTACTTAGCGTATCGGTTTTTCCGGGATCTTGCCCTTCGGGAGTGGGATGCTCCGGAGGAGAGAAAGAAGCAAACGGAGCAATGAATGACCTGCCCCGGAATAATTCAGATGGCTATGCCCATAACAACCATGGTCAGCCGGTTAAAAGTTTTGGTAACAACGGGAGAGGAGGAGACGGTTCCGGGAATCCGGAAATCAACTCATGTACATTCTGTGGGAATGCACAGGTAAACTCCAATGGTTTATGCACAAACTGCCTCATGGCTAAACAGGAGGCGGCTAAAGAGAAGCCATCAACCCACCTGTCTTTACCTGCGGCGCAGGAAGATAAAGGAAATAACCTGCTTACAGCACTTATTACTGGAATTACCTGGTTTTTTGGCAGGGCAACAAACCTGTCTGCCAACCAGGCAGAAGAAAAGACTGTGGAGGACGTTTCGGTTGGTTCCCTGAAAGAGGTGTCGCCTTTAGAGGTTCTACCACCTGAGATCTTGCTTAAAATAGCTGATGGCTTGTCATGGCGTGATGTTAATCGCTGGAGTTTAACAGCTAAGCATTTTTTCACGGTTTTCAACAAAAAAGAAAAACTGAAAAAACTATCCTGTCACTATTATGGCTCTGCTGAGGAAGCGTATAGAGAAATAATAAAAAACATGGACGTACCTGCTGTTCCAAACAGTGAAATTGCTGACCCTTTGTTACGGCTTGCTTATCGTAGAATCGCAAGCAATAAATACCTGACTTCTCTGGGAAGTAGTACTCAGCAGCAATGCGTGGCGACGCTGGAAGGGCATACCGAGGAGGTGCGCTCAGTCACGCCACTGGCCGATGGGCGGCTGGCTTCCGCCTCTGCTGACAGGACCGTAAAGGTGTGGGATCTGAGCAAGCCCGACGGGAAGCAATGCGTGGCGACGCTGAAGGGGCATACCCTCGATGTGATCTCAGTCACGCCACTGGCCGATGGGCGGCTGGCTTCCGCCTCTGCTGACAAGACCGTAAAGGTGTGGGATCTGAGCAAGCCCGACGGGAAGCAATGCGTGGCGACGCTGAAGGGGCATACATTCTATGTGTTCTCAGTCACGCAATTGGCCGATGGGCGGCTGGCTTCCGCCTCTGCTGACCGCACCGTAAGGGTGTGGGATCTAAGCAAGCCCCCCGGGAAGGAATGCGAGGCGACGCTGAAAGGGCATACCAACGGGGTGACCTCAGTCACGCCACTGGCCGATGGGCGGCTGGCTTCCGCCTCTCATGACGGGACCGTAAAAGTGTGGGATCTGAAAAAGCTCCACGGGGTGCAATGCGTGGCGAAGCTGAACCACTGGATTCACTCAGTCACGTTATTGGCCGATAAGCGGCTGGCTTCCGGCTCTCATGACGGGATCGTAAGGGTATGGGATCTGAGTAAGCCCGCCGGAGCGCAATGCGTGGTGACACTGGAAGGGCATATCGACATGGTTAACTCAGTCACGCCATTGACCGATGGACGGCTGACTTCCGGCTCTCGGGACAAAACCGTAAGGGTGTGGGATCTGGGCAAACCCGACGGGGAGCAATGCGTGGCGACGCTGAAGGGGC
Organism: Endozoicomonas euniceicola; assembly: GCF_025562755.1. Lineage (GTDB taxonomy): Bacteria > Pseudomonadota > Gammaproteobacteria > Pseudomonadales > Endozoicomonadaceae > Endozoicomonas_A > Endozoicomonas_A euniceicola. The sequence continues at coordinate 749,143 of NZ_CP103300.1, forward strand.
ATACCAACTGGGTGACCTCAGTCACGCCATTGGCCGATGGGCGGCTGGCTTCCGCCTCTGTTGACAAGACCATAAAGGTGTGGGCTCTGAGCAAGGATTCTGAAACGAAGAAGACATATTATACCAATCCCTTTTTCAGAATATGAGCTAAACTGAGTATAAATTTTATTGCCTACTATCTACTATTAAGATGTCTTGTTCTCCCAATTTATCCGAAGCCTTCTTTAAAGAAGATTTCCAAAACCAAGCACGACATGCCTTAGATAACAGGGAGTGTATTCGGCTGCTTGGTTTGCGGCTCTTACAAAAAGGTCTACCAGAAACAGAAGTTGCAGATTTACTCGATGTCCACCCTCAAGCAGTATACAAATGGTTATGCCGTTATAAAGAAGGAGGAGCAGAGTCTCTTAAGGATAGAGGCGGTCGTGGCAGAAAAAATATATTAACTGATGAACAAGAACAGCGATTTAAAAGTGCCGTTCTTGAACTTCAGGAACAACGTGAAGGGGGAAGAGTTGTTGGAAGAGATATCAAAGAAATGTTAAGCAAGGAATTTGGCATAGACTGTGTCAACTCAACAGTTTATAGATTACTTCATAAAGTTGGCCTTTCATGGATCTCCGGTCGAACACGTCACCCTGAGAGTGATCCAGAAGCACAGGAAGCGTTTAAAAAAAATTCAAAGATGAGGTACAGCAAAGGATACCGGAAAGTGTAGATCTAAAAAATGTTGATGTTTGGTTTCAAGACGAAGGACGCTTTGGTCAACAAAACACTATCAGCAGAATTTGGGCTCCTAAAGGAAGTCGACCAGGATTAATTCGGCAACGCCAATTCAAATATGCTTATATGTTTGGAGCCGTCTGCCCAGAACGAGATAAAGCTATTGCCTTAATACTTCCGATGGCTAATACAGAATCAATGGCTCTTCTTTTAAATGAGATTTCTAAAGTAACACCTGAAGGACAGTATGCGGCAGTGGTGATAGATAATGCTGGATATCATCACGCAAATGATCTTCCCGAATATGACAACCTGGTGCTAATTCCATTACCTCCTTATTCACCAGAGCTGAATAGTTCAGAACAACTTTGGGAGTGGTTGAGAGAACATGATTTATCCAACCGTCATTCAGCACTTAATCTGAGAATTTCCTAAAACCATCTAAAATGTAAAAAATTTTCAGACTGAGCATATGCCATGCAACCTCATCAATTTCACATTCAACGCATCGACCATACTGGGTTGGTGGCCGGTATGTGCAAAGAGCTCGGGATCGCTAACCTTCTGGATTCTCTGGTTCCCAACCAATCTGAAACCAGAAAGATTTCCTTCGGAGAAACCGTTGTCTCAATGCTGCTTAACGGACTGGGCTTCACTGCTCGCACACTCCACATGTTCCCTGAGTTTCACGCCGACAAGCCACTGGATAAACTTATTCGACCGGGTATAGAGCCGGAACATATCAACGAAAGTGTACTCGGCAGAGCCTTGGATCAAATTTTTGAACTGGGTGTAAGTGAGGTCTATTTATCACTGGCTGTCAAGGCCGTTAATGTATTGAAACTGCCGTGTAATGCTCTGAATCTTGATTCAACCAGCTTTCATGTGGACGGTCGTTATAACAGTGAGTCTGAAGTCGATGAAGAAGACCTGAACTGCATTAAAATCTGTCGTGGATACAGCAGAGATCACCGACCTGAATTAAATCAGGCGATACTGCTCCTAATGACTGAAAATCAGGCGGGTATTCCCGTATTCATGGCCGCATCCAGTGGCAATATAAACGACAACACTAATTTTAAAAAAGTCATCAGCAAGCATTTGAAATGCTACAAAGAGGCGCTGAATAATCGTTACCTGATCGGCGATGCTGCACTTTACACAACAGACAATGTACGTATATTACATCAGCAAGAGCAACAGTTTATCACCCGGGTTCCGGCTAAAATAAAAGCCGCAAGAGAGCTTGTGGACAGTGTCGCTTCTTGTGCGATGACACCGGTTGAAGGTGCCGAAGGTTATGAGAGCTGCGAAGTACTGTCCGACTATGCGGATGTATCTCAACGGTGGGTTCTGATTCGCAGTGAACAGGCTCGGAAAAGCGAACAGAAAACACTGCTCAAAAAACTGTTGAAAAAGTCAGAAAAAGAAGCGGAAGCACTGACCAGCAAGCTGGCGAAGAAACCGTTCAAGTGTGAAACGGACGCATTGCGTGCGTTCAATGAGTGGCAATCAAAAAGCAATTATTGTCAGGCAGAACCTGTAATTACGACAAAACCATGCTATACCAAAGCGGGACGTCCGGAGAAAGACAGCAAACCAGATAGCGTGGAGTATTATGTCAGCGGTCATCCTTGGGTATCTGTTGACTGTCGTGAAGTAGCAGAGGCCTCTCTGGGGTGCTTTGTGTTGGCAACAAACAATCTGGACAAGAGCCAGCTAAGTTCAGCAGAAGTGTTGAGCACTTATAAATCACAGCAGTCGGTGGAGCGTGGATTTCGGTTTCTGAAAAGCCCTGAATTTCTGGTCTCCTCGCTGTTTTTAAAGAAGCCGGAACGTATAGAAGCGTTGCTTATGGTGATGACGCTTTGTCTGTTAGTCTACGCAGCGATACAGCATCGAATCAGGCATGAATTAAAGCGTCAGAGTAGGTTCTTTCCGGATATGAAGCGAAAGCCCTATCAGAATCCGACTGCACGCTGGGTATTTTTTTGCTTTCAGGGAATTAATGTTTTATTAGTCGATGGTCATGAAAAACATGTCGTTGGCTTGCAGGAGAGGCAATTAACCATCATTTCAATTCTTGGCCGATCGTACCAAGAGATTTATTCCTGATATAGGTGCTGAATGACGGATCCAATAGGTCTTTCAAAAATTATGATGCCATCGTTGATGCACTCTGCGATGGATGGAAAAAGCTTACTTCTGAAGTTGGCCGTTTAAAAAGTTTATGTTCCAGAAGCTGGGCTACTTTATCATAATTTAAAAACGGAATTGGTATTAGTTAATGGAGAAAATATATTGCTTAATAATGTGAAAAATACCAGTAGTGTCTGAGCTAAAAGTCGCCGCGCAGCGGCCTGTCCTGATGCTACTAAGATAGCCAGAGGGCGGTCTGGTGAGAAAAGAGTGGGAAAAAAGCTTTTTTTGCCGTGAACCGGTTCAGGATAAGCGGTCTGTGTCGTCGAACAGTTTGGCCGCTTTCTTCATTGGCTCTATCTTTGACCGCTACTACTCCTAACTCAAGGTTTTGTGTCCTTATGAAAACAATTAAGCTGATCGTTATTAATCAGCTGCTTTTATTGCTTGCTCTGTCATTTTTTTTACCGATGACTGGATACGGAAGTGCTTTTTTTATCCTGCCAGGATGGATGGGATATGGAAGTGCTTTTTCCATCCTGCCAGAATGGATGTGGTGGAACAGTCCCTCAAATGAGGCGGCAGTTAAAATCAGTCAGATAGTGCTTGCCAATGATGCGCCTTCTCTTCTTTTTTCTTATGAAATCAACAGGACCTCCAGTGATTTTGTTCAGCCAGAAAAAAACCAGGTTTATACCCGCTGGGATGGTTGTAAAAACGACAGCTTGCGTATTTGTTTCCGAAGAGCGGCTAAAGTCTTTGAAGAGGGCTACTCCTATCCTCCCACGATTTCAGGCTCGACAGAGCTTAATGTAGAAATGGGTGAGGTCACGCCAGACGAAGGCGGCTGGCAGTCGGTGGCCAGTGTCCGTTTATCGGGAAAAGGCTCGGGCTGGCTGGTGATTGCAGGGGATGATGGCTGGCGAATTGCACCGGATTGCAGCGGTATTGACTCAGATGATTCCAGCGTACTGAACAGGTCTGGCAAGCCGTCAGTTGATCTTATTGTCCCTACAGAGCGGGTTCTGGAAAAGGGTAATAATGCAGAAGATCATGGCTCGCCCTATTCCCGCCCCTCATTGCCGGACATATCTGACATCACTAAACAAAATAATCTGCCCGGTGATCGTGATGATCTGCTCACCGGTTCTTCTGGTGGCGGCAGCTTCGATGACCTCGATGACTCATTTAAAAGGCGACCCGGAGGGAGTGGCCGTCGCCCTTTATTTTTCTTTGAAGTAACGAGCAGAATGCATGGGGTGGCTGTCAGTATTCCTGGTACAGCTGGTCAGCCCGGGGAGGTTAAAAAACTGGTTTTAAGACCTCAAATTATTCTGGTGATCTGGCGGGGTTGGGAGCGACAGGAGATTCCTGTTACATCGCAAATGTGGGGTTCAATAAAGCGGGCAGGGCTTGATCGGGATCCGGGACTGTTTCTCGCTCTGGCTGAAAGCGATCCGGATAAATTGAAAGAAACGCTTGAAAACTATTTGAAAAAGCACTCGCCCCTTGCCGACGTCCTTAGCTATCACTGTGAAGATCTCAACCTGAACCCAAAAGCGGGTAATGCCCGATTACTTAGCGTATCGGTTTTTCCGGGATCTTGCCCTTCGGGAGTGGGATGCTCCGGAGGAGAGAAAGAAGCAAACGGAACAATGAATGACCTGCCCCGGAATAATCCAGATGGCTATGCCTGTAACAACCATGGTCAGCCGGTTAAAAGTTTTAGTAACAACGGGGGAGGAGGAGACGGTTCCGGGAATCCGGAAATCAACTCATGTACATTCTGTGGGAATACACAGGTAAACTCCAATGGCTTATGCACAAACTGCCTCATGGCTAAACAGGAGGCGGCTAAAGAGAAGCCATCCACCCACCTGTCTTTACCTGCGGCGCAGGAAGATAAAGGAAATAACCTGCTTACAGCACTTATTACTGGAATTACCTGGTTTTTTGGCAGGGCAACAAACCTGTCTGCCAACCAGGCAGAAGAAAAGACTGTGGAGGACGTTTCGGTTGGTTCCCTGAAAGAGGTGTCGCCTTTAGAGGTTCTACCACCTGAGATCTTGTTTGAAATAGCTAAGGGCTTGTCCTGGCGTGATGTTAACAACTGGAGTTTAGCAGCTAAGCGTTTTTTCGAAGTTTTCTACACATTCAACATGAAAGAAAAACTGACAAAACTATCCCATCAATATTATGGCTCTGCTGCGAAAGCGCATAGATATAGAAAAATGATAAAAAACATGGACATACCTGCTGTTCCAAACAGTGAAATTGATGACCCTTTGTTACGGCTTGCTTATCGTAGAATCGCAAGCAATAAATACCTGACTTCTCTGGGAAGTAGTACTCAGCAGCAATGCGTGGCGACGCTGAAAGGGCATACCGAGGAGGTGCTCTCAGTCACGCCACTGGCCGATGGGCGGCTGGCTTCCGCCTCTGCTGACGGGACCGTAAAGGTGTGGGATCTGAGCAAGCCCGACGGGAAGCAATGCGTGGCGACGCTGAAGGGGCATACCCACGATGTGATCTCAGTCACGCCACTGGCCGATGGGCGGCTGGCTTCCGCCTCTGCTGACAGGTCCGTAAAGGTGTGGGATCTGAGCAAGCCCGACGGGAAGCAATGCGTGGCGACGCTGAAGGGGCATACATTCTATGTGATCTCAGTCACGCCATTGGCCGATGGGCGGCTGGCTTCCGCCTCTGCTGACCGCACCGTAAGGGTGTGGGATCTAAGCAAGCCCGACGGGGAGCAATGCGTGGCGACGCTGGAAGTGCATACCGACGCGGTGACCTCAGTCACGCCACTGGCCGATGGGCGGCTGGCTTCCGCCTCTCATGACGGGACCATAAAGGTGTGGGATCTGAAAAAGCTCGACGGGGTGCAACGCGTGGCGAAGCTGAACCACTGGATTCACTCAGTCACGTTATTGGCTGATAATCGGCTGGCTTCCGGCTCTAATGACGGGATCGTAAGGGTATGGGATCGGAGTAAGCCCGCCGGAGCGCAATGCGTGGTGACACTGGAAGGGCATATCGACATGGTTAACTCAGTCACGCCATTGACCGATGGACGGCTGGCTTCCGGCTCTCGTGACAATACCGTAAAGGTGTGGGATCTGGGCAAACCCGACGGGGAGCAATGCGTGGCGACGCTGAAGGGGCATACCAACTGGGTGACCTCAGTCACGCCATTGGCCGATGGGCGGCTGGCTTCCGCCTCTGTTGACAAGACCATAAAGGTGTGGGTTCTGGGCAAAAATTCTGAAACGAAGTAAACATATTGGTTAATGGGGAAAATATATCGATTAATAATGTAAAAAATACCAGTAGTGTCTGAGCTAAAAGTCGCCGCGCAGCGGCCTGTCCTGATGCTACTAAGATAGCCAGAGGGCGGTCTGGTGAGAAAAGAGTGGGAAAAAAGCTTTTTTTGCCGTGAACCGGTTCAGGATAAGCGGTCTGTGTCGTCGAACAGTTTGGCCGCTTTCTTCATTGGCTCTATCTTTGACCGCTACTACTCCTAACTCAAGGTTTTGTGTCCTTATGAAAACAATTAAGCTGATCGTTATTAATCAGCTGCTTTTATTGTTTGCTCTGTCATTTTTTTTACCGATGACTGGATACGGAAGTGCTTTTTTTATCCTGCCAGGATGGATGGGATATGGAAGTGCTTTTTCCATCCTGCCAGAATGGATGTGGTGGAACAGTCCCTCAAATGAGGCGGCAGTTAAAATCAGTCAGATAGTGCTTGCCAATGATGCGCCTTCTCTTCTTTTTTCTTATGAAATCAACAGGACCTCCAGTGATTTTGTTCAGCCAGAAAAAAACCAGGTTTATACCCGCTGGGATGGTTGTAAAAACGACAGCTTGCGTATTTGTTTCCGAAGAGCAGCTAAAGTCTTTGCAGGGGGCTACTCCTATCCTCCCACGATTTCAGGCTCGACAGAGCTTAATGTAGAAATGGGTGAGGTCACGCCAGACGAAGGCGGCTGGCAGTCGGTGGCCAGTGTCCGTTTAACGGGAAAAGACTCGGGCTGGCTGGCGATTGCAGGGGATGATGGCTGGCGGATTGCACCAGATTGCAGCGGTATTGACTCAGATGATTCCAGCGTACTGAACAGGTCTGAAAAGCCGTCAGTCGATCTTGTTGTCCCGACAGCGTTGGTTCTGGAAAAGGGTAATAATGCAGAAGATCATGGCTCCCCCTATTCCCGCCGCTCATTGCCGGACATATCTGACATCACTAAACAAAATAATCTGCCCGGTGATCGTGATGATCTGCTCACCGGTTCTTCTGGTGGCGGCAGCTTCGATGACCTCGATGACTCATTTAAAAGGCGACCCGGAGGGAGTGGCCGTCGCCCTTTATTTTTCTTTGAAGTAACGAGCAGAATGCATGGGGTGGCTGTCAGTATTCCTGGTACAGCTGGTCAGCCCGGGGAGGTTAAAAAACTGGTTTTAAGGCCTCAAATCATTCTGGTGATCTGGCGGGGTTGGGAGCGACAGGAAATTCCTGTTACATCGCAAATGTGGTGTTCAATAAAGCGGGTAGGGCTTGATCGGGATCCGGGACTGTTTCTCGCTTTGGCTGAAAGCGATCCGGATAAATTGAAAGAAACGCTTGAAAACTATTTGAAAAAGCACTCGCCCCTTGCCGACGTCCTTAGCTATCACTGTGAAGATCTCAACCTGAACCCAAAAGCGGGTAATGCCCGATTACTTAGCGTATCGGTTTTTCCGGGCTCTTGCCCTTCGGGAGTGGGATGCTCCGGAGGAGAGAAAGAAGCAAACGGAACAATGAATGACCTGCCCCGGAATAATCCAGATTGCTATGCCTGTAACAACCATGGTCAGCCGGTTAAAAGTTTTGGTAACAACGGGGGAGGAGGAGACGGTTCCGGGAATCCGGAAATCAACTCATGTACATTCTGTGGGAATGCACAGGTAAACTCCAATGGCTTATGCACAAACTGCCTCATGGCTAAACAAGAGGTGTCGCCTTTTGAGGTTTTACCAACTGAGATCTTGCTTAAAATAGCTGAGGGCTTGTCATGGCGTGATGTTAACAGCTGGAGTTTAATAAATAAGAATTTTTTGAATCGTCTCAACACACAAATGAAACTGAAAATCCTATCCGATCGATATTATGGCTCTGCTGCGAAAGGGTATAGAAAAGTAATAAAAAACGGGGACGTACCTGCTGTTCCAAACAGTGAAATTGATGACCCTTTGTTACGGCTTGCTTGTCATAGATTCGCAAGCAATAGATACCTGACTTCTCTGGGAAATAGTACTCAGCAGCAATGCGTGGCGACGCTGGAAGGGCATACCGACGCGGTGACCTCAGTCACGCCACTGGCCGATGGGCGGCTGGCTTCCGGCTCATCGGACAGGTCCATAAAGGTGTGGGATCTGAGCAAGCCCGTCGGAAGTCAATGCGTGGCGAGGCTGAGTAGGTATACCTGCAGTGTGACCTCAGTCACGTCATTGGCCGATGGGCGGCTGGCTTCTGCCTATGCTGACGGGGCCATAAAAGTATGGGATCTGAGCAAGCCCGGCTGGAAGCAATACGTGGCGACGCTGGAGGGGTATACCCTCTGGTTGTCCTCAGTCACGCCATTGGCCGATGGGCGGCTGGCTTCCGGCTCTTGGGACAAGATAAAGGTGTGGGATCTGAGCAAGTTCCACAGAAGGCAATGCGTGGCGGCGCTGGAGGGGCATACCTTCGGGGTTTCCTCAGTCACGTCATTAGCCGATGGGCGGCTGGCTTCCGGCTCTTGGGACAGGACCGTAAGGGTGTGGGATCTGAGCAAGCCCACCAGAGAGCAATGCGTGGTGACACTATATGGGCATATCGGCATGGTTAACTCAGTCACGTCATTAGCCGATGGGCGGCTGGCTTCCGGCTCATCGGACAGGACCGTAAGGGTGTGGGATCTGAGCAAGCCCGACGGGGAGCAATGCGTGTTGACGCTGGAAGGGCATACCGAGAAGGTGCTCTCAGTCACGCAATTGGCCGATGGGCGGCTGGCTTCCGGCTCTAAGGACAATACCGTAAGGGTGTGGGATCTGAGCAAACCCGACGGGGAACAATGCGTGGCGACGCTGAAGGGGCATACCGAGGAGGTGCTCTCAGTCACGCAATTGGCCGATGGGCGGCTGGCTTCCGGCTCTAAGGACAAGACCATAAAGGTGTGGGCTCTGAGCAAGGATTCTGAAATGGAGAAAATATATTGATTAATAATGTAAAAAATACCAGTGGTGCCCGAGCTAAAAGTCGCCGCGCGGCGGCCTACCTTCCAAGTCTGAAACAACCACTGCATGCCTCCTTACCTCAGGTTCCACAGGAGTTTTCAAACATATTGAACCCGAGCCATGGTGATTTGGCAAATAAGTACTGATTCATAGCAAAACTGACGGGTTGAAAAGTGTGCACTGGGAATTCTGCTAGTTTAAATAAAACCATTATGGCCGCAGCGCTTTGATGTGTTTTTTGCGGTAACTGTCAGCTCAAACTTGAACCCCTATTCCTGATTCTCGGTTTTGTACCATTATGAAAACAATTAAGCTGCTCGTTATTAATCAGCTGCTTTTATTGCTTGCTCTGTCATTTTTTTTACCGATGACTGGATACGGAAGTGCTTTTTCCATCCTGCCAGGATCGATGTGGCGGGACAGTCCCTCAAATAAGGCGGCAGTTAAAATCAGTCAGATAGTACTTGCCAATGATGCGCCTTCTCTTCATTTTTCTTATGAAATCAACAAGACCCCCAGTGATTTTGTTCAGCCAGAAAAGAACCAGGTTTATACCCGCTGGGATGGTTGTAAAAACGACAGCTTGCGTATTTGTTTCCGAAGAGCGGCTAAAGTCTTTGAAGGGGGCTACTCCTATCCTCCCACGATTTCAGGCTCGACAGAACTTAATGTAGAAATGGGTGAGGTCACGCCAGACGAAGGCGGCTGGCAGTCGGTGGCCAGTGTCCGTTTAACGGGAAAAGGCTCGGGCTGGCTGGCGATTGCAGGGGATGATGGCTGGCGGATTGCACCGGATTGCAGCGGCATTGACTCAGATGATTCCAGCGTACTGAACAGGTCTGAAAAGCCGTCAGTCGATCTTGTTGTCCCGACAGCGTTGGTTCTGGAAAAGGGTAATAATGCAGAAGATCATGGCTCCCCCTATTCCCGCCGCTCATTGCCGGACATATCTGACATCACTAAACAAAATAATCTGCCCGGTGATCGTGATGATCTGCTCACCGGTTCTTCTGGTGGCGGCAGCTTCGATGACCTCGATGACTCATTTAAAAGGCGACCCGGAGGGAGTGGCCGTCGCCCTTTATTTTTCTTTGAAGTAACGAGCAGAATGCATGGGGTGGCTGTCAGTATTCCTGGTACAGCTGGTCAGCCCGGGGAGGTTAAAAAACTGGTTTTAAGGCCTCAAATCATTCTGGTGATCTGGCGGGGTTGGGAGCGACAGGAAATTCCTGTTACATCGCAAATGTGGTGTTCAATAAAGCGGGTAGGGCTTGATCGGGATCCGGGACTGTTTCTCGCTTTGGCTGAAAGCGATCCGGATAAATTGAAAGAAACGCTTGAAAACTATTTGAAAAAGCACTCGCCCCTTGCCGACGTCCTTAGCTATCACTGTGAAGATCTCAACCTGAACCCAAAAGCGGGTAATGCCCGATTACTTAGCGTATCGGTTTTTCCAGGATCTTGCCCTTCGGGAGTGGGATGCTCCGGAGGAGAGAAAGAAGCAAACGGAACAATGAATGACCTGCCCCGGAATAATCCAGATTGCTATGCCTGTAACAACCATGGTCAGCCGGTTAAAAGTTTTGGTAACAACGGGGGAGGAGGAGACGGTTCCGGGAATCCGGAAATCAACTCATGTACATTCTGTGGGAATGCACAGGTAAACTCCAATGGCTTATGCACAAACTGCCTCATGGCTAAACAAGAAGTGTCGCCTTTTGAGGTTTTACCAACTGAGATCTTGCTTAAAATAGCTGAGGGCTTGTCATGGCGTGATGTTAACAGCTGGAGTTTAATAAATAAGAATTTTTTGAATCGTCTCAACACACAAATGAAACTGAAAATCCTATCCGATCGATATTATGGCTCTGCTGCGAAAGGGTATAGAAAAGTAATAAAAAACGGGGACGTACCTGCTGTTCCAAACAGTGAAATTGATGACCCTTTGTTACGGCTTGCTTGTCATAGATTCGCAAGCAATAGATACCTGACTTCTCTGGGAAATAGTACTCAGCAGCAATGCGTGGCGACGCTGGAAGGGCATACCGACGCGGTGACCTCAGTCACGCCACTGGCCGATGGGCGGCTGGCTTCCGGCTCATCGGACAGGTCCATAAAGGTGTGGGATCTGAGCAAGCCCGTCGGAAGTCAATGCGTGGCGAGGCTGAGTAGGTATACCAGCAGAGTGACCTCAGTCACGTCATTGGCCGATGGGCGGCTGGCTTCTGCCTATGCTGACGGGGCCATAAAAGTATGGGATCTGAGCAAGCCCGGCTGGAAGCAATACGTGGCGACGCTGGAGGGGTATACCCTCTGGTTGTCCTCAGTCACGCCATTGGCCGATGGGCGGCTGGCTTCCGGCTCTTGGGACAAGATAAAGGTGTGGGATCTGAGCAAGTTCCACAGAAGGCAATGCGTGGCGGCGCTGGAGGGGCATACCTTCGGGGTTTCCTCAGTCACGTCATTAGCCGATGGGCGGCTGGCTTCCGGCTCTTGGGACAGGACCGTAAGGGTGTGGGATCTGAGCAAGCCCACCAGAGAGCAATGCGTGGTGACACTATATGGGCATATCGGCATGGTTAACTCAGTCACGTCATTAGCCGATGGGCGGCTGGCTTCCGGCTCATCGGACAGGACCGTAAGGGTGTGGGATCTGAGCAAGCCCGACGGGGAGCAATGCGTGTTGACGCTGGAAGGGCATACCGAGGAGGTGCTCTCAGTCACGCCATTGGCCGATGGGCGGCTGGCTTCCGGCTCTAAGGACAATACCGTAAGGGTGTGGGATCTGAGCAAACCCGACGGGGAACAATGCGTGGCGACGCTGAAGGGGCATACCGACATGGTTTTCTCAGTCACGCAATTGGCCGATGGGCGGCTGGCTTCCGGCTCTAAGGACAAGACCATAAAGGTGTGGGCTCTGAGCAAGGATTCTGAAATGGAGAAAATATATTGCTTAATAATGTAAAAAATACCAGTGGTGCCCGAGCTAAAAGTCGCCGCGCGGCGGCCTACCTTCCAAGTCTGAAACAACCACTGCATGCCTCCTTACCTCAGGTTCCACAGGAGTTTTCAAACATATTGAACCCGAGCCATGGTGATTTGGCAAATAAGTACTGATTCATAGCAAAACTGACGGGTTGAAAAGTGTGCACTGGGAATTCTGCTAGTTTAAATAAAACCATTATGGCCGCAGCGCTTTGATTAAGCTGCTCGTTATTAATCAGCTGCTTTTATTGCTTGCTCTGTCATTTTTTTTACCGATGACTGGATACGGAAGTGCTTTTTCCATCCTGCCAGAATGGATGGGGTTGAACAGTCCCTCAAATAAGGCGGCAGTTAAAATCAGTCAGATAGTGCTTGCCAATGATGCGCCTTCTCTTCATTTTTCTTATGAAATCAACAAGACCTCCAGTGATTTTGTTCAGCCAGAAAAAAACCAGGTTTATACCCGCTGGGATGGTTGCAAAAACGACAGCTTGCGTATTTGTTTCCGAAGAGCGGCAAAAGTCTTTGAAGGGGGCTACTCCTATCCTCCCACGATTTCAGGCTCGACAGAACTTAATGTAGAAATGGGTGAGGTCACGCCAGACGAAGGCGGCTGGCAGTCGGTGGCCAGTGTCCGTTTAACGGGAAAAGGCTCGGGCTGGCTGGCGATTGCAGGGGATGATGGCTGGCGGATTGCACCGGATTGCAGCGGCATTGACTCAGATGATTCCAGCGTACTGAACAGGTCTGAAAAGCCGTCAGTCGATCTTGTTGTCCCGACAGCGTTGGCTCTGGAAAAGGGTAATAATGCAGAAGATCATGGCTCGCCCTATTCCCGCCGCTCATTGCCGGACATATCTGACATCACTAAACAAAATAATCTGCCCGGTGATCGTGATGATCTGCTCACCGGTTCTTCTGGTGGCGGCAGCTTCGATGACCACGATGACTCATTTAAAAGGAGACCCGGAGGGAATGACCGCCGCCCTTTATTTTTCTTTGAAGTGATGAGCAGAATGCTTGGGGCGGCTGTCAGTGTTTTTGGTACAGCAGGTCAGCCCGGGGAGGTTAAAAAACTGGTTTTAAGACCTCAAATTATTCTGGTGATCTGGCGGGGTTGGGAGCGACGGGAGATTCCTGTTACATCGCAAATGTGGTGTTCAATAAAGCGGGCAGGGCTTGATCGGGATCCGGGACTGTTTCTCGCTTTGGCTGAAAGCGATCCGGATAAATTGAAAGAAACGCTTGAAAACTATTCGAAAAAGCACTCGCCCCTTGCCGACGTCCTTAGCTATCACTGTGAAGACCTCAACCTGAACCCAAAAGCGGGTAATGCCCGATTACTTAGCGTATCGGTTTTTCCAGGATCTTGCCCTTCGGGAGTGGGATGCTCCGGAGGAGAGAAAGAAGCAAACGGAACAATGAATGACCTGCCCCGGAATAATCCAGATGGCTATGCCTGTAACAACCATAGTCAGCCGGTTAAAAGTTTTGGTAACAACGGAGGAGGAGGAGACGGTTCCGGGAATCCGGAAATCAACTCATGTACATTCTGTGGGAATGCACAGGTAAACTACAATGGCTTATGCACAAACTGCCTCATGGCTAAACAGGAGGTGGCTAAAGAGAAGCCATCAACCCACCTGTCTTTACCTACGGCGCGGGAAGATAAAGGCAATAACCTGCTTACAGCACTTATTAATGGAATTACCTGGTTTTTTGGCAGGGCAACAAACCCGTCCGCCAACCAGGCAGAAGAAAAGACTGCGGAGGACGTTTCGGTTAATCCCCTGAAAGAGGTGTCGCCTTTAGAGGTTCTACCACCTGAGATCTTGCTTAAAATAGCTAAGGGCTTGCCTTTGCATGATGTTAACAACTGGGCTTTAACAAATAAGAATTTTTCCACTCTTTTCAACACACAAACAAAACTGAAAATCCTATCCGATCGATATTATGGCTCTGCTGCGGAAGCATATAGAGAAATAATAAAAAACATGGACGTACCTGCTGTTCCAAACATTGAAACTGCTGACCCTTTGTTACGGCTTGCTTATCATAGATTCGCAAACAATAAACACCTGACTTCTCTGGGAAATAGTACTCAGCAGCAATGCGTGGCGACGTTGGAAGGGCATAACGACTGGGTTTACTCAGTCACGCCACTGGCCGATGGGCGGCTGGCTTCCGCCTCTTGGGACAAGACCATAAAGGTGTGGGATCTGAGCAAGCCTGACGGGGAGCAATGCGTGGCGACGCTGGAGGGGCATACCCTCTATGTGAACTCAGTCACGCCACTGGCCGATGGGCGGCTGGCTTCCGGCTCTCGAGACAAAACCGTAAAGGTGTGGGATCTGAGCAAGCCCGGCAGGGAGCAATGCGTGGCGACGCTGGAGGGGCATACCAACTGGGTGGCCTCAGTTACGTCATTGGCCAATGGGTGGCTGGCTGCCGGCTCTTATGACAAGACCGTAAGGGTGTGGGATCTGAGTAAGCCCCAAGGAAGTCAATACGTGGCGACGCTAGAAGGGCATACCAAAGTTGTGACCTCAGTCACGCCATTGGCCGATGGGCGGCTGGCTTCCGGCTCTCGGGACAAAACCGTAAAGGTGTGGGATCTGAGCAAGCCCGACGGGGAGCAATGCGTGGCGACGCTGGAGGGGCATACCGACTGGGTGACCTCAGTTACGCTATTGGCCAATGGGTGGCTGGCTGCCGGCTCTTATGACAAGACCGTAAGGGTGTGGGATCTGAGTAAGCCCCAAGGAAGTCAATACGCGGCGACGCTAGAAGGGCATACCAAAGTTGTGACCTCAGTCACGCCATTGGCTGATGGGCGGCTGGCTTCCTCTTCTTCGGACAATACCGTAAGGGTGTGGGATCTGAGCAGGCACGACGGAGAGGAATGCGTGGCGACACTGAGTGAGCATACCGATGGGGTAACCTCAGTCACGCCATTGGCCGATGGGCGGCTGGCTTCCGCCTCTTGTGACGAGACCATAAAGGTGTGGGTTCTGAGCAAGGATTCTGAAACGACAAAAACATATTGATTAATGGAGAAAATATATTGGTTAACAAATAAAATATATTGCTCAATCATGTAAAAATACCAGTGGTGCCTGAACTAAAAATTCATAGCAAAACTGACGGATGAAAAAGCGTGCATGGAAAATTCTGCTAATTTAAATAAAACCATTATGGCCGCAGTGCTTTGATGTGTTTTTTTGCGGTAACTGTCAGCTCAAACCCGAACTACTGTACCATTATGAAAACAATTAAGCTGATCGTTATTAATCAGCTGTTTTTATTGTTTGCCGTGGCATTTTTTTTACCGATGACTGGATACGGAAGTGCTTTTTTTATCCTGCCAGAATGGATGTGGCGGGACAGTCCCTCAAATAAGGCGGCAGTTAAAATCAGTCAGATAGTGCTTGCCAATGATGCGCCTTCTCTTCATTTTTCTTATGAAATCAACAAGACCTCCAGTGATTTTGTTCAGCCAGAAAAAAACCAGGTTTATACCCGCTGGGATGGTTGTAAAAACGACAGCTTGCGTATTTGTTTCCGAAGAGCGGCTAAAGTCTTTGAAGGGGGCTACTCCTATCCTCCCACAATTTCAGGCTCGACAGAGCTTGATGTAGAAATGGGTGAGGTCACGCCAGACGAAGGCGGCTGGCAGTGGGTGGCCAGTGTCCGTTTAACGGGAAAAGGCTCGGGCTGGCTGGCGATTGCAGGGGATGATGGCTGGCGGATTGCACCGGATTGCAGCGGTATTGACTCAGATGATTCCAGCGTACTGAACAGGTCTGAAAAGCCGTCAGTTGATCTTATTGTCCCTACAGAGCGGGTTCTGGAAAAGGGTAATAATGCAGAAGATCATGGCTCGCCCTATTCCCGCCGCTCATTGCCGGACATATCTGACATCACTAAACAAAATAATCTGCCCGGTGATCGTGATGATCTGCTCACCGGTTCTTCTGGTGGCGGCAGCTTCGATGACCTCGATGACTCATTTAAAAGGCGACCCGGAGGGAGTGGCCGTCGCCCTTTATTTTTCTTTGAAGTAACGAGCAGAATGCATGGGATGGCTGTCAGTATTCCTGGTACAGCTGGTCAGCCCGGGGAGGTTAAAAAACTGGTTTTAAGACCTCAAATCATTCTGGTGATCTGGCGGGGTTGGGAGCGACAGGAGATTCCTGTTACATCGCAAATGTGGGGTTCAATAAAGCGGGCAGGGCTTGATCGGGATCCGGGACTGTTTCTCGCTCTGGCTGAAAGCGATCCGGATAAATTGAAAGAAACGCTTGAAAACTATTCGAAAAAGCACTCGCCCCTTGCCGACGTCCTTAGCTATCACCGTGAAGATCTCAACCTGAACCCAAAAGCGGGTAATGCCCGATTACTTAGCGTATCGGTTTTTCCGGGCTCTTGCCCTTCGGGAGTGGGATGCTCCGGAGGAGAGAAAGAAGCAAACGGAGCAATGAATGACCTGCCCCGGAATAATCCAGATGGCTATGCCCATAACAACCATGGTCAGCCGGTTAAAAGTTTTGGTAACAACGGGGGAGGAGGAGACGGTTCCGAGAATCCGGAAATCAACTCATGTACATTCTGTGGGAATGCACAGGTCAACTCCAATGGCTTATGCACAAACTGCCTCATGGCTAAACAGGAGGCGGCTAAAGAGAAGCCATCATCCCACCTGTCTTTACCTACGGCGCGGGAAGATAAAGGAAATAACCTGCTTACAGCGCTTATTAATGGAATTACCTGGTTTTTTGGCAGGGCAACAAACCCGTCTGCCAACCAGGCAGAAGAAAAGACTGCGGAGGACGTTTCGGTTAATCCCCTGAAAGAGGTATCGACTTTGCAGACTCTACCACCTGAGATCTTGTTTGAAATAGCTAAGGGCTTGTCATGGCGTGATGTTAATCGCTGGAGTTTAACAGCTAAGCATTTTTTCACGGTTTTCAACAAAAAAGAAAAACTGAAAAAACTATCCTGTCACTATTATGGCTCTGCTGAGGAAGCGTATAGAGAAATAATAAAAAACATGGACGTACCTGCTGTTCCAAACAGTGAAATTGCTGACCCTTTGTTACGGCTTGCTTATCGTAGAATCGCAAGCAATAAATACCTGACTTCTCTGGGAAGTAGTACTCAGCAGCAATGCGTGGCGACGCTGGAAGGGCATACCGACGCAGTGACCTCAGTCACGCCACTGGCCGATGGGCGGCTGGCTTCCGCCTCTGCTGACAGGACCGTAAAGGTGTGGGATCTGAGCAAGCCCGACGGAAAGCAATGCGTGGCGACGCTGAAGGGGCATACCCTCGATGTGATCTCAGTCACGCCACTGGCCGATGAGCGGCTGGCTTCCGCCTCTGCTGACAGGACCGTAAAGGTGTGGAATCTGAGCAAGCCCGACGGGAAGCAATGCGTGGCGACGCTGAAGGGGCATACATTCTATGTGATCTCAGTCACGCAATTGGCCGATGGGCGGCTGGCTTCCGCCTCTGCTGACTGCACCGTAAGGGTGTGGGATCTAAGCAAGCCCCCCGGGAAGGAATGCGAGGCGACGCTGAAAGGGCATACCAACGGGGTGACCTCAGTCACGCCACTGGCCGATGGGCGGCTGGCTTCCGCCTCTCATGACGGAACCGTAAAGGTGTGGGATCTGAAAAAGCTCGACGGGTTGCAATGCGTGGCGAAGCTGAAACACTGGATTCACTCAGTCACGTTATTGGCCGATAAGCGGCTGGCTTCCGGCTCTAATGACGGGATCGTAAGGGTATGGGATCGGAGTAAGCCCGCCGGAGCGCAATGCGTGGTGACACTGGAAGGGCATATCGACATGGTTAACTCAGTCACGCCATTGACCGATGGACGGCTGGTTTCCGGCTCTCGGGACAAAACCGTAAGGGTGTGGGATCTGAGCAAACCCGACGGGGAGCAATGCGTGGCGACGCTGAAGGGGCATACCAACCGGGTGACCTCAGTCACGCCATTGGCCGATGGGCGGCTGGCTTCGGCCTCTGTTGACAATACCATAAAGGTGTGGGCTCTGAGCAAGGATTCTGAAACGAAGTAAACATATTGGTTAATGGGGAAAATATATCGATTAATAATGTAAAAAATACCAGTAGTGTCTGACCTAAAAGTCGCCGCGCAGCGGCCTGTCCTGATGCTACTAAGATAGCCAGAGGGCGGTCTGGTGAGAAAAGAGTGGGAAAAAAGCTTTTTTTGCCGTAAACCGGTTCAGGATAAGCGGTCTGTGTCGTCGAACAGTTTGGCCGCTTTCTTCATTGGCTCTGTCTTTGACCGCTACTACTCCTAACTCAAGATTTTGTGTCCTTATGAAAACAATTAAGCTGATCGTTATTAATAAGCTGCTTTTATTGTTTGCCATGGCATTTTTTTTACCGATGACTGGATACGGAAGTGCTTTTTCCATCCTGCCAGAATGGATGTGGCGGAACAGTCCCTCAAATAAGGCGGCAGTTAAAATCAGTCAGATAGTGCTTGCCAATGATGCGCCTTCTCTTCTTTTTTCTTATGAAATCAACAAGACCTCCAGTGATTTTGTCCAGCCAGAAAAAAACCAGGTTTATACCCGCTGGGATGGTTGTAAAAACGACAGCTTGCGTATTTGTTTCCGAAGAGCGGCTAAAGTCTTTGCAGGGGGCTACTCCTATCCTCCCACGATTTCAGGCTCGACAGAGCTTAATGTAGAAATGGGTGAGGTCACGCCAGACGAAGGCGGCTGGCAGTCGGTGGCCAGTGTCCGTTTAACGGGAAAAGGCTCGGGCTGGCTGGCGATTGCAGGGGATGATGGCTGGCGGATTGCACCGGATTGCAGCGGTATTGACTCAGATGATTCCAGCGTACTGAACAGGTCTGAAAAGCCGTCAGTCGATCTTGTTGTCCCGACAGCGTTGGTTCTGGAAAAGGGTAATAATGCAGAAGATCATGGCTCCCCCTATTCCCGCCGCTCATTGCCGGACATATCTGACATCACTAAACAAAATAATCTGCCCGGTGATCGTGATGATCTGCTCACCGGTTCTTCTGGTGGCGGCAGCTTCGATGACCTCGATGACTTATTTAAAAGGAGACCCGGAGGGAATGACCGCCGCCCTTTATTTTTCTTTGAAGTGATGAGCAGAATGCTTGGGGCGGCTGTCAGTGTTTTTGGTACAGCTGGTCAGCCCGGGGAGGTTAAAAAACTGGTTTTAAGACCTCAAATTATTCTGGTGATCTGGCGGGGTTGGGAGCGACAGGAGATTCCTGTTACATCGCAAATGTGGGGTTCAATAAAGCGGGCAGGGCTTGATCGGGATCCGGGACTGTTTCTCGCTTTGGCTGAAAGCGATCCGGATAAACTGAAAGAAACGCTTGAAAACTATTTGAAAAAGCACTCGCCCCTTGCCGACGTCCTTAGCTATCACTGTGAAGATCTCAATCTGGACCCAAAAGCGGGTAATGCCCGATTACTTAGCGTATCGGTTTTTCCGGGATCTTGCCCTTCGGGAGTGGGATGCTCCGGAGGAGAGAAAGAAGCAAACGGAGCAATGAATGACCTGCCCCGGAATAATCCAGATGGCTATGCCTGTAACAACCATGGTCAGCCGGTTAAAAGTTTTGGTAACAACGGGGGAGGAGGAGACGGTTCCGGGAATCCGGAAATCAACTCATGTACATTCTGTGGGAATGCACAGGTAAACTCCAATGGCTTATGCACAAACTGCCTCATGGCTAAACAAGAGGCGGCTAAAGAGAAGCCATCCACCCACCTGTCTTTACCTGCGGCGCAGGAAGATAAAGGAAATAACCTGCTTACAGCACTTATTACTGGAATTACCTGGTTTTTTGGCAGGGCAACAAACCTGTCTGCCAACCAGGCAGAAGAAAAGACTGTGGAGGACGTTTCGGTTGGATCCCTGAAAGAGGTGTCGCCTTTAGAGGTTCTACCACCTGAGATCTTGTTTGAAATAGCTAAGGGCTTGTCCTGGCGTGATGTTAACAACTGGAGTTTAGCAGCTAAGCGTTTTTTCGAAGTTTTCTACACATTCAACATAAAAGAAAAACTGACAAAACTATCCCATCAATATTATGGCTCTGCTGAGGAAGCGTATAGAAAAATGATAAAAAACATGAACATACCTGCTGTTCCAAACAGTGAAATTGATGACCCTTTGTTACGGCTTGCTTATCAAAGATACAAAAGCAATAAATACCTGACTTCTCTGGGAAGTAGTACTCGGCAGCAATGCGTGGCGACGCTGGAAGGGCATACCGAGGAGGTGCTCTCAGTCACGCCACTGGCCTATGGGCGGCTGGCTTCCGGCTCTGCTGACAGGACCGTAAGGGTGTGGGATCTGAGCAAGCCCGACGGGAAGCAATGCGTGGTAACGCTGGAAGGGCATAACAACTGGGTGAAATCAGTCACGCTACTGGCCGATGGGCGGCTGGCTTCCGGCTCTTTTGACAAGACCGTAAAGGTGTGGGATCTAAGCAAGCCCGCCGGGAAGGAATGCGTGGCGACGCTGGAAGGGCATACCCGCTGGGTGACCTCAGTCACGCCATTGCCCGATGGGCGGCTGGCTTCCGCCTCTCATGACAAGACCGTAAAGGTGTGGGAGCTGAGCAAGCCCGACGGGGAGCAATGCGTGGCGACGCTGAAGGGGCATGCCTACTGGGTGAAATCAGTCACGTCATTGCCCGATGGTCAGCTGGCTTTCGGCTCTGCTGACGGGACCATAAAGGTGTGGGATCTGAAAAAGCCCGACAGGGTGCAATGCGTGGCGAAGCTGAACCACTGGATTTACTCAGTCACGCCATTGACCGATGGACGGCTGGCTTCCGCTTATTCGGACAATACCGTAGGGGTGTGGGATCTGAGCAAACCCGACGGGGAGCAATGCGTGGCGACGCTTAAGGGGCATACCAGCAAGGTGAACTCAGTCACGCCATTGGACGATGGGCGGCTGGCTTCCGCCTCTGATGACAAGACCATAAAGGTGTGGGTTCTGAGCAAAAATTCTGAAACGAAGTAAACATATTGGTTAATGGGGAAAATATATCGATTAATAATGTAAAAAATACCAGTAGTGTCTGAGCTAAAAGTCGCCGCGCAGCGGCCTGTCCTGATGCTACTAAGATAGCCAGAGGGCGGTCTGGTGAGAAAAGAGTGGGAAAAAAGCTTTTTTTGCCGTGAACCGGTTCAGGATAAGCGGTCTGTGTCGTCGAACAGTTTGGCCGCTTTCTTCATTGGCTCTATCTTTGACCGCTACTCCTAACTCAAGGTTTGGGTGAAAGTCTCATATTGACTGGTACTATCATTCTGCCTTCTGTGAAGGAAACGGGATGACATTATCTACCCCTGTTTGTACTGGTAGGCCAGTGCCTTGATCACTCTCTCAACCCCTTCAGACTCTTCCTTTAGAATGTGGCGATAGGTGGTGAATTTTTCTTTGGATTTAGCACTGTTTTCTCCATAGGACAGATCAAATGCCTTCTTCAGGTGTTCTGCAGCATGGTAAAAGTCTACGACCTCATGCCCTTCCGGGAGCTCATTGGTAAGGAAGGTCCAGTTGTCTTTCGCTCCGTCTGCCACTTTGACCAGAGTCAGGTCAGGCTTTTGCCGAAGGGCTTCATCCAGCAGTTCGGAGAGTGAGTTCTTCAAAGTCACTTTTTTACTTTCGGGCATCCGCCCAATTCTGACCGTTGACAGGCGTTCACCCTGGGCATCGTAAAACGACAATGTACCACAACTGGCCTCCCGGCAACCGGCAGGACCACGGGTTCGCTTACCGTCGCTTTTATTTTGTTCGCGTTTTTCCTTACGCTTGCCGTCTTTCACCGGCAGCATGACACCGTCGAGAGATGCTGCCGCAGTCACCGCCTTTTCTGGAACTTTAATGCTTTCCCAGAGAATGCCCTCAAAGGCTTCCCTGTTTGGCTCCCATTGATCGTTAAACTTCTTGGGAAGTCGAGCCAGAGAGCTTTCCGAAGGCGACATATTGCCCATCAGATCAAGCAGATTCTTTACGTCGCCCGGTGGCATTTGAGCGACCATCCAGACAGCTTGCTTTGCTGCCCTTGGTGTCCAGTATCCCTCGATAATACCCGCCCGGAGTTCCAGAGGGGCGATGCAGCGATCCTGACCGCTGCGGTAAAGCGTTCGTGGAACTTTGATGGAACCGGCAACGGTCTGGTAGGTTTCTGAACTTCGCAATACTCGATGGTAACAGGTGCCGTTGACTTCAATGACCGGGGTGTCAACATCAAGTCCGGATAAGTCTTCTTCCAGAATACCTCGCTCTGCCTGAGCAAAAAGCTTGTGAACTTCACCTTCATAGTCTTCAAAGTGCTAAATGGGGTCGAACTGTTGGCGCAGAGCCGACAACTGCTGATCAAGCTGTTGAATTGCATGGCAAGAAGAATTAGCAACTTTATTCAGTGGCTGACATACTTCCATCGGGGCGGCCTCTCACCAATACGGTGTTGTGTTTTATCAGCAAACATCATAGCGGTGTTTGGCCGTCACCACTTCAGGGAAGGGAAAACTTGCTGCTGCAGGGTACCTCTTGGGCTGTAAGTCCGGAAAAGACTGTCAGCATGAGACTTTCACCCCAAGGTTTTGTGTCCTTATGAAAACAATTAAGCTGCTCGTTATTAATCAGCTGCTTTTATTGCTTGATCTGTCATTTTTTTTACCGATGACTGGATACGGAAGTGCTTTTTCCATCCTGCCAGAATGGATGGGGTGGAACAGTCCCTCAAATAAGGCGGCAGTTAAAATCAGTCAGATAGTGCTTGCCAATGATGCGCCTTCTCTTCTTTTTTCTTATGAAATCAACAAGACCTCCAGTGATTTTGTCCAGCCAGAAAAAAACCAGGTTTATACCCGCTGGGATGGTTGTAAAAACGACAGCTTGCGTATTTGTTTCCGAAGAGCAGCTAAAGTCTTTGCAGGGGGCTATTCCTATCCTCCCACGATTTCAGGCTCGACAGAGCTTAATGTAGAAATGGGTGAGGTCACGCCAGACGAAGGCGGCTGGCAGTCGATGGCCAGTGTCCGTTTAACGGGAAAAGGCTCGGGCTGGCTGGCGATTGCAGGGGATGATGGCTGGCGGATTGCACCGGATTGCACCGGTATTGACTCAGATGATTCCAGCGTACTGAACAGGTCTGGCAAGCCGTCAGTCGACCTTGTTGTCCCGACAGCGTTGGTTCTGGAAAAGGGTAATAATGCAGAAGATCATGGCTCCCCCTATTCCCGCCGCTCATTGCCGGACATATCTGACATCACTAAAAAAAATAATCTGCCCGGTGATCGTGATGATCTGCTCACCGGTTCTTCTGGTGGCGGCAGCTTCGATGACCTCGATGACTCATTTAAAAGGAGACCCGGAGGGAATGACCGCCGCCCTTTATTTTCCTTTGAAGTGATGAGCAGAATGCTTGGGCTGGCTGTCAGTGTTTTTGGTACAGCAGGTCAGCCCGGGGAGGTTAAAAAACTGGTTTTAAGACCTCAAATCATTCTGGTGATCTGGCGGGGTTGGGAGCGACGGGAGATTCCTGTTACATCGCAAATGTGGGGTTCAATAAAGCGGGCAGGGCTTGATGGGGATCCGGGACTGTTTCTCGCTTTGGCTGAAAGCGATCCGGATAAATTGAAAGAAACGCTTGAAAACTATTTGAAAAAGCACTCGCCCCTTGCCGACGTCCTTAGCTATCACTGTGAAGATCTCAACCTGGCCCCAAAAGCGGGTAATGCCCGATTACTTAGCGTATCGGTTTTTCCGGGCTCTTGCCCTTCGGGAGTGGGATGCTCCGGAGGAGAGAAAGAAGCAAACGGAGCAATGAATGACCTGCCCCGGAATAATCCAGATGGCTATGCCTGTAACAACCATGGTCAGCCGGTTAAAAGTTTTGGTAACAACGGGGGAGGAGGAGACAGTTCCGGGAATCCGGAAATCAACTCATGTACATTCTGTGGGAATGCACAGGTAAACTCCAATGGCTTATGCACAAACTGCCTCATGGCTAAACAAGAAGTGTCGCCTTTTGAGGTTTTACCAACTGAGATCTTGCTTAAAATAGCTGAGGGCTTGTCATGGCGTGATGTTAACAGCTGGAGTTTAATAAATAAGAATTTTTTGAATCGTCTCAACACACAAATGAAACTGAAAATCCTATCCGATCGATATTATGGCTCTGCTGCGGAAGCATATAGAGAAATAATAAAAAACATGGACGTACCTGCTGTTCCAAACATTGAAACTGCCGACCCTTTGTTACGGCTTGCTTATCATAGATTCGCAAACAATAAACACCTGACTTCTCTGGGAAATAGTACTCAGCAGCAATGCGTGGCGACGCTGGAAGGGCATAACAACTGGATTTACTCAGTCACGCCACTGGCCGATGGGCGGCTGGCTTCCGGCTCATTGGACAGGACCATAAAGGTGTGGGATCTGAGCAAGCCCGACGGAAGTCAATGCGTGGCGACGCTGAGTAGGCATACTAGCTGGGTGAACTCAGTCACGTCATTGGCCGATGGGCGGCTGGCTTCCGGCTCTCGGGACAAAACCGTAAAGGTGTGGGATCTGAGCAAGCCCGACGGAAGTCAATGCGTGGCGACGCTGAGTAGGCATACTAGCTGGGTGAACTCAGTCACGTCATTGGCCGATGGGCGGCTGGCTTCCGGCTCTCGGGACAAAACCGTAAAGGTGTGGGATCTGAGCAAGCCCGACGGGGAGCAATGCGTGGCGACGCTGAAGGGGCATACCAACTGGGTGAGTTCAGTTACGCCATTGGCCGATGGGCGGCTGGCTTCCGGCTCTGATGACCAGACCGTAAGGGTGTGGGATCTGAGCAAACCCGACGGGGAGCAATGCGTGGCGACACTGAAGGGGCATACCCACGCGGTTTTCTCAGTCACGCAACTGCCAGATGGGCGGCTGGCTTCCGGCTCTCGGGACAAAACCGTAAAGGTGTGGGATCTGAGCAAGCCCGACGGGGAGCAATGCGTGGCGACGCTGGAGGGGCATACTGACTGGGTGACCTCAGTTACGCCATTGGCCAATGGGTGGCTGGCTGCCGGCTCTCATGACAAGACCGTAAGGGTGTGGGATCTGAGTAAGCCCGCCGGAGAGCAATGCGTGGCGACACTGTATGGGCATACCAACGAGGTTTCCTCAGTCACGTCACTGGCCGATGGGCGGCTGGCTTCCGCCTCTGTTGACAAGACCATAAAGGTGTGGGTTCTGGGCAAAAATTCTGAAACGAAGTAAACATATTGGTTAATGGGGAAAATATATCGATTAATAATGTAAAAAATACCAGTAGTGTCTGA
Organism: Endozoicomonas euniceicola; assembly: GCF_025562755.1. Taxonomy (GTDB): domain Bacteria; phylum Pseudomonadota; class Gammaproteobacteria; order Pseudomonadales; family Endozoicomonadaceae; genus Endozoicomonas_A; species Endozoicomonas_A euniceicola. Next base: position 774,602 of record NZ_CP103300.1, read on the forward strand.
GCTAAAAGTCGCCGCGCAGCGGCCTGTCCTGATGCTACTAAGATAGCCAGAGGGCGGTCTGGTGAGAAAAGAGTGGGAAAAAAGCTTTTTTTGCCGTGAACCGGTTCAGGATAAGCGGTCTGTGTCGTCGAACAGTTTGGCCGCTTTCTTCATTGGCTCTATCTTTGACCGCTACTACTCCTAACTCAAGGTTTTGTGTCCTTATGAAAACAATTAAGCTGATCGTTATTAATCAGCTGCTTTTATTGCTTGCTCTGTCATTTTTTTTACCGATGACTGGATACGGAAGTGCTTTTTTTATCCTGCCAGGATGGATGGGATATGGAAGTGCTTTTTCCATCCTGCCAGAATGGATGTGGTGGAACAGTCCCTCAAATGAGGCGGCAGTTAAAATCAGTCAGATAGTGCTTGCCAATGATGCGCCTTCTCTTCTTTTTTCTTATGAAATCAACAGGACCTCCAGTGATTTTGTTCAGCCAGAAAAAAACCAGGTTTATACCCGCTGGGATGGTTGTAAAAACGACAGCTTGCGTATTTGTTTCCGAAGAGCGTCTAAAGTCTTTGAAGGGGGCTACTCCTATCCTCCCACGATTTCAGGCTCGACAGAGCTTAATGTAGAAATGGGTGAGGTCACGCCAGACGAAGGCGGCTGGCAGTCGATGGCCAGTGTCCGTTTAACGGGAAAAGGCTCGGGCTGGCTGGCGATTGCAGGGGATGATGGCTGGCGGATTGCACCGGATTGCAGCGGTATTGACTCAGATGATTCCAGCGTACTGAACAGGTCTGGCAAGCCGTCAGTTGATCTTATTGTCCCTACAGAGCGGGTTCTGGAAAAGGGTAATAATGCAGAAGATCATGGCTCGCCCTATTCCCGCCCCTCATTGCCGGACATATCTGACATCACTAAACAAAATAATCTGCCCGGTGATCGTGATGATCTGCTCACCGGTTCTTCTGGTGGCGGCAGCTTCGATGACCTCGATGACTCATTTAAAAGGCGACCCGGAGGGAGTGGCCGTCGCCCTTTATTTTTCTTTGAAGTAACGAGCAGAATGCATGGGGTGGCTGTCAGTATTCCTGGTACAGCTGGTCAGCCCGGGGAGGTTAAAAAACTGGTTTTAAGACCTCAAATTATTCTGGTGATCTGGCGGGGTTGGGAGCGACAGGAGATTCCTGTTACATCGCAAATGTGGGGTTCAATAAAGCGGGCAGGGCTTGATCGGGATCCGGGACTGTTTCTCGCTCTGGCTGAAAGCGATCCGGATAAATTGAAAGAAACGCTTGAAAACTATTTGAAAAAGCACTCGCCCCTTGCCGACGTCCTTAGCTATCACTGTGAAGATCTCAACCTGAACCCAAAAGCGGGTAATGCCCGATTACTTAGCGTATCGGTTTTTCCGGGATCTTGCCCTTCGGGAGTGGGATGCTCCGGAGGAGAGAAAGAAGCAAACGGAACAATGAATGACCTGCCCCGGAATAATCCAGATGGCTATGCCTGTAACAACCATGGTCAGCCGGTTAAAAGTTTTAGTAACAACGGGGGAGGAGGAGACGGTTCCGGGAATCCGGAAATCAACTCATGTACATTCTGTGGGAATGCACAGGTAAACTCCAATGGCTTATGCACAAACTGCCTCATGGCTAAACAAGAAGTGTCGCCTTTTGAGGTTTTACCAACTGAGATCTTGCTTAAAATAGCTGAGGGCTTGTCATGGCGTGATGTTAACCGCTGGAGTTTAATAAATAAGAATTTTTTGAATCGTCTCAACACACAAATAAAACCGAAAATCCTATTCGATCAATATTATGGCTCTGCTGCGAAAGCGTATAGAAAAGTAATAAAAAACGGGGACGTACCTGCTGTTCCAAACAGTGAAATTGATGACCCTTTGTTACGGCTTGCTTGTCATAGATTCGCAAGCAATAGATACCTGACTTCTCTGGGAAATAGTACTCAGCAGCAATGCGTGGCGACGCTGTATGGACATATCTGCGAGGTGACCTCAGTCACACCATTGGCCGATGGGCGGCTGGCTTCCGGCTCTTGGGACAATACCGTAAAGGTGTGGGATCTGAGCAAGCCCGATGGGGAGCAATGCGTGGTGACGCTGAAGGGGCATACCGAATGGGTGTGCTCAGTCACGCCATTGGCCGATGGGCGGCTGGCTTCCGCCTCTGATGACAAGACCATAAAGGTGTGGGATCTGAGCAAGCCCGACGGGGAGCGATGCGTAGTGACACTGAGTGGGCATATCTTCTATGTGACCTCAGTCACGCCATTGGCCGATGGGCGGCTGGCTTCCGGCTCTTATGACAAGACTGTAAAGGTGTGGGATTTGAGCAAGCCCCCCGGGAAGGAATGCGTGGCGACGCTGCATGGGCATACCAAATGGGTGAACTCAGTCACGCCACTGGCCGATGGGCGGCTGGCTTCCGGCTCTCATGACTGCTCCGTAAGAGTGTGGGATCTGAGCAAGCCCGACGGGGAGCAATGCGTGGTGACGCTGGAAGGACATACCCTTGTGGAGTCAGTCACGCAATTGGCCGATGGGCGGCTGGCTTCCGGCTCTGATGACCAGACCGTAAGGGTGTGGGATCTGAGCAAGCCCGACAGGGGGCAATGCGTGGTGACGCTGAAAGGTCATAACCACTGGGTGAACTCAGTCACGCCATTGGCCGATGGGCGGCTGGCTTCCGCCTCTCCGGACAATACCGTAAGGGTGTGGGATCTGAGCAAACCCGACGGGGAGCAATGCGTGGCGACGCTGAAGGGGCATACCCACGTGGTTTTCTCAGTCACGCAATTGGCCGATGGGCGGCTGGCTTCCGGCTCTAAGGACAAGACCATAAAGGTGTGGGCTCTGAACAAGGATTCTGAAACGAAGAAGACATATTAGTTAATGGAGAAAATATATTGCTTAATAATGTAAAAAATACTAGTAGTGTCTGAGCTAAAAATCGCCGCGCAGCGGCCTGTCCTGATGCTACTAAATTGGCTCTATCTTTGACCGCTACTACTCCTAACTCAAGGTTTTGTGTCCTTATGAAAACAATTAAGCTGATCGTTATTAATCAGCTGCTCTTATTGTTTGCCGTGGCATTTTTTTTACCGATGACTGGATACGGAAGTGCTTTTTTTATCCTGCCAGAATGGATGTGGTGGAACAGTCCCTCAAATAAGGCGGCAGTTAAAATCAGTCAGATAGTGCTTGCCAATGATGCGCCTTCTCTTCTTTTTTCTTATGAAATCAACAAGACCTCCAGTGATTTTGTCCAGCCAGAAAAAAACCAGGTTTATACCCGCTGGGATGGTTGTAAAAACGACAGCTTGCGTATTTGTTTCCGAAGAGCGGCTAAAGTCTTTGAAGGGGGCTACTCCTATCCTCCCACGATTTCAGGCTCGACAGAGCTTAATGTAGAAATGGGTGAGGTCACGCCAGACGAAGGCGGCTGGCAGTCGATGGCCAGTGTCCGTTTAACGGGAAAAGGCTCGGGCTGGCTGGCGATTGCAGGGGATGATGGCTGGCGGATTGCACCGGATTGCAGCGGTATTGACTCAGATGATTCCAGCGTACTGAACAGGTCTGGCAAGCCGTCAGTCGATCTTGTTGTCCCGACAGCGTTGGTTCTGGAAAAGGGTAATAATGCAGAAGATCATGGCTCGCCCTATTCCCGCCGCTCATTGCCAGACATATCTGACATCACTAAACAAAATAATCTGCCCGGTGATCGTGATGATCTGCTCACCGGTTCTTCTGGTGGCGGCAGCTTCGATGACCTCGATGACTCATTTAAAAGGCGACCCGGAGGGAGTGGCCGTCGACCTTTATTTTTCTTTGAAGTAACGAGCAGAATGCATGGAGTGGCTGTCAGTATTCCTGGTACAGCTGGTCAGCCCGGGGAGGTTAAAAAACTGGTTTTAAGACCTCAAATTATTCTGGTGATCTGGCGGGGTTGGGAGCGACAGGAGATTCCTGTCACATCGCAAATGTGGGGTTCAATAAAGCGGGCAGGGCTTGATCGGGATCCGGGACTGTTTCTCGCTCTGGCTGAAAGCGATCCGGATAAATTGAAAGAAACGCTTGAAAACTATTTGAAAAAGCACTCGCCCCTTGCCGACGTCCTTAGCTATCACTGTGAAGATCTCAACCTGAACCCAAAAGCGGGTAATGCCGGATTACTTAGCGTATCGGTTTTTCCGGGATCTTGCCCTTCGGGAGTGGGATGCTCCGGAGGAGAGAAAGAAGCAAACGGAGCAATGAATGACCTGCCCCGGAATAATCCAGATGGCTATGCCTGTAACAACCATGGTCAGCCGGTTAAAAGTTTTGGTAACAACGGGGGAGGAGGAGGCGGTTCCGGGAATCCGGAAATCAACTCATGTACATTCTGTGGGAATGCACAGGTCAACTCCAATGGCTTATGCACAAACTGCCTCATGGCTAAACAGGAGGCGGCTAAAGAGAAGCCATCATCCCACCTGTCTTTACCTACGGCGCGGGAAGATAAAGGAAATAACCTGCTTACAGCGCTTATTAATGGAATTACCTGGTTTTTTGGCAGGGCAACAAACCCGTCTGCCAACCAGACAGAAGAAAAGACTGCAAAGGGCATTTCGGTTGGTCTCCAGAAAGGGGGGTTGTCTTTAGTGAATCTACCAATTGAGATCTTGTTTGAAATAGCTAAGGGCTTGTCCTGGCGTGATATTAACAGCTGGAGTTTAACAGCTAAGTCTTTTTTCGCAGTTTTCTACACATTCAACATAAAAGAAAAACTGACAAAACTATCCCATCAATATTATGGCTCTGCTGAGGAAGCGTATAGAGAAAGAATAAAAAACATGGATTTACCTGCTGTTCCAAACAGTGAAATTGATGACCCTTTGTTACGGCTTGCTTATCAAAGATACAAAAGCAATAAATACCTGACTTCTCTGGGAAGTAGTACTCGGCAGCAATGCGTGGCGACGCTGAAAGGGCATACCCACACGGTGACCTCAGTCACGTCATTGGCCGATGGACGGCTGGCTTCCGCCTCTGATGACTGCACCGTAAAGGTGTGGGATCTGAGCAAGCCCGATGGGAAGCAATGCGTGGTGACACTGAAGGGGATAGACTCAGTCACGCAATTGGCCGATGGGCGGCTGGCTTCCGCCTCTGTTGACCAAACCATAAGTGTGTGGGATCTGAGCAAACCCGTTGGGAAGCAATGCGTGGTGACACTGAAAGGGCATACCAGCAAGGTGAGCGTCACTGCATTGGCCGATGGGCGGCTGGCTTCCGCTTCTTGGGACAAGACCATAAAGGTTTGGGATCTGAGCAAGCCCGACGGGGAGCAATGCGTGGCGACACTTAGCGGGCATACCTTCTGGGTGGAATCAGTCACGCCATTGACCGATGGGCGGCTGGCTTCCGGCTCTTTAGACGAGACCGTAAAGGTGTGGGATCTGAGCAAGCCCACCGGAAAACAATGCGTGACGACACTTAAGCATATCGACTCAGTTTACTCAGTCACGCCATTGGCCGATGGGCGGCTGGCTTCCGCTTCTAGGGACGAGACCATAAAGGTTTGGGATCTGAGCAAGCCCGACGGGGAGCAATGCGTGGTGACGCTGAAGGGACATACCTGCACGGTGTCATCAGTCACGCCATTGACCGATGGGCGGCTGGCTTCCGCCTCTGTTGACAAAACTTTAAGGGTGTGGGATCTGAGCAAACCCGACGGGGAGCAATGCGTGGCGACGCTTAAGGGGCATACCGACTGGGTGAAATCAGTCACGCCATTGGCCGATGGGCGGCTGGCTTCCGCCTCTGATGACAAGACCATAAAGGTGTGGGTTCTGAGCAAAAATTCTGAAACGAAGTAAACATATTGGTTAATGGGGAAAATATATCGATTAATAATGTAAAAAAATACCTGCTCCTCCGCCATTCCCGCACAGGAGGCTGTCGCAAAAGGAAATGACGGAGGGATATTTTTATCTGCTACTTCCTTAAGTGCTCATTCATAGTGAAGCTGATTTTATCATCACTGACGATGGCCCTGATCGTATCGCCCGGCGCATATCGACCAGAGAGAATCGCTTCAGCCAGTGGGTTCTCCAAATTGCGCTGAATAGCCCGCTTCAGTGGACGAGCGCCGTATACCGGATCAAACCCGACCTGGGCCAGTTTTTTCATGACTTCATCCTGACCAATCACCCGGTCATGCCTGACCGGTTGGAAAGCGTGCACTGAAAATTCTGCTAGTTTAAATAAAACCATTATGGCCGCAGCGCTTTGATGTGTTTTTTGCGGTAACTGTCAGCTCAAACCTGAACTCCTATTCCTGATTCTCGGTTTTGTACCATTATGAAAACAATTAAGCTGCTCGTTATTAATCAGCTGCTTTTATTGCTTGCCGTGGCATTTTTTTTACCGATGACTGGATACGGAAGTGCTTTTTCCATCCTGCCAGGATGGATGTGGCGGGACAGTCCCTCAAATAAGGCGGCAGTTAAAATCAGTCAGATAGTGCTTGCCAATGATGCGCCTTCTCTTCTTTTTTCTTATGAAATCAACAAGACCTCCAGTGATTTTGTTCAGCCAGAAAAAAACCAGGTTTATACCCGCTGGGATGGTTGTAAAAACGACAGCTTGCGTATTTGTTTCCGAAGAGCGGCAAAAGTCTTTGAAGGGGGCTACTCCTATCCTCCCACGATTTCAGGCTCGACAGAGCTTAATGTAGAAATGGGTGAGGTCACGCCAGACGAAGGCGGCTGGCAGTCGATGGCCAGTGTCCGTTTAACGGGAAAAGGCTCGGGCTGGCTGGCGATTGCAGGGGATGATGACTGGCGGATTGCACCGGATTGCAGCGGTATTGACTCAGATGATTCCAGCGTACTGAACAGGTCTGAAAAGCCGTCAGTCGATCTTGTTGTCCCGACAGCGTTGGTTCTGGAAAAGGGTAATAATGCAGAAGATCATGGCTCGCCCTATTCCCGCCGCTCATTGCCGGACATATCTGACATCACTAAAAAAAATAATCTGCCCGGTGATCGTGATGATCTGCTCACCGGTTCTTCTGGTGGCGGCAGCTTCGATGACCACGATGACTCATTTAAAAGGCGACCCGGAGGGAATGACCGCCGCCCTTTATTTTTCTTTGAAGTGATGAGCAGAATGCTTGGGGTGGCTGTCAGTGTTTTTGGTACAGCTGGTCAGCCCGGGGAGGTTAAAAAACTGGTTTTAAGGCCTCAAATTATTCTGGTGACCTGGCGGGGTTGGGAGCGACAGGAGATTCCTGTTACATCGCAAATGTGGGGTTCAATAAAGCGGGCAGGGCTTGATCGGGATCCGGGACTGTTTCTCGCTTTGGCTGAAAGCGATCCGGATAAATTGAAAGAAACGCTTGAAAACTATTCGAAAAAGCACTCGCCCCTTGCCGACGTCCTTAGCTATCACTGTGAAGATCTCAATCTGGACCCAAAAGCGGGTAATGCCCGATTACTTAGCGTATCGGTTTTTCCGGGATTTTGCCCTTCGGGAGTGGGATGCTCCGGAGGAGAGAAAGAAGCAAACGGAGCAATGAATGACCTGCCCCGGAATAATCCAGATGGCTATGCCCATAACAACCATGGTCAGCCGGTTAAAAGTTTTGGTAACAACGGGGGAGGAGGAGACGGTTCCGGGAATCCGGAAATCAACTCATGTACACTCTGCGGGAATGCACAGGTAAACTCCAATGGTTTATGCACAAACTGCCTCATGGCTAAACAGGAGGCGGCTGAAGAGAAGCCATCAACCCACCTGTCTTTACCTGCGGCGCAGGAAGATAAAGGAAATAACCTGCTTACAGCGCTTATTAATGGAATTACCTGGTTTTTTGGCAGGGCAACAAACCCGTCTGCCAACCAGGCAGAAGAAAAGACTGCGGAGGACGTTTCGGTTAATACCCTGAAAGAGGTATCGACTTTGCAGACTCTACCACCTGAGATCTTGTTTGAAATAGCTAAGGGCTTGTCCTGGCGTGATGTTAACAACTGGAGTTTAGCAGCTAAGCGTTTTTTCGAAGTTTTCTACACATTCAACATAAAAGAAAAACTGACAAAACTATCCCATCAATATTATGGCTCTGCTGCGAAAGCGTATAGGAAAATGATAAAAAACATGGACATACCTGCTGTTCCAAACAGTGAAATTGATGACCCTTTGTTACGGCTTGCTTATCAAAGATACAAAAGCAATAAATACCTGACTTCTCTGGGAAGTAGTACTCAGCAGCAATGCGTGGCGACGCTGGAAGGGCATACCGAGGAGGTGCGCTCAGTCACGCCACTGGCCGATGGGCGGCTGGCTTCCGCCTCTGCTGACGGGACCGTAAAGGTGTGGGATCTGAGCAAGCCCGACGGGAAGCAATGCGTGGTAACGCTGAAAGGGCATAACAACTGGGTGAAATCAGTCACGCTACTGGCCGATGGGCGGCTGGCTTCCGGCTCTAATGACATGACCGTAAAGGTGTGGGATCTAAGCAAGCCCGCCGGGGAGCAATGTGTGATGACGCTGAATGAGCATACCGACTGGGTGACCTCAGTCACGCCATTGGCCGATGGGCGGCTGGCTTCCGGCTCTTGGGACAAGACCATAAAGGTGTGGGAGCTGAGCAAGCCCGACGGGGAGCAATGCGTGGCGACGCTGAAGGGGCATGCCTACTGGGTGAAATCAGTCACGTCATTGCCCGATGGTCAGCTGGCTTTCGGCTCTGCTGACGGGACCATAAAGGTGTGGGATCTGAAAAAAAAGCCCGACAGGGTGCAATGCGTGGCGAAGCTGAACCACTGGATTTACTCAGTCACGTTATTGGCCGATGAGCGGCTGGCTTCCGGCTCTGATGACGGGATCGTAAGGGTATGGGATCGAAGTAAGCCCGCCGGAGAGCAATGCGTGGTGACACTGGAAGGGCATATCGGCACGGTTAACTCAGTCACGCCATTGACCGATGGACGGCTGGCTTCCGCTTCTTCGGACAATACCGTAAGGGTGTGGGATCTGAGCAAACCCGACGGGGAGCAATGCGTGGCGACGCTTAAGGGGCATACCGACTGGGTGAAATCAGTCACGCCATTGGCCGATGGGCGGCTGGCTTCCGCCTCTGATGACAAGACCATAAAGGTGTGGGTTCTGAGCAAAAATTCTGAAACGAAGTAAACATATTGGTTAATGGGGAAAATATATCGATTAATAATGTAAAAAAATACCTGCTCCTCCGCCATTCCCGCACAGGAGGCTGTCGCAAAAGGAAATGACGGAGGGATATTTTTATCTGCTACTTCCTTAAGTGCTCATTCATAGTGAAGCTGATTTTATCATCACTGACGATGGCCCTGATCGTATCGCCCGGCGCATATCGACCAGAGAGAATCGCTTCAGCCAGTGGGTTCTCCAAATTGCGCTGAATAGCCCGCTTCAGTGGACGAGCGCCGTATACCGGATCAAACCCGACCTGGGCCAGTTTTTTCATGACTTCATCCTGACCAATCACCCGGTCATGCCTGACCGGTTGGAAAGCGTGCACTGAAAATTCTGCTAGTTTAAATAAAACCATTATGGCCGCAGCGCTTTGATGTGTTTTTTGCGGTAACTGTCAGCTCAAACCTGAACTCCTATTCCTGATTCTCGGTTTTGTACCATTATGAAAACAATTAAGCTGCTCGTTATTAATCAGCTGCTTTTATTGCTTGCCGTGGCATTTTTTTTACCGATGACTGGATACGGAAGTGCTTTTTTTATCCTGCCAGGATGGATGGGATACGGAAGTGCTTTTTCCATCCTGCCAGAATGGATGTGGCGGGACAGTCCCTCAAATAAGGCGGCAGTTAAAATCAGTCAGATAGTGCTTGCCAGAGACGCACCTTCTCTTCTTTTTTCTTATGAAATCAACAAGACCTCCAGTGATTTTGTTCAGCCAGAAAAAAACCAGGTTTATACCCGCTGGGATGGTTGTAAAAACGACAGCTTGCGTATTTGTTTCCGAAGAGCGGCTAAAGTCTTTGCAGGGGGCTATTCCTATCCTCCCACGATTTCAGGCTCGACAGAGCTTAATGTAGAAATGGGTGAGGTCACGCCAGACGAAGGCGGCTGGCAGTCGGTGGCCAGTGTCCGTTTAACGGGAAAAGGCTCGGGCTGGCTGGCGATTGCAGGGGATGATGGCTGGCGGATTGCACCGGATTGCAGCGGTATTGACTCAGATGATTCCAGCGTACTGAACAGGTCTGAAAAGCCGTCAGTCGATCTTGTTGTCCCGACAGCGTTGGTTCTGGAAAAGGGTAATAATGCAGAAGATCATGGCTCGCCCTATTCCCGCCGCTCATTGCCGGACATATCTGACATCACTAAACAAAATAATCTGCCCGGTGATCGTGATGATCTGCTCACCGGTTCTTCTGGTGGCGGCAGCTTCGATGACCACGATGACTCATTTAAAAGGCGACCCGGAGGGAATGACCGCCGCCCTTTATTTTTCTTTGAAGTGATGAGCAGAATGCTTGGGGCGGCTGTCAGTGTTTTTGGTACAGCTGGTCAGCCCGGGGAGGTTAAAAAACTGGTTTTAAGGCCTCAAATTATTCTGGTGACCTGGCGGGGTTGGGAGCGACAGGAGATTCCTGTTACATCGCAAATGTGGGGTTCAATAAAGCGGGCAGGGCTTGATCGGGATCCGGGACTGTTTCTCGCTTTGGCTGAAAGCGATCCGGATAAATTGAAAGAAACGCTTGAAAACTATTCGAAAAAGCACTCGCCCCTTGCCGACGTCCTTAGCTATCACTGTGAAGATCTCAATCTGGACCCAAAAGCGGGTAATGCCCGATTACTTAGCGTATCGGTTTTTCCGGGATTTTGCCCTTCGGGAGTGGGATGCTCCGGAGGAGAGAAAGAAGCAAACGGAGCAATGAATGACCTGCCCCGGAATAATCCAGATGGCTATGCCCATAACAACCATGGTCAGCCGGTTAAAAGTTTTGGTAACAACGGGGGAGGAGGAGACGGTTCCGGGAATCCGGAAATCAACTCATGTACACTCTGCGGGAATGCACAGGTAAACTCCAATGGTTTATGCACAAACTGCCTCATGGCTAAACAGGAGGCGGCTGAAGAGAAGCCATCAACCCACCTGTCTTTACCTGCGGCGCAGGAAGATAAAGGAAATAACCTGCTTACAGCGCTTATTAATGGAATTACCTGGTTTTTTGGCAGGGCAACAAACCAGTCTGCCAACCAGGCAGAAGAAAAGACTGCGGAGGACGTTTCGGTTAATACCCTGAAAGAGGTATCGACTTTGCAGACTCTACCACCTGAGATCTTGTTTGAAATAGCTAAGGGCTTGTCCTGGCGTGATGTTAACAACTGGAGTTTAGCAGCTAAGCGTTTTTTCGAAGTTTTCTACACATTCAACATAAAAGAAAAACTGACAAAACTATCCCATCAATATTATGGCTCTGCTGCGAAAGCGTATAGGAAAATGATAAAAAACATGGACATACCTGCTGTTCCAAACAGTGAAATTGATGACCCTTTGTTACGGCTTGCTTATCGTAGAACCGCAAGCAATAAATACCTGACTTCTCTGGGAAATAGTACTGAGCAGCAATGCGTGGCGACGCTGAAAGGACATACCCACACGGCGACCTCAGTCACGTCACTGGCCGATGGACGGCTGGCTTCCGCCTCTGATGACTGCACCGTAAAGGTGTGGGATCTGAGCAAGCCCCCCGGGAAGGAATGCGTGGTGACGCTGAAGGGGCATACCCACGATGTGATCTCAGTCACACCACTGGCCGATGGCCGGCTGGCTTCCGCATCTGCTGACAATACCGTAAAGGTGTGGGATCTGAGCAAGCCCGACGGGCAGCAATGCGTGGCGACGCTGGAAGGGCATACCTTCTGGGTGGCCTCAGTCACGCCATTGGCCGATGGGCGGCTGGCTTCCGCTTCTTGGGACAATACCGTAAGGGTGTGGGATCTTAGCAAGCCCCCCGGGAAAGAATGCGTGGCGACACTGTATGGGCATACCTACATTGTGAGCTCAGTCACGGCATTAGCCGATGGGCGGCTGGCTTCCGGCTCTTTAGACGAGACCGTAAAGGTGTGGGATCTGAGCAAAACCGACAGGCCGCAATGCGTGGTGACGCTGAAATGGCATACCAACAGTGTGATCTCAGTCACGCCATTGGCCGATGGGCGGCTGGCTTCCGCATCTGCTGACAATACCGTAAAGGTGTGGGGTCAGAGCAAGATCAACGGGGAGCAATTCGTGGTGACGCTGGAGGGGCATAACGAGGTGGTTTACTCAGTCACGCAATTGGCCGATGGGCGGCTAGCTTCCGCCTCTCAGGACGAAACCGTAAAGGTGTGGGATCTAAGCAAGCGCAACGGGAAGCAATGCGTGGTGACGCTGGAAGGGCATACCGACTGGGTGAAATCAGTTACGCCATTGGCCGATGGGCGGCTGGCTTCCGCCTCTAGGGACAAGACCATAAAGGTGTGGGTTCTGAGCAAGGGTTCTGAAACGAAGTAAACATATTGGTTAATGAAGAAAATATAATGTAAAAAACACCCGTGGTGCCTGAGCTAAAAATCGCCGCACGGCGGGCCTGCCCTAATGCTACTAAGATAACCAGAGGGCGGCCTGGTGAGAAAAGAGTGGGAAAAAAGCTTTTTTGCCGTGAACCGGTTCAGGATAAGCGGTCTGTGTCGTCGAACAGTTTGGCCGCTTTCTTCATTGGATCTATCTTTGACCGCTACTCCTAACTCAAGGTTTTGTGTCCTTATAAAAACAATTAAGCTGATCGTCATTGATCAGTTGCTTTTATTGTTTGCCGTGGCATTTTTTTTACCGATGACTGGATACGGAAGTGCTTTTTTTATCCTGCCAGAATGGATGTGGCGGGACAGTCCCTCAAATAAGGCGACAGTTAAAATCAGTCAGATAGTGCTTGCCAATGATGCGCCTTCTCTTCTTTTTTCTTATGAAATCAACAGGACCTCCAGTGATTTTGTTCAGCCAGAAAAAAACCAGGTTTATACCCGCTGGGATGGTTGTAAAAACGACAGCTTGCGTATTTGTTTCCGAAGAGCGGCTAAAGTCTTTGAAGGGGGCTATTCCTATCCTCCCACGATTTCAGGCTCGACAGAGCTTAATGTAGAAATGGGTGAGGTCACGCCAGACGAAGGCGGCTGGCAGTCGGTGGCCAGTGTCCGTTTATCGGGAAAAGGCTCGGGCTGGCTGGTGATTGCAGGGGATGATGGCTGGCGGATTGCACCGGATTGCAGCGGTATTGACTCAGATGATTCCAGCGTACTGAACAGGTCTGAAAAGCCGTCAGTCGATCTTGTTGTCCCGACAGCGCTGGTTCTGGAAAAGGGTAATAATGCAGAAGATCATGGCTCGCCCTATTCCCGCCGCTCATTGCCGGACATATCTGACATCACTAAACAAAATAATCTGCCCGGTGATCGTGATGATCTGCTCACCGGTTCTTCTGGTGGCGGCAGCTTCGATGACCTCGATGACTCATTTAAAAGGCGACCCGGAGGGAATGACCGCCGCCCTTTATTTTTCTTTGAAGTGATGAGCAGAATGCCTGGGATGGCTGTCAGTGTTTTTGGTACAGCTGGTCAGCCCGGGGGGGTTAAAAAACTGGTTTTAAGACCTCAAATTATTCTGGTGATCTGGCGGGGTTGGGAGCGACAGGAAATTCCTGTTACATCGCAAATGTGGTGTTCAATAAAGGGAGCAGGGCTTGATCGGGATCCGGGACTGTTTCTCGCTTTGGCTGAAAGCGATCCGGATAAATTGAAAGAAACGCTTGAAAACTATTCGAAAAAGCACTCGCCCCTTGCCGACGTCCTTAGCTATCACTGTGAAGATCTCAACCTGAACCCAAAAGCGGGTAATGCCCGATTACTTAGCGTATCGGTTTTTCCGGGCTCTCGCCCTTCGGGAGTGGGATGCTCCGGAAGAGAGAAAGAAGCAAACAGAGCAATGAATGACCTGCCCCGGAATAATCCAGATGGCTATGCCTGTAACAACCATGGTCAGCCGGTTAAAAGTTTTGGTAACAACGGGGGAGGAGGAGACGGTTCCGGGAATCCGGAAATCAACTCATGTACATTCTGTGGGAATGCACAGGTAAACTCCAATGGCTTATGCACAAACTGCCTCATGGCTAAACAGGAGGTGGCTAAAGAGAAGCCATCAACCCACCTGTCTTTACCTACGACGAGGGAAGGTAAAAAAAATAGCCTGCTTACAGCACTTACTGGAACTACCTGGTTTTTTGGCAGGGCAACAAACCTGTCTGGCAACCAGGCAGAAGAAAAGACTGAGAAGGGCGTTTCGGTTAGTCCCCTGAGAGAGGTGTCGCCTTTAGAGGTTCTACCACCTGAGATCTTGCTTAAAATAGCTGATGGCTTGTCATGGCGTGATGTTAATCGCTGGAGTTTAACAGCTAAGCATTTTTTCACGGTTTTCAACAAAAAAGAAAAACTGAAAAAACTATCCTGTCACTATTATGGCTCTGCTGAGGAAGCGTATAGAGAAATAATAAAAAACATGGATGTACCTGCTGTTCCAAACAGTGAAATTGCTGACCCTTTGTTACGGCTTGCTTATCGTAGAATCGCAAGCAATAAATACCTGACTTCTCTGGGAAGTAGTACTCAGCAGCAATGCGTGGCGACGCTGGAAGGGCATACCGACGCGGTGACCTCAGTCACGCCACTGGCCGATGGGCGGCTGGCTTCCGCCTCTGCTGACGGGACCGTAAAGGTGTGGGATCTGAGCAAGCCCGACGGGAAGCAATGCGTGGCGACGCTGAAGGGGCATACTAGCTGGGTGAACTCAGTCACGTCATTGGCCGATGGGCGGCTGGCTTCCGGCTCTCGGGACAAAACCGTAAAGGTGTGGGATCTGAGCAAGCCCGACGGGGAGCGATGCGTAGTGACACTGAGTGGGCATATCTTCTATGTGACCTCAGTCACGCCATTGGCCGATGGGCGGCTGGCTTCCGGCTCTTATGACAAGACTGTAAAGGTGTGGGATCTGAGCAAGCCCTCCGGGAAGGAATGCGTGGCGACGCTGGAAGGGCATACCCGCTGGGTGACCTCAGTCACGCCATTGCCCGATGGGCGGCTGGCTTCCGCCTCTCATGACGAGACCGTAAAGGTGTGGGAGCTGAGCAAGCCCGACGGGGAGCAATGCGTGGCGACGCTGAAGGGGCATGCCGACTGGGTGAAATCAGTCACGTCATTGCCCGATGGTCAGCTGGCTTTCGGCTCTGCTGACGGGACCATAAAGGTGTGGGATCTGAAAAAGCCCGACGGGGTGCAATGCGTGGCGAAGCTGAACCACTGGATTTACTCAGTCACGTTATTGGCCGATGGGCGGCTGGCTTCCGGCTCTGATGACGGGATCGTAAGGGTATGGGATCGGAGTAAACCCGCCGGAGAGCAATGCGTGGTGAGACTGGAAGGGCATATCGGCACGGTTAACTCAGTCACGCCATTGACCGATGGACGGCTGGCTTCCGCTTCTTCGGACAATATCGTAAGGGTGTGGGATCTGAGCAAGCGAACGGGGAGCAATGCGTGGTGACGCTGGAAGGGCATACCCACATTGTGTACTCAGTCACGTCATTGGCCGACGGGCGGCTGGCTTCCGCCTCTGATGACAAGACCATAAAGGTGTGGGTTCTGAGCAAAAATTCTGAAACGAAGTAAACATATTGGTTAATGGGGAAAATATATCGATTAATAATGTAAAAATACCAGTAGTGTCTAAGCTAAAAGTCGCCGCGCAGCGGCCTGTCCTGATGCTACTAAGATAGCCAGAGGGCGGTCTGGTGAGAAAAGAGTGGGAAAAAAGCTTTTTTTGCCGTGAACCGGTTCAGGATAAGCGGTCTGTGTCGTCGAACAGTTTGGCCGCTTTCTTCATTGGATCTATCTTTGACCGCTACTCCTAACTCAAGGTTTTGTGTCCTTATAAAAACAATTAAGCTGATCGTCATTGATCAGTTGCTTTTATTGTTTGCCGTGGCATTTTTTTTACCGATGACTGGATACGGAAGTGCTTTTTTTATCCTGCCAGAATGGATGTGGCGGGACAGTCCCTCAAATAAGGCGACAGTTAAAATCAGTCAGATAGTGCTTGCCAATGATGCGCCTTCTCTTCTTTTTTCTTATGAAATCAACAGGACCTCCAGTGATTTTGTTCAGCCAGAAAAAAACCAGGTTTATACCCGCTGGGATGGTTGTAAAAACGACAGCTTGCGTATTTGTTTCCGAAGAGCGGCAAAAGTCTTTGAAGGGGGCGACTCCTATCCTCCCACGATTTCAGGCTCGACAGAGCTTAATGTAGAAATGGGTGAGGTCACGCCAGACGAAGGCGGCTGGCAGTCGATGGCCAGTGTCCGTTTAACGGGAAAAGGCTCGGGCTGGCTGGCGATTGCAGGGGATGATGGCTGGCGGATTGCACCGGATTGCAGCGGTATTGACTCAGATGATTCCAGCGTACTGAAAAGGTCTGAAAAGCCGTCAGTCGATCTTGTTGTCCCGACAGCGTTGGTTCTGGAAAAGGGTAATAATGCAGAAGATCATGGCTCGCCCTATTCCCGCCGCTCATTGCCGGACATATCTGACATCACTAAACAAAATAATCTGCCCGGTGATCGTGATGATCTGCTCACCGGTTCTTCTGGTGGCGGCAGCTTCGATGACCACGATGACTCATTTAAAAGGCGACCCGGAGGGAATGACCGCCGCCCTTTATTTTTCTTTGAAGTGATGAGCAGAATGCTTGGGGTGGCTGTCAGTGTTTTTGGTACAGCAGGTCAGCCCGGGGAGGTTAAAAAACTGGTTTTAAGACCTCAAATCATTCTGGTGATCTGGCGTGGTTGGGAGCGACGGGAGATTCCTGTTACATCGCAAATGTGGTGTTCAATAAAGCGGGCAGGGCTTGATCGGGATCCGGGACTGTTTCTCGCTTTGGCTGAAAGCGATCCGGATAAATTGAAAGAAACGCTTGAAAACTATTCGAAAAAGCACTCGCCCCTTGCCGACGTCCTTAGCTATCACTGTGAAGATCTCAACCTGAACCCAAAAGCGGGTAATGCCCGATTACTTAGCGTATCGGTTTTTCCGGGCTCTTGCCCTTCGGGAGTGGGATGCTCCGGAGGAGAGAAAGAAGCAAACGGAGCAATGAATGACCTGCCCCGGAATAATCCAGATGGCTATGCCCATAACAACCATGGTCAGCCGGTTAAAAGTTTTGGTAACAACGGGGGAGGAGGAGACGGTTCCGGGAATCCGGAAATCAACTCATGTACACTCTGCGGGAATGCACAGGTAAACTCCAATGGTTTATGCACAAACTGCCTCATGGCTAAACAGGAGGTGGCTAAAGAGAAGCCATCAACCCACCTGTCTTTACCTGCGACGCAGGAAGATAAAGGAAATAACCTGCTTACAGCACTTATTACTGGAATTACCTGGTTTTTTGGCAGGGTAACAAACCTGTCTGCCAACCAGGCAGAAGAAAAGACTGTGGAGGACGCTTCGGTTAATCCCCTGAAAAAGGTATTGACTTTGCAGACTCTACCACCTGAGATCTTGTTTGAAATAGCTAAGGGCTTGTCATGGCGTGATGTTAATCGCTGGAGTTTAGCAGCTAAGCGTTTTTTCGAAGTTTTCTACACATTCAACATAAAAGAAAAACTGACAAAACTATCCCATCAATATTATGGCTCTGCTGCGAAAGCGTATAGGAAAATGATAAAAAACATGGACATACCTGCTGTTCCAAACAGTGAAATTGATGACCCTTTGTTACGGCTTGCTTATCAAAGATACAAAAGCAATAAATACCTGACTTCTCTGGGAAGTAGTACTCAGCAGCAATGCGTGGCGACGCTGGAAGGGCATACCGAGGAGGTGCGCTCAGTCACGCCACTGGCCGATGGGCGGCTGGCTTCCGCCTCTGCTGACGGGACCGTAAAGGTGTGGGATCTGAGCAAGCCCGACGGGAAGCAATGCGTGGTAACGCTGAAAGGGCATAACAACTGGGTGAAATCAGTCACGCTACTGGCCGATGGGCGGCTGGCTTCCGGCTCTAATGACATGACCGTAAAGGTGTGGGATCTAAGCAAGCCCGCCGGGGAGCAATGTGTGATGACGCTGAATGAGCATACCGACTGGGTGACCTCAGTCACGCCATTGGCCGATGGGCGGCTGGCTTCCGGCTCTTGGGACAAGACCATAAAGGTGTGGGAGCTGAGCAAGCCCGACGGGGAGCAATGCGTGGCGACGCTGAAGGGGCATGCCTACTGGGTGAAATCAGTCACGTCATTGCCCGATGGTCAGCTGGCTTTCGGCTCTGCTGACGGGACCATAAAGGTGTGGGATCTGAAAAAAAAGCCCGACAGGGTGCAATGCGTGGCGAAGCTGAACCACTGGATTTACTCAGTCACGTTATTGGCCGATGAGCGGCTGGCTTCCGGCTCTGATGACGGGATCGTAAGGGTATGGGATCGAAGTAAGCCCGCCGGAGAGCAATGCGTGGTGACACTGGAAGGGCATATCGGCACGGTTAACTCAGTCACGCCATTGACCGATGGACGGCTGGCTTCCGCTTCTTCGGACAATACCGTAAGGGTGTGGGATCTGAGCAAACCCGACGGGGAGCAATGCGTGGCGACGCTTAAGGGGCATACCGACTGGGTGAAATCAGTCACGCCATTGGCCGATGGGCGGCTGGCTTCCGCCTCTGATGACAAGACCATAAAGGTGTGGGTTCTGAGCAAAAATTCTGAAACGAAGTAAACATATTGGTTAATGGGGAAAATATATCGATTAATAATGTAAAAAAATACCTGCTCCTCCGCCATTCCCGCACAGGAGGCTGTCGCAAAAGGAAATGACGGAGGGATATTTTTATCTGCTACTTCCTTAAGTGCTCATTCATAGTGAAGCTGATTTTATCATCACTGACGATGGCCCTGATCGTATCGCCCGGCGCATATCGACCAGAGAGAATCGCTTCAGCCAGTGGGTTCTCCAAATTGCGCTGAATAGCCCGCTTCAGTGGACGAGCGCCGTATACCGGATCAAACCCGACCTGGGCCAGTTTTTTCATGACTTCATCCTGACCAATCACCCGGTCATGCCTGACCGGTTGGAAAGCGTGCACTGAAAATTCTGCTAGTTTAAATAAAACCATTATGGCCGCAGCGCTTTGATGTGTTTTTTGCGGTAACTGTCAGCTCAAACCTGAACTCCTATTCCTGATTCTCGGTTTTGTACCATTATGAAAACAATTAAGCTGCTCGTTATTAATCAGCTGCTTTTATTGCTTGCCGTGGCATTTTTTTTACCGATGACTGGATACGGAAGTGCTTTTTTTATCCTGCCAGGATGGATGGGATACGGAAGTGCTTTTTCCATCCTGCCAGAATGGATGTGGCGGGACAGTCCCTCAAATAAGGCGGCAGTTAAAATCAGTCAGATAGTGCTTGCCAATGATGCGCCTTCTCTTCTTTTTTCTTATGAAATCAACAAGACCTCCAGTGATTTTGTTCAGCCAGAAAAAAACCAGGTTTATACCCGCTGGGATGGTTGTAAAAACGACAGCTTGCGTATTTGTTTCCGAAGAGCGGCTAAAGTCTTTGAAGGGGGCTACTCCTATCCTCCCACGATTTCAGGCTCGACAGAGCTTAATGTAGAAATGGGTGAGGTCACGCCAGACGAAGGCGGCTGGCAGTCGATGGCCAGTGTCCGTTTAACGGGAAAAGGCTCGGGCTGGCTGGCGATTGCAGGGGATGATGACTGGCGGATTGCACCGGATTGCAGCGGTATTGACTCAGATGATTCCAGCGTACTGAACAGGTCTGAAAAGCCGTCAGTCGATCTTGTTGTCCCGACAGCGTTGGTTCTGGAAAAGGGTAATAATGCAGAAGATCATGGCTCGCCCTATTCCCGCCGCTCATTGCCGGACATATCTGACATCACTAAAAAAAATAATCTGCCCGGTGATCGTGATGATCTGCTCACCGGTTCTTCTGGTGGCGGCAGCTTCGATGACCACGATGACTCATTTAAAAGGAGACCCGGAGGGAATGACCGCCGCCCTTTATTTTTCTTTGAAGTGATGAGCAGAATGCTTGGGGCGGCTGTCAGTGTTTTCGGTACAGCTGGTCAGCCCGGGGAGGTTAAAAAACTGGTTTTAAGACCTCAAATTATTCTGGTGATCTGGCGGGGTTGGGAGCGACAGGAGATTCCTGTTACATCGCAAATGTGGGGTTCAATAAAGCGGGCAGGGCTTGATCGGGATCCGGGACTGTTTCTCGCTTTGGCTGAAAGCGATCCGGATAAATTGAAAGAAACGCTTGAAAACTATTCGAAAAAGCACTCGCCCCTTGCCGACGTCCTTAGCTATCACTGTGAAGATCTCAACCTGAACCCAAAAGCGGGTAATGCCCGATTACTTAGCGTATCGGTTTTTCCGGGCTCTTGCCCTTCGGGAGTGGGATGCTCCGGAGGAGAGAAAGAAGCAAACGGAGCAATGAATGACCTGCCCCGGAATAATCCAGATGGCTATGCCCATAACAACCATGGTCAGCCGGTTAAAAGTTTTGGTAACAACGGGGGAGGAGGAGACGGTTCCGGGAATCCGGAAATCAACTCATGTACACTCTGCGGGAATGCACAGGTAAACTCCAATGGTTTATGCACAAACTGCCTCATGGCTAAACAGGAGGCGGCTGAAGAGAAGCCATCAACCCACCTGTCTTTACCTGCGGCGCAGGAAGATAAAGGAAATAACCTGCTTACAGCGCTTATTAATGGAATTACCTGGTTTTTTGGCAGGGCAACAAACCCGTCTGCCAACCAGGCAGAAGAAAAGACTGCGGAGGACGTTTCGGTTAATACCCTGAAAGAGGTATCGACTTTGCAGACTCTACCACCTGAGATCTTGTTTGAAATAGCTAAGGGCTTGTCCTGGCGTGATGTTAACAACTGGAGTTTAGCAGCTAAGCGTTTTTTCGAAGTTTTCTACACATTCAACATAAAAGAAAAACTGACAAAACTATCCCATCAATATTATGGCTCTGCTGCGAAAGCGTATAGGAAAATGATAAAAAACATGGACATACCTGCTGTTCCAAACAGTGAAATTGATGACCCTTTGTTACGGCTTGCTTATCGTAGAACCGCAAGCAATAAATACCTGACTTCTCTGGGAAATAGTACTGAGCAGCAATGCGTGGCGACGCTGAAAGGACATACCCACACGGCGACCTCAGTCACGTCACTGGCCGATGGACGGCTGGCTTCCGCCTCTGATGACTGCACCGTAAAGGTGTGGGATCTGAGCAAGCCCCCCGGGAAGGAATGCGTGGTGACGCTGAAGGGGCATACCCACGATGTGATCTCAGTCACACCACTGGCCGATGGCCGGCTGGCTTCCGCATCTGCTGACAATACCGTAAAGGTGTGGGATCTGAGCAAGCCCGACGGGCAGCAATGCGTGGCGACGCTGGAAGGGCATACCTTCTGGGTGGCCTCAGTCACGCCATTGGCCGATGGGCGGCTGGCTTCCGCTTCTTGGGACAATACCGTAAGGGTGTGGGATCTTAGCAAGCCCCCCGGGAAAGAATGCGTGGCGACACTGTATGGGCATACCTACATTGTGAGCTCAGTCACGGCATTAGCCGATGGGCGGCTGGCTTCCGGCTCTTTAGACGAGACCGTAAAGGTGTGGGATCTGAGCAAAACCGACAGGCCGCAATGCGTGGTGACGCTGAAATGGCATACCAACAGTGTGATCTCAGTCACGCCATTGGCCGATGGGCGGCTGGCTTCCGCATCTGCTGACAATACCGTAAAGGTGTGGGGTCAGAGCAAGATCAACGGGGAGCAATTCGTGGTGACGCTGGAGGGGCATAACGAGGTGGTTTACTCAGTCACGCAATTGGCCGATGGGCGGCTAGCTTCCGCCTCTCAGGACGAAACCGTAAAGGTGTGGGATCTAAGCAAGCGCAACGGGAAGCAATGCGTGGTGACGCTGGAAGGGCATACCGACTGGGTGAAATCAGTTACGCCATTGGCCGATGGGCGGCTGGCTTCCGCCTCTAGGGACAAGACCATAAAGGTGTGGGTTCTGAGCAAGGGTTCTGAAACGAAGTAAACATATTGGTTAATGAAGAAAATATAATGTAAAAAACACCCGTGGTGCCTGAGCTAAAAATCGCCGCACGGCGGGCCTGCCCTAATGCTACTAAGATAACCAGAGGGCGGCCTGGTGAGAAAAGAGTGGGAAAAAAGCTTTTTTGCCGTGAACCGGTTCAGGATAAGCGGTCTGTGTCGTCGAACAGTTTGGCCGCTTTCTTCATTGGATCTATCTTTGACCGCTACTCCTAACTCAAGGTTTTGTGTCCTTATAAAAACAATTAAGCTGATCGTCATTGATCAGTTGCTTTTATTGTTTGCCGTGGCATTTTTTTTACCGATGACTGGATACGGAAGTGCTTTTTTTATCCTGCCAGAATGGATGTGGCGGGACAGTCCCTCAAATAAGGCGACAGTTAAAATCAGTCAGATAGTGCTTGCCAATGATGCGCCTTCTCTTCTTTTTTCTTATGAAATCAACAGGACCTCCAGTGATTTTGTTCAGCCAGAAAAAAACCAGGTTTATACCCGCTGGGATGGTTGTAAAAACGACAGCTTGCGTATTTGTTTCCGAAGAGCGGCTAAAGTCTTTGAAGGGGGCTATTCCTATCCTCCCACGATTTCAGGCTCGACAGAGCTTAATGTAGAAATGGGTGAGGTCACGCCAGACGAAGGCGGCTGGCAGTCGGTGGCCAGTGTCCGTTTATCGGGAAAAGGCTCGGGCTGGCTGGTGATTGCAGGGGATGATGGCTGGCGGATTGCACCGGATTGCAGCGGTATTGACTCAGATGATTCCAGCGTACTGAACAGGTCTGAAAAGCCGTCAGTCGATCTTGTTGTCCCGACAGCGTTGGTTCTGGAAAAGGGTAATAATGCAGAAGATCATGGCTCGCCCTATTCCCGCCGCTCATTGCCGGACATATCTGACATCACTAAACAAAATAATCTGCCCGGTGATCGTGATGATCTGCTCACCGGTTCTTCTGGTGGCGGCAGCTTCGATGACCACGATGACTCATTTAAAAGGAGACCCGGAGGGAATGACCGCCGCCCTTTATTTTTCTTTGAAGTGATGAGCAGAATGCTTGGGGCGGCTGTCAGTGTTTTCGGTACAGCTGGTCAGCCCGGGGAGGTTAAAAAACTGGTTTTAAGACCTCAAATTATTCTGGTGATCTGGCGGGGTTGGGAGCGACGGGAGATTCCTGTTACATCGCAAATGTGGTGTTCAATAAAGCGGGCAGGGCTTGATCGGGATCCGGGACTGTTTCTCGCTTTGGCTGAAAGCGATCCGGATAAATTGAAAGAAACGCTTGAAAACTATTCGAAAAAGCACTCGCCCCTTGCCGACGTCCTTAGCTATCACTGTGAAGATCTCAACCTGAACCCAAAAGCGGGTAATGCCCGATTACTTAGCGTATCGGTTTTTCCGGGCTCTTGCCCTTCGGGAGTGGGATGCTCCGGAGGAGAGAAAGAAGCAAACGGAGCAATGAATGACCTGCCCCGGAATAATCCAGATGGCTATGCCCATAACAACCATGGTCAGCCGGTTAAAAGTTTTGGTAACAACGGGGGAGGAGGAGACGGTTCCGGAAATCCGGAAATCAACTCATGTACACTCTGCGGGAATGCACAGGTAAACTCCAATGGTTTATGCACAAACTGCCTCATGGCTAAACAGAAGGTGGCTAAAGAGAAGCCATCAACCCACCTTACTGGAATTACCTGGTTTTTTGGCAGGGCAACAAATCCGTCTGCCAACCAGGCAGAAGAAAAGACTGCGGAGGACGTTTCGGTTAATCCCCTGAAAGAGGTATCGACTTTGCAGACTCTACCACCTGAGATCTTGTTTGAAATAGCTAAGGGCTTGTCATGGCGTGATGTTAATCGCTGGAGTTTAACAGCTAAGCATTTTTTCACGGTTTTCAACAAAAAAGAAAAACTGAAAAAACTATCCTGTCACTATTATGGCTCTGCTGAGGAAGCGTATAGAGAAATAATAAAAAACATGGACGTACCTGCTGTTCCAAACAGTGAAATTGCTGACCCTTTGTTACGGCTTGCTTATCGTAGAATCGCAAGCAATAAATACCTGACTTCTCTGGGAAGTAGTACTCAGCAGCAATGCGTGGCGACGCTGGAAGGGCATACCGACGCGGTGACCTCAGTCACGCCACTGGCCGATGGGCGGCTGGCTTCCGCCTCTGCTGACGGGATCGTAAAGGCGTGGGATCTGAGCAAGCCCGACAGGAAGCAATGCGTGGCGACGCTGAAGGGGCATACCCTCGATGTGATCTCAGTCACGCCACTGGCCGATGGGCGGCTGGCTTCCGCCTCTGCTGACGGGATCGTAAAGGTGTGGGATCTGAGCAAGCCCGACGGGAAGCAATGCGTGGCGACGCTGAAGGGGCATACATTCTGTGTGATCTCAGTCACGCAATTGGCCGATGGGCGGCTGGCTTCCGCCTCTGCTGACTGCACCGTAAGGGTGTGGGATCTAAGCAAGCCCCCCGGGAAGGAATGCGAGGCGACGCTGAAAGGGCATACCAACGCGGTGATCTCAGTCACGCCACTGGCCGATGGGCGGCTGGCTTCCGCCTCTCATGACGGAACCGTAAAGGTGTGGGATCTGAAAAAGCTCGACGGGGTGCAACGCGTGGCGAAGCTGAACCACTGGATTCACTCAGTCACGTTATTGGCCGATAAGCGGCTGGCTTCCGGCTCTCATGACGGGATCGTAAGGGTATGGGATCTGAGTAAGCCCGCCGGAGCGCAATGCGTGGTGACACTGGAAGGGCATATCGACATGGTTAACTCAGTCACGCCATTGACCGATGGACGGCTGGCTTCCGGCTCTCAGGACAAAACCGTAAGGGTGTGGGATCTGGGCAAACCCGACGGGGAGCAATGCGTGGCGACGCTGAAGGGGCATACCAACTGGGTGACCTCAGTCACGCCATTGGCCGGTGGGCGGCTGGCTTCCGCCTCTGTTGACAAGACCATAAAGGTGTGGGCTCTGAGCAAGGATTCTGAAACGAAGTAAACATATTGGTTAATGGGGAAAATATATCGATTAATAATGTAAAAAATACCAGTAGTGTCTGAGCTAAAAGTCGCCGCGCAGCGGCCTGTCCTGATGCTACTAAGATAGCCAGAGGGCGGTCTGGTGAGAAAAGAGTGGGAAAAAAGCTTTTTTTGCCGTAAACCGGTTCAGGATAAGCGGTCTGTGTCGTCGAACAGTTTGGCCGCTTTCTTCATTGGCTCTATCTTTGACCGCTACTCCTAAGGGGAACAGCAATTAATAATTTACCGGTTCCGGAACAATTGTCACATCCCATTTCTTTAACTCAGGGTGGCGAATGATGTGAGGCTGTATTTCAGCTAATTCCTGTTTACTCAGTCTCACCCCTTTTTGATATGGTTGATCAAGTAGCTTCACTATCGGGTTCATGCATTTCCATACCATTGTTTTTGTCCACTCCAAAACAGACGTTACTGTGTTCAGAAGGCTTCCATTCCAATGGTTCTCAAGATAAGGGGCGCAGCATTCAATAACTTACCGGGCTGTTGGCTTTTGGCTATTAGCTGCTCATACAGCCAACCGCCAACAGCCAACAGCCAACAGCCAACAGCCAACAGCCAACAGCGGTATATTATTTTCTGCTGCTTCCCTAAGACCAGCCTCGTTCAATCGGGTTGTACTTGCTGTGGTAGGGAGGGTAGTAAACCAGGCGTATTTTCAGCCCCACTTTTTTGGCAAACTCAACCATTCTGAAAAGAAACTGAGTTCGGTGGCTGTTACTTTCAGGTCCGTTGTCTGCGTAGATAACCAGCTCATCGACATACCTGTTAGCTTCCCTCACCTGCTCCCACCACTGTTCAATGGCATCGCAGATAAAATCACTGGTTTTGTAAGAGTTACCGTAAAAGACATACAGTTGATCATCTTCCAGATTGAGTATCCCAAATGGGATCATTTTTTCTTTGGTGGCCATATCATGATCCAGTGCTTTGACCGCTTCAGTTCCTCTTGCTTTACCACCTCTGGAAAAATTTCCAAGGTTAACCGTTGCTTTGCAATCAATGCTGATCTGAAGACTCTGCTTTCTCTGGCTTGCGGTGCTTTTTACTTGTTTGACGTTTTCAAAGATGGCATCGGTTTCCGGGATTTTTTTTCCGGCGTGGTCTTCTGTACCTTGTGAAGTTTATAGCCCATACGGTTCAACATGTTGCAGAAAGTACGCTCTTTGGGAAGTTGCTCTTCCTGCCACCCTTTTTCATCAATCAGTTTTTTCCGAACAGCACTGGCTGTTATGCGAGCATAGGAGAACGTATTTCTGAGCTGCGGGTCAGCCTGACTTTCAGGGTCAACCAGGCTTCGGATGTCTTGTTCCAGTTGAGGGTTTGCTACTTCTGCTTTTGGCTTGCCCTGTGATGCGTAATTTCCATAACAAACAAGTCCTGTTCGTTTTTCATGCATCCCGAGTTCAACGGTATGACGGCCAAAATTGAACTCGGTTTCAGCAAGGCGTGGACTACCAAAACAGAGCTGTTCAGCGACTTCAGCTATGAAGGCTCTGTGTTCAGAGCCTTTGGGCTTTTTAGCAGCAAGTATAATGAGGTGTTTGCATTCAGGGGGAACATTAACGCTGGACATGACGTTCACAATCAATCACAGAGGGAGTAAGCAGGAAAGATACTCCGGTAAAGTTTGTTATGCCACTCCCCTAAGAACATCGTGGCTGACTGTGTCAAAGAATTTACTCAGATCAACATCAACCGCCTGATGCAGCCCCTGCTTAATGTATCGATTAACCTGTTGTACAGCGTCTTGTGCAGACCTTCCCGGTCTGTAACCAAAGCTGCTGGGAGAGAAGTCAGGATCAAAGATGGGTGATAATACCTGCACAATGGCCTGTTGTATCACTCGATCCATGACTGTCGGGATGCCCAGCAACCGTTCTCCACCATCGGGCTTTTCTATAACAGCCCGAAGGACGGGAGATGGTCTGTAAGTCCCATTGAGTAAGGCTTGGCGCGCTTAAGGCCAGTGCTGACGGGCAAAGTCAGGATAGGCTTCAATGGTGACCCCATCTATTCCGGGAGCCCCTTTGTTGCTTCTGACTTGTTTCTCGGCTCTGGCTCCTGCTTCGCCCTACCTCCTGCATCCATGCAGTCGCATGCTTTCAGCAAATTGGCAGGTTCCAGTGCGCAACTCAGTAGATCGTGGTTCAAAGCTGGTTAAAGATTCTTTCGCCAACCCTAGTGAGTCGCCGGACGGCTGCACTGTGTTGAGGGAATCAGTCTCCTCTTTTCATCGGTGTTCAGTCCTTCGTTGACGACTTTCAATCGGATTAACGACTTCTGTCGAACAACTACTATGACGTCTGCTGACTTCTGTTCAATCACCACACAGAATTACTTCTGCAGGCGCTATTGGTGGTCATCGGGTTTGCTCGAACAGGATGATGAGCCCTGTCCGCCGAGCCTGTTGTAACCAGTGGCTGAGAACTGGGATTGACCAATCGCATGTTGAACAGACCTCCCCGGATAAGAGCATGAACTGTCAGTACACAACCGCCGCATTTACCGTATCTCTCAAACCAGAGAGCTTTGTGATCTTTGGCTCACTCGCCCACAAGTCTCGGCCTTGTATGCGGTTTCTGTCCGCCGGCTCGCACTTTTGCAGTCAGACTGCCTCCGCACAATCCCTCGCGAGATTGCACTTGCCTTAAGCTAGTGGTTATCATCGGTGGGCTTATTCGGCTCCAGATCCGATGCTGGTTTACCCACAGGGGACTTTCACCCCATAAGTTCATGCCCATGCCGGGCGTACCAAATGCTTCCAATGGACGTGCCTACGGCACACCACTGAAGCAGGCGTTATGCTCTGCAATACTGCATCACTTATTGCACGAAGAAATCATATGATTAGTATCTATTCCAGATAAAAATAATAGTGTTCTTACAGCAGGGTGAAGCAGAAGTTCTTGTAGCTGAGGTTCTGTTAAGAGCTGAAGTGTTGCAGGTTGAAATAGATAAGTGGTTAACTCATCTTGCGGCATCTGTAACAGGTTTCTTAAGAACTCGGTAATCAAAGAATTTTCTAGAAGTTGTCTGGTTGCACCATCAGATAGTATGCTTGCTAAGCTTTGACGAACTCTTGTCATTGTGGATTCCCATTGTTGACTTTCGGTACTTGGCAAACCACTCTGAATACCTACATAAAATAGGCTTTTTAGATGCCTCAATCGCTCTGGAACGTCAGTGGAGCAATTTGTGCATAAATATTGAGGTGTAGCAGATGCCATTTGTTGCAATTCTGTGCCACAAAATAAACAATGAAAATCAGAGTGAACACTGTTTGAGAAAGATAATATAAGTAAAGCAGTTATTAGTACTTTATTCATTGCACAATTCCAGTCACATAAATAAAGAAGAGCATAACGAATAAGGATAGATTGCGCGCAGCCGCAATCTTATCCGGTTGTTGAACAAGCCCGGCCTTGACAACTGTTCGGTGTGGTTTATGGGAAATAGCTTTTTCTTCAGCTCTCCGCACAGTCGGTGCGGATAATATGGCGGTTTTTCAGGCATGAAAGCGTCCCTGCTCCCGCTGGTTGGACGAGCATCGTCGTAGATTTGTTGTTAGTTTGCTGCTGTCGTTTTCCTCCTGTTGAATGGGTTTAGCCCCGGCACTTTTTGTTCAACATCAGGTAGGGCGCATCAGCCTGAAGACTATCGCCCTCATGTCACTACCGCAGTGTTGACAGGTATGTTTAGGGCGGATGACTGGCGTGGCAGGCTTGATGATCACCTGCAGAATCAACTGAACCAGACGGAGTGATTTTCTACACCGGCAATGGAGAAAGCCGTAATCCCGGACTCTCTTTAATCCTTTGGGCAGAACGTGCTGGAGTACCAGCCATAGGAAGTCTTATCCTTTCAGGGGACGGGATTCGGTTGTCCAGCTCTCACTGTTCCGATAACTGAAGGTGAGTTTTCCATTTTGGCTGGCGGTAATAGCAATGGGGAAACAAAGGCTACCGAATGCTCAGAAAGCTGGGAGTCGATAGATTTCTGGCATGGAATACGGCAAAGTCTGCCCATGGAGTCTGGCGTCTGAGTGGAAGCCCTGCGCTTACTAAAGCATTGCCAAACAGATATTTCAGGAACCTTGGGTTGCCAGAACTGGCAGCAAGATGAATACAAAGTAGATATGAAACGCCGTGCTACGTGATCCGTATGGCCGGTGTTGTGGGAGGAGCGGAGTCGTGAGGCTCTGCCCTATCCCGATTATAACAACTCAATATACATCCAGCATTAAACGTTAAGACGAATGTTAAAGAACATCTATCCATTTGTTTCTATTGGTTTTGGTTCAGGTCTCTTAGGGGCGCAGCATTCAATGTCTTACCGGGCTTTTGGCGGTTGGCTATTAGCTGCTCAGACAGCCAACCACCAAAAGCTAATAGCCAACAGCGGTATATTCTAACCTTCCGTTCCCCTAAGGCGTGGACTACCAAAACAGAGCTGTTCAGCGACTTCAGCTATGAAGGCTCTGTGTTCAGAGCCTTTGAGCTTTTTAGCAGCAAGTATAATGAGGTGTTTGCATTCAGGGGTGACATTAACGCTGGACATGACGTTCACAATCAATCACAGAGGGAGTAAGCAGGAAAGATACTCCGGTAAAGTTTGTTATGCCACTCCCCTAACTCAAGGTTTTGTGTCCTTATGAAAACAATTAAGCTGATCGTTATTAATCAGCTGCTTTTATTGTTTGCCGTGGCATTTTTTTTACCGATGACTGGATACGGAAGTGCTTTTTCCATCCTGCCAGAATGGATGGGGTGGAACAGTCCCTCAAATAAGGCGGCAGTTAAAATCAGTCAGATAGTGCTTGCCAATGATGCGCCTTCTCTTCTTTTTTCTTATGAAATCAACAGGACCTCCAGTGATTTTGTTCAGCCAGAAAAAAACCAGGTTTATACCCGCTGGGATGGTTGTAAAAACGACAGCTTGCGTATTTGTTTCCGAAGAGCGGCTAAAGTCTTTGAAGAGGGCTACTCCTATCCTCCCACGATTTCAGGCTCGACAGAGCTTAATGTAGAAATGGGTGAGGTCACGCCAGACGAAGGCGGCTGGCAGTCGATGGCCAGTGTCCGTTTAACGGGAAAAGGCTCGGGCTGGCTGGCGATTGCAGGGGATGATGGCTGGCGGATTGCACCGGATTGCAGCGGTATTGACTCAGATGATTCCAGCGTACTGAACAGGTCTGGCAAGCCGTCAGTCGATCTTGCAGTCCCGACAGCGTTGGTTCTGAAAAAGGGTAATAATGCAGAAAATCATGGCTCGCCCTATTCCCGCCGCTCATTGCCGGACATATCTGACATCACTAAACAAAATAATCTGCCCGGTGATCGTGATGATCTGCTCACCGGTTCTTCTGGTGGCGGCAGCTTCGATGACCACGATGACTTATTTAAAAGGAGACCCGGAGGGAATCACCGCCGCCCTTTATTTTTCTTTGAAGTGATGAGCAGAATGCTTGGGGTGGCTGTCAGTGTTTTTGGTACAGCAGGTCAGCCCGAGGAGGTTAAAAAACTGGTTTTAAGACCTCAAATTATTCTGGTGATCTGGCGGGATTGGGAGCGACAGGAGATTCCTGTTACATCGCAAATGTGGGGTTCAATAAAGCGGGCAGGGCTTGATCGGGATCCGGGACTGTTTCTCGCTTTGGCTGAAAGCGATCCGGATAAATTGAAAGAAACGCTTGAAAACTATTCGAAAAAGCACTCGCCCCTTGCCGACGTCCTTAGCTATCACTGTGAAGATCTCAACCTGAACCCAAAAGCGGGTAATGCCCGATTACTTAGCGTATCGGTTTTTCCGGGCTCTTGCCCTTCGGGAGTGGGATACTCCGGAGGAGAGAAAGAAGCAAACGGAGCAATGAATGACCTGCCCCGGAATAATCCAGATGGCTATGCCCATAACAACCATGGTCAGCCGGTTAAAAGTTTTGGTAACAACGGGGGAGGAGGAGACGGTTCCGGGAATCCGGAAATCAACTCATGTACACTCTGCGGGAATGCACAGGTAAACTCCAATGGTTTATGCACAAACTGCCTCATGGCTAAACAGGAGGCGGCTGAAGAGAAGCCATCAACCCACCTTACTGGAATTACCTGGTTTTTTGGCAGGGCAACAAATCCGTCTGCCAACCAGGCAGAAGAAAAGACTGCGGAGGACGTTTCGGTTAATCCCCTGAAAAAGGTATCGACTTTGCAGACTCTACCACCTGAGATCTTGTTTGAAATAGCTAAGGGCTTGTCATGGCGTGATGTTAATCGCTGGAGTTTAGCAGCTAAGCGTTTTTTCGAAGTTTTCTACACATTCAACATAAAAGAAAAACTGACAAAACTATCCCATCAATATTATGGCTCTGCTGAGGAAGCGTATAGAGAAAGAATAAAAAACATGGATTTACCTGCTGTTCCAAACAGTGAAATTGATGACCCTTTGTTACGGCTTGCTTATCAAAGATACAAAAGCAATAAATACCTGACTTCTCTGGGAAGTAGTACTCAGCAGCAATGCGTGGCGACGCTGGAAGGGCATACCGAGGAGGTGCGCTCAGTCACGCCACTGGCCGATGGGCGGCTGGCTTCCGCCTCTGATGACCAAACCATAAGGGTGTGGGATCTGAGCAAGCCCGATGGGAAGCAATGCGTGGTGACACTGAAGGGGGTAGACTCAGTCACGCAATTGGCCGATGGGCGGCTGGCTTCCGCCTCTGTTGACGAAACCATAAGGGTGTGGGATCTGAGCAAACCCGATGGGAAGCAATGCGTGGTGACACTGAAAGGGCATACCAGCAAGGTGAGCGTCACTGCATTGGCCGATGGGCGGCTGGCTTCCGCTTCTTGGGACAAGACCATAAAGGTTTGGGATCTGAGCAAGCCCAACGGGAAGCAATGCGTGGCGACACTTAGCGGGCATACCTTCTGGGTGGAATCAGTCACGCCATTGACCGATGGGCGGCTGGCTTCCGCTTCTTGGGACGGGACCGTAAAGGTGTGGGATCTGAGCAAGCCCACCGGAAGGCAATGCGTGGCGACACTCAAGCATATCGACTCAGTTTACTCAGTCACGCCATTGGCCGATGGGCGGCTGGCTTCCGCTTCTAGGGGCGAGACCATAAAGGTTTGGGATCTGAGCAAGCCCGACGGGGAGCAATGCGTGGTGACGCTGAAGGGGTATACCTGCACGGTGTCATCAGTCACGCCATTGACCGATGGGCGGCTGGCTTCCGCCTCTGTTGACAAAACTTTAAGGGTGTGGGATCTGAGCAAGCCCGACGGGGAACAATGCGTGGTGACGCTGAAGGGGCATACCAGCAAGGTGAACTCAGTCACGCCATTGGCCGATGGGCGGCTGGCTTCCGCCTCTGATGACAAGACCATAAAGGTGTGGGTTCTGAGCAAAAATTCTGAAACGAAGTAAACATATTGGTTAATGGGGAAAATATATCGATTAATAATGTAAAAAATACCAGTAGTGTCTGAGCTAAAAGTCGCCGCGCAGCGGCCTGTCCTGATGCTACTAAGATAGCCAGAGGGCGGTCTGGTGAGAAAAGAGTGGGAAAAAAGCTTTTTTTGCCGTGAACCGGTTCAGGATAAGCGGTCTGTGTCGTCGAACAGTTTGGCCGCTTTCTTCATTGGCTCTATCTTTGACCGCTACTCCTAACTCAAGGTTTTGTGTCCTTATGAAAACAATTAAGCTGATCGTCATTGATCAGTTGCTTTTATCCGTCATTCACCACCCTATTCAGGAATAAATTTCTTGGTACGTTGAGCCCAAAATAAAAATGATCGTCGATTGCCTCTCTGATATTCCAACCATGTGTTTCTCCGTCCCGTTAACCGACAGCACATGAATCCCATCAAAGCACAGGAAAACCCATCTGCCCGTTGGGTTCTGGGCTGGTTTCTTCTTCATGTCCGGGAACGTTCGGCTCTGCCTTTTCAGTTCATAGCGGATTCGATGCTGAATTGCAGCATAGACCATAAGACAGAGTGTCATCACCATTAACAGGGCCTCAATACGCTCAGGTTTTTTGAGATACAGTGAAGACACCAGAAAATCAGGGCTCTTCAGGAAGCGAAAACCTCTCTCAACCTGCTGCTGGGATTTATACGTCCTCAGTAGTTCGCCAGCGTCAAGCCGGACTGTATCTGTATCGTTGGTTGCCAGAACAAAACAACCCAACGATGCTTCTGCATCACGACGAGTCTGTACAGCAACCGTGCAGGAGCCTGTCACATAATATTCATAGTGGTCGGGAACCGTCCCATCAGCAGGACGGCCTTTGGTTTTATAGCAGGGACTCTCGATGATCTCAGGTTCAGCCTGGCAGTATACGGACTGTTTTTGCCATAGCTTGAAAGCTTCCATGGCATCCGATTCGCAACAGAATGGCTTCTTGCCCAATTTCTCAAGTTCCTTGAACTCCTTCAGGGACTTTTTCTGCATACGCCTTGTCAGTGTCTTCTGTTCTGTTTTCTGGCTTTGATTATTTCGAAACAGTACCCAACGTTGTACGACACCTGCATAGTCAGACAGAGTCTCTACAGATTCGTAATGCTCAAACCCTTCAACCTCAACCATTGAGCGCAATGGCGCACTTTGAACCAGTTCTTTGGCTGCACCAATGTTGAGAGGAACTCTGGAGATAAACAACTGATCCTGCTGACTCAGTTCCTGAACGGTTTCAGCCACATACAATGCAGCATCACCGATGAAGTAACGGGCATTCAGTGCCGCCTTGAAGCTCTTTATATGCTCAGAAACCACTTGTTTGAAACTGGTCTTGTCCGTCACATTACCGCTGGCTGCTTTCATAAACATCGGAATGCCTGCCCGGTTTTCGGTCAGCAGGAGCAATATGGCCTGGTTCAGGTCAGGACGATGATCTCGGCTGTAGCCCTTGCAAAGCCTGATGCAATTGAGGTCCTCGTCACTTACTTCCTCCTCGCTGTTATAACGGCCATCGACGTGAAATCCTGTGCCATCAAGGTTGAGTGCATCACATGGCAATTTGAGATGCGTAGCCACCTTGATAGCCAGCTCAAAATAGACTTTACTGACACCCAGTTCAAACAGTTCATCCAGTGTTCTTCCAAGAACTTTGTCGTTTATGTGTTCGGGCTCAATCCCCTCTCTGATCAGTTTATCGAGGGGTTTATTGGAGAAGAACTGAGGGAACATGTGGAGAGACTGCCCCGTAAAGCCGAGGCCATTGATAATCATCGCGACAACGGCCTCACCGTGGGAGATGTTCCATTCGTCAGATACTTTGGGCGCGCGCCTGTCGATATGGTCGGCAATGCCCAGCTCTTTGCACATTCCAGCCACTAGACCGAGATGATCCATGACCTGAGAGTGGTATTGAATAGGAGGCATAACAAGGCTTCTTGATATTTGCTTATCTGATAGATAGCAGGTATTAGGAAAATGTCATGTTGGGTGGTGGATGTCGGTTTTATTGTTTGCCATGGCATTTTTTTTACCGATGACTGGATACGGAAGTGCTTTTTCCATCCTGCCAGAATGGATGTGGCGGGACAGTCCCTCAAATAAGGCGGCAGTTAAAATCAGTCAGATAGTGCTTGCCAGAGATGCGCCTTCTCTTCTTTTTTCTTATGAAATCAACAAGACCTCCAGTGATTTTGTTCAGCCAGAAAAAAACCAGGTTTATACCCGCTGGGATGGTTGTAAAAACGACAGCTTGCGTATTTGTTTCCGAAGAGCGGCTAAAGTCTTTGAAGGGGGCTACTCCTATCCTCCCACGATTTCAGGCTCGACAGAGCTTAATGTAGAAATGGGTGAGGTCACGCCAGACGAAGGCGGCTGGCAGTCGGTGGCCAGTGTCCGTTTAACGGGAAAAGGCTCGGGCTGGCTGGCGATTGCAGGGGATGATGGCTGGCGGATTGCACCAGATTGCAGCGGTATTGACTCAGATGATTCCAGCGTACTGAACAGGTCTGAAAAGCCGTCAGTCGGTCTTGTTGTCCCGACAGCGTTGGTTCTGGAAAAGGGTAATAATGCAGAAGATCATGGCTCGCCCTATTCCCGCCGCTCATTGCCGGACATATCTGACATCACTAAACAAAATAATCTGCCCGGTGATCGTGATGATCTGCTCACCGGTTCTTCTGGTGGCGGCAGCTTCGATGACCTCGATGACTCATTTAAAAGGCGACCCGGAGGGAGTGGCCGTCGCCCTTTATTTTTCTTTGAAGTGATGAGCAGAATGCCTGGGATGGCTGTCAGTGTTTTTGGTACAGCTGGTCAGCCCGGGGGGGTTAAAAAACTGGTTTTAAGGCCTCAAATTATTCTGGTGACCTGGCGGGGTTGGGAGCGACAGGAGATTCCTGTTACATCGCAAATGTGGGGTTCAATAAAGCGGGCAGGGCTTGATCGGGATCCGGGACTGTTTCTCGCTCTGGCTGAAAGCGATCCGGATAAATTGAAAGAAACGCTTGAAAACTATTTGAAAAAGCACTCGCCCCTTGCCGACGTCCTTAGCTATCACTGTGAAGATCTCAACCTGAACCCAAAAGCGGGTAATGCCCGATTACTTAGCGTATCGGTTTTTCCGGGATCTTGCCCTTCGGGAGTGGGATGCTCCGGAGGAGAGAAAGAAGCAAACGGAGCAATGAATGACCTGCCCCGGAATAATCCAGATGGCTATGCCTGTAACAACCATGGTCAGCCGGTTAAAAGTTTTGGTAACAACGGGGGAGGAGGA
Organism: Endozoicomonas euniceicola; assembly: GCF_025562755.1. Lineage (GTDB taxonomy): Bacteria > Pseudomonadota > Gammaproteobacteria > Pseudomonadales > Endozoicomonadaceae > Endozoicomonas_A > Endozoicomonas_A euniceicola. Next base: position 810,602 of record NZ_CP103300.1, read on the forward strand.
GACGGTTCCGGGAATCCGGAAATCAACTCATGTACATTCTGTGGGAATGCACAGGTAAACTCCAATGGTTTATGCACAAACTGCCTCATGGCTAAACAGGAGGCGGCTAAAGAGAAGCCATCAACCCACCTGTCTTTACCTGCGGCGCAGGAAGATAAAGGAAATAACCTGCTTACAGCACTTATTACTGGAATTACCTGGTTTTTTGGCAGGGCAACAAACCTGTCTGCCAACCAGGCAGAAGAAAAGACTGTGGAGGACGTTTCGGTTGGTTCCCTGAAAGAGGTGTCGCCTTTAGAGGTTCTACCACCTGAGATCTTGTTTGAAATAGCTAAGGGCTTGTCCTGGCGTGATGTTAACAACTGGAGTTTAGCAGCTAAGCGTTTTTTCGAAGTTTTCTACACATTCAACATGAAAGAAAAACTGACAAAACTATCCCATCAATATTATGGCTCTGCTGCGAAAGCGCATAGATATAGAAAAATGATAAAAAACATGGACATACCTGCTGTTCCAAACAGTGAAATTGATGACCCTTTGTTACGGCTTGCTTATCGTAGAACCGCAAGCAATAAATACCTGACTTCTCTGGGAAGTAGTACTCAGCAGCAATGCGTGGCGACGCTGAAAGGGCATACCGAGGAGGTGCTCTCAGTCACGCCACTGGCCGATGGGCGGCTGGCTTCCGCCTCTGCTGACGGGACCGTAAAGGTGTGGGATCTGAGCAAGCCCGACGGGAAGCAATGCGTGGCGACGCTGAAGGGGCATACTAGCTGGGTGAACTCAGTCACGTCATTGGCCGATGGGCGGCTGGCTTCCGGCTCTCGGGACAAAACCGTAAAGGTGTGGGATCTGAGCAAGCCCGACGGGGAGCGATGCGTAGTGACACTGAGTGGGCATATCTTCTATGTGACCTCAGTCACGCCATTGGCCGATGGGCGGCTGGCTTCCGGCTCTTATGACAAGACTGTAAAGGTGTGGGATCTGAGCAAGCCCCCCGGGAAGGAATGCGTGGCGACGCTGGAAGGGCATACCAGCTGGGTGACCTCAGTCACGCCATTGCCCGATGGGCGGCTGGCTTCCGCCTCTCATGACGGGACCGTAAAAGTGTGGGATCTGAAAAAGCTCGACGGGGTGCAACGCATGGCGAAGCTGAACCACTGGATTCACTCAGTCACGTTATTGGCCGATAAGCGGCTGGCTTCCGGCTCTCATGACGGGATCGTAAGGGTATGGGATCTGAGTAAGCCCGCCGGAGCGCAATGCGTGGTGACACTGGAAGGGCATATCGACATGGTTAACTCAGTCACGCCATTGACCGATGGACGGCTGGCTTCCGGCTCTCGGGACAAAACCGTAAGGGTGTGGGATCTGGGCAAACCCGACGGGGAGCAATGCGTGGTGACGCTGGAAGGGCATACCCACATTGTGTACTCAGTCACGTCATTGGCCGATGGGCGGCTGGCTTCCGCCTCTGATGACAAGACCATAAAGGTGTGGGCTCTGAGCAAGGATTCTGAAACGAAGTAAACATATTGGTTAATGGGGAAAATATATCGATTAATAATGTAAAAAAATACCTGCTCCTCCGCCATTCCCGCACAGGAGGCTGTCGCAAAAGGAAATGACGGAGGGATATTTTTATCTGCTACTTCCTTAAGTGCTCATTCATAGTGAAGCTGATTTTATCATCACTGACGATGGCCCTGATCGTATCGCCCGGCGCATATCGACCAGAGAGAATCGCTTCAGCCAGCGGATTCTCCAAACTGCGCTGAATAGCCCGCTTCAGTGGACGAGCGCCGTATACCGGATCAAACCCGACCTGGGCCAGTTTTTTCATGGCTTCATCCGAAAGAGTCAGTGACAGGTCGTTTTCAGCCAGTCGTTTATTCAGACGCTGAATCTGGATGTCGGCAATGCCTTCAATCTGATCCTGAGTCAATGGGTGGAACACTACCAGCTCATCAATACGATTCACAAACTCGGGCCGAAAATGCTGACCTACCACATCCATCATGGTGGATTTCAACGCTTCAAAGTCTTCACCCTGCATGGTCTGAATAACGTCTGAGCCCAGGTTCGACGTCATCACAATAACGGTATTCCTGAAATCAACAGTTCGTCCCTGCCCATCCGTCAGGCGACCATCCTCCAGCACCTGCAACAGGATGTTAAACACGTCAGGGTGCGCTTTTTCAACTTCATCCATCAGCACCACAGAATACGGCTTACGACGTACAGCTTCGGTCAGATAACCACCTTCTTCGTAGCCTACATACCCCGGAGGTGCTCCCAGCAGACGGGAGACTGAATGCTTCTCCATAAATTCGGACATATCAATCCGCACAATGGCATCTTCAGTGTCAAACAGGAATTGTGCCAGGGCTTTACACAACTCTGTTTTACCCACACCGGTAGGGCCAAGGAACATAAATGAACCATTGGGGCGATTCGGGTCCGACAACCCGGCCCGGGATCGACGCACTGCGTTGGAAACAGCAACAATCGCTTCATCCTGACCAATCACCCGGTCATGCAGAGCCTCTTCCATGCGCAGCAGTTTATCCCGTTCTCCTTCCAGCATTTTGGCAACAGGAATACCCGTCCATTTTGAAACGACTTCAGCGATTTCTTCATCCGTGACCCGGTTGCGCAGCAATTGCAGGTCGCCAGCATCTGCGGCATCTGCCTGTTCCAGCTCTTTCTCCAGCTGTGGCAGACGACCGTACTGAATCTCGGACATCTTTGTCAGATCACCCTGACGGCGCGCCGCTTCAAGCTCAATCAACAACTGCTCTTTTTCTTCCCGCAACTTTTGCGAACCGTTCAGAACCGTCTTCTCGGTTTTCCAGACATCTTCCAGGTCAGAGTATTCCCGCTCCAGCTCTGCCACCTGCTCATTTAAACGACTGAGACGTTCTTTAGAAGCACTGTCGTCTTCTTTCTTTAGCGCCTCCTGCTCAATTTTCAACTGGATCAGACGGCGTTCAAGACGATCCATGGCTTCGGGCTTGGAATCCATCTCCATGCGAATCCGGCTGGCTGCTTCGTCGATCAGGTCAATCGCCTTATCCGGCAACTGCCGGTCAGTGATATAGCGCTGCGACAACCGTGCCGCCGCAACAATCGCCGGGTCGGTGATATCCACACCGTGATGCACCTCATAGCGCTCTTTCAGGCCACGCAGAATGGCAATGGCATCTTCCTCAGTGGGTTCATCCACCAGCACTTTCTGAAAACGACGCTCAAGGGCGGCATCCTTTTCAATGTACTGACGATATTCATCCAGTGTCGTTGCACCGACACAGTGGAGCTCACCACGAGCCAAAGCGGGCTTGAGCATATTACCGGCATCCATGGCACCATCAGCCTTACCCGCGCCCACCATAGTATGCAGTTCATCAATAAACAGTATGATCTGGCCTTCCTGTTTGGAAAGGTCATTCAGTACAGCTTTCAGGCGTTCTTCAAACTCGCCACGGAACTTGGCACCGGCAATCAGGGAGCCCATATCCAGCGATAACAGCCGCTTACCTTTAATACCTTCCGGCACTTCGCCGTTGACTATTCGCTGAGCCAGACCTTCAACGATGGCTGTTTTACCAACACCGGGTTCACCAATAATCACCGGGTTATTTTTGGTTCGACGCTGTAACACCTGAATCGTACGACGGATTTCATCGTCACGACCAATCACCGGATCCAGCTTGCTCTGTTCGGCCAGAGCCGTTAAATCCACCGTGTATTTACTCAGGGAGTTGCGATTATCTTCAGCATTCGGATCATCAACCGTTTCACCACCACGAATGTTTTTAATAGCGTTGTCCAGTGCCTGCCTGCTGACTCCCTGACTGTTCAGTAGTTTTGCCAGCGGAGTATTACCTTCCATCATTGCCAGCAATACGGTTTCACTGGAAATAAACTGGTCACCTTCCTGCTGGGCTTTTTTGTCTGAAAGGTTGAGTATTCTGAGAGTATTCTGCGATGGCTGTATGTCACCTGTCGGGTTCTTGATAACAGGCACCTGGTTCAGTAACTGATTCAACTCTTCCGACAGCTGTTGAATATTAAAGCCGGTCTGCATTAACAGCGGCCTGACTGAACCACCCTGCTGGTCAATCAAAGCTATCAGCAGATGCACCGGTTCAATCTGGTTATGATCTTTGCCGATTGCCAGCGACTGCGCATCAGACAGTGCGGACTGTAATTTACTGGTTAGTCTGTCAGCTCGCATTGGTTTTCTCCTGCGTCTGCCACCATTATTGTTTACTTCTGTTGTCTATATGGCGACCGGATCGATTTTTTCAAGCCAGATGACACTTGCCAGCCTGCCTGATTCTTTACCATCCCGACGATAAGAAAAAAACGTCTGCTGCTGTTCAAAAGTGCAGTAACCACCACCAAAGATGTCGGTCACTCCAGCAGCACTCAGCCTCTGTCGTGCCAGCAGATAAAGATCGCCATGCCAGCGATCACCCATACCGGGAATAAAGGCGGCTTCTGCCTCAGGATCTATATCAAGAAAAGCAGAACGAACCTCCGGCCCCACCTCAAAATGCTTTTGGCTGATAGCAGGACCCAGCCAGACCATAACCTCTGACACAGGGCATGGCATAGCCTTCAAAGTATTTTCCAGCACTCCGGCCTGCAATCCCTTCCAACCCGCATGAGCGGCTGCGACGGTAGACCCCTTTCGATCACAGAACAATACTGGCAGGCAGTCTGCGGTCAGAACTGTACAGGGCATACCATCAGCGTCCGTCCAGGCTGCATCACCTTCCTGCTCCTCACCGCTGTCTGAAGCTTTCACGACCTGCGTGCCGTGAACCTGATTTAACCATTGCGGTTCAATGCTCCAGCCAAAATCCTCACGCATTTGCTGACGGTTAGCCAACACATGTTCAGGCACATCCCCGGAACGCATGCCTAGATTGAAGCTGCTAAAGTTGCCCTTACTGACACCGCCACTCCGCCGGGTAACACAAGCTTTAACACGAGCCGGAGCTGGCCAGTCGGGAATCAGGTAGCGGTGTTCAAAGGTCATAGGAACTGTCTCGGGTTATTTAGTCTCGTTGGCATCTTCTGCCAGAAGTGCCAGCAGGCTCACCATATCATCAGGCAGGGGCGCTTCCCACTCCATAAACTCACCGGTTGCCGGGTGGATCAGGCCCAGACGACGGGCATGCAGCGCCTGACGGCGGAAACTACGCAGCTGTTCGATCATCTCCTCGCCACAACCTTTTGGCAGGCGCAGGCGACCAGCGTATGTCTCATCACCAAACAGCGGGTAACGGATATGGCCCATATGTACGCGAATCTGGTGAGTACGGCCGGTTTCAAGCTTACAGCGGATATGGGTGTGGTTTCGGTATTTTTGCAGCACCCGGTAATGGGTGACTGAAGGTTTGCCACCGGCAGTGACGGCCATCTTCAAACGGTTGGTGGCGTGACGGCCAATAGGCTGATCAACGGTTCCACCCGCCGTCATAACACCGTAGGTAATGGCTTCATATTCACGACTGACCGAACGCTCCTGCAACTGCGCCACCAGATCAGTATGTGCCGCAAGGTTTTTAGCCACCACCATCAGACCGGTGGTGTCTTTATCCAGACGATGAACAATACCTGCTCGAGGCACTGATGCCAGACCAGGACAATGGAACAAAAGTCCATTCAGCAGAGTGCCGCTGCGGTTGCCCGCTGCCGGGTGAACCACCAGACCCGCTGGCTTATTGATCACCAGAATATCGTCGTCTTCATAGGCAATGGCCAGTGGAATCTCTTCGGCTTCCCAGTGTTCAGCGTCTTCGACCACCACGGACAACGACAGGGTCTCACCACCCACCAGTTTTTCCTTAGGCTTACGCTGCTCACCATCGACCAGCAGGTCACCACTTTTGATCCACTCCTGCAGGCGTGCCCTGGAAAAGTCGGGGAAACAGGCGGCAGCGATTTGGTCGAAGCGCTTAGCCCCTAACTCGTCAGGCACAACAACCTGCTGATCGAATTGTTCACTCATTCAAATAATTCTCAAACAAAAAAGATACGCCCGCCTACTACATGGTCACTATAAACGGCTAAACTACACCCCCGGAGCAATTCTCCTGTGTGCTTTCTTTCCGTTTCTGGCGGACTGTGTTTAAATTAGACGGATTAACAAACCCGGTAGTTTATCATATCCACCGGTGCAGATTAGGGTGAATCGCCGCTGATCCCTATCCGTAAAAATGCATGCCGGAGTACGGAAACCGATAAAAGTCATGAGAGTATTCAAGATCAATATTACCCGCATCCTGTACGCACTGTTTATTAGTGCCGCACTGGTGGGCTGCGCGTCCACTCCGGATGAAGAAGTACCGGAGACGCTGTCAGAAGCCGAAATGTACAAAATGGCCACCCATTCTATCGACAATAGTCGGTACAATGATGCCATTAAAACGCTTCGTACTCTGGAGTCCCGCTACCCCTTTGGCAGCTTTGCTGAACAGTCCCAGCTGGATATTATTTACGCCTACTTCATGAACTCCGAGCCGGAAGCTGTTCGTGCCGCTGCCGACCGCTTCCTGCGCCTGCATCCCAATCATCCAAACGCTGACTACGCCCTGTATATGAAAGGACTGGCGTCCAACACTTCAGCCATGGGGCTACTGGAACGTTATCTGCCACTGGATTACTCCAAGCGTGACCCTGGTCAGGCCCGGCAATCGTTTAGTGAATTTTCCGAACTGCTGAACCGTTACCCGGACAGCCGCTATGCCCCGGATGCCCGTCAACGCATGGTCGCCCTGCGCAACCGGTTGGCCGCTTACGAGATTCACGCCGCCAATTACTACATGAAGCGTAAAGCCTATGTGGCAGCTACCAACCGTGGTCGTTACGTGGTTGAAAATCTGCAAAAAACTCCGGCTGTACCCGAAGCCCTGGCGATTATGGTGGAAGGTTATCAGCGTATGGGTCTGATCGAACCAGCGAACGAAGCGCTGGAAGTTCTGCGCCTGAACTATCCGGAGTCTGACGCCCTGAACGAGAAAGGTGAGTTCATCGGTTATCAGTCTTTTGGTGATGTGAACCCATCACTGCTCTATACCGTTACCTTTGGCCTGCTGGGGGATTCTGGCGTTAACAAGCAGCTAGAGGGCATTCCGGACCTTTCTCAGGAAGAAACGCCAAAACCACCCGCCAAGGGTCAGTGACCTGCTCCCGGAACTGAATAATAAAAGCCTCTGCCTGCAGAGGCTTTTTTAATGAAAGAGGATTTACTTTTAGTCATGCCAACTACCGTGAAATGCCCCAACTGCAACAAGTCGGTTGAATGGAAAAAGGAAAACCAATACCGCCCATTCTGTTCTGAACGCTGCAAACTGATTGACTTCGGTGCCTGGGCAAACGAGGAACATTCAATTCCTGGTCAACCTGATTTTGACGACGCTATGTCCGACGAACTCGACCAACCAGGGCGCTGAGTGTCATGCGACCAGGTTCTTCAGGCCAGTCATGACTTTCTGGCTCAATAATGGCCGCCGCCTGGTCGCGCTTGAATTTCAGTATGCGCAATAGCGCTGAACGGGCTTGAGGCTTGTGCACATGTCCCACCAGCCCGTTCAGCTTTTCGTCACTCATTCTTGCTATCAGGCCCAGTGCATCCTTCATCAATGCATCAACATCCTCACCACTGCGCTCCATCGCCTTAATCACGGTATGCATGGTGTGACGGCCACGATACTGGCTTCGGTGCTTAATGGAAGGCGACATCATTTTCTGACGAAACTGTGTAAGGGTGCATTTAGAGGGCAGTTGGCAACGATTGTAGAAAGACATGCCAAAATCAATATTCACCAAACGCTGCCCTGCCTCTTCTTCGGCTGACTGGTTTTGTCTGTCCGAATCCTGAATAAACATATAGTTATCCAGTTTCAGATAATCCTCATCACCCAGCAGAAACCTTCGCACAACTAAGTCCACCACGGGATTATGAGTTTTATGGAAGCGGGTAAAATGTACCGGTGAAGAGCGGTCTGAAGGATTCTGAACCAGACGATAGCCGCTTTCATAGTCCTGCAGATGCCTGCTGGCAATACAATGTTCCTCTTCGCCAGAAGACGTTTCAGCCTCTTTCATGGAATAGCCAACTTGATAAACACGGTTAAAGTGATCGTCACCTTCCGTACCCACCACTTCCCTGTAAACATTGGCTGCCAGCACTTCTTTCTGAGCCAGCAACTGCTTGTTGTCGTAATAATCGGCTTTATAGCGTTGCCCGGTAATCCAGTACATCATTTTCTGTAAGTAACGTTTAAGCTTTACACCGGTTGATTCGCGCCCTGGCGTCTTGACGTGCCATTCACCGGAATACACTTTAGCTTCAGGCAACTCAGAACTGACAAACATCCGTTTATGGTCAACGGTATCACTGTCATCACCCTGGCCTTGTACAAGCGTCCAGAATTTATTGTGTGGAAGGGTGTTCATGGAAGGGATAATGCCTGAACCCGTCTGGCCTGTCCGAGAATAATAGTGATTGGTGGTGGCAGAGTCATGATGAGCAACCTGCCGGGTTCCGGATTCAGTATACGGGCCAGGATCACGGGGAATTTCAGGCGACAAAGAGGCTGTAGACACCTCTCGAAACTGATGCTTCCCACGTCTTAATGACTTCGAACCGGATCTGCCAAATCCGGAAAAACCATAGTCTCCTGCCAATTTTCGAAGCTTTTCCAGCATGGCGTCCCTGCCTGTTAAAAGAAAAACTAATTGATAGACCAGAAGGCACCGATTCCGGCAACGCCCTGAGCACCACAATCAATGGCCAGCGCCTCATCGGAACGCCCTAAACCGCCAAGCCAGTATACCGGCACCGTGCTGCACCGGGTCAATTCGGTTGCCTTCTCCTGCCCCATAGACAAACGCCCCGGATGGGATTTGGTTGGCCGTACGGGTGACAGTGTTACAAAGTCCATACCTGCCTTTTCGGCGGCCTTCAGCTGTTCTTCATTGTGACAGGAGGCAGCCAGCCACTGCCCCTCACGACGGTATTTTTTCCACTCGGAAACCGGGATACTCAACTGATCAGAGCGCAGGTGAATACCGTCACACCATGTCTCCTGCAATAATTCAGGATTACCCTTTAACAACAACTTTGCATTAAACGGCTGACACAGATGGTGCAGTTCACGAGCCAGGTGCAGATAAGGCTTCTCCTGCAACCAGGGAGCCCGGAACTGAATCAGGCGAAGTCCATTCTCAAGCTGTCGGCTGACCTTTTCAATCAGCTCGGCCGCAGAAGAAAACAACCCGGTCACCATATATTGGCGGGGCAGTAAAACAGCGTTAACAATAGGTTCATTGGCCGGAGGAAAGTCCAGGCCGGTCAGGTCGTCAGGTTCAACCCATTGCACCGCCTGCCCTTCATTCCCTTTTGGCGTGCCGTTAACACCCGACACCAGCCAGGTATCAAGCAGTACCGTCTTTTCAGGATACTGATGCTGAATTGCGATCAAAGGCTGAAACTGACTGACGGTGATATCCAGCTCTTCCACCAATTCCCGGTTAAGCGCTTCTTTTAAATCCTCATCCAGCTCGACCTTACCACCGGGAAATTCCCACAAACCACCCAGATGTTTGTCGTCCGGCCTTTTGGCCACCAGTATTCGACCATCGTCGCCACGAATCACAGCCACTGCAACATGCACGACGTTGTCAGACTGCTTTTGGTCCGGTTGTTGTTTCGCCATGGTAAAGCTCATTTCATGGTATCGGAATAAAGACATAGAGTAGCCATAATTTAAGGGTTATGGCTACTGCGTGAATCAGTGAAAGAATAGAATTTAAAAGAATAATTAACTGCCATACTCCGCATTAATGCGACTCATGGGAAAAGCTGGTAGGTGAGTCAGGCTGACCACTCTCTATTCTGTAAGACAACTCTATAGCCATCCAAATCTTCATAGGTTTTACCGGAGATACCCCAGTAGGCGTTATAGGGAGCAACTTCGATAAATCCCGCCTTACTCATTTTTTGGCAGCAGGCTTGCCATTCTTGTGAGTCAGTGAAGTAGAAAACAAGCAAGCTGTCTTTAGAGGGAGCTTTGCCAACCTCTGTGCCTACATGATGTGTAAACTCAAGATGGTAGTTGTGATTTTGATGACCAATGATTGAGCCATCAAAGCCATTATGACCAACGAACTCTCCCAGTAATTCAAAGCCAAGCCCATTAACATACATTTGGGTTATATCGGATAAGTTATCTGTTGGTCTGGCAACTCTCATTTTGGCTGTTTTTGGAATCATTTTTTTACCATTACTTCGTTGTTTTTAATGGAATCCAGCCATATCTATCATGGGAGTTCTGTACCCATACCCATTCGTTCAGTTCATGGAGTACGAGTAATTTTTCACCGACTGTTGTATTCAGCTCTTTTGAGCTGTAACTTTCGATAGCAATCCACTGATCAGAATGAAGTTCAATATATTGCTCTGGAGCCCAACCTTCATTTCCATCCCTTGTTGTTACTCTCACCCAGCCAGCATATTCATCGTCATGCACGCCTACGGAAAGTAGATCCCCTTTTTCAAATGAGATTGGATTTGGGTAGTTGGATCTATGAGATTTTATTACTGTGATTGTTTTCATTGTGGTAGTTCATAACAGTCATTCATAGGGACAACATTAAGCATTAATCACTGATGATATTAATCATACAGGTTCATCCCCCCATGGTAAAAATTGTTACTGTTGACTCAGCTTGAGAAGAATAAACCCATTTACTCTACCCAACCTGCGCAATACGTCAAGCTCATTGAAGTCATATGCTAGTATGGTTAAATTGCCATATAGATACTATTATTGACGATGTCTGAAAGCAGTTTTGAATGGGACGAGGTAAAAAACTTGTCCAATCAGGAAAAGCATGGGGTTTCATTCTATGACGCACAATATGCCTTTTACGATCAAAAACGGATTATTGCTGAAGATATGGGACACAGTCAGGAAGAAAAACGCTATTTCTGCTTTGGACTGGATAAAGAGCAAACAGGCGTCCTCACTGTGCGGTTTACATACAGGACTAACCGAATCCGGATAATTGGTGCCGGTTACTGGAGAAAAGGGAAAAAGCTTTATGAGCAAGCAAATTCAGTACACTGACGAACCCATAGGCGACACTAAGCTAGTAGCTGATTTTCTGCCATCCCCAAGTGAACTTAAATTAAAAAATGACAGCACCAAAATCACGATAACCCTTAGTACTGATAGTGTTGAATATTTCAAGTCAGCTGCTGAAGAATATGGTATGCAGTATCAAAAAATGATACGACAGTTACTTGATGAATATGTGGCTCATCAGAGGAAAGGGTAGATAGGAGGCATAGCCGACAGCGATCATTCTATGCCTCCGTTCCCCTAACTGCGATACTCCGCATTAATACGAACGTATTCATGGGAAAGGTCGGTTGTCCATATCTGTTCGCAGACATCACCCGCCCCCAGGGCAACCCTGATAGTGATCTCATCCTTATCCATCACTGCCTGACCGGCCGCTTCTGTATACGAAGCAGCTGGTTCGCCGTTTTCAACAATGCAGACATCACCCAGCCAGATGGTAATGCGCTCAATTACCAGCGTATTCACCTCTGCACGCCCTACCGCTGCCAGTATGCGTCCCCAGTTCGGGTCTGAGGCAAACAGTGCTGTTTTTACCAATGGTGAATGAGCAATGGTGTAGGCGACTTCCAGCGCATCTGCCGAAGTATCAGCCTGCTCTACGCTCACCGTAATAAACTTGGAAGCCCCCTCACCGTCACGGACAATGGCCTGAGCCAGCTCCACCGCTACTTCATTCACTGCCTGACGTAAACCGACGTATAAATCCGATGCCTCAGAGTTCAATGGTTCTGAACCTGTTTTGCCAGTAGCCACCAACATGCAGCAGTCGTTTGTTGAAGTATCGCCATCCACAGAAATGCGATTAAACGACAGGTTTACAGCATCATTCAGAAGTTTTTGTAACAGAGGTTGCGCAGCTGGGACATCGGTCGCCATAAAAGCCAGCATAGTAGCCATGTTCGGGCGAATCATTCCTGATCCTTTACTGATACCCGATACGGTATAAACGACACCATCAACCTCAAACTGCCGACTGGCACCTTTGGGACGGGTATCCGTCGTTAAAATACCTTCTCCAGCTTTATACCAGCCCTCCTCAGACAAATCTGCTACAGCCGCGGGCGAACCCGCCAGCAACCGGTCAACAGGCAGCTGCTCCCCTATAACGCCTGTAGAAAAGGGTAAAACCGACTCTGAAGGGATATTCAGCAGCTCTGCAACACCAGCGGTTGACTCTTTAGCAGCCTCCATGCCCTGCTGCCCGGTACCGGCATTAGCATTCCCGGTATTGATAACAAAACAGCGGGGGCTCTGATTAAGGCGGCCTTTAGCAAGATGTACCGGCGCCGCGCAAAATTTATTCAGGGTAAAAACACCCGCTACGCTCGCCCCTTCATCCCACTCCATAACCACCAGATCCCGGCGGTTTGTTTTGCGAATCCCTGCTTCAGCCGTTCCCAGACGAAACCCTTTAACAGCTTTAACATCAGGCCAGACATCGAAACCAACAGCCATAACGACTCCCATTTATTCTTTGCTCTAAAGTCGATAAAACTAACCCAGTTTTTCACAAAAGGAAAACTACACAAAAAAACGGGTCGCCTGAAGTATAACCAGCGCGACCCGTTTCTGTGACTCAGTGCTGTTCGGCAGGCGTTAAGCTATTTTACCGTGACACTGTTTGAACTTTTTGCCAGAACCACACGGGCAGGGCTCATTACGACCCACCTTGCGTCCTTCACGGACGAAAGGCTCCGGATGTGGAGCACCGCCCTCACCTTCCTGAGCCTCTTCAGACTCTTCTCCGGCAGCCATACCGCCCGCCTGAGCGTGCTGGAACTGCATACGACGAGCCATTTCCTGACGACGACGTTCTTCTTCCTCTGCCGTGTGGTCGTCCTGCTGGACCTGTACATGGGACAGAATACGGATGGTGTCCCCTTTGATATCTTCCAGCATGTGCTGGAACAGCTCAAAGGCTTCACGCTTGTACTCCTGCTTTGGATTCTTCTGGGCGTAGCCTCGCAGATGGATACCCTGACGCAGGTGATCCATAGTCGCCAGGTGCTCTTTCCACTTATCATCCAGAATACGCAGCAGAATATGCTTCTCGAAGTTGCGAAGGGACTCTTCGCCCGCCAGCTCTTCTTTTTTCTTGTAGCTTTCTACAACGGATTCATGAATACGCTGACGCAGACCTTCTTCGTCCAGACGGTCGTCTTCATCCAACCACTTCTGTACCGGCAGTGTTTCCGCCAGTTCAGTGTCCAGCTTCTTCTCCAGTCCTTCAACATCCCACTGCTCTTCCAGACTCTGTGGTGGAATGAATTCAGAGATCAGGTCGTTAACAACGTCTTCTCGCATTACCGCAATGTTTTCTACCACATTGTCGGCACTCAGTATTTCATCACGCTGGGTATACACCACTTTACGCTGATCATTGGCCACGTCATCGTATTCCAGCAATTGCTTACGAATATCGAAGTTACGGCCCTCTACCTTGCGCTGGGCTTTTTCGATGGCGTTAGACACCATGCGGTGTTCAATCGCTTCACCCTTTTCCATCCCCAGGGCTTTCATAAAGTTCTTCACCCGGTCAGAGGCAAAGATACGCATCAGGTTGTCTTCCAGGGACAGGTAGAAGCGGGAAGAACCCGGGTCACCCTGACGACCGGCGCGACCACGCAGCTGGTTGTCAATACGGCGGGACTCGTGGCGCTCGGTACCGATGATATGCAGACCACCGGCATCCAGCACGCCTTTGTGACGCTGCTGCCATTCAGCCTTAACCTGGTCTTCCTGTTCTTTGGTTGGGTTTTCAATCCCACCCAGCTCGGCTTCCCAGTTACCACCCAGAATAATATCGGTACCACGACCCGCCATGTTGGTGGCGATGGTCACTGCACCCGGCTTACCGGCCTGGGCGATAATCTCAGCTTCTTTTTCGTGGAATTTGGCGTTCAGAACGCTGTGCTTGATGCCCGCCTTGTCCAGGGCAACCGACAGGTGCTCGGAGGCATCAATCGAAGCGGTACCCACCAGAGTTGGTCGACCTTCAGCCACCGTCACTTTGATGTCTTCAATGATGGCATCGTATTTTTCATTGATGGTCAGGTAGACCAGGTCATTATGATCCTTACGCACCATTTCTTTGTGGGTAGGAATAACCACCACGTCCAGACCATAAATCTGACGCAGTTCGAATGCTTCGGTGTCGGCAGTACCGGTCATACCGGACAGTGTTTCATAGATCCGGAAGTAGTTCTGGAAAGTGGTGGAAGCCATGGTCTGGCTTTCCGCCTGAATCTTCAGGTTCTCTTTCGCTTCCAGTGCCTGATGCAAACCTTCAGACAGACGACGTCCCGGCATGGTTCGGCCAGTGTGTTCATCAACCAGCAGGATTTCACCGTTTTGAACAATGTACTCAACGTTGCGGGTAAACAGTACATGGGCTTTCAGCGCGGCATTAACGTGATGCAGCATGGTCAGGTTGTGGGAAGAGTAGAGGCTCTCACCTTCTGGCAGCAAACCACCCTGCTGCAACATTTCCTCAACAAACTGGTGACCCACTTCAGTCAGTTCAACCTGACGGGTTTTCTCGTCAACAGTGTAATGTTTAGTAGGCTCTTCATCTTCGGCCACTTCTTCAATCTGACGTTCCAGCTTAGGCGCCAGCTCGTTCATCTGGCGATACAGCTCAGAAGAATCTTCCGCCGGACCCGAGATAATCAGAGGCGTACGGGCTTCGTCAATCAGGATGGAGTCCACTTCATCGACAACAGCAAAGTGCAGAGGCCGCTGAAACTTATCTTCCTGACGGAAGGCCATATTGTCACGCAGGTAATCAAAGCCAAACTCGTTATTGGTACCGTAAGTGATGTCCGACAGGTAAGCCGCCCGTTTTTCTTCTGTGTCCTGCTGAGGCACCACGACACCCACTGTCAGGCCAAGGAATTCATATAGGGTACGCATCCAGTTGGCATCACGACGCGCCAGGTAGTCGTTAACCGTTACAACATGAACGCCTTTGCCGGTAATCGCATTCAGGTAAGCTGGCAGGGTGGCCATCAGAGTCTTACCTTCACCAGTACGCATTTCCGCTACACGACCTTCGTGCAGGGTAATGCCACCAATCAACTGCACGTCGAAATGGCGCATACCCATGCTGCGCTTACCACCTTCACGAACAACGGCAAAGGCTTCAGGCAAGATGGCGTCAAGGGTTTCCCCCTGCTGGTAGCGGTCTTTGAATTCCCGGGTTTTGGCACGCAACTCTTCATCAGACAGGCTTGAAATACTGTCTTCCAGTGCGTTTACGGCCTTGACCAGCTTGCGCATTCGTTTCAGCTGCCGGTCGTTACGGCTACCAATAATTTTTTTGACTAAAGAAGCAAACATACTTGTGTGATTGACTATCTCTCAACCGGTTTACTGGGCTAAATCCGGTAAACTTAAACCGCATAAAATCTGCTAGTACAGTCTGTGTGATTCAGCGAACAGCAAATCGTTAAATCACGGCAGTAGACCAGATTCTATCCCCATTTTTATATATGAACACGTCGCCCGGTTTTCAATCCTTCCGGCGAGCAACCGGAAAGAATGTAGTTCAGCTGGAAGCACTGTGCCACACTTCCTCTACCGAACCGCCTGTGATCGTCAGATCATTTCGCAGCCCGGTACATATATCGCTGAGGGTCGACAGCCTTGCCGTTCTCCAATACTTCAAGATGAACATGAGGTCCGGTAGAACGACCTGAACTTCCCATCTTGGCAATCACCTGTCCTCTGGTCACGATATCGCCCACTTTCACGGCATTAGACTCGTTATGAGCGTAGCGGGTGACATAACCATTGCCATGGTTAATCTCAACCATTTTGCCGTAACCCCACCGGTCACCGGACCAGACCACTACCCCTGCACCCAGAGAGAGAATGTCAGTTCCGCGCGGTGCGGCATAGTCAATACCATTATGCCAGCTGTCCTTGCCGGTAAACGGATCGGTTCGGGGGCCAAAGCCGGATGACAGCCAGCCTTTGGCAGCGGGCAACCCACTAAGAAACGCTTCATCGTCAAGCGCTTTGCTGGTCAGCAGACTATCCAGCAACTGCAACTGCTGTTCACGGTTATCAATCTGTTCCGCCAGCTTGTCCAGCGCCTCTGCCAGCGATGGTTTAGCGTGAACCTTAAAGCTGTTGGGCTGCTGCTCAGGACCACCCAGCGCTGGTGCCTGGCTGAAATCAAATTCACCATCGTCCAGATTTGACAACAACGTCAGTCGCTCGCCCAGAGCATCCAGCCGTGTGATACGCCCCTGTAATTGCGCAAGGCGCAGTGTCAGAGCATCCAGCTGCCGTCCGGTATCTTCACGAACGGAAGCCAGGTCCTGTTTCTGACCCAGTAGTGTCTGCTTCCAGTTCTCCAGACCCTCTTCCGTCAGAATCATACCTGAGTCGTATTTAAGGAAGCCATACATTAAGCCACCACCCAGAGATACTGACAACACCACGACCAGCGCCACAGCAACCGCCAGCCGTTGTCCACTGACCCTAAATGACCGGGTACGTGAAAGATCCTGTTTGACAACTATGACTTTCATTAAAAAGCTCTGAGCTCCCGCCTTTTAAATACAGCCTCTCTCTTACCCCAATCAGACCAGGGACAAGGAACACTGAACCAAGAGTTATAACAAGTGAAGGACTTTAGCACCGACAAACAAATTCCCGCAAGAATACAGATCAACAAACTACCAGAGAACAATCCGGGAGCAGGGAATTAATCGTTATAGATACAAATCACTACACGTACAAAAAAGGCCGCTTTAAAAGCGACCTTTCTTTCAGCAGTCCATACCCTGAAGTTCAGATACCGTTTAAGCGGTAACAGCTACAGGCTTGAGGTAAGAAATTGGCGACACTTCCGCATCTTCGAAAGTGACCACTTCCCACGCTTCCTGGTTTTCCAGCAGGTGACGAACCAGCTTGTTGTTCAGTTCATGGCCGGACTTAACGCCAACAAACTGACCAATCAGACTATTGCCCAGCAGATACAGGTCACCAATGGCATCCAGCATCTTGTGCTTTACAAACTCGTCGTGATAACGCAGGCCATCCTCATTCAGGATGCGGTAGTCGTCAACAACCACTACATTATCAACACTGCCGCCCAGAGCCAGGTTCTGGGAGCGAAGGTACTCTACATCCCGCATAAAGCCGAATGTACGAGCCCGACTGACTTCCTTAACAAAGGAAGTGCTTGAGAAGTCAATCGCAGCAGTCTGCGAACGACTCTTGAATACCGGATGATCAAAATCGATGGTAAAACTTACCTTAAAGCCTGCATAAGGTTTGAAGGTAGCCGTTTTATCACCATCAGAAACGGTGACTTCTTTTTTGATCCGGATGAACTTTTTCGGTGCATCCTGTTCCTGAATGCCCGCAGACTGAACCAGGAAAACGAAAGGACCGGCACTGCCATCCATAATAGGCACTTCGTGGGCGCTGACTTCGACATAGGCATTATCAATGCCCAGTCCTGCCAAGGCAGACAGAAGATGCTCGACGGTATCTACACGAGTACCATCTTTCTGCAGAGATGTGCACAGCGTAGTCTGCCCCACATTCCCGGCACGTGCGGGTATCTCTACAACTGGGTCGAGATCCGTACGACAAAAGATGATACCTGTATCAACGGGAGCTGGCTTCAGGGTCAAATAGACCTTTTCGCCAGAATGTAACCCTACTCCCGTGGCACGAATAATGTTTTTCAGGGTACGCTGTCTGATCATGATTACGCAATTCCGCGACCTGTAAGGTCCCTGTTATTTGAATGCAACGACTCATTGTAACAAAAGCTACATTTGACACAAGTCGTAACTTGCATTCAATTAATCCGCCTGCCGACGCAAAAACGCCGGAATATCCAGATAATCTACATTGTCAGTCGATGTCGCCTGACGCTTTGGCGCTTCCGGCTCTGCATCCGCGGTTACTGCTGCGGGCCTGCCAGCCTCTTCCGCATCCTTGCTACGGTTGCGCATGCTGGTAGGGACATCCAGAGTTTTAAGATCCAGAGAACCATCATTGCGGGTTGTACGCGGACGGGAACCGTCAACCATTTTCAGGGCCGTGTCTGCCTCAGATTCTTCACTACCCAGGCCGGTTGCCACCACAGTCACTCGCAACTCATCGCTCATTTCGGTATCGATAACGGCTCCGACAACAATAGTGGCGTTCTCGGAAGCGAACTCGGCCACCGTTTCGTTCACTTCGGTGTACTCGTTAAGCCCCATGTCCATACCACCGGTGATATTAACCAGTACGCCACGAGCGCCGCGAAGGTTAACATTTTCCAGCAGCGGGCTGCGAATGGCACGCTCGGCGGCTTCAACCGCGCGGTTGCTACCCGTAGCAGAACCCGTACCCATCATCGCCATACCCATCTCGGACATCACAGTACGTACGTCTGCAAAGTCGACATTGATCAGACCGTCACGGGTAATCAGCTCCGAAATACCCTGCACCGCACCCAGCAGCACATCATTTGCGGCACCAAAGGCGTTGAGCAGGCTGACGTCTTTACCCAGTACAGGCAGAAGGTTCTGGTTAGGGATGCAGATGAGAGAGTCTACATTTTCCTGCAGTTCCTTCAGACCCTCTTCGGCCACGGACATACGGCGACGACCTTCAAAGGAGAAAGGTTTGGTCACCACCGCAACAGTCAATGCCCCCATTTCACGGGCAATCTGTGCCACAATCGGCGCAGCACCCGTACCTGTTCCACCACCCATACCGGCAGTAATGAACACCATATCAGCTCCCTGCAGCAGGTCACTGATACGGTCACGATCTTCCATGGCCGCTTCACGACCAATTTGTGGGTTGGCTCCGGCACCCAGACCACGAGTAATGCCTGCACCCAGCTGCAGGTGCGTATGCGCCTGCAGATGTTGTTTCTTAAGAGCCTGCGCGTCAGTGTTGGCGCAGACAAACTCTACCCCCTCCAACTGACTGTTCAGCATGTGGCAGACAGCGTTGCCACCACCGCCGCCGACACCGATAACTTTAATGACCGCTTCCTGCGGCACGTTATCTTCCAACATCTCAAACATGTGGCCCTCTCCTTATTCTCTCACCTTAAACAGGATATTTTCTAAAAATTGGCAGTGGCGTTCAATCAGAAGTTACCCTGAAACCACTGTTTTAACCGATTGAACACACCATCCTCCTGCTTGCTGTATACTGCTTCCTTACGTCCTTCCTGCTGGACTTTTAAACCGTAATGCAAAAGCCCGACACCCGTCGAATATATTGGGTTACATACGACATCGTCCAAACCTCGCACCGCTTGTGGCATCCCCAGTCTTACCGGCATATGGAATATTTCTTCTGCCAGCTCAACAACGCCTTCCATCTTCGACGTTCCACCCGTCAGGACGATACCTGCGGGAACCAGCTCTTCAAAACCACTGCGACGAAGCTCCTGCTGGATCAACGTAAACAACTCCTCATAACGAGGTTCTACGACTTCTGCCAATGATTGTCTGGAAAGTTCCCGGGCCGGGCGATCACCCACGCTGGGAACCTTGATCATGTCGTCTGCACCAGCCAGCTGAGTCAGTGCACAGGCGTATTTAATCTTCAGTTCTTCCGCATGCTGGGTCGGTGTACGCAGTGCCATGGCAATGTCATTGGTGACCTGGTCCCCGGCAATAGGAATAACCGCTGTATGGCGAATAGCGCCATCTGTAAAAATGGCGATATCAGTAGTACCACCACCAATATCCACCATGCAGACACCCAGCTCTTTCTCATCCTCGGACAGGACGGAATAGCTCGATGCCAGTTGTTCCAGAATAATGTCGTCGACTTCAAGTCCACAACGTCGTATACAATTTTCAATATTTTGAGCGGCATTGACCGCACAGGTGACCAGGTGCACCCTTGATTCCAGGCGCACACCCGACATTCCCAGTGGCTCCTTGACGCCATCCTGAGAATCAATAACATATTCCTGAGGCAAAATATGAAGAATACGCTGGTCGGCGGGAATTGCTACTGCTTTTGCAGCATCAATAACCCGTTCAATATCAGCTCTGGTTACTTCACGCTCCCTGATAGCCACAATACCATGAGAGTTCAGACTGCGGATATGATTACCGGCAATGCCTGCATAGACAGAATGGATCGAGCAACCCACCATCAATTCAGCTTCTTCAATGGCTCGCTTCATGGCGTGTACTGTGGAGTCAATATTCACGACAACACCACGCTTCAAACCTCTGGAAGAATGAGCACCGATACCAATCACTTCCAGTTCGCCATCTTCCATAATTTCGCCGACGATGGCTACTACCTTGGAGGTGCCAATGTCTAACCCAACAATCAAATTCCCATTCTCTGCCGATGTCATGGCATTAATCTTCCTAAACCGCAAAAGCTTTTATAGTCAGCATAACTTTCATAGTCAGCATAAATAGTCAGCGCGCTGATACCGCCGCCCCTTTCTGTCTTTTACACTAATTCTGTCGCCAGGCGACAGACGCACCATTGAGGTAACGCATATCCACACGCTCTACCTCACTCCAGCGGCTGTCCAGCCTTGCATGGTACAGACGGACAAACCGCTGCAACCTCTCCATGCGCCGATCACGACCAAGATAAACAACGACGTGATCAACCCTGAATCGCCATGAACCCGCTGAACCGAGTTGCAGCTCGCTCACCGACAACCCCATTGGCCGCAATAACTGACTGATTGACAGATATTGCTGCATCACCTTAAGCGCCTCATCATCCGACCCGGATAACAGCGGCAATAGTTCAAATTCGTCCACCGATGCCGGAGCAAAAACGACACCTTCACCGGTAATTAACTTACCCTGCTTCCATCGCGCTACAGCCTGACGCTCCTGCAGGGAAACCTCCAGCCGATCCGGCCAGCGTCGTCTGAGACTGGCTTCATGCACCCAGGGCATTTGCAACAGCGCCTGCCGCATCGCTTTCAGATCAAGGTGAAAGAAGCGATTGACCAGAAACGGCTCCAGCTCTGCTTCCACCTTTACCTGCTTAAGAGACTCAAAACCGGCATGAATCTCCACACGTGATATCGGCCGGTTCAACCAGTTCATCAATGAAGGCCAACCCCACAACACCGCACCGAGAAAGGCAACACCAATCATCACCCGGACGATTTGCCACCCGGTACGCGAGTGAGTGGACAGGTAAGCCTGAGCACGCCCGAAAGAAGACGACGACTGCCGCCTTCTTCTGATCTGAACACTACCCACTGGATCGCCTGAACGCTTAGACTGGGTCGGCTTCCGCTTCAGCAACAATCTGGCTTTCCTTTTCCTGACCTGCATCCATTGTTACTGGACTGCTGTCTGACAATGATGACTTCAGAACTTCCAGAACCAACGCATCAAAGTCCAGTCCTACCGCCTTCGCAGCCATAGGCACCAGACTGTGTTCCGTCATACCCGGAATGGTATTCACTTCCAGCAACCAGAAACGCCCACGCTGGTCTGCCATAAAGTCCACACGCCCCCAGCCTGAACAACCAATCGTTTCAAAGGCTGTCAGGGCAATCGCCTGCATTTCCTGCTCACGGGTTTTGCTGAGGCCGGAAGGCAGAAGATAACCGGTATCATCAGACAAATACTTCGCCTCATAATCATAAAACTCGTTCTGAGCTTCAATACGGATTACCGGCAGAGCTTCACCATTAAGAATCCCCACGGTGTATTCAGGCCCGTCAATAAACTGCTCAACCAGAACCGAGCTGTTATGCTGAGAAGCTTTCTCAAAAGCAGGGAGAAGATCCTGCTCACGATCCACCCGCGCTATACCCACACTGGAACCTTCCAGGCTGGGTTTAACAAATACCGGCAGCAAGTCGGAACAGCACTCAAGCATATCCGGGGTTTCTACCAGACGAAAATCTGGAGTAGGCAACCCAACAGCCTGCCATAACAGTTTGGTGCGATACTTATCCATTGCCAGCGCTGAGGCCAGAACACCACTGCCCTGGTAAGGAATACCCATGGACTCCAGCAACCCCTGAACAGTACCGTCTTCCCCACCACGCCCATGCAGGGCAATAAAGGCACGATCCGGCTGCCAGGCTTCCAGCTGCCCCATAAGGTCATCAGCCGGGTCAATCATTCTGCAATCCACACCGCTGCGAACCAGTGCCGCATAAATCCGGTCGCCAGTCACCAGACTGACTTCTCTTTCAGCTGAAGTACCGCCCAGAAGGACAGCCACTTTACCAAATGCCCGGGGATCAAAATGATCTCGATTCTGACCAGTCTTTATGCTGACGTTGGATTCATTCATTCCTGTAAGACCTGCTTGTGGCATGGACTTCATTTCCACTTATTGCCGGCGAACTCACACCGGCTCTCCTAGTTTCTCACTCAATTTCAGGGACAGCGCGCCAATATCACCCGCTCCCTGAGTCAACAGCAAATCGCCATCGTGTAATACGCCGGCAAGAATCGTGTCAAGCGCTTCCGGATCGGAAACAAAAATCGGGTCCAGCTGCCCCCGCTGGCGAATACTGCGACACAAACTGCGACTATCCGCGCCGGGTACAGGTTCTTCACCCGCCGCATAAACTTCCATCAGCAACAGAACATCCACCCTGGACAGCACGTCAACAAAGTCTTCATACAAGTCACGGGTGCGGGAATAGCGATGCGGCTGATATAACATGACCAGTCGCTTATCATTCCAGCCATTACGAATCGCGCTAACCGTGGCTGCGACTTCTGTCGGGTGATGACCATAGTCGTCCACCAACATAATGTTGCCCGTATCGCCTTCATTATTAATATGACGGTAATGCCCCTGTACCTGAAAGCGTCGACCCACACCCTGAAACTGTCGCAACCCTTCACAAATAGCGGCATCAGCAATACCTTCATCAGAAGCCACTGCAAAGGTGGCCAGGGCATTGAGAACATTGTGATGCCCCGGAATGTTCAGTTCCATCTCAACCGTCTCACCAGACTGACGACGCACTAGGTCAAACCGGGTTTTCATCCCTTCCTGACGGATATTCACAGCCCGGATATCAGCCTCTTCATTCACGCCATAAGTAATGATTTGTCGTTTAATCGACGGTAACAGCTCACGTACCACAGGACAATCGACACATACGACAGCCAACCCATAGAATGGCAGGTTATGCAGAAAGTCCACGAAGGTTTTCTTTAACTTACCAAAGTCACCCTCATAGGTTTCCATGTGATCCGCATCAATATTGGTCACAATGGCGACCATGGGCTGCAGGTGCAAAAACGAAGCGTCCGACTCATCAGCTTCAGCGATCAGATACCGACTTCCCCCCAGCTTGGCATTGGTACCCGCAGAATTCAGACGGCCACCAATCACAAAGGTCGGGTCAAGGTCTGCATAACCAAATACCGACGCCAGCAGGCTGGTTGTAGTGGTTTTACCATGTGTACCCGCCACGGCAATACCGTGACGATAACGCATCAGCTCAGCCAGCATCTCCGCCCTGGGAACCACCGGCAGGCGCAGTGCTCTGGCTTCAACGACCTCAGGATTTTCACCGGCTACTGCGGTTGACGTTACCACTACATCCGCACCGTGGACATGACCTGCATCATGCCCAATGAATACCTTGATGCCTTGTTGTTCCAGACGTCGGGTTACCGGTGACCGTCGAATGTCTGACCCGGATATTTCATAACCCTGGTTGCACAGAACTTCAGCAATACCGCACATACCGGTACCACCAATACCGACAAAATGAATACGACGGATACGACGCATTTCCGGCACCGGAGTCACCGGAAACATTCGATTATCAGACATCAGCCACCTCCAGACAGTGCTCTGCCACCTGCCGGGTAGATTCCGGCAGGGCAATAGAGCGGGCAGCCGCCCCCATCTGCTCAAGCCGTGAACGATTTTCAATGAGTTCCTGTAACATTCTGGCCAAACTGCCTTTAGTAAATTCGTTTTGCTGGATCATCAGAGCCGCGCTCTGCTCAACCAGATAATGCCCATTGGCGGTCTGGTGATCGTCAACGGCATAGGGATAAGGCACGAGTATCGAAGGCCGCCCGGCCACCGCCAGCTCAGACACCGTTAACGCGCCTGAACGGCAGAGAATCAGGTCAGCCCAGTCGTAAGCCTCTGCCATATCATCAATAAATTCTTCAACCCGGCCATCAACACCATGGTCACAATATAACTGCCTGGTTGCATCAAGGTTGCCCTTGCCCGTCTGGTGCCAGGCCTGAAGCGACTGCTCTGCGCCCGCCTGTGACTGTTCTTTCAGCGATTCTTTCAATAAGGACAAAGCGACAGGTACCGTCTGGTTGAACACCTGCGCACCGCGACTGCCACCGACCACCAGTAATCGAACAGAGGCCTCACCACGCTGTTCCAGTTTCTGTACGGCGCTCTGGATATCAGTCCTGACAGGGTTGCCCGTATGGAACACCTTCCCGGAATTCATACCCGCTTTTTTGAAGGTATCCGGAAACGCTTCCAGCACGCGACTGGAAATGCGGGCCAGTACTTTATTCGTCAGCCCGGCAATAGCATTCTGCTCATGTATCACCAGCGGCACACCCAGCAGGCGGGCAGCAAGACCACCCGGCCCTGTTACATACCCACCCATACCCAGAACACAGACTGGCTTATGTTGTCGCAACGCTTTGACGGCTCGCAGCAGGGACACAGAAATTCGCCAGGGGGCTTTCAGCAGGAAGCTCAACCCTTTCCCACGCAACCCGGTCACTGGCAGAAAGCTGATATCAAAGCCATACTTTGGCACCAGCTCCGCCTCCATACTGCCTGGCGTTCCCAGCCAGTGGATAGAAAAACCTCTTGCCTTCAGCTCCTGGGCTGTCGCCAGAGCCGGAAAGATATGCCCACCCGTACCGCCTGCCATCACAACGATGGTTGGTCGTTCATGGGCTGGCTGTTTTACAGCAGAGGAATGCTCAGGCATGGCGCTCTCCCCGACTGACTGATCGCCTGCGTTGTCCCGCAGGTGTGTCTTTAACATTGAACAAGCGTCGCTCATAATCAATTCGTAACAACAATCCAAACGCCAGACAGTTAATCAACAGACTACTGCCTCCATAACTGATTAACGGTAACGCCAGCCCCTTAGTGGGGAGAAGCCCGGTATTTACACCAATATTGATCAGCGCCTGGCCACCAAATAACAGAGCAAACCCATAGGCGACATAGCCATGGAACAGCAAACCTTTCTGCTCACAACGGAAACCAATCTGTAAAACCCGCCAGGCAATAAACAGGAAAAGCAGTACAACCACCGTACAGCCAAAAACACCGAACTCTTCAGCAAGCACTGCAAACACAAAATCCGTGTGCGCTTCCGGCAGATAAAACAACTTCTGAATACTGTTACCCAGACCAACGCCAAACCATTCACCCCGACCAAAAGCAATCAGCGCCTGGGTTAACTGATAACCACTGCCAAAAGCATTACCCCAGGGGTCAAGGTAAGAGGTCAGCCGAGCCATTCGGTAAGGTTCAATCCAGATCAGCAAACCGACGGCGAGCCCCAGAAAAACGATCAACACGGTAAACTGAATCTTCGGGGCGCCCGCCATAAAGATCATGCCCATAGCTGCCGTCATCAGTACAACAACAGAGCCAAGATCCGGTTCCAACAGTAGCAGGACTGCCGAGACAATCAGTATAAACAGGGGTTTGAGGAAGCCCCTCCACTGGGTCCGGACTTCATCCAGACGCCGCACCAGATAAGCCGCCAGATAAACGACGATGCATAGTTTAGCCGCTTCAGACGCCTGTAAATTAAATATTCCCAGTGGTATCCAACGCACGCTGCCGTTTATTTCACGCCCGATAATCAACACCAGAAACAGCAGTGAAATCCCCCCAAACAGAGAAACCCAGCTGTACTGCTCTATCTTTTTAACAGGCACAAGCAGCATTAACAGCATGCAAAACAGACCACTCCCGACAAACAGGCACTGTTTGATCAGGATATACATCGAGTTATTGTAAAGACTGTCGGACTCACTCATGGAAGCCGAACTGACCATCACCAGCCCAACCACCAGAAGCGCTAATATGGCACTCAACAAAGGCAGGTCAACCTGACTGGTTCCGGTACCTTTACTATCGAATTCCGGTAGCAGCTTCTGATGGATTGTCATACGGACTCCCCTTCAAGAAGCTCAACCACCTGCTGGCGAAACAAATCCCCACGCTGCTCAAAACTGGCAAACATATCAAAACTGGCGCAGGCGGGTGCCAGCACCACGGCATCACCGGGCTGACTAGCCCGGGCAGCTATAACAATGGCTTCATTCAGATCCTTCGCATACACAGAAGGCACGACATGACCAACAGCCTGCTCAATAGCAGGCGCATCACGCCCCATTAACACAAGTGTTCTGACAAACTGGCTGACCGGCTGCCTGAGTTCAGAAAAATCAGCACCTTTGCCGTCACCACCTGCAATAAGAACCAGCTTTCCTTTCAGGGTATTTCCAAGCCCTTCGATGGCTGCAACCGTTGCCCCCACGTTGGTGGCCTTGGAATCATTAATCCAGACCACGCCATCCTGCTCTGCCACCCATTCGCAGCGATGCTGCAAACCGGCAAAGCGCTTTAATACTGACAACATGGCACTCAGGGGAATACCCACCTGCTCACCCAGTGCCAGCGCCGCAAGCGCATTGGTCTGATTATGTTGCCCACAAAGCTTCATTTGTGAACTGTCGAGCAACTTCTCTACGCCCTTACACAACCAGGTGGTATCACCTTCCTGTAGCAGTCCGTAGTCGTGCAAATCAGGTTTTCCGGCGGTAAACGCCACGCCACTCACCGCAA
Source organism: Endozoicomonas euniceicola (assembly GCF_025562755.1). Lineage (GTDB taxonomy): Bacteria > Pseudomonadota > Gammaproteobacteria > Pseudomonadales > Endozoicomonadaceae > Endozoicomonas_A > Endozoicomonas_A euniceicola. The sequence continues at coordinate 837,577 of NZ_CP103300.1, forward strand.
CAGGAAGCAGAGGGGTCGTCAAAGCGTCCTGCTTGTTGTAAACCGCACTTTTACAGCCTTTATAAATACGCTGCTTGGCCTGATGGTATTCGACCATGGACGGGTAGCGATCCATGTGGTCGGGGCTCAGGTTAAGCACCGTTGCTGCCGCAGCTTCCAGAGAATACGTAGTTTCAAGCTGAAAGCTGGACAACTCAAGGATATAAAGTTCACTGCCACCGTTATCCAGCAGCTCAAGTGCTGGTGTTCCGATATTGCCACCAATACCCACCTGAATACCGGCTTCCTTAGCCATTTCACCGAGCAAGGTGGTAACCGTGCTTTTACCATTTGAACCAGTGATGGCAACAATGGGGGCTTTCGCGTCACGACAGAACAGTTCGATATCGCCTACAACGCTTGCACCACAAGCCACCGCCTCCGAGATAGACGGTTCAGCCACGGCAATCCCCGGGCTGACCACCAGCTCATCAGCACTGTTCAGCCAGTCCTGATTAAAGCCACCGGTATACACCTCGACATCCGGGTATTCAGCCTTCAGCTGATCAATACCCGGTGGCTGCTCACGAGTGTCCATCACCCTGAATGGCAACTGCTTTTCTGACAGATAACGAACACAGGACAGGCCGGTCTTACCCAGACCAACGATAACCCGTAAACAACTTGAAGCGATCAGTTCCGACCCCATAAATCTGCCTTAATCCCTAGCGAATCTTCAGTGTTGCCAGGCCGACCAGCACCAGAATCAGCGTGATGATCCAGAAGCGAACAATGACCCGCGGCTCCGGCCAGCCCTTCAGCTCAAAGTGGTGATGAATGGGAGCCATACGGAAAATACGACGCCCGGTCAGTTTGAAAGAAGCTACCTGCAAAATAACCGACACGGTTTCCATAACGAATACACCGCCCATAATGATCAGCACAATTTCCTGCCGGACAATGACCGCAACCGTACCCAGTGCCGCACCCAGAGCCAATGCGCCGACATCACCCATAAAGACCTGGGCCGGGTAGGTGTTAAACCAGAGAAAACCCAGACCGGCTCCAACAATTGCGCCACAGAAGACAATGAGTTCACCACTGCCGGAAATAAACGGAATATGCAGATACTGGGCAAAATTCGCGTGACCGCTCAGATAGGCAAAAATGGCAAGAGCAGCGGCCACCATCACGGTGGGCATAATCGCCAGACCATCAAGGCCATCCGTCAGGTTAACCGCATTACTGGTACCCACAATCGTCAGATAAGTGATCAGGACGAAAAACGGACCGAGGGCTATGGTGACACTCTTAAAGAACGGAACAATCAGCGAGGTTTCAGCAACGCCGGAAGCCGTCATAAACAAAAACATCGCCGCACCGAAACCGGCCACCGACTGCCAGAAGAATTTCCAGCGGGCAGGCAGCCCCCGGGAGTTTTTCTCAACCACCTTGCGATAGTCATCCACCCAGCCGACGATGCCAAAAACACCGGTGGTCAGCAGTACAACCCAGATATAGCGATTTTCCAGATTGGCCCATAACAGGGTACTGATGGCGATACACACCAGAATCAGGGCACCCCCCATCGTTGGGGTTCCCGCTTTGCTGAGGTGCGATTTAGGGCCGTCATCACGCACAGACTGGCCAATCTGGTGATAACTCAGACGACGAATCATATGCGGCCCGAGCCAAAGGCTAAGGGTCAGAGCAGTCAACACGCCAAGGATGCCCCTGAGCGTTAAATATTTGAACACGGCAAAACCGTGGTAGTACTGGGATAAAAAATCCGCCAGCCAGAGCAGCATTGTCAGCGCTCTCCCTTATAGTCTGATCCCACCAGGGATCGTACGATATCCAACATTCCCATCCCCCGTGAACCTTTAACCAGCACAGTCACCGGCAGAGCGTCCAGCCCTGTCAGCAAAGACCGCAGCCCGTTCACAAGAGACTCTTTCGTTTCAAAATGACGTCCGGCACTGCCATAGGCAGACACCGCCTGCCGGGAAGCCTCACCCAGAGCAAAAAACGTTTCAACGCCCCTGTCCCGGGCGTAGGCACCCACATCCAGATGCCTCTGCTGTGAGACCGCTCCAAGATCCAGCATATCCCCCAGCACCATAACCCTGTGACCTTCACACTCTGCCAGCTGATCAATAGCTGCCAGCGTGGCCCTGGGGTTGGCGTTGTAGGTTTCGTCAATGACCAGCGTCTGGTCGTCTAACTGAAAGCGTTGTCCACGACGCTGGTAAGGGCGGGCATTTTCCAGCCCCTGAACGATCTTGTCCAGTCCGATACCGGCAGCAGAGGCCGCCACTGCCGCACAACAGGCATTCTGAACCTGATGCTGCCCCCAGAAAGCAATGGTCAGCGCCTTTTGTTCACCCTTTAAATTCAGGGTGAAACGCATACCTTCAGCGGTGGTTTCAACATGACTGGCATAACTATCCGCTTCCGGATTGCTCAGACTGAATGACATCACCTGCCGCTGCTCACTCCCGGATAACGTCCGTTGTTGCCAGTCATTAAAAAAAGTGTCATCCAGATTTAAAACCGCTGTCCCTTCAGGGGACAGATAATCCAGGATAAACCCCTTCTCCTGAGCCACGCCCTCAACACTGACCAACTTGTCCAGATGCGCTTCAGCGGCATTGGTAATCACCGACACATCCGGATGGGTCAGTTCAGAGATATACCCAATTTCACCCGGCGAGCTGGTTCCCAGCTCAATAACCGCAAACCGGTTATCAGCCTCCACAGAAAACAGTGTCAAAGGAACGCCAAAGGCATTATTCAGGTTGCCAAGGGTTGCCAGCGTTGAGCCTTCCTGATCAAGAATGGCCGCCAGCATCTCTTTTACCGATGTTTTGCCGCAGGAACCGGTAATCGCCAGAAACGGAATATCTGTCTGATTGCGGTTAAAGGCGCCAAGCTGGCCCAGTGCTTTCGACGTATCCTCCACAAGGATATAACTGCCACCGTTTATATCAGCAGGCGCTTCCTGAACCAGTACAGCTGCTGCTCCCGACTCCAGAGCCTTGACTGCATAAGCATGACCGTCGAAGTTGGGGCCCTTGATAGCAATAAACAGTTCACCGGGCTTTACAGAACGGGAATCAATACTGATACCGGAAATGTTCAGGTCATTACCGTGTAAACGTCCGTTAAGCTCCGCAGCCAGCTCCGAGAGCTGATAAGTCCGGATCATAATGCTCTCCATTGTGAAAGCGCGCGGGAAACATGATCTCTGTCGTCAAACGGAAGGCGTTTACCTTGCACTTCCTGATAGTCTTCATGCCCCTTACCGGCCACCACCACAATTTCACGCTCGTGCGCTTCAGCGATGGTACTGGCAATGGCTTTGGCACGGTCAGTTTCAGTGACAACATTGACCTTTCCGAAATCAACGCCATTCACGGCATCGGCAATGATTTGCTCCGGATCTTCACTGCGAGGGTTATCACTGGTTACCACCACCTTATCAGCACCATTGACCGCCGCACGGGTCATCAGCGGACGCTTGCCACGATCCCGGTCGCCCCCACAGCCAAATACGCAGGTCAAACGACTTGCGCCGTGTTCACGCAGCGCTTCCAGTACGCTTTCAAGAGCGTCCGGAGTATGGGCGTAATCAACCACAACCATTGGCTTATGACTGCCGCCAAAACGCTGCATGCGACCCGGAACAGTGGTTAAACGGGAGATAAACGACAGAACCCGATCAAAGGCATAACCCTGAATACAGACACAGCTCAGAACCGCCAACAGGTTTTCCAGATTAAATCGACCCAGCAATGAGGTACGCAGCTGACCAGTGCCCCAGGGGCTATGCACCTGACTCACTAAACCGTCAGCAGTCAAAGCAAAACTTTCAGCATAAACGTCAGCTTCAGGATTAGACGTGGAGTAAGTCAGCACCTGCGTCTGACTGCCGCAAGCTTTTATCATCATGCCACTGTAATCATCATTCAGGTTGATAATGCCCTGTTTCACACGACCACCAGCAAACAACAGCGACTTGGCTCTTGCATAAGCGTCCAGCGTGCAATGGTAATCCAGGTGATCCCTGCTGATATTGGTGAACACGCCAATATCGAACTGAACGCTATCAACTCTTCCCTGGTCCAGGCCGTGGGAAGACACCTCCATAGCCATGGCTTTCACACCACTGGCACCCAATTCAGCCATATACTGATGCAGGGACACAGGATCGGCCGTGGTATTGAGGCAGGGTTCCAGTGACGGCGGCACCCCTTTGCCGATGGTACCCATGACCGCACAGGGTTGCTGCAACATAGAGAGCAACTGGGCTATAAACCAGCAGCAGGAAGTTTTACCGTTAGTCCCGGTAACACCCACCACATTCAAGTTTGCAGAAGGCTGCCGATAGAAACGATCAGCAAGAAAACCGATACGATCCTTCAGGCCCGATACAAAAATAACCGGCACATCATTTGCCTCAGCACGAACCCATTTAATGGTTGCTTCCTGTTCACCTTCGGATTCAGCAATCACAGCTGCCGCCCCCGCAGAAACCGCCGCATCGATGTACTGGCGCCCATCGACAGCCAGCCCGGGAATCGCCAGAAACAACTCACCCCCGATCAGCTTGCGGCTGTCGAGGGCTAATCCGGATATCGGTTTATCGAGTTCAAGAGGCGGACAGTCAAGAACCGCCAATACTGCGTTAAGTGTATTTACCAGGCTGCCAGCCATTACCTTCCTGCTTATCTGTGGAACGCTCATGCCAGTAAAATAACCATGAGCAGAGCTTCATAAAAAAACGACTAACCTGCGTCGTTAAGAACATATCTGAACCAGCCACCTACTCCGGCGGTCAACACATCTTTGTGTCCGGGCTTAACCCCAAGCATCCGTAATGCCTGGGCATTCACTTTGGAAAACACCGGAGCGGCTGTCAGACTGCCGTAATATTTCTCACCCGCCGGATCATCAATGATGACAACGGTTGCCAGTTTAGGGTTATCTGCCGGCACAACACCCGCAAATAAACCAACATGACGATCCTCAGAGTAGCCGCTGCCACCGACCTTGCGTACCGTACCGGTTTTACCGGCGACCGGGTAAGAGGGAATTGAGGCCCTGCGCCCGGAACCCTGACTCACTACAGAACTGAGCATACCCAGCACTTCTTTAGCCACTCGCTCATCAATCACCCGCTTCCCCTGTGGCGGTACGTCGCGCTTGATTAAGGAGACGGGACGTAACACTCCGCCCGCACCCAGCACCATATAGGCCTGAGCCAGCTGCAATGGCGTAACCGTCAGACCATAGCCAAAGGACAGCGTCGATAATTCAAAATCGCTCCAGCGATCCTTATAAGGCAGAAAGCCCGTTCGCTCGCCGGGAAAGCCGGTTCCCACACTCTGCCCCAGACCGATCCGGCGCATTACGCTCATCACGCCATCTGCACCGACTTCCATGGCAATTTTACTGACCCCGATATTACTGGAGCGAATCAGCACGGTTTCCACATCAATGGTGCCATAGCCATTCAGATCACGAACGGCATTGCGCCCAACCCGCATATAACCGTTACCAGTTTTAATCTCGGTATCCCGGTTGTAGTGTCCGGATTCCATACCGGCAACAACGGTGAAAGGCTTCAGGGTTGAACCAGGCTCAAAGAGATCGGTCATTACGCGGTTACGCATGCGATAAGCCTGCATACCAGAACGGTTATTGGGGTTATAAGAGGGCTGATTGACCATCGCCAGAACCTCACCGGTTTCGATATCCAGCATAACCAGTGAACCGGAACTGGCTTTCAGCTCGGTAACAGCCTTTTTCAGCTCACGATAAGCCATATACTGAAGCCGCAGATCAATACTGAGCATGATCTCCTTACCGGGTTCAGCACTTTTCGTGACTTCCGCCTCTTTAGCCAGCCGTCCACGACGATCCTTTAACGTTCGCCGGGTTCCGGGTTTACCCGTCAGCCAGCTGTCGTAACCCAGCTCCAGGCCTTCCTGACCTTTGTCATCAATTCCGGTGATACCCACCAGGTGAGCCGCCACTTCCCCCATTGGGTAGTAGCGTTTATGCTCGTCGTAGCTGTTCACACCGGGAATATTCAGATTCAGAATCGCCATCCCCTCTTCCGGCGTCACCTGCCGCTTGAGGTAGATAAATTCCTTACTGGCATTATTTCGTATCCGGGTCGCCAGCTCTGATGCCGGAATCTCCAAAGCCCTGGCAAGCTTTGGCCAGTGCTCCTGCTGATCAACCAGTTGCCGGGGGTCACCCCACAGAGTCATGACCGGCGCACTGACCGCCAGCATCTTACCATTTCGGTCAAAAATGACCCCACGGTGTGCAGGAATGGACTCATAACGCACAGTACGCTTGTCCCCCTCCTGCTGAAGAAAGCTACTGTCGTATACCTGTAAATACATAACCCTCGACAGGATAACCATTCCAGCGAGAGCGAACAGACCTTTCAGAATTCGATAACGAGCAGGGTATCCCTGCAGGCTTTTCCCGGTTCTGGCATTTTTTCTGGTGTTTTTATCACTTTGTCGGGTAATGGCTATCATGGCGCCACCACTTCGATATGCCCGGAATCCGGAACATTCATTCCCAACTCTCCCCTGGCTAATGATTCAATACGTCCCGGCGAGGTCAACATGCCATGTTGAAGCAACAGCTTGCCCCACTCTACCTGGGCAGTATTCAGGTTCTCCTGCTCCTGCTGGAGAACATTGTGGAGCCGTCTGTTTTCATGACCGGCATAACTGACAGCCACACCCGATACCAACACCAGCAGAAGCAACAAGCCTGCCAGGGCATTGGCACGATTAAACAACGCTAATAACGGCTCTTTGTCCATAGGATCAAACCAGTTTTTCTGCCACCCTCATCACGGCGCTGCGCGCTCGCGGGTTAGCGTCTACCTCTGTTTTACCAGGCTTAATAGCCTTACCCAGAGGCCGCATTCTCTTGTTAAGCTGATCTTCCCGCACCGGCAACCAGCTTGGCAGCTCATCACCTTTTGCATGCTTGCGAATAAAGCGTTTAGCAATGCGATCTTCCAGCGAGTGGAAGCTGATGACCACCAGCCGACCACCAGGCTTCAGTACTTCAAGCGCTTTATCCAGACACTCCACCAGGTCATCCAGCTCACGGTTAATGTGAATACGGATAGCCTGAAATGCTCTGGTGGCCGGATGCTTGCCCTTTTCACGGGTCGGGCAGGCTGCGGCAATAATCTCAGCAAGACGCTTCGTGGTCGTGATGGGTTCTTCAACTCTGGCGGCCACAATGGCGCGAGCCATTCGTCTGGAAAAACGATCTTCGCCGTACTCCCAGATCACCTTGCTGATTTCCTGTTCCTCTGCCCGGTTGATCCAGTCAGCGGCACTTTCACCCTCAGTGGTGTTCATGCGCATATCCAGCGGGCCATCGTTCATAAAGCTAAACCCACGTTCAGGTGAATCGAGCTGCGGGGACGACACCCCCAGGTCCAGCAACACTCCATCCACCCGGGTACCGTTCAGCATCTTATCCAGCTCGATAAAAGAGCCGTGATGAATAGCAAAACGCTTATCCTGCTCAGCCAGCTCAGTTCCGACAGCAATCGCTCCTGGATCTTTGTCGATACCATAAAGCCGACCTTCTTCGGCCAGTCCGTCAAGGATTGCCCTGCTGTGGCCTCCCCTGCCAAAAGTGCCATCTACATAGACACCCCGGGGGTCAGTTAACACAGCCTCTACGGCTTCATCCAATAGCACGGTAACGTGCTTATCTGTATTACCCATCACTTACTACGATGACTCTTTCAATCAATCAGAGGGATAAAGACTGTAGCTCAACCGGAACTTCTTCAGCGTCACTGGCTTCCCGCAGGTAGTCATCACGACGCTGGTTCCAGCAGTCTTCATCCCAGAGTTCAAATTTTTTACCCTGCCCAAGCAAAATGCACTTTTTACCCAGTCCGGCATAATCCCTTAGCAACGGAGGGACTAACACCCGTCCATTACCATCCATATCCAGATCAGTGGCATGACCGATAAGAAGTCTTTGTATACGGCGGGTCATGGGATGAAAGCTGGGCAATGCTTCGATTTTTTTCTGGATAGCATCCCATTCATCAACCGGATAAATAAGGAGGCACGGTTCGTCGGTATCAATCGTTGCCACCAGGCTGCCGGCACAACGATCCTTCAACCCCTGCCGATAACGGGTAGGAATTGCCAGTCGTCCCTTGGCATCGAGATTGATAGCGTTAACACCGCGAAACAAATCTCTCTCCTTAATTCCGGTTTTTTTCTACGAACAGCCTTGAGCCTTTAAACAGCCTTGAGCTTGCAAACAGCCTGAAGCTTATAAACGGCTAAGAGCCTGTAATACCGCTTTCATAGAAAAATATCGTAGTCATGGCAGCTGTGTATCACCGGGCAAAAACACCACAACACCGGACTATAAACCAATTAAAACCACTTTTATCCACAATGCACCACTCAAGGACACTATAGAAATCTGAAAAACCCACGTCAAGCAGGGCAACTACCAACAACGTCAGCAAATTGTCAATATGTGAATAACTTGACAGAAGCAACCAGAGTGAAAAACCCTTGGAATTGAACAAGCTAGGACAGGATCATCAGGCAATGGATGAAATGAAGAACATAAAAAGGGTGTGATGAGTGATGTGGAAAAGTTATTGTGGATATTATTTTTTCCACAACTTATTCAACTATTTTCTTTCCACAACATGCAATGAATTGAAAGCGCTGCTTCGTTGTTCACAGAGACAGATGAAAATAACTTTCCATCAAAAAGAGAGAGGAAAAAAGCGAGTTGGCCTGTAAGCCGGGTTCTGTCCAGCCAGTCAGAACAAATTCTGACCAGCCTGGGCAATCATTCATCTGGGATGCCTGTCACCAGACACCTCAAGCAACCTACCCGAACCCAGTGCGGGTACACACCTATAGGGTCCCTATTTGGTCTTGCTCCAGGCGGGGTTTACCGTGCCATGAACTGTTGCCAGTCATGCGGTGCGCTCTTACCGCACCCTTTCACCCTTACCGGTCTTCAGCTGAAGACTTAGGCGGTCTGCTCTCTGCTGCACTTTCCGTAGGCTTTCGCCCCCCAGACGTTATCTGGCGCCCTACCCTTTGGAGCCCGGACTTTCCTCCACATAGATACACCAGCTAATGCTGATAATCTCCACACAGCGACTGCCCGGCCAACTCGCGGCGGCGAATATTATAGAGCTAACGACGCCGAATCAAGCTTTCATTTCCAAAGCAAGGTTATATAGCTCTTTTTTACGGTAATCCGTTACATCAGCGATAACAGCCGCTGCCTTTTTAGGGGGCAACTCTTCAATAAGCCGCTCAAGCAAACGAGCCGTCTGCGGATCGACAGTCGTCTCCCTCTCTTCCTTATTACCCTCAACCAGCACGACAAACTCACCACGACACTGATTTGAATCTTCCTTAAGAATGTTTTCCACTTCAGCAACCGTACCCGCCAATACCGTTTCAAACGTCTTGGTCAGTTCTCTGGCCATCACCACGTAACGGTCCGCACCCAACACCTCTTTAAAATCAGCAAGACTATCGAGAATCCGGTGCGTTGACTCATAAACCGCCCAGGTAGAAGTCAGCCCGGACAGCGCCTGAAGTTTTTTACGCCGCCCTGAAGGCTTGGCCGGCAGAAAACCTTCAAAATAAAACCGGTCCGTCGCCAGGCCACTCACCGACAAGGCTGCAATCAGGGCGCAGGCACCGAGCACCGGCACGACACGATAACCCGCCTCACGCACCTCACGCACCAGAAAATAACCCGGATCGGAAATCAGGGGTGTACCCGCATCACTCACCAGCGCCACCGATTCCCCTTTTGCCAGACGGGCAACAAGGTTCGTCGTTTGCTGACGCTCATTATGATCATGACAGGGAACCATCGGTGTACTGATACCAAAATGACTCATCAGCTTTTTACTGTGCCGGGTATCTTCAGCCGCAATCACATCGACCTGCTGGAGCACTTCAACGGCTCTGGGCGTCATATCCCCAAGATTGCCAATTGGGGTTGCAACGACATACAGCGTACTTTCAGACATGCTATTGATCATCAAGCCAGTTAACTAAATGGCGAAGTCTACAGCGAGACAACAGCACAAGCCACAACCACCAACCACCAACCACCAACCACCAACTAACAGCTAACAGCTAACAGCTAACAGCTAACAGCTAACAGCCAAAAGCTTCACACCCCAGACACAGGAAATATTTCTCACGACAATAACTGTTGAGGTACAATGTCTAATCCACTGAAAAGGCCGCGTGCTTGCCAGCTCTCATTAATAATGAGGATTTTATGAGGGACAACCCTTCCAGATTCAGACCGATCACAGCCCTGATCATTACTGCCATCCTGGCAGGCTGCTCTTCCCAGCCACCACAGCGGGTCATACAGGAACCACTGCCAAAGGTGGAGACAACCCCCCGGACTGCCGATCAACTTCTGGCTCAGGCGGAGCGTGCCGCTTTTCCGGAAAGCGCAAGGCTGAAAATCCAGGCCGCACACAAACTGTTGAGCGAACAGCCCTATCGGGCTCAAAACGTTCTGGAAAGCATACCATATGACAACCTCCCCTCTGATCTTCAGGCGAATCTATCCCTGATACGGGCTGAGATCGCTGAACGTAACGGACAGAACTGGGAAGTATTTCACTGGCTGGATCGTGAGCCTGTTATCAACAGCAGCGACTCCAGCCTGGTCACTCGCTCACATATACTCCGCGCAAAAGCCTTTAACCGCTATGGCGAATACCTGGCAGCGCTGGATGAGTGGCTGCCTGCCATTCCCAACCTGCGTCCGAACCAGCAGGAAACGCTTTATCAGGATTTCTGGACAACCTTACTGCACGTCCCTCACGACCGTCTGATGGCACTCAACTCGCAGACCGTGGATACCAACCTGAAGGGCTGGCTGGAACTGGCCATGATCTACAGTCCGGGTAAGGCGCTCGACCGTCAGCTGGAAAACCTCAGTCAGTGGAGAAATCGCTGGAGCGACCATCCTGCCAGACAGTTCCTCCCCGATAACCTGAACAGCCTGAGTCCTGAAGCCATCAGCCACCCCCGGAAAATTGCATTACTGTTGCCAACCAGCGGACCACTGGCTACGGCAGGCAAATCCGTGCGGGATGGCTTTATGGCCGCTTATTACTCTGCTATTGCTGATCATTCCGGCTCAGACAGTCAACACACTCCCGAGATCCTGTTTTTCGACACCCACAAGACCGACATCCTTAAGCTGGCAGAAAGAGCCAGAAATGCCGGAGCAGAACTGATTATCGGCCCCCTGGACAAAGGCAATGTCATCAGGCTGAAACAGTCACCGCCAGGAGGCGTGACCATTCTGGCGCTCAACTATGCCGACACTAACTATGCCGACACTAACTATGCCGACACTAACTATGTCGATTCAAACTATGCCGATATCAGCCAGCCGGATGATACCGGCAGGTTCGGCTTTTACCAGTTCGGCCTGTCAACAGAAGACGAGGCAAAACTGGCTGCACAGCGAGGCATTCTGGATGGACACCGTCGTGTATTAATCTTCGCATCCAACGCCTCCTGGAGCCAGAGAGCTGTCGAAAGTTTTATGGCGGAGTGGAAAAAACTCGGCGGTGAAGTGGCCGGAATCAGTCAGTTTGACAGTCAGAGCGAATACAGCAAACTGGCGGGAGAAGCGCTACTGGTCGACAAAAGCCAGCAGCGTGCACGTCAAATCAGTCGATTACTGAGAGAACAGATAGGCTTCGAACCCCGACGCCGACAGGATGTCGATATGATATTCATGACCGCCTCTCCTGAGGAAGCCAGACAGATCAAACCGGCAATAGCCTACCAGTACGCAGGCGACATCCCTGCTTATGCGACCTCTAACGCCTACTCCGGACAAACGAGCCAAAGTCGCGACCAGGACCTGAACTTCCTCAGAGTACCGGTGATGCAGTGGTATATCCCCGGACTACGCTCACCACTGAAGCAATCCATCACCGACACCTGGCCCACAGCCCGTGGCCAATACGGTAGCCTTTTTGCCCTGGGCGCTGACAGTTACAATCTGCACCCAAGACTGCAACAACTGCGGAGCCTCAGCGGCAGTCGCATTGTCGGCCTGACTGGCTGGCTCAGCATCAATGAACAGGGACGTGTCAGCCGGGAACTGTCGTGGCAAATCTTTCGTAATGGTCAACTGAGACCGCTTCCCATTCCAGTACAAAATACCGATGCACTGGCGGCTCAGACTTCAAAGTAATACCGGTGCCCGGGCTGAAAACCGGGCGCTGGCATACCTCAAGGCAAACAGGCTGAAGCTGGTCACCCGGAACTACGCCTGTCGCTTTGGCGAACTTGACCTGGTCATGCTGGACGGTGACACGCTGGTATTTGTCGAAGTACGCAGTCGCAACAGCCAGCAGTTCGGTGGTGCCGCAGCCAGCATAACACCGGCCAAACAGCAGAAAATCCGCCGCACTGCTGAATATTTTCTTCAAAACAACAGGAAGCATCAGCATCGACACTGTCGTTTCGATGCTGTTCTGATTATTAATCAAACTGACACCGCTACTCGTCACGTTATAAGTAGCAATGACGAACGACCGCCAAAACCGATAGAATGGTTACAAGGTATTTTTTAACGGTTTTTATCAGGCGTTTCTAAACGTTCAGGACTCGAGACATGCATGACTTGATAATACGTCATTTCTCGGACAGCATTGACGCAAAAATTCGTGCTGCCGACGCCCTGCCTGCTTACATCGCAGATTCCGCGGAAGTCATGGTTCAATGCCTGTTGAGTGACGGCAAAATTCTCGCCTGCGGCAATGGTGGCTCTGCGGGCGATGCTCAACACTTCGTCTCCGAACTGCTGAACCGGTTTGAACGGGAGCGCCCCTCGCTGCCTGCCGTTTCCCTGTGCGCAGACAGCCTGACCATCAGCTCAATTGCTAATGACAGCAGTTTTAATGAGATTTTCTCCAAACAGATTCGCGCGCTTGGCCAGCAGGGCGACGTTCTGCTGGCTTTTTCCACCACAGGCAACTGCCCTAACGTTGTGCAGGCTATTCAGGCAGCCCACGACCGGGATCTGACTATCATTGCCCTGACTGGCAAGGACGGTGGCGACATGTCCAGACTGCTACACCCGGAAGATATTGAAATCAGGGTGCCTGCGAATGACGCGCCACGCATTCAGGAAGTACACACCCTGATCATTCACTGTCTTTGCGACCTGATTGACGAATGCCTGTTTTCAACCGGGTAAACAACAAAAGTCTTTCATCTACACAACCGGTGAAAGACTCTGGACCGCCACAAGCAAAGGAAACGTTTCTCATCACTCTGAACAATAAAAGAGTGATGGAAAATTCACAGAAAAACAGGAAAGGAGTATCGAGTGAAACGCACCCAGCAATTATTATTCGCCAGCCTGCTATCCGGATTTTTAATCTTTTTGACCGGCTGCGCCACTGTAGTGGATGGCGTTAATGAAGACCCGATTCGCATGGACCCCACCGAACGCTCCTGGGGCAACTGGCTGGATGACCAGACCATAGAAACCGTTGCCGAAGTCAACATCAACAAGTCCAGCGATGAATTCAGGCTAAACAGCCGCATTAAAGTGATCAGCTTTAACGGTATAGTACTGATCATTGGCCAGGTTCCCAACCAGTCACTGAAAGATGAAGCTGCCCGGGTTGTTACCCCCATCCAGAACGTGCGCAAAGTGTATAACGAGCTGACCGTCGGCCAGCCTGCCAGTGTTATGGAACACAGCAGCGACGCCTGGCTGACCACAAAAATCAAGACCAAGCTGATTCAGGACGAAATTGTTTCCGCCGACAAAGTCAAGGTCAATACAGAAAAAGGCACGGTCTACCTGATGGGACTGGCGACTCCAAAAGAAGCCAGTAGCGCCGTTGAGGCTGCCCGTAATACGAGAGGCGTTCAGAAAGTTGTAAAGGTCTTTGAATACGTCCGCTGAGAGTGATTCGTTATCCCCCGGAAGCAGGCTACCCTTTGGATGAAATCACCGCTGTTGCAGCGGTGATAGTATCATTGATACCACTCATACGTGACTGCTCCCCACTCTATCGGGTGAGGCTTCTGATTTCTTAGGCAGCAACCGACAGTCTGCCGGATTTACGCAAGCCTCCATCAGCAGAAACGGACAGTCCTTCCGCCTTTAATTTCAATATGCCTTGCTTCTTGATATTGCGAGCTGCATTAATATCCCGGTCATGGATAGCACCACAGCTACACTCCCATGATCGGATTCTCAATGGCATTTTTTCCTGTTTCAAATCGCAGACTGAGCAAGTTTTAGAGGATGCAAACCACTGGTCTATCTTCACCAGATGTTTACCTTCCTGCTTTGCCTTGTATTCGAGTTTGGTTATCAGTGAGTGCCAGCCAGCATCAGCAATAGAACGAGCCCCACCAAAACTGGCTATCAGTGTCATGGTAAATAATCTCAAATCAACATTATCAAGACGGTTGCGAATGCTGAATACCCACCTTACTGCTCAGAGCAAAGCAGGCCTAATGTGGTCAAGGTCTTACTTTGCTTGCAGTGCTGGCGGTGCAACTATCGAGACTCTGAAGGACTACGTTAATAGCCAGAGTACACCAGATTGATGGCGGAAGGCTCTGCGCCTTCCCGTCTTATATCCCCGCCCGCATTGGGCGAGGATTTACGACGATTTTGCTAAGCAAGTACAAGACGTGCGTCTTTTACTTTTCACCAGGGTACCATGTTGTAACAGGCCCGGTGGCAGAGAATATTTTTATACCTGAATAACCCGGACCGGTGTGGATATTCAATATAGGACCGTCAAGTTGCAGAGTCTCAACCGGTGTCGCTTCCTGGTCCGGGCTCAGTTCTTTTAAAGCCCTGACATCCCACAACATAACAGAGCCATTTTTAGCACCGGTTATGACAGAGTTACCATCATAGCCAAAGGCTAGCGCAGTTATTTTATAGTCATCAGCATTTGAATCAAAAGCACTCCCTTGACTCGCCTCTCTTTCTTTTCCCCCTTTCGTTAAGTCTGAATAAGTGCCGGAATAATGTTTAAGTATTGCTATAGATCTAACTGAAGCTCCAGCATCATCAGACAGCAAAGCCTGAGTACTCCAAAGCTCCATACCAACCTCTGGCGATTCTGAGAATCGTGGGTAAAGAACTGCCAGCTTTCCATCCGGGCTAAACATGGAGGCATGCTGAACGTCACCGGACAACTTTTTGTACATGTAGCAGTTATGTGCTTTTTCTGATAAATCAGGGTTTAAATCAAAGCTTTGAACAGCGATATCCGGCGCCTTTCTTTTCACCGACAACGAGGCTGACCCAGAGTTAAAGTTCCAGAAACAGTAGCTACTTTCAGTCATGCTGATTATTTTGTTGTTATCCGGACTAAATACCGCACTTTTGACCTCTTGATCATGCCGCAGCGTAACAACAGGAGAATCCTTATCCGGCTCAATGCCCGGGAACCGCCTCACCCGCTTAAGTAGCCGAAAAATTCTCTTCAGAAAGGATTCATCCTTGTTATATCCAGAGCTTACCCGCCAGACTTTGACCGTAGAATCTTCAGCACTGCTTATCACCAGATTTCCATCCTTACTGAAAGCAACATGCTCAACATACTCGTGATCGATAGCACTAATGAAACCCTTAGCATGTTTGAAAGTCGCCAGAGGGGAAACAGCTTTGTCATGAGGGTTCCTTAACAGCTCTGTGACACTAAAAACCTGAACCTCGCCCTTATGATCGCCCAGGGCTAATAGCTCACTATTTTCGCTTATGGCCATAGCGTGTATATCCCATTCAGAAATGACATGTTTCACAGTGCGAAGAGTTCCGCATGGATAATATTCTTTTTGTTGTTGCATCAAGTCATTTGTGCAGGCGGCAACATCATAGATACTGAGAAGCTCGTAATCTACCACAAACAGTAATTTGCTATCCGGACTGAATTTATAAAGTTCCCATGGCGACTCCAACAACAGTGTAGCGACGGGACTCAATATCGAAGGCTGCCGCTTCCCCGCCGCCGCTGTCGATAAATACCACAGCTGTCGGAATATAATGAAACCCGCTCTAGAAGAACAATCAGAATTGGAGCACCGAGATCTACTAACCAACTTATTCCCATCCGGACTGACCTGAGCGTTAACGGTTTCGAGGGGAACCGGAAGTGATGATACCGAAATGTGAACTCTCGCTTCAGCTTCAGCGGCCATCAGATAATCAGTTTGCAAAAAGCCTGCAATTAAAAGCAGAACAGCCAGTAAAAAATATTTTTTATATACAACAACCTCCCCCACCCTATTCATAAAACCTCATCCAAAAAATAAATAACAGGAGGGTTTAATTTAGAACATATTTCAAAACAGCAAGCATTTTTTTACCCTGAAAACCCGCAGAGAATGAAACAGGCGACGACCAGAAAGGTTTGATAGAGTCTAGTCAGGACAACCAGAAGACTAAAGCCATCGGCCTGGTGAAATGTATACCTGAAACCGGCTTCAGACAGCCGCAAGAAAACAGAGAGTACACGATGAACAGCAAAGACATTGTCACTATCAATTGCGGCAGCGACAAATTCCCCAAAATTGTCAACATTGCAGAATATCACGGTTACAAAACGATCAGTATTGATCTACAGGATGCCAATCAATGGGATTTCACTGGATCAACAGCCGTTATCATCTCTGGCGGCCCTCATCTGTTTACCGAAAGCCCGCAAAAGCATGATCAACTCATGCAGTCATTCCAGTTTCTGAAACACCTTGAATTACCGACCCTTGGCATCTGCCTCGGGCATCAGGCCATCGCCCTGACATTCGGTGGTCAGGTTCACCGTGGAGAGGAGCGCAGAAAAAGCGACAACATAACGGTCATTACGCCGCATCCGCTTTTTGCCAACCTGCCTTCAAATCAATTTTCTGAAGACCACTGCGAAGGCATCCACCCCTCTAAGACCATGCAGGTACTGGCGCAGTCCGACTATTACAGCGTGGAAGCCTTTCAGATTACAGACAGACCGCTTCTGGGGGTGCAGTTTCACCCTGAAACCTCCGGTGAGCAAGGCGCTCAGTTAATCGGTAATTTTTTACTCTGGGCAGAGCAACCTGCTATGCCCGGGTTAAACTCACAGGGTTAAAGATCCTTTGTTGATCTTCGTATTTCTCTGTGGCTCAAACGATATCTCAGTATTGCCTCAATAATTCGCGCCCTGAGTTTGAGTGCAAGCCCTTTATAGGTACTACCTTGATATTGACTTTCAGATATCAATTTGAGGGTACTTTCTATTTTCTTAAATGACTCATACAGATACTTGATATTACCCTTGGCCTGCCATGTCCAAAGATTAAGGAGTGATAGCCCAAGGGAATATTGAATATTCAGGACGCCTTTCTCGATCAATGGAGGGTTAGTATTTTGAATCAGAGTTTTTCCCTGCCCGGCCTGACCCTGAATATCACTCTGGCTGTTACTAAAACAATCCCTCCAGAGTGCGGCAATGGCCTGATTCAAGTTGGCTTCCTGCAGCAAATAATCGCCCAGGCTGCTATATATCTCACTGACTGCTTCAGCATATTTCCGCACACTCTCAAAATGGCTGACAGCCCTGTTCAGAAATTCCAGATTATTCTCTTCCATGGCAGGCTCGCTGGCCTCCCACAGGTTCAGCACACCGGCCTGTAAATGCAATAAAGCACACATGACTCCATCACTTTTCGCCGTGGTCGATAGCGCCTCATTCACTCTGTTGTAATTTTTCCGGAAGGAACCAGTTCCGGACTGATGTTCCAAAATTGACCGGAGCCAGATGATATATTGTCCGGGGACGCCAGTATTATCCCTACCTGGCAAGGCCTGGCTTTCATAGTCATTCAGCAACTGCTTCGCTTGCGCATGCAAGCCTCTGCAAGAAGCTTGTATAATCTTTTCGGCTCTTAATATCTGCTGCTCCAATGTACTTTCAGGTCTGGCTGCCTGCTCACTAAAATGTTGCTGTGACTCTGCATCAAAATAGCCATCTCTTGCGTCAGGATATATTCTTTCAAGAAGTTCGTAGCTCTCTCTTCTTGTGATGGTGGAGCTGAAGTCTTCTTCCCTAGCTGAGGGCAGAAATCGTCGCAACCAGTGCTCCCATTCCATTCTCGATATCGCACCATCTATGATCTGATAGGCTTCAGGCCCACCTTCTTCAAAAAATAGTCCTCCAGACAAAGCGGCAATGGAAACGATAATGACGTAAGTGTCTGGAATCACAGATTGATTATCATCCAGCACCTCCCTGAACTCTAAATCCCAGTGAATGCCTTTTTTCATTTTCCCCTTAGTCCAGAACATTTTTTTGTCGATAGTGCTGGCTATTTTGCTAGTGATTAAGGCGATATGCCCCTGGGGAATCAACTCCCCGCAGACTGTACCACTATCATCTATTCCATAGTAAATGCTCCCACCCCCCTTGTTTGCCATACCCGATAAATGAAGTTTGAACTTATTTTTCTTAAAAACTATTTTTTCGGCCATGTTTTTTATTACAGTTTTTTCCGACTTAAACCCTTTGAATTCAGCTTTTTCAGATTTCTTAACAGGTGCTTTTTTCCCAAGGATAAAACTGGTTTCTTGTGAAAGACGTTCAATGGGGTTGTTTATCTGTCGGTTAAGGACTTGCGTCATAACCTGTGGGTCTTTCAGCGAGATAACTTGCAAGTTCGACCTGACACTGCAATTAAAGCTTGCCGTGACAACATCGTCGGCGCCCCCGATAAAGTAGTAAAGTTTATCCTTATCAAATTTTTGAGGGTCTTTTTTAAAGAGGTTAAAAAAAATATATTGGCTAAAATTGTTCTCGATTTTCTGCTCAAACCCTCGCTCCCACGATTCACTATCTCGCCCTGGATTGAGGCCACTAATTTCGAGAACTCCACCGCCACTATTGAGCAGAGCCGAAACAACCTTAATAATTTCCTTTGGAATCGCCTCCCCATCTTTTGATGATGGTGTTGTATCCCCAATATTGATTTTTACATGGTTAGTCTTAGTCGCTGATGAAGCAGGCACTGCTTCAGGCTTTTCTGAACCACCATTGACTGGCAGCCTTGAAGGGACGCCGCCACCTGAAGCATGACGATCTTTACTGGTCGACCCTGATCCTGATGATGTCGGCTGTTCCTCTGGGGGTGTGACTGAAGTGGCACCTCCACCTGTTAACCCGCCAGCCTCTGCGTTAGTCTCCACCTTGGCACTTTCAGGTTGATACAACCCAATCTTAACCGGCACCATTGGCCTTAGCGCAACACGGGGCCTGCGGGTATGATCAATCTCACCGTTGACGAATTTGTCCACAAGGCTTTCAAACCATACTGAACGACGGTCTCTGTATTCCTCCGCCGTGATAGTTTCAGTTTTACCATCCTGCGTACGAAGAGTGACCATTAATACACCAGCAGCGTTATAACTGAGAACGATGAATAGATAACCATTATTTTGCTCTGTCACGGTGCCTTCCCATGACTCATCGCAGAGCAGGGTTAAGCCAGCCCCGTCCTCATCAGTAACATACAGCGCCGGACATTGCTCTTTTATGGAAATTAAAGCCTTAGAGTATGACCGGGAGTGTTCATCCCGATAGAGATAAGGATCACCGTCTGGACTAAGGAAGAGCCAGAGGGTCTCATCAAGAAAGGGAACCAAATCGACTTCGGCAATATAAGGGGTATATTCCCGGCCATTTTTTAACAACCGGGGATGGCAGCGGTTCTGTTGGTAGTTGCTCTCTGTCTGGTTGTATCCGGACAAGCTGGCAGGGAAAGGGCTAAGCTCAACCACTTTTTCACTGAACGACGGCGACCCCGGATCACCCCCTCCACTTCCAGCCTGAAGTGGTTCTGAAGGGTGCAGGAGATGGATATAAACCAGCCCATCCCCGGTGTTGATCTTATTCAGCCCTATGCTCAGGGGATAGAAAGGGGCACTATTATCACCGGCTTGCTGAGAAGGGAGCTGAACAGCAATATTGTCCGAACCCGGTAGCAGGGGGTCGGTGATAATCATCCAGTGTCTGCCAGTGCAGCCATAAAAAGAAGGGGTGGCAGGCTCCGGAACAACGGGTGCTTTTCGGAACAGTTCATCGGTTTCAATTGCCGGACTTATCAATTCATGAGGGTTGAGAAAAACAGCACCGGAGCTGGCGATAACCTGGCCGATCTGGCAAAACGGCAAAAGACTGAAAAGACAGTAAAAACAAACTCGTTTGCTTCCAAGCATGATCCCAAACTCTTATTGTTTTAAACCAGTCAAGCTAGACCAAAACAAAATTCTGGCAAGTGTTGGGTACAGTAGACACAGATATAAACAGGGGATGAAACATCCCCGTTATAGGAAAGCCGTCAGAAACTACATGCCGTTCCTGAACATTTTATGGTCAATCACGCCACTGCCGCGTACCTGCTGCAACGCCTTGCCGTATTCTGATAACAGACTCAAGGCATAATCAGTCCGATCCTGCAGGTGCCTGTCTGCCTCTTGATCCCCTCCGGCAAAAACCGAAGCCACATCCCTGATAATCAAATGTTCCGGAATAAAGCAGAGCCGGGCATTTTTATAACTGCTCATCCTTAGTTCAGCGACCGGATAAGACCCACCCTGCCCGGCGGACACCGCAGTAATCAACGCCGGCTTATGCCCCAGGTCGGCAGCACCAAATAAAAGAAAGAAGTTTTTCAGGGCTGACGGCACCATCCCGTTCCATTCCGGCGTTACCACGAT
Organism: Endozoicomonas euniceicola; assembly: GCF_025562755.1. Taxonomy (GTDB): domain Bacteria; phylum Pseudomonadota; class Gammaproteobacteria; order Pseudomonadales; family Endozoicomonadaceae; genus Endozoicomonas_A; species Endozoicomonas_A euniceicola. The sequence goes on from NZ_CP103300.1 coordinate 858,388, forward strand.
CAGCGCATCGCTTTCCCTGAGTCTCTGCCGCCAGGGAGACAGCAGGGCTTTCCACTGCTCATCACCGCTGAAAATCACCTCATCCCAGAGTGGCAGAGGATTGCCTGACAGACTCAGCACCTCACAGTCGTCAAACAACCCAAGCGCCTCAACTCGTTCACGCAAGACATGACCGATCCGCTCACTCTGGGATTCCTGCCGATGACTACCCGTTATTATTGTTAGCTTCATGACACCCTCATTACAGTGATAAGCAATAGTGCTTGCGATTTTCAATCGCTACTATCGCACGACCTTTTCAGACAAAAAAAAGGCCACCCACTGGCAGCCTTTCAGTTTATTTAACCACTTTCAGATGTGGCCGACCCGGTTTTTTAGGTTTATCACCTGAATCATCAGGCTTCTTAGCCTCTGCCAGTTTCTGCTCAGCAGGTTTTGACTCAGAAGATACCTCAACCAGACCGATATCAGTTTCCGCCTCGTCAGCCTCTTCTGCCTCAGGCTCAACCTCAAACACCATACCCTGACCGTTCTCACGGGCATAAATAGCCATCAGTGCATCAGCAGGAACCATAATGGTCAGAGCCTCACCACCAAAACGACCACTGAATGTGATCGCCTCATTTTCCATCTGCAAAGCCCGCACCGCCGATGGCGAAATATTCAGCACAATCTGACCGTCATTAACGAACTCACGAGGCACTTCAACACCACGGCGGGTAGCGTCCACCAGAATATAAGGCGTACAGTCGTTATCCAGAATCCATTCATACAGCGCGCGGGCAATATATGGACGACTACTGGTCATTGTCATATCTGTCTCCGGATTGAAGGACTCTATTGTCCCGGGTAACCACTGCCATTAGTACTTTCGCACCATCTGGCAGCAACCCACAAAAAAAGCTCGATTATTCGCGCATTTCTTTTTCGATTTCGGACAGACTTTCCTGGAAAGACTCTCGTGCAAACAGGCGCTCAGCGTATTGCAGAATCGCCTTGCCCTGCTTAGGCAGTTCAATACCCATAGCGGGCAGACGCCACAGAATCGGTGCCACACAGCAATCCACCAGGGTAAACTCATCGCTCATGAAATAAGGCTTTTCAGCAAAAATCGGAGCAATGGCCAGCAGGCTCTCGCGCAGCTCTTTCCGCGCGCGGTTAGCGGGCGTTTCCTTGGTGTTTGGGTTCACAATGATATCAACCAGCGCACACCAGTCTTTCTGGATGCGATGCATCATCAGACGGTTCTGCGCACGGCTCACCGGGTAAACGGGCAGCAGTGGCGGATGAGGGAAACGCTCATCGAGGTATTCCATCATTACGTTTGGTTCATACAGCACCAGCTCACGGTCAACCAGAGTTGGCAGTGTATTGTATGGATTCATATCCGATAATTCCTGCGGCAGGTTGTCAGGGTTGACATTCTGGATGTCAACCGCAACGCCTTTTTCCGCCAGAACAATACGAACCCGGTGACAGTAATGGTCAGCCGGATCCGAGAAAAAAATCATGGATGACTTTTTGGCAACTACAGCCATGAAGTACCCCCGCCCTCATGCAAGGTTGAGTGATGTCGACCATCCTGAAAAGCCTGACTGGCACCGCGGAAATCAGACAAACCAATCACCTGCCAGTTCGAATAATCAGAAAACCCGGTCGATTCGCGAAATAACGGATTATCTTAGCAAATTTTATGGCCTTCAGGACAGAGGCAAGCGTCACTTTGTGCCAGAGTGACGAAAAGCAACGAAGCCAGGGATAACAGTGACCACTCACTGTCTTCGTCATGTTTGCGATTCCTGACACTTTTCACTACCAAATCCTTGGCCATCCCAGCCCGCAATGCCTCTAACGATACTAATGATAATCTGAAAGTTATTTATTTGTGTTGTTGCTAATGAAACAAGCTAAATTTATGACCTGATAAAAATTAAAGATTATCTTTCAAATCTAGAAAAGATGGACTTTTCCCCATTCATTAGAATCCTTGGATACCATTAATGTTAAAGTTAAATTCGTGTGTAAGAGGGCTTTACCAGTGGTGTACTGTTATTGGTTTTTTGCTGATCAGCAGTTATGGCTGGGCTGGGTTAGAGGACTTTTTTCCCTGGGCAGGCAGGGGTAATACGGGAGAAAATATTCTCAGGGCTGAGCTGGATGCCAGGAATCCATCGACTAGTGAAACTGACCGTCCTGTACCGTACTTCTGGCTTACCTTTGATAATGCAGAAGGATCCCCAGTCACAGTATTAATCAATGTGCCAGTAGACTATCAGGAAAGGGAGTGTCATGAACATCCGAATGAGGCCTGCAATTGTCTATCGTTCCTGAGAAGGCGTACAGGTGAATATGAGGATAAAAATGAAGACAGTGAAAATGAGGATAAAAATGAAGACAGTGAAAATGAAGACAGTGAAAATGAAGGCAATGAAGAAGGCTGTAACAGCCATGACCCGAGCGATAACCGGGTTGATCTCCACCAATACATGAGCATGGATACGCTACCTTTGCCCAGTCAGTCCTCGGATAGCGGTAGCGTGAGGACACAACCACAATCCAGATCAGGCTTTGTGTCTGATGTTATCCCGGGTACTTACAGGAGTTACAAGCTGAAACCTGCCTACGACATTGATGAGGATAGCGCTGCTAACGCTCCGCAAATGAGGACCCAAAATGATATTCGCACCTTTGTTGCGGTCATGCGGTTATCTGGAGAAGAATTTCGAGGGCCCTGGTCTCCCATCGGGTTTTTACGTTACGTTATCTCATCTGTCACAGGAGTTGTGGTTGCCCCATTAGGTTTTGTCTGTTGGTTTTTATGTTGCCATCAGCTGGCGACCACACATTGTTGTGTGGCTCTTTTGGGGAGAATTGCGGAAGATGGGCTGTGTAGCTGCTGTTGCAACTATGGCGGTTACTGCATGTATGGCTGTTCTATCCTTGGTGCCGGGCCGGGTCTGGGGGCGTACGATTGTTGTCAGAAATGGTTCCAAATTAAAAGATTCAAGCTTTCTTTCACCCACCGGCAGATAGTTGATGAGGAGATGCCAGAGAGAGCTCTCGAAAAAGACGTTACGAGCTTTCTTATGGATATATTTAAGAAAATAAATAACCATTCTTCCGGTATGTCGGTAGTATCTGTACGGACATCACAGGCTGAGGGGAGAGTTTTCTCTGAGCTGACGTTAGATGTAGACCGGCTGGACTTTCCGAAGGAGTTTTTTGAAAAGTTGGAATCTTCAGATGTTGTGAAAAGCGGAAAGGTTCAGCTCCGCATACATGAAAAAAACAGTTAGTAATTGTAGCTCTTCCGGGCTTTGCCGTTTTTGGGTGTTTTGGTTAAAGTTACGCTTGCCTCTGACCTGAAAGCGGCCAAAAGGACACACACGTAAACAATCAACCTGTAATCAGTATACCCACCATCCATACTGCGGCTCGCATTTGCTGATACGACATTGACCGCAATCAACGATTAAAAACTTAATATGATAAACAATTAGGGGCTGAGCTTTTCATTTTCCTCTTGTTTAATCGATTAAGTAGTTCCTACATGTTAATTCTGCAGTTTGTTTTTCTTCTTTTAATGCTCTACCTGGGCAGTCGCTTTGGCGGTATTGGTCTGGGGGTGGTTTCCGGTATTGGCCTTCTGGTTGAGATCTTCATCTTCAAAATGGCTCCCGGTTCCCCACCGGTTAATGTCATGCTGATTATCATGGCGGTCGTCACCTGTGCATCGATTCTGGAAGCCGCTGGCGGTTTGAAATATATGCTGCAAGTAGCGGAGCGTATTCTGCGTAGGCACCCGGAACGGGTCACTATCATCGCCCCCATCGTGACCTACACCATGACGCTGATGCTGGGAACGGGTCATGCCGTGTACTCAATCATGCCAATTATCGGCGACGTGGCAATCAAGAACAAAATTCGTCCCGAACGCCCAATGGCTGCCGCCTCTGTTGCCTCCCAGATGGGCATTACCGGCAGCCCTCTGTCTGCTGCCGTGGTATTCTACCTGACTTCCATGAGCGAAATGACCAGCGGCATTACCCTGTTCCACATTCTGGGCGTCACCATTCCTGCCACCTTTCTGGGTACCCTGCTGATGTCCCTGTACAGCATGCGCCGGGGCGTTGAGCTGGAAGACGACAAAGAATACCAACGTCGTATGCAGGATCCGAACCTGCGTGAGAAGATTCTGTCCACCACGGCCACCTCCCTGGATGAACAGCTGCCGGCCTCAGCCAGAAACTCTGTTGTACTGTTTCTACTGGCACTGGCCTCTATTGTTGCCGTGGCGATGTTCCCAACGGTTCGTACCGTTCAGGGTTCAACAATTGGCATGTCCACCATCATCCAGATGATGATGCTGGCCTTCGGCGGTATCATTCTGCTGGTCACCAAAACCCCAACTTCCAGAGTGCCAGAAGGCGTGGTATTCAAGTCCGGCATGGTGGCAGCCCTGGCTATCTTTGGTATTGCCTGGATGAGTGACACCTACTTCCAGCATGCGATGCCAACCTTCCAGGCCAGCATTGTCGGCATGGTACAGAACTACCCATGGACCTTCGCCCTGGCAATGTTTGTGGTGTCTGTGGTGGTGAACTCTCAGGCTGCCGTGTGTCGTATGATGCTCCCCGTGGGTATGGCGATGGGGCTACCGCCTGCGGTACTGATCGGCCTGATGCCATCCTGCTACGGTTACTTCTTTATTCCAAACTACCCGTCCGATATCGCGACCTGCAATTTTGATGCTTCAGGCACTACGCGAATTGGCAAGTTCTATTTTAACCACAGTTTCATGGTGCCAGGCCTCATTTCTGTTAGTACAGCCTGTGTGGCTGGCTATTTTATTGCCAACGCCATCTTCTGATAACAGGTGCTTTCTTATCGCCCCCGGGCCTGATTAATCAGGCTCAGGCGAGCCTCTGATAATGAACAACATAAGAAGCACCAAGCAACTATACTCCCAGTGCGACAAAGCCAAAGGAGCCGCTTATGGGTCGCATTGATGTAGAAAAATTATACGGCCACCTGAATAAAATAACTCCGATAAGGATGCAGCCACATATTCACCCACAGCAACCAGGCCACAAAAACAGTATTTTCTTATTAGAAAAATCAGGAGAAAATTATTATTTAATGCCCAGCCCTTTATTTAATAACGCTAGTATCGCTATTCCAAGCCTGTGTGAAGGTGTATTTATGTATGCCATTTTAGCGGACTACCCTCAGCAGGTAATGGTTGGGGCAAAACCTTCAAACCCCTTTATTGACAAAACACAAACCATTGAAGGGCACTCTTCCATTGCCTTAGGGGGAGACGTGTTATATGCGGGTGAGTTAGAGTTCTTTGACAGTAAATTAGTCGGATGGAACAACGAGTCAGGACACTATCTCCCTCCCCGGGAAATACTTCATATTCAGCTCACTCCTAATGTAAAAAGGCTGTTACCTGAAGAATTGTTTATTGATACTTTACTGGGTTTATTTTGACACACCATTTCAGTCACTTCTGCCACTCCACTCCCTGCTGGACTGTATGAACAAACCGTTCCAGATTCTGTACTCTGCACATGGCACTATCTGATTAGCCAGATAGCAAAAGCCCCTGTCTGAGTTAAACAGACAGGGGCTTTAAAGTGCATCGTTAAACGGTAGCCGTTACTTCCAGCCAGCCACTGCACCACCTTTGAACAGTTCTTCAGCTTTAGCTTCCACCGATTGAGTCTGGTAAGCCTTCACCAGCTTGATAATACGCTCATCGTCCTTATTGTCCTCACGGCTGACAATGATATTCACATAAGGAGAATCCTTGTCTTCCACCAGTAACGCATCACGGGTTGGCAGCAGACCAGCCGCAACAGAATAAGTGGAGTTAATAAATGCCAGATCAACGTCATCCATAGAACGCGGCAACTGGGCAGCGTCCAGCTCAATGAAGTTCAGATGCTTAGGGTTCTCGATAATATCCTTTGGCGTCGCTTCCAGGTTGCTAACATCCTTCAGCGTAATCAGCCCCTTCTTGTGCATCAGGATCAGGGTACGACCTTCGTTGCTCGGGTCGTTTGGAATAGACACCTTAGCTCCGTCCTGTAACTCACTTATATCACTGATTTTATTGGAGTAGGCACCAATTGGATAAACAAAGGTATTGCCCACCACCGCCAACTTAAAACCACGATCTTTAACCATGCTTTCCAGATAAGGACGGTGCTGAAAAGCATTGGCATCAATGGAACCGTCTGCCAGCGCCATATTTGGAGAGATGTAGTCAGAAAACTCAACCAGCTCAACGTTTACACCATAGTCCGCTTCTGCATTCGCGGCAGCCACTTTCATAACGTCCGCCTCAGGACCTGCCATTACACCCACTTTCAGGGTGTCATCTGCCGAGTCACTGCCACCACAACCCGTCAGCATGGCGCTGGCGGCAATCACAACCGTACCGGCCAATGCTTTTAATTTATTGATAGCCTTCATTTTTACTCCTCCAAATGAGTGCTTTTATAGTTGGCGACTTATTTTTAATGACTTCTGTCCGGTTAATGACTTCTGTCAAAATACGCCTGCAACCTGTCGCCTGCGGATTGTACCAGTTGCACCAGTACGATCAACACGACAACCGTCGCCAGCATAATCACGCCATCGAATCGCTGATAACCATAACGAATACCCAGGTCTCCCAGGCCTCCACCTCCAATGGCTCCCGCCATGGCGGAATACCCAACCAGCGTCACCAGGGTGATGGTCATGCCGTTAATCAGCCCCGGACGAGCCTCTGGCAGCAGCACACGACTAATAATCTGCAAAGGGGTTGCCCCCATTGCCTGAGCGGCTTCAATCAGGCCGCCCGGTACTTCATTGATGGCACCTTCAGCAATTCTTGCGACAAAAGGAATGGCAGCCAGCGTCAGCGGCACAATGGCGGCCGTGGTGCCAATGGATGTTCCCACCAGCATTCTGGTCAGCGGGATAATAGCCACCATCAGAATAATAAACGGCACAGAACGTGTAGCATTAACCAGGGCTCCCAGCACCCTGTTCACCACGGGACTCGCCATAAAACGTCCGGGTTTGGTGATGTATAACAACACACCCAGCGGTATACCAAAAACAAAACTCATCAAACCGGACAGACCAGTCATGTAGAGTGTTTCCCACAGCGAACGAGCCAGTAATGCCCAGGAATCAGCCGACATAACCTACCACCTCTACTTGTACGTTTTCGCTCAGGAAGTCCAGTGAAGCGTCAACAGACGGCTCATCACCAGTTACTTCCACCATCAGAAAACCCATTACCTTGTCACGCACGGTTTCAATGTCCGCCTGCAAAATCACAAAATCGGTATCAAATTTTCTTGCCGCCTGAGTAATCAACGGCTCAACCACCCGCTGTCCAACAAAGGTGATTCGAATAACCGGGTTGGCACCCGGTGTTTTTTCCTGATGAAAACGGCTTTCCACTTCTGCCACCGGTTTTTCATGAGTGGCGCTACGGACAAACTCACGAGCCAGATCGGTTTGTGGATTCAGGAAAAACCGTTCGACGTCGTTTTCTTCAATCAAACGACCATGGCTTAAAATAGCCACACGATCACAGATACTCTTTACCACATCCATTTCGTGGGTAATGATCAGTACGGTAATCTTCAGCTGGCGGTTAATATCTTTCAGCAGCGCCAGAATAGAGGCTGTCGTCTGTGGGTCGAGCGCAGACGTCGCCTCATCACACAACAACACTTTCGGTTTGCTGGCCAGTGCACGGGCAATAGCAACCCGCTGCTTCTGCCCACCTGATAACTGAGACGGGTAACTATCGCGCTTATCGGACAACCCGGTCAATTCGAGTAAAGGCAGTACGGCTTCTTCAATGGTCTGACGACTGGCACCTGCCAACTCCAGAGGCAGTGCAATATTGTCAAATACGGTGCGACTGGACAGCAGATTAAAGTGCTGAAAGATCATACCAATATTGCGACGGGCATCGCGCAACTGCTTATGATTCAGCTGCATCAAATCCTGTCCATCAACCATTACCTGACCCGATGTAGGTCGCTCCAGCAGGTTAACGCAGCGTATCAGCGTACTTTTACCGGCACCACTGGAGCCGATCACGCCATAAATGGAACCTTCAGGTACTGACAGGTTAATGCCATCCACGGCTTTAACCTCTTTATTGCCAGCCCTGAAGACTTTGTTAAGGTTTTTCAGTTCTATCATTGTTGCTCCTGCCTTTACCAGGGTCAGGCTTTAGTTCAGCACTGCTTCGGCAGATCATTCATAATAAGGCTTGGCTGGAGCTACCCGTAAACGGCAGCCCCCCGACTGGGGAACAGGATATCGGGACAAAAAAAAACCACTCTGTGCTAAACAGAGTGGTTTTTCATAAAATCTTTCGATAAACCCTTCTTTTAGCGGTATTTTTATTGCGCCCGCAAGCCAAGACAAATCAGCGCATGTGCGCAAATTATGCAATTTCGGGGGAAGATGTCAACTACAATTCAATCACATTCAAATAGCGGCAACTATTGCACCAATACCCGCAATAGAACACAACACCAGCAACGCCTTACGAATCATAGCCTGATCTACGTGAGGCACCAGCTTTCTGGCCACCAGATTACCCGCCAGCACACAGGGAACAAACAGTAAACCGTATTTCAGCTGCAACCAGCCAAACTGACCGCTGTAGGCCAGAATCGATAGAGAAATGACTGCACTGACAACAAAGTAAACCGACAGATTGGCCCGAATGCGCTCGCCACTCTGGTTCTGCATCACCAGTGCCATTGGTGGGCCACCGATCGAAGAAGCCGTCCCCATAATGCCTGACAGAAGTCCGGCAGAAAACAGCGTTTTGCTATTTGCCTGAACCTTGTAGGGGCTGAGGCTTGCCAGCACCGCAAAAAGTACCGAGCCACCCATAAATAGCCCCATGATCCGTTGAGAAGCTATTGCTAACAGCAAAGCCCCCAACAATGATCCGGGAATTCGCCCCATTAATGCCGACTTAATCTCTTTCAGTTTCACTGCATGAATAGAACGTTTCGCCGTCAAGCTGCCAATCAACATCCCCATCAGGATAATAGAACCCGGCACCAGCTCAGGTGTTACCAGATAAACGACGGGAGCAGCAACAATGGCCAGACCAAAGCCAATGGTTCCCTGAACCAGGGCGCCAAAGAAAATCGCAACAAAAGCCGTTATTAATTCAAGTAACGTAAAATCCATTTAACCAGATTCTATCAATAGAAAAACGGGCATTTTATACCTTTATAAATCAGGAGTCTGCTACAGATTATGCGATAAATAAAATCGATTTATTTACTGTTCCAAAATCTCTTTGTAGTGTTTTCTACACACCGACAGATAAGTATCGTTACCCCCAATCTGCACCTGTGAGCCTGAACTCACCGGACGACCATCGACGTCCAGGCGAAGCTGCATAGTGGCCTTTTTTTCACATTTCTTGCAGATACTCTTGATCTCACACAGTTCATCCGCAATGGCCAGCAGCACTTTGCTGCCCGGAAAAGCCTCACCAAATGCATCGGTACGCAAGCCAAAACACAACACCGGTATACCCAGCTGGTCAACCACGTCAGACAGTTCCCAGACCTGCTGCTCACTGAGAAACTGTGCCTCGTCAATCATCACACAGGTTAAACGAGATTCGTCGTGTTCGGTGCGAATCTGCTGCATCAGGTTTTCATTGCCGGAGATGCCCACTGCCTCTTTCTGCAAACCGATGCGAGAGGTTATTTTGCCTACCCCGAAACGGTCGTCAATCATAGGCGTCAGCAGAAGTACGCGCTTACCCGCCGATTCATAATTATGAGCCGCCTGCAAAAGATAAGTGCTTTTGCCGGAGTCCATGGAGGAATAATAGAAATACAGTGAAGCCATTTCGATCACCATCAGAAAGATGGCACGATGATAACCTGAGTGTTACCCGAATTCAGTCCGTGAATATGCGTTCAGGCTGTCAGTTTATCGCTGAGCGCAGTCATTTATCTCAAGGTCAGAAAACAGTGCGGACCTTAATGCGGCCGGAGCAGCAAAGGAAGAACCAACCAGTAGCCTCCAGTATTTTTCCGGCCATTGTTTTTTCGCTTCCCGCTGTCCGGAAGCCGCACTGGACAAATGCTTCCGGCTGATATCGACACAGTGGTCACCATTGATGTCATAGCCAAGGGTGTTGCCTTCGGCATCGTCCACCCGCCGCAGTTCATAAGCTGCCTGCGCATGCACATCAACAAAAGGGTTGTCGGCTATATAATGCCGCAGCCCGTATTCACTGGCACCCACGGTCACAACACCCTCTGCAAAAGAGAAAGTATTCACCATCCCCCGCCCTCCATTGCCGGAAATAGTGTAAACCGCGACGCCCTGGTCAACGATTTTTTCCAGCCAGCGAATAATTTCATACGTGTCAGCCCAGACCGGGTCTTTGCGCCCCATGGCATAAATCACCTTTTTATACTCCTCAACATTGGCGCGCCTCAGTGGCTCATTGAACGAACTGGTCAGAGTTGAGGATTCCCAGGACAATACCAGCGCATCCAGGGGTTGTACCTGGAGACGGGCATAAATTTTCTGCAGGTTACGCCGGATCTCACTCATTGGCGCACGGCCATCCTGAATCGGGTAGGTGATAAACGTGATACGGGGGTGCGCGGCGATCATCCGGACAATGTCACCATGATAGAAAGGCTCTTTCACCTCGTCGTTATCAATATCCACCATACCGTACAGCCAGCTGTGATGACTGCGGTCTTCATCCGAGCCAAAACCGTCCAACCGGGGATAAAAACGATCCAGTATCGCCACTTTGAAAATTTTCTGATCCGACGCGTGCAATGGCTGAACCAGCAAGGTTATCAGGATGTTAGTAATCAACAGCAGCAGAAAGGTGGTCAGGCGCACACTTATCTCCACAACTTAACACAACCGTAATTAAAACCATCGGCGATCTGGCGGGGTTCTTCATGACTGGCAGTTACCCTGCCGGAACTGGCAGGGTTGGCGGGGTACCGGATTAAGGTTGCTCTAGAATCTGTTCCAGAGTTTTAGCGATTTGCGTTGCAGAAGGACGACGTTCCGGGTCGAATTCCGTAGCAGAGTTAATCAGCTTAGCCAGCTCCTGTAACTGCACTTCACTGGCAGAAGGTGTTGCGGTAATAGGCAAGGCTTTTTTCATATAGTGTTGAAGCGGTGAGACAGTAACAATATCACTCAGCTCTTTAGGGCTATAGATCGGCTCACCATTCTGAGCAGAATAGTAATGATAAAAACGCTTGCTCACCTGTAGTTTTTCTACTGCCCTGTCAGCTTCCTGATAAAGACTGAGCACCGCAGCCAACATAAATCCAAACGACCAGATATCACCCTTTACTGTGGCGGACGTATAACGCCAATGCTCTTTTGGGGTGCCTGTCGGGAAGCGAATTTCAGGCGCATGATAGACATTATTGCTGAAGGTGAATTTTTTTCTGCCAAGGGTATGACTGGCTGAAACAGCGTCGACCTTACTGGATCGCTCAAAGTTAGCGAACACTACCTTCATTTTCGGTTCGAGCTTTACCAGCAGGCTCTTCAGGTCGATATCACCGTGCGCTATATTGCGCTCATGCATATACTCCATAGCTCTTGCCAGCAACGCCATGTGTTTTAGAACTTCGGTCAGTGCAATGTCAGGCTGGGAAAACAGATAGTCCCGAAGATTCAGGTCATAAAGTTCCAGCAGGGGGATCGCTAACAAAACATCCGCATTCTGCTTTTGCAAACGGATAATATTGGGATTACCTTCCAGTCGCTTAATGAAGTCTGCCTGACGAGCCACACCACCAATTATTTCCATAAACTGATGGGGATTCCCCTGATTTACAGTCGGTCTCGTGTTGCCTATTTGCAGCATATTCAGAACACCCCGGGAAAGAATCATGGTTTGTGGATACCGATGTTGGTAAATGGTTGTGCCATAAAGTTGGGTGAACCAGCGTTTCTTACCTTCAGAAAAGGAATAGCCGGTTTTACTTTTGTCCTTGCCGAGAATGTTGTCTTTTTTAAAAACAACCAACTGATACTCTTCAGTAGAGTCTATATCCGCCCGCTTATTACCCTGTAGAGGACGCGAAATGGTGTAATAATCTACATCATCAGTGATGGCCCCTTCATACTTCAGCACTATATTCCCCATAAGCTGCTCATTTGCTGAAGCAGGGTTAAAGCTGGATAAAGGCACCATTCGCTGAATCTGTGTATCCAGCTCCGTCATAAAATGACCCTCAGGGTCGAGCATATAAACAGTAAAAATATCTTCCCAGTTTTTTTGTGCATGGGCGTGCAATACATATCCAAGCAGAGCCAGAAATACCAGAATTTTATGATTCAGCCGTTTCATCAATTTCATCATTAATTCCTTTCTTGGTGGTCGGTTAAGCGTGAGAATTTCCCTTCCAGTTCAGATTCCTGAATAAACTTGTTCTTGGAATAAACATAGTATTAGGACTCTGCCGATAGCAAAAAGTTTCGTTTTCGCCTCGATACCTGAAGACTGCCTGCCAGCCTGTACAAACGCTTCCGCTATCATTGGTAGCAATAGCCATTTGCACCCCCTCTGTTCAGGTTTATACTCTGCACAATTTTTACTCGGAATCATTTTTATGACTGAACAGTTTGTTAAGATCGGGCGGCAGAACCGCCTGAAAGTGGTTGATAAAGTCGGGTTCGGGGTGTTTCTGGATGGTAAGCAGTTCGATGAAATCCTGCTGCCCAAACGATTTGTGCCTGAAGGCTGTGCGGTGGGCGATGAGATTGATGTTTTTGTCTACCTGGACTCCGATGACTGCCTGATCGCTACCACTGAAACCCCATCCGCACAGGTTGGCGAATTTGCCAGCCTGACAGTCAAGCAGGTTAACCCAGTGGGGGCATTCCTGGACTGGAACCTGGGCAAAGACCTTTTATGCCCTTATCCGGAACAGAAAAGCCGGATGGAAGCGGGTAAATCCTATGTGGTATATCTTTACCAGGATGACCAGACCCGCCGCATTGTTGCCACCAGCAAGATCAACCGTTTTCTGAGCCAGCAGAAGCCTGCCTACAAAAACGGTCAGCCAGTCTCTCTGCTGATCAGCGATCGTACCGACCTGGGGTTTATGGCCATTATCAATAACCGCCACCAGGGACTGATCTTTGATCAGGACATACAGGAGTCCGGCAAAACCCTCCAGATTGGCAACCGTCTGGAAGGATTTATTAAGCGGGTCAGGGATGACGGTAAAATTGATTTAAGCCTTAAAAAACCAGGTTTTGATAAAGGTGCAACGTCTGATCTGGGTCAGGCTATTCTCAACAAATTGAATGCCAACAACGGTTTTCTGCCCGTTAATGACAAAACCGACCCGGCGATCATTCGCAAACAGTTTGGTGCCAGTAAGCGTACCTTTAAAATGGCGCTGGGTGGCTTATACAAGCAGCGACTGATCATCATTGAAGACAAGGGCATTCGCAAGACTGAGGCTTAACACCGGATCAGGCCTTGATAATGCGCTTGTCAGCCAGACGCTTCAGAGCTTCCCGATCGTCGATATGAGACCACCAGCCCGGTAGCAACTGTTCCGCGATAACCCTGAACCAGGGAGCAATCAGAGCCTCATTATCCTTGAGCAAATCTGACAGCTCTGCCCGGGACACCCACTGGACAGAGGCTACCTCGTTCGGATTCAGAGTCAGTGTGACATTGGCCCTGGCAATAAGGATATGATCCATTTCCTCTTCTACCCAGCCATTGCCTGACTCTGCCCGGTAATACAGGCGGGCCATGGCGGTAAAGTCATCTTCCGCCAGTTCGCCTGCAATACCCAGCTCCTGAGTCAGTTTGCGAATCGCCGCACGCTTAACCCCGGCACTGTTAACAGTCTCAAGCTCATCTTTGGTATAGAGAGGATGGGAACAGCAAGTATTGGCCCAATAGCCGGGAAAGGTTATCTTTTCAGGCGAACGTTTCTGAATCAGCAACTCCCCCCCGGTATTAAACAACAATACACTGAATGCTCTGTGCAGTACCCCAGCCCCTGCATGAGCGTGATATTTAGATACTCTGCCTGTCACCTCATCATCCAGAGTCACGCCGATCAGGACTTCCCCCATCAAGTCAGCCTGCCGCTGATCGTCAGAGTGGCTATTCAGATAGGTTTTCAGAGAATTTTCCTGCTCAGGAAAAGATACAGGCATATAAGGATGATCCCTTCAATTGAATGGTAAATTTGTAAAAAGTAGTCGATTTTCGGCAATTACGATACAGCTTTTCATAACGACAAAACAGCCAACAGCCCTTTATTCTAAGCTTAAATTCCAGCCGCTAATAAAAAACAGTCAGTATGTCGTAAAAAAAGCTCATTTTTTAATCAGGGACTTGATTATCCCTTCTAAGATGAACACAATCCTCCCCCTTCAAATAAAGCAGTATTCTCCATGCGTAAATACGAAAACTCCTTACCCCTGAAATTACTTAAAGCCCGTGAAGCCGCCATGAGCTTTTTCCGCCCGATGCTTCAGGAACACTCCATCACTGAACAGCAATGGCGGGTTTTGCGGGTATTGAATGACCATGAGGAAATGGAAACCAAGCAGTTAGCTGAAACCTGCTGCATTCTCAGCCCCAGCCTGACGGGCATTATTCAGCGGCTGGAGCAGCAAGAATACGTACAACGTCGTAAATCTCCCGACGATCATCGCCGCACCCTGATCAGTGCGACTGAAAAAGCCCGCAACTTGCTGGAAGAAATGGCGCCCAAAGTAGACGCCAGCTACACCAGGCTGACCAGTAGCCTGTCAAAAGAAAAAATGGACATTCTGAACGAACTGCTCACAGACGTCAGCCAGATTAAGCCCTGATCAGGGGCTTAATCTGGCAACTTCTCCATTCTCTCACGGCTGTTTATATTGCCGCAGGTCAATTTTTTTTCCGGTCAACGCCATTATGTTAAAAGAGCTGTTCATTCTTATCTCTGAGTATGAATGCACTGTCGTATAAAAATGATAATCAGGCAGACTCAGAAAAATGTCGGATTCCTTTTTTAAAACGCAATAATGAGAATCATATGATCACCGGAAATCTGAAAGACATCGATAACATCCACCAGTTTAACCCCATCATCAAAATGGCGATGAAAGATATCATAGCCAGAATGGATGATGCCCTGACCACCTGCAAACGTTACGAAGTCATGGGAGAAGACCTGTACTGGTACTCAGATACCCACGAAGGTTGCAATTGTGAAGAAACGACGCCGGAATTCCATGACCAGTACGTTGATATTGAAGTCGTCCTGAAAGGTCGTGAAGTGATTGGCTATTCGGAAAGCAATCAATACGACACTGTGGCTGATGACCATATTCTGGATCAGGATGTAGCTTATGTTGAAGGCATCAGGGACGAAAGGTATCTGTCTCTGGGCGAAGGGGACTTCGCCATTTTCTATCCGGGAGATATTCACCGCCCTTGCTATCGCAAGGACGATAAAAGGATTCAGAAAGCAGTGATTAAAATTAACAAAACATTGCTGTAAAGGAAGTCAGTCAGCCACTCCGGACACTGTACCCACAAGGGTCCAGTACCTATTGACTGCCAGGTATTTTGTAAGATCCCGTGGTGCGCACTGCCTGGCATTTAGTGCCATGTAGATAAACGATTTATCAAGCCCCATGACTGCCTGATAAAGAGCTATCGGGAGATAAGTACAAATTGCACCCGAAAACAGACGGCTGGTATTTCTCAGTTCAGCAGGCGGTTGGCTTCTATTATTTTTCCACAAACTATGGGCATAGGCCTGAGCATAGGCTGAAAAATCAGACGAGCCCATATACGCTGCAATGCCGGAAAAGATGCTGAAAGAGCCAGGATTTACCACTTTATGGCGACCTTTAAACTGATAACCCTTATAGAATATCCATATATAACCCAGTGAGGCGGACTGGTCAGGCAGTAACTTTGAAGCTTCAGTTTCTTCTCTATCTTCCATGGATTCTGTAATGACCAGACGGTAGACACTCCAGACTTTGCCATTCGTAGGATAGACAAGGTTCAGGCAGTGTCCTGTGGGTGCTTTCATCTCAAAGATATAGGGGCGGGTATAACGGTTACTGGCATCATCTGACCAGCTGTTTCCGGCAACCATGGCAACATGGGCTAAGAGTTCTTCTGTTGGTTCTTTATCCTGACTGTGCAGGACAAGAATATCGCCTTTTCTCAGGTCGGTCATATTCAAGCTGGGGTTCATTGGGTATCCTGGAGCGAGAATCTGGTGTTTAAAAAAACGATGGCTTCCTATGTAAAAAAACTTTAGAAAAAACAATGCATACACAGTATAAATGATCATCAGCTTCCAGCTTTCAATCACTATCCCCGTATAACTTAACTGACACCCGCACCTTTCAGCCAGATACAAAAAAGCCCGAAGTGCTTACTGACACTTCAGGCTTTGATGCTTATTAACTAATTAACTAAAAGTGGCGCTCCCGACAGGATTCGAACCTGTGACCTGCCGCTTAGGAGGCGGCTGCGCTATCCAACTGTGCCACGGGAGCATAGAAAAGCCAGCGGGCTACTTGATGTTCCGGCTGGCTTACTGTGTATTGTAACCAAATTCCTGCTGGTTTCAAACATTCTTGCGCTATCTACCGCAGCTATCTACCGAAACTATCGCAATGATTCGCTGTCATTGTGGTACAGGCAATCAAGACTGCGTTCAAAGCTCAGCATTTTCCGGGCAAGTTTTGCGCTATCTACTGTTAACGTACCATTCAGATACGCCTCTCTAAGAGCCCTGACTCTCTCTTCCGCACTCCCGACCTCGACCACTTGAGTCGCTTTATACTCTGGCTGGACTTTATCTTCCATGATCCCTCCTGTGCCCGACGAATCATAAATAATGTCATAAGCTGATCAAGGCTTCCAGTGAACTCTATCTCATTATTCGGCAAGCGGAGTCGTATATTGAAACGAGGTATAGTAGCAGGCTCTCAACTCACTTTTACTTTTAGTAAATATCAACCGATAAAACCTGTAAGGCAGTCTGGAAAACCACCCCTCGGGCAATATTTGTATTTTCCAAACACTTAGTGTGATACTGATAGTGTTATAGCCTGTGCTGAAACAAACAAGAGCCAATACAAGCCAGGCAACCTGAACTACTTTAAAAAAATTAAAGGACATGAGGACAGGACTGTGACTTTTATTACTTGTTCTAATAATCGTTGTGTACTGTCACGAATACTGCAATTGCTAACCGCAGTACTCCTGACTGGATTTATCTCCAGCGCCTATGCCGAAAAAGGTGTATCTTTCGATGACCCATGGGAAAATGTCAACCGGTCGATTTTTGGGTTCAACGAATGGATCGACACCTACGCCCTGAAACCGGCGGCAAAAGGTTACGACACCGTTACACCAAAGCCTGTTCAACAGCTGGTCAGCAACTTTTTTTCCAACCTTGGCGAAATCCGTAACGCTGCGAACTCCCTGCTACAACTGAAAATAGGCGACACCCTGACTGCCGTTGGTCGTTTTGGCATTAACTCCACTATTGGCATGCTGGGTATGCTGGACGTCGCCAGCCCTCTTGGGATTGAAAAACGCTATCAGGATTTCGGCCTGACGCTGGCACACTGGAATGTTCCATCGGGTCCTTTTGTTGTCGTACCGTTACTTGGGCCAAGAACCGTTCGTTCAGGCGTTGGCATATTCCCGGACAGCCTGATCAGCCCGAGGCAAATGGTTGAACCTGAGAGCGACCGTCTGCTTACTCTCGGGCTGGATATAGTCAACACCAGGGCAGCCCTGCTCAGTGCTGAAGACCTGATTGTCGGCGACCGCTATTCTTTTATTCGCGATGCCTACCTGCAACGTCGTAACTATATTATTACGGGTGAATTACCTGATGATGACTTTTAGACCCCAACCGTAGTACGGCAATAATCCTGACATAATAAATAACAACTCGACACATTGACTTGCAGCCACCACAGGTTGAGAGTATGTTTCAGACGTATCTGAAAGTCGTGCTCCTAAGGTGGTTTAACAATCTATGCACAGGACCTTGCAAGACCGTTCCTCTTTTCTTCAACTGCTGTGGCAATTCCTATGAGCAGAGTTGGCAGTACCCTCCTTGTTATTGACGATGACACTATCGTCAGAGAAAGCATTGTTGCTTATCTTGAGGACAGTGGCTTCAATATTCTCCAGGCTGAAAATGGTGAGCAGGGGCTTGCCGTCTACAAGGACTCCAAACCCGACCTGATTCTCTGTGACCTGCGCATGCCACGCATGGACGGGCTTGGGGTGTTACGCAATGTCAGGGAAGTATCACCTGAACTCCCCTTTATCGTGGTATCCGGCGCTGGTGTCATGGCCGATGTGGTTGAAGCCCTGCGCCTGGGAGCCAGTGATTACATCATCAAGCCTATAGTCGATCTGGAAGTGCTGGAATACGCTATCAACCGTGCTCTGGAAAATGCCCAGCTGGCGGTTGAAAACCGCCGCTACCGTGAAAGCCTTGAAGAAGCTATAAAAACACTGGAAGGCAACCTGCAACTGCTGAAGGAAGACCAGAAAGCCGGCCGTGAAGTTCAAATGCGTATGTTACCCCAACAGCCCCTCGAATTTGCGGACTACCGGGTCGACCACCACATTATTCCTTCACTCTACCTGAGTGGTGACTTCGTTGATTACTTTGCCCTGAACGATCACAGCTTTGCCTTTTATCTGGCGGATGTTTCCGGGCATGGCGCATCGTCAGCATTCGTCACAGTACTGTTAAAGCACATGTCTATCAACCTGTTAAAGGAATACCAGTCACACGGTGGAAAAGCCCGGGTCAAACCCTCCCACGTACTCAGCTACATCAACAAAAATCTGCTGCAAAGCGGGCTGGGCAAGCATGTTGCTGTATTTGGCGGTGTTGTCGATATCAGAAACCACACCCTGACTTATGCCTTCGGCGGACATTACCCCTTACCGATCATGCATGAACCGGATAAAACCTATCCGATTGAAGGACGCGGATTACCGGTGGGTCTGTTTGAAGATGCACGCTTTGAGGATGTCACCATCGACTTGCCGGAGCAATTCACCTTGACTATCCTGTCCGACGGTATTCTTGAGGTACTCCCTCAGTCTTCTCTTGAAGAAAAAGAGCAATATTTATTGTCTGTGATCAGGGATGGTGCCAACTCCGTACCTGCGCTCACGAAAAAGCTCGGGCTTGACGCCATGCGTGAAGCGCCGGATGATATCGCCTTGCTAGTACTGGCTCGAAACTGAATGACTGCTGGAAAAATACAGTTCGCAGAAAATGAAGGCACTTATGTGCTGAAATTCCTGGGTGAAATTCGCTTAACCCTGTGTTCCTCTCTGGAAAGCTTTCTGGACAACATGTTTAATGACCCGGACTTCAGTTCGGTCATTATAGATCTGTCTGAAACCTCAACGATTGACAGCACATCTCTAGGCATACTGGCCAGACTGTCTATTCAGGCCAAAAAACGTTTCAATCTGGTACCCATCCTCATTTCTACTCAAAACGATATTACCCGGATTCTCCTCAGCATGGGGTTTGATTCTGTCTTCGTCCTGGTCCGGGAGTTTGACGACCTGATTAAACTGCCAATGAACGATCTGCCTTGTGAAGACAGTACCGAACCCGCTACCCAGGAGCGGGTTCTGAATGCTCATAAGGTGCTAATGTCGTTAAATGAAGACAATCGCAAAGCCTTTAGCGAGCTGGTCAAACAACTGGAAAAAGGTAAGACCTCTTCCGACAAAGACGACGAAGACGACGAAGACGACAAAAACAACAAAGACGACAAAGACGACAAAGACGACGAAGCCAAAAACAAGGATGATGACTCAGACAGCTGACCCTGCAGCCAGTGAATCCTGTCGCTCTTTTGCCTGCTCTCGAATGGCTTCCACTTCGTTCACCGCAGCCAGAAGCACCTCAACCCCAGCCCCTTTCCGGTGGGCATTTTCACTGATATAACGTCTGAATTTTCTGGCTCCGGGCTCACCCTGATACAGTCCGAGCATGTGGCGGGTAATATGACTCAGATAAGCACCCTGACTCATCTGCTCTTCAATATAGGGCACCATCTGTTCAACCAGAGCACGGCGTTCAGGTAGTGGCTTGCTGCTACCATAAAGACGGTTGTCCACCTCTGCCATCAGGTAAGGATTATGGTATGCCTCACGTCCCAGCATCACACCATCCACATGCTGCATGTGCTGCTCAATCTGCCCGAAGTTGGCAATGCCCCCATTGATGGTGACTTCCAGTTCCGGGAAATCACGTTTCAGCTGATAAACGACTTCCGGCTTCAACGGAGGGATATCTCGATTCTCTTTCGGGGACAGCCCTTCCAGAATGGCAATGCGGGCATGGGCAATAAAAGTCTCACAACCAGCGTCTTTCACTGTACCGACAAAGTCCACCAGCTCCTCATAGGACTCCCTGCCATTAATCCCGATACGGTGCTTAACCGTCACAGGAATATCCACAACATCCTTCATTGCTTTTACAGCGTCAGCCACCGTCTGAGGTTCTGCCATAAGGCAGGCACCAATTCGACCATTCTGAACCCGGTCGCTGGGGCAGCCAACGTTCAGATTCACTTCCTGATAGCCCGCTGACTGAGCCATTCTGGCGCACTGTGCCAGATGTTCAGGATCATGCCCTCCCAGTTGCAGGGCCAGAGGGTATTCAGCAACAGAATGCTTCAGAAACCTCTCCCGATCGCCATATACCAGCGCCCCGGAGGTCACCATCTCGGTGTACAAAACCGCATGTTCAGAGAGCAGGCGATGGAAATAACGACAATGTCTGTCTGTCCAATCCATCATCGGAGCGACGGAAAACAATCTTTTCATTTAAAATCAAGCACTTATAACAACAAAGGGCTAATTATACCATTTTTGGGCTTATTTTTGGCTATTTCTAAGTTGTTGAAATTACATGAGTTTCGATTCTCGTATTTTTAACACTGCGCCAAAATTTGTGCCGAATTTGTGTCAAATACAAAAACGGATTCACAGGAAAGAATATGGCAAATATCAGGAAACGCAACGGGTCCAGAACACTTTTAATTGCACCCGGCTGCGCACAATCTATCCTTATTCGTTACATTTGCGGTTGGCTACGAACCAAACAGCTGGGCTGCTGTTCTCATAGGAAGAAACATCCGAACTCGACCATTGCGTTCACACAGCATTTCAAAACCATATTTTGGGTAGTGGGGCAAACCTGATATTTTGTAGTTGTTTGCTAAAATACGGCGTATGCCGTATTTATCATAGAGCGATATGAAAATGTGCTCCACACCAGTTCACTGCCCTAAATGTGGCGGTAATGACGTTAAAAGCTTTGGCTACAGTGCTCATAATGTTCCTCGCTACTTTTGCTGTAATGCTGAATGTGAAACCAAGTCCTTTATGCTTGAGTACCGGTACAAAGCTTATGAGCCAGGCGTTAAAGAAAAAGTCGTCGATATGGCAATTAATGGTGGCGGCATCAGGGATACAAGCAGGGTTTTAGGAATCAATAAAAAAACAGTAATAAACACATTAAAAAAAAGAGAAAGGCTTAGTTCAAGTTAATCCCAATATTCAGAAAATGGATCTTGGAACGGGTGCTGTAATTCACGTAGGCCTCGCCTGCCAAGAGGCCGAGATAGATGAACAGTGGTCTTATGTGTTTGAAAAAAGTAACCAGCGTTGGCTTTGGCATGCAGTTGATCATGCGACCAATACTGTTTTGGCTTACGTTTTTGGGAAACGAAAGGATGAGGTTTTCAAAAAACTAAAAGAGCTTCTTGAGCCATTTGGTATCAAGAAATTTTATACTGATGATTGGGGAGCCTATGAGCGTAATATCGACGAAAGTAGTCACATCATCGGAAAAGAGAATACTCAGAAAATTGAACGTAAAAACCTGAATTTTAGAACTTGGATTAAGCGTCTGACCAGAAAGACAATATGTTTTTCAAAGTTAGAGCAAATGCACGATATTGTTATTGGCCTGTTGATCAACAAAATCGAATTTGGCATTGACATCCATGCAATATAACAGGTTTACCCCACTACCATATTTTGAATAGAATCGTTCTGCTGAATCTGTTAAGCAGTCAACGATTATCGCATATCGCATATGCGCGCATGTGGGAGTTCTTAGGATAGACATTAAGGACTTGTCTTTATTCACAGGTTCTGGAGCAGTACTTTGGGCCAGCCGTTCAGAAGCACCAAGACAGGTTCTGCGGGCTGCACGGGTACATGGTGTGAGCCTATAATTGCATCGTATGACTGCCGGCCACTCTGAAGCCCTTGTGGTGCGATGCGTATTGCTTAATGTCTACCCTAAGTGTGGGAGTTAATTTCCCATAAATACTTCAAGGCATTTGATTCGATGGTCGGCATTGCACGCTGGAAAATACACCGCTCTCTCTCGCCAGCTTTTACTGAACCTGACTTGCTGAGTTTTTCTGCCTTGCTGAAAGCAGCTCGGAACCCAAAAACTCGCGATAAGAACAAAGTAACAGATGAAAACCATTCACTGAACTCTGGCTACAGCTAACGCCAAAATCAGGAGAGGCTGCGCCACTGGCGAAATCCTCTGGATTTTTTTAGTATACGCACTAACCTCTTAGACACTAAAAAAAATGGCTACTTAATTTCGGGGTTATTAATGCTAAAATCGATTCTTTTTTCAATATTAATTGTTATTTCGATTCAGGGAGAAACTAAAGAAATAATAAAGTCAGAAGAATTCTATACGTTTGGACTTCATGAATTAAACAAGTTACTAGCTGAAGCTCCGCTATCTTTAATTTTTTACACTCCCAAATCAGAACAAATACATTTAATACCACTTCTTAATGAAAGAGGAAAATTTTATAAAGAAATTAATTTCAATAACTTAGGTTCAATTAGAAGTTATGTATTTCAAGATAACAGTGGAATAGTTAAATATAAGCCTCGTCAGTAAAATCTGTGGGCAGTTTCTGGTTCAGGTAGTTTGCCAAGCGCATGATATAGGGCGATTTCTGCACATCTGTAGGTTCTGAATCCATACGATTTTCTCGTAGTGAGTTTTATCTTGGTATTCAGACCCTCAACAATTCCGCTGGAAAACGCCTTTTTTGCCCTGAACCAGTTCAGAATAAGTGGCTTATGTCGTCGAATAGTTTTGACCACCTTCTTCATTGGATCTATCTTTGACCGCATGACTCTTGTACACCAACGATCCAGATATTTTCCTGCCCAATGTGGTGAAATGTAATCCCAGAACACCTGAAATTCCTCTTTAAGCAGGTAAGCTCTGACACTTTTCAGGTTGTACTGGAGTACTGTGTTTAACTTGATCTCTTCTTTCTCTGTCAGATTTTCTTTTCTCTTGAGCAGGCACCAGCGAGTTTTTTTCAGAACAGGTTCATATCCGTCTGCCTGAAGTTGTTTGTGCTCTGATGCCCTGACTTCATCAATGGCTTTGTTTAGCATGGCAACGATATGGAAGCGATCCAGAATATGCAGTGCCTGGCAGGAAAACTCCGCAATCGCCTTCACGTAAGGCTGCCACATATCAGAGCAGACATACTCCAACTGCTGGCTTCGCTCTGTACCAAAGAATGAGAAAAAGCTGCGAATCGTCGCTTCAGTACGCTCTTCGCCAATCCACAGCAATCGTGTGCAGTTTCGATCAATCTGGTAAACGACAGTCAGGTACTTATGGCCTATTTGATACGCCACCTCGTCGACACCTATGGCCTTGATATTGTCGAGCGAACGATGCGCCTTGCCCCATTCAACCACATACTCAACAGCATGAAAGACCTTCTCCCATGATGTATTGAAAGTGCAGGCAACCTCTTTCCAGGAGAGCTTTCTGGCCCAGCTTGCCAGAAACTGCATGTAGACTTTGGTAAGTTCTTTCTTGCCATCACCCCATGGAACCTGTTCAACCTTTACGCCACACGTCTTGCATTGAACCCTGCGCATTGTGTAGAGCAGAAAAACTCTAATTCCCCAGAGAGGGACGAACTCAAAACGGCGTTCAGCAAGAGAATCGTAGCCTGGTGCTGGCTTCAAGCAGCCTGAGCAAACGGCATGACTGTTCTTTCGAGGAACCACTGTCACATTAAATACTTCTGAACCTTGATAGACGCCGGGTTTTACATCCTGATAAACAAATGACTTGAGTTTATGGACTTTATTGAGGATAGTTTTAATCAGCATCAGTGCTGCCTTTTGTTGTTTTTTTGTCCTTCAACAAAAAGCTATCAAAAGTCAGCCACTGGTGCATCTACCTCAAAAATTTGTTCATTTCTACCCACAGTTATCCCTGAAGAGCCAAATATAAAAGTAATGCACCAGAACTGTTTTTGGGTTATGAGCGACCAAAAGCGCATCAAATAAAAAGCATAATTGATGAATTTGACATGAGTGATAAACTCTTCTTATTGAGAGGTGGTATTCTTAGTTTTGTTACGATAGCTTTATCATTAAAAGGTTATATATCAACCTATAACGAGTATGGAACTGACTATCTAAAAGAAGATGAGACTATTTCAGTTATCTGCTCTCTGGCGGCATTTCCAATTTATTTGACAACGAAACATAAACTTTCATACATGATTCTAGATAGTAATGCTTTGGCATCTTTCCTGTCATTAACCGTGAGGTATTATGGAAATCAGCATGAGCAACTAAGCACAAACAATATTCCATATATAATGATGTTAACTATTCCTGTTGCTTTAGGAAGTTCATATGTAGCAATCAAGTATAACAATTACGTGCTAAGGTCAATAATTCTACTAACTCCGGTAATAATTGAACATATCTTGAGCTGGATCATTGGATAGCGTATGACGATTCATAGATGATCTCATTCGCAATTCTGTCAAACCTTCATACAAGTCATGTTTTTGCCGCAAATGCGAACAAGTCCACCATAATGGACGACATTAAGCATTAATCACTGATGAGAGTAATCGTGCGGTTCATCTCCCATGGTCAAACCTGTTATAGAAAACGACAACTGTCCATGGTTACCGAGATGAACTCAACACTGATTATTACTATCAAGAACACTTTGCAGAAGTACTTCTCAGAAAATGAACTGGCTCTGATGGCTGAAGAGCTTGGTTTTACTGTCAGACACAGGCCGACCAGCATCGGAAATTTGCCGAGATGACAGGGTTGAATATTTCAGACCACTCATGGCGGGAACAAGTGAAAAAGAATTCCCTTCCCAGATTGATCTTATGGCTCTGGGTAAGGTGTCTGGAAGCCTTCAGTCGCAATGCTCAAACTCTACCGGGCTCTGATAGCCCAAAACCGCAATATATCTAGTACTGACGTTTATCTGGTTTCCTGTTAAACCCAAAAAACGGTCAGATCATACATCAGGAATCCAAAACATTCAGTAAGAAGGCACAAGCCACGGCCTTCGGGAAAAAACGTATTTTGGAGTTAGAAGAGCCAAATGTTACAACTAAAAATGCAATATGCAGATACTGCATTTTTTTTGTTGCAGCAACCCGCTCTTTCTGACAGAATAATTTTCCCTTTTATTTACTGGAAAAGTCTTATGCCTAAAAAGGCCAAAGCTCATGCCTCCAGGCAGATTACATTATCTGAGCTTGTGACTATTCAGGCAGGCTACCCCTTTCGTGGAAGCATTCAGGAAAATCCGGATGGTGATGTAAAAGCGGTACAACCAAGGGATATTTCCGACCTTGGCGAGTTGTCAGCAGACAAGCTGATTACAACGAACCTGACAGGCAAGCGAAAAGCCGACTGGCTTCAGCAGGGAGATATACTGTTCATCAGCAAGGGTATACGACACTTTGCTTGTTATGTGCCGGAAGATATGCCTGAGACCACGCTGGCTCCCAGCCTGTTCCTGTTGCGGGTAAAACCGGAATACCAGGGCCAGCTGAACCCTGAGTTTTTAACGTGGCAGATCAACCAGGCTCCTGTTCAGCGTTACTTTGATAACAGCGCCGAAGGAAGTCGCCAGCTCAATATTCGCAAGCCCATACTGGCCGCTGCGCCTATAGCAGTGCCAGACATTGAAACCCAGAACACCATCGCCAGGCTCTATGCCGCAAGCCTTCGTGAAAATGCTTTGCTGCACAGGCTGATACATAACAGACAGCAGCAGCTTAATGCTATTGCCAACGACTTAATCTCACACTCTTAAGCGCATTAACTGAGAAAAGATATGCCTCACTCGCCGATTAACCAGCAAGAGATCAACAATACCGTATGGAAAGCATGCGACACCTTTCGCGGAACTGTTGATCCGTCGATTTATAAAGATTTTATTCTCACCATGCTGTTCCTGAAATACATCTCCGATATGCATCAGGACAAGGTAGACGAACTCAGCAAGCAGTTTGGTGACAATCCGGCCATGATCGAAGCGATGATGGCGAGCCAGTCCTTTAAAATTCCAACAGGCTCTACCTTCTGGGATTTATACGAACACCGCCATGAAGCCGGTAACGGTAGCCGCATTGACCAGGCCCTGCATGCCATTGAAGAAGCCAACGGAACCAAGCTGAAAAATGTGTTTCAGGGCATCAGCTTCAACACCGACAAGCTGGGTGAGGAAAAGCAGAAGAACGATATTCTGCGCCACCTGCTGGAAGACTTCGGTAAAGAAACCCTGAACCTGCGCCCAAGCCGTGTTGGTTCTCTGGATGTGATTGGTAACGCTTACGAATACCTGATCAAGCACTTTGCGGCAGGTAGCGGTAAGTCTGCGGGTGAATTCTATACCCCGCCTGAAGTGTCTGACCTGCTCTCCATTCTGCTGGAACCAGAAGAAGGCGACCAGATTTGTGATCCGGCCTGTGGTTCCGGCTCTCTGCTGATGAAGTGTGGCAAGCAGGTGCAGAAGAACTACAACGGTTCAAAGAAATACGCCCTGTTTGGTCAGGAAGCTATCGGCTCTACCTGGTCGCTGGCAAAAATGAATATGTTCCTGCACGGTGAAGATAACCACCGCATAGAATGGGGCGACACCATTCGCAACCCCAAGCTGCAAGACGGCAACGGTGGTTTATTGCATTTTGATGTAGTAACCGCGAACCCTCCGTTCTCACTGGATAAGTGGGGGCATGAAGATGCAGGCAATGACCCGTTCGCTCGTTTCCGTCGTGGTATTCCGCCCAAGACCAAAGGGGATTACGCTTTTATCTCCCATATGATTGAAACCCTGAAACCTGGCTCTTCATCAAAGCAAGGGGGACGTATGGGCGTGGTTGTACCTCACGGTGTGCTGTTCCGCGCATCCAGCGAAGGCAAAATCCGTAAACAACTGATTGATGAAAACCTGCTGGATACCGTTATTGGACTGCCGGAAAAACTGTTCTTTGGTACAGGTATCCCTGCGGCGATTCTGATCTTCAGGAAACGGAAGACTGACGACAAAGTACTGTTTATTGATGCCTCCCGTGAGTTCCAGTCGGGTAAAAACCAGAACCTGCTCACTACTGACAATATTCAGAAGATTGTTGATACCTATCAGAATCGCCAGACTGTAGATAAATACGCCTACCTTGCCACTCTGGAAGAAATTCAGGAGAACGATTACAACCTGAATATTCCCCGCTATGTGGATACCTTTGAAGAGGAAGAAGAGATTGACCTGATGGTGGTTCGCAGTGAACGGTTGGCGCTGCAAAATGAGCTGGCTAATCTGGAAGCTGAAATGGCGGGTTATTTGAAGGAGTTGGGGTATGAGTGATAAAGATCACAAACACGAACAGCGCAAAGAACGGGTGCCATCTAAACGTGATGGAGTGTGCTTTCCAGTCGGTGAGAGCCTGTGCAACCTGCCCGGAGATTACCCGGATTTCCTGACCCGGATGATTGATATCATCGCCGGTCGGAGAGTGACAGCCTTACAAAAAGTTAATGTAGAGCAAATACTGTTGTACTGGCAGCTGGGACAGCACATTCTGAACAAACAACAGCAAGCTGGATGGGGCGCAAAGGTCATTGACCGGCTGTCGCAAGACCTGAAAAAACAACTGCCCGCACTGTCTGGATTCAGCCCCAGAAACCTGAAATATATGACAAAATTTGCTGCCAGCTGGCCAGATGCCGAAATTGTGCAACGCACCGTTGCACAATTGCCATGGCGCAGCAATTGCGCCTTACTGGACAAGGTTAAAGAGCAGAACGTCCGTCTCTGGTACGCACAGGAAGCACTGGAACGGGGGTGGAGCCGGGACATGCTGGTTTTCCATATCGACAACAACGAGTTTGGCCGACGGGGCAAAAGCATTAACAACTTCCCTGAAACCCTGCCCCCCGCTCAGTCGGATATGGCGGTGCAATTATTTAAAGATCCTTACTTGTTTGATTTTATAGGGCTGGATACACCTAAACGGGAAGCCGAACTGGAAAAACGTCTGCAAGAACATCTGGAACAGTTTCTGGTGGAGCTCGGTCAGGGTTTTGCCTTTGTGGGACGACAGGTACATCTTGAGCTAGGCAACCAGGACTTTTACGCCGACCTGCTGTTTTACCATTTGAAAATGCGCTGCTATGTGGTGGTGGAACTGAAGATAGGTGCGTTTAAGCCAGAGCATGTGAGCCAGCTCCACCTGTATCAGGCTGTCATTGACGACCAGATGCGCCACGACACCGACCAGCCCACCATCGGCTTACTGTTGGTTAAAGAGAAGAACAATCTGGTGGTTGAATACGCTCTGTCGGGTTACAACAACCCCATTGGTGTCGCCAACTGGCAACAGACCATGACCCAACAGTTGCCGGAAGGCCTGCAATCCAGTTTGCCCACCATTGAAGAGCTGGAGCAAGAGTTATCCGCCGTTTTGGAGGCATCAAGTCATGATGAATAAAAATGGTGCGACAGTGTCGCACCTTTCTTTGCTGCCTGCCCATTTTGTGCAACGCACCGTTGCACAATTCATCGACATTACGGCTGAAGCGGAAATGGCAAGCTATATGAAGGAGCTGGGTTATGGTGCCTGAGGGTTGGAATGATGGTCGAGTTGGTGATTTGATCAAAGGTTTAGAGTCTGGTATCAGTGTTAACGGAGTGGATCGAAACCTCGACCAAGGAGAAAAAGGTGTCCTTAAAGTTAGTGCAGTTTCGTATGGGAAGTTTGACCCTTTTGCCGCAAAAGTCATCGTATCTGATTCAGAGCTAAAAAGAGCAAAAACTCACCCTCGAAAAGGTCAAATTATAATTAGTCGCAGTAATACCGAAGAATTGGTAGGTGCTAGTGCGTATATAGAAGATGACTATTTTGACCTCTTCTTACCCGACAAGCTGTGGCAGGCGAAACCGAGACAAAACGTATGTATGAAATGGTTGAGCTACATATTAGCCTCAGATCATTCTCGTTATGTCTTGTCAAATCTAGCCACAGGCACAAGCGGTTCGATGAAAAATATCACTAAAAGTGGGTTATTAGGGCTTAGAATCGTCATACCGCCATTTCATGAACAACACAAAATCGCCAAAATCCTCAGCACTTGGGACAAAGCCATTGCAACCACCGAAAAGCTGATTGAGGCCAGCAAACAGCAGAAAAAAGCACTGATGCAGCAGTTGCTGACAGGGAAAAAGCGTTTTGCTGGGTTTGAGGGGGAGTGGCAAACAAAAAGTTTATCTAAATGTGTATCTGGATCTAGTTTGCGCAATCAAAGCCTCTTGATGGGCCACGAAGACCTTCGGTCGGTAACAAAAGCTCGTGGAATGGTGCCAATGAAAGATCAAGTCAAAGGGGAAAGCGTTGATCGTTGTAAAGTCGTCCGAAAAAATTGGTTTGCATACAACCCAATGAGGCTCAATGTAGGCTCCATCTGCCGATGGACGGAATCACAAAACTGTCTCGTCAGCCCTGACTACGTTGTATTTAATTGCAATGAAGAAATACTACTAACAGAGTATTTTGATCACTTTCGGTCCTCGCATGCTTGGAATGACTTCATGGTCAGGGCAGGAAATGGAAGTGTTAGAGTAAGAATTTACCTTAAAGACTTAGCACCTTTAAAAATTAAACTCCCTCCAATAGAAGAACAGAGAAAAATCGCTTGTACTCTGACTGTTGCCAGCAATGAAATAGAGACTTTACAAAGCAGGGCATTTCACCTCAAACAAGAAAAAAAAGCCCTGATGCAACAGTTGCTCACCGGCAAGCGCAGGGTCAACCTGAAACCAGAGGAAGCCGCCTGATGAGCGACATTCAGCAGCAGAAGCTGCTTAACAATATCCGCGAGTTACTGACCAAGGGTCGGCAACAGGTGGCGACAGCGGTTAATACCGCCATGGTGCAAACCTACCGGGAAATAGACCGCCTGATTGATGAAGACGAGCAGCAGGACGCAGCCCGTGCCGCTTATGGCGAAGGTGTTTTAAAAAAGCTGCATGACTTAAAGCCTGTACTGGCAGAAGCCGAGCAAAAAACCTCAGCTCTGCAAGACGTACCACAGGATTACTTCCGTGACCCTTATATTCTGGATTTCCTTAACCTGCCTGCTGGGCCTGTTCAGGAAAGTGAACTTGAGCAGGAGCTAATCAACAATCTTCAGAAGTTTTTGCTGGAACTGGGCAAGGGCTTTGCCTTTGTGGAGCGGCAACAGCGCATCTGCACAGATGACGGTGATTATTTTATCGACCTGGTGTTTTACAACTTCCACCTCAAGTGCTTCCTGCTGATCGACCTGAAAATGCACAGACTGACTCATCAGGATGTCGGACAGATGGATATGTATGTACGGATGTATGAAGAGAAAAAACGCCGTGCAGATGATAACCCTACCATCGGCCTTATCCTCTGTTCCGAAGGTAATCAAACCGTTGCCAAATATTCGGTATTGAACGACAG
Source organism: Endozoicomonas euniceicola (assembly GCF_025562755.1). Taxonomy (GTDB): domain Bacteria; phylum Pseudomonadota; class Gammaproteobacteria; order Pseudomonadales; family Endozoicomonadaceae; genus Endozoicomonas_A; species Endozoicomonas_A euniceicola. The sequence goes on from NZ_CP103300.1 coordinate 889,318, forward strand.
CAAGCAACTGTTTGCTTCTGAATACATGACGGAGTTGCCCAGTGAAGAGGAGCTGCGGCTGCAACTGGAAAAACAACGGGAGTTATTGCTGAGTCAGCAGGCCGGGGGTAATGTTGAACAAAACAGTATTAAGCAGGGAGAAAGCTAATGGAGGTTAAAAAGCTGACATTACGCAATGTCGGGCGTTTTTCCGACCTGGAGATTCCACTGGCTCCACTGGAGAACCTGAACAGCAATGTTACCGTTTTTGTGGGTAATAATGGTTCCGGCAAAACCTCGATTCTGCGATCACTGGCCACCTCCCTGAGCTGGCTGGTCTCCCGTATCCAGAGTGATAAAAGTGCCGGTAGTCCGATACCAGAGCTGGCCATAAAGAATGGTAAAAACTCGGCAGCGATGGCCGTTGATGCATTCTGTTTTACCGGTAATCCCGATAATCCTGATGCTGAAGGGTACTCTGATGAAGAGAATTATTTTTCGTGGATGGTTGCCAAGGCTCGCAAAGGCCGCAAGGGTGAGTTCAAAAGCGAATACTCTGGCGCTAAAGCTCTGGCTGACCACTATCGGACATCACTCTCCAAAGATGAAACAGCCAGTTTACCGCTGATGGCCTTTTATTCTGTTGAGCGGGTCGTGCTCGACATTCCCCTGAAAATTAAAGACAAACACACATTCCTGCAACTCGACGGTTACGACAAGTCCCTTAGTCAGGGCGTTGACTTCAGGCGCTTTTTTGAATGGTTCCGGGAACGTGAGGACAGCGAAAATGAGTCTGGCCTCTCGGATGATATTCTTGACCAGCTGCGCTCAGTACTAAAAGAAGATGAAGACACCTGGAAACGCCTGAATGAGTTAAAGGCATCATCAAAAGACAGGCAGCTGACAGCGGTTCGCTCCGCTATTTACAAATTTATGCCAGAGTTTTCCAACCTGCGGGTAAGGCGTAAACCAAGACTGCATATGTCGATTGACAAAAATGGTGAGGCGTTCGATGTCGCCCAGTTGTCCCAGGGCGAAAAGTCATTGATGGCGTTGATTGGTGATATTGCCCGGCGGCTGGCGGTGATGAATCCGGCACTGCAAAACCCGCTGGAAGGCGATGGCATTGTTTTGATCGATGAAGTGGATATGCACCTTCATCCCCAGTGGCAGCGCAGTTTAATCAATCAACTGACGGCAACTTTCCCAAATTGTCAGTTTGTGCTAACCACTCATTCACCTTTGGTGATCAGCGACAGTAAAAATGTGCTGACCTACCTGATTGATGGTGATGATTTAAAACAGCTGAAACCGTTGTATGGTGAAGATGCCAACACGGTTCTGCTGGATATTATGGATACTGATATCAGGAATAAAGACATCAATATTCAGCTGAATGATCTTCTTGATGCCATACACGATGCTGATTTGACACTGGCCCATCAGTTACTGAAGGGGTTAGAAGAGGAACTTCCCGAGACTAATCTGGAGCTGACCAAAGCACGGTTGCTGCTTCGCAAAAAAGAGCTGCGTAAAAAGGAGTTTCGTAGTGCGAAGAATCAGTAAAATCGAAGGGTTTGAGCCTGAAAGCTTGCGGCAGTGGAAAGCCAGAAACCCCAGAGGTAATTATGGAGACCTGACGGAAAAGGAGCGTCAGGATATCCGTACCGCCTGTTTAGAAGAGCAGTTTTACCTGTGCGCTTATTGCTGCCAGTCTATTTCCGGTGAAAATAGTGACTGTATGAATGAACATGTTGAAGCTCGCAGGATAGCACCTGGCCGCAGCCTGGATTTCAGTAATATCGTTGTCAGCTGCACAACGCCGAAACAATGTGATAATGCCCATAGGTCAAAGCCTTTGCCATTGATGCCGGAGTGTGAAACGGAGTTTGAGTTCAAACTGAGCGGGCGGGTCATCGGAAAAACTCTCAGAGCCATCGAAGCAATAGGTGTCCTTAATCTTGGTGACCGGGAGCAGAACAACCGCAGCCTGATAGAAAAAAGGAAACAGCTGGTTCAGACACTGCTTTTCACTAATGGTGTCAACCCGGAAGAAGGGCTGGATGATGACGAACTGATCGAAATAGTAATCGGGGACATTTCCAAACCAAAAAATGGCAAACTGGAGGCTTTTGCCCCAGTTGCGGTGAATGTACTCAGGCAATGGATGCAGTAATGCTGGACTTGATATTAGCGAACTTTAAGGAAGAACAAAGCGCAAAAATACCCGCCCTGACTCTTCTGACTAATTTAGGCTACCAGTTTATTCCCCCGGCTGAATGCCTGGCACAGCGGGGAAGCCGGTCTACCGTTATTCTGCCTCAGGTACTGCGTGAACTGCTGGCAAAAAAAACCTTTACCTTTATGGGAAAAGAACACCCACTGTCGTCAGCCGCTATCGACAAAATTGTTCATGAACTGGCGACACCGGCCATGAACGAAGGGCTGAAAGCCGCCAATGAAAAGCTTTATAACGCCCTGACCTACGGCATTGGTATCACCGAGTTTGTGGGCGGCAAAAAAGCCAGCCCAACCATTCAGATTATCGACTGGGAAAACCCTGAAAATAATGTTTACCACTTTACCGAAGAGCTGGAAGTGGAGAACAGCCAGGGAACCGGCAAACGTATTCCCGACCTGGTCTGCTTTGTTAATGGCCTGCCCTGGGTGGCTATTGAAGCTAAACGACCAGACTCGTCTACTGAAGGCAAGCCTACCGTTTCTGAAGGCATTTCCCAGAATATCCGCAACCAGAAGATTGATGAGATTCCCCATCTGTTTGCTTACAGCCAGTTATTGCTGTCGGTGAATGGACATGAAGGTCGGTATGCCACCTGCGGTACACCGGAAAAGTTCTGGGCGAAGTGGAAAGAGGAAGAGATTGCTGAGGCAGAATTTTCCAAGCTCAAAAACAAGGCTCTTTCTAAAGTTCAGCTTGATTCTATTTTTTCTCACAGACCCCAAAAATTCCGTGAAGAGTACGAGTCTCTGGTTGCTGGCGATGATCGGGTGGTGACTGACCAGGATCGTCTACTGGTTTCGCTCCTGCGGCATGACCGGTTGTTGGATATGACTCGTCTTTTTACCCTGTTTGATAAAAAAGCGGGGAGGATTGTTGCCCGTTATCAACAGGTGTTTGGTATCAAGGCTCTGGTTGAGCGAATAACTTCTTTCGATGACAGAGGCTCTCGTAATGGTGGTGTCATCTGGCACACCACAGGCTCCGGCAAGTCGTTTACGATGGTGTTCCTGTCCAAAGCTCTGATCTGGCTGAAAGAACTCGCAAGGTGTCGGGTCGTTGTGGTTACTGACAGGGTTGACCTGGAAGACCAGCTTGCCCGTACTTTTGCCTCTGGCGGTGCATTGTCCGGCAAGGACAAGAAACAGGCGATGGCGACAACAGGCCGACGACTGGCGGAGCAGATTGGTAAGGGTAACGAACGCATTATTTTTTCGATCATCAACAAATTCCGAACCGCCATTAAATTGCCAGAATGCCATAACGACAGTCCGGACATGATTGTGTTGGTTGATGAAGGTCATCGTAGCCAGAACGGTGAGAATAATATCCGCATGCAGCAAGCTTTGCCCAACGCTGCTTTTATCGCCTTTACAGGTACGCCTCTGCTGCAAGACGACAAGACTGAAAACAAGTTTGGCAAGATCATCCACTCCTACACCATGCAGCAGGCAGTGGAAGACAAAACCGTTACGCCATTGCTCTACGAAGAGCGAATTCCGGAACTCAGCACCAACGATAAAGCGATTGATGCCTGGTTCGACCGGATTACTGAGCAGCTTTCGGAGAAGCAGCGCACTGACCTGAAGAAAAAGTTTGCACAGAAGGGACAGATTTACCAAACCGAAGGTCGTTTGGAACTGATTGCCCATGATATTTCCGATCACTTCCAGAACTTCAAACAGCAAGGGCTAAAGGGACAACTTGCCTGCGATTCCAGGGCGGCTGCCATTCAGTACAAAAAAATGCTGGATGATATTGGCAAGGTGACTTCTGTTGTAGCGATGTCGTCACCAGACACCCGTGAAGGTCATGATGCTGTTGATAAGGAGAGTACTGATCTTGTTCAGAACTGGTGGAAAGACAATGTAGGCAATCAGGATGAAAAAGTTTATACCAAACAAATCATCGCAGAGTTTGCTGAAGATGACGGCCCTGACCTGATGATTGTGGTGGACAAGCTGCTGACCGGATTCGATGAGCCTAAGAACACCGTACTCTACATCGACAAGCCACTGAAACAGCACAACCTGATTCAGGCCATTGCTCGGGTTAATCGCCTGCATAGCAAGAAGCAGTTTGGCTACCTGATCGACTACCGTGGAATCCTGAAAGAGCTGGATACCACCATCGAAAAGTATCAGGAGCTGGCGGAACGGACGCAAGGTGGCTACGACATCGATGATCTCAAAGGTCTCTACAACAGTATGGAGACGGAGTATAAAAAACTCCCCGGACTCTATGCAGAGCTTTGGACGACTTTCGATGGCGTGAAAAACAAACAGGACGGCCAGGCATTACGGCAGGTTCTGGCTCCGAAGATTGATACGGTGGATGGGCAACTAACCGATACCAATCTGAAAAAGCGTGATGATTTTTACGAGGCTTTAACCGCTTTCACCAACTGCCTGAAGGTTGCCCTGCAATCAGCCACCTACTTTGAAGACAAGAGTTTTGATGACAAGCGTCAGCTTTACAAAGACACTCTGAAAATGATGTCCCAGCTTCGTAAGCAAGTGCGTGAAGATGCAGAAGAGACCATCGACTACGACGAGTACACCGACGATATCCGTGCGTTACTGGACAAGCATATTGGCGGGGTTGAAGTAAAAGAGTCTGAAGGTGTTTATCTGGTGGGCAATATGGGTAAGGATGCCAGGCCCGAAAATATGACCGATGATGAAGCCCGTAACAGGAAAGACCAGATCACCGGGCGGATCACCAGGATGATTGAACAGGAATTGGCTGATGACCCCTATGCTCAGGAATACTTTTCCAGACTGCTGAAGAAAGCCATCGAGAAAACCAAAGCGATGTTTGATGCTCCGGTCAAGCAGTACATGCTGTTTGCCGACTTTGAACAGCAGGTAAAAGAGCGGAAAGTCGAGGGGATTCCTTCTGATCGGTTTGAAGAACTTGACCAGAAAATCCGGCAGCCTGTTCAGGCTTATTATGGTCTGTTTCTGAAGCATCTTGGCGAACCTCTTCCAGCCGAAGGGCAAGGTACACCCGGTGAGGCACACTGTTTTGACTATGCTGTGCAGATTGATCAGGTAGTAAGAAATGCCGTCGCTGAATTCTCAATCAACCCTCAGGAGATTGAGAACCAGATTACGGTTGGCCTGTTGCCCCTTCTGTTTAATGATTTGGGAATCGATAAGGCTCAGGCATTGATTACGGATGTTGTGAAGATTACCCGTCTTGGTCTGGCAGGACTGAACCAATAATGGCCTCAGTGAGCTCCAATGAACACACAAAAGAAAAATACAGCTTCGTCTATGGCGACGAGGCTGTATCTTATCATGTAATTCGTAAAGCCTTCCCTGGAGGCAAAGCCCGGAAAATCGCCATCCGTGTTCATCCAGATGGCGAAATTATTGTCACTGCTCCGGATGATGCGGGCTACTCAGATATCCATGAAGCTGTGATGAAACGGGCAAAGTGGATCTTGGATGCCATTGTTGAATTCCGCAGCCATCAGAAGTATGTGCAAACCAGGCATTACGTCAGCGGTGAGATGCAGTTCTATCTTGGCAGGCGTTATGTGCTGAAGGTTATTGAGGAAAAAGGCGCAGCTGCGTCCGTCAAAATGAACAGAGGAAAACTGCTTGTTTCTCTGCCCCGGTTTGACAGCAAGAAAACCTCGTTGGTTAAAGGGCTGGTGAACGACTGGTATAAGTACAGAGCTGAGTGTATTTTCCAGGAGCGCTTACAATACCTGCTGCCCCAGGCCACTTGGGTCAAGGGCATTCCTGGCTTCCGCATACTGCCTATGCAGAAACAGTGGGGTAGCTGTTCTGCCAGGGGAGCCCTGATGCTAAACCCTCATTTGATCAAGGCTCCCAAAGAGTGCATCGATTATGTGATTCTGCATGAGCTTTGTCATATCGCTGAACACAACCACAGCGAACGCTTCTGGCGCTTGCTGACTCAGGTTATGCCGCACTGGAAGGAAGTAAAAAGTCGGCTGGACAGCATGGCTGAGTTGTATTTGAATGAGTAACATGCAATGACCACCAATTATGTCAGTCGTTGCATGAATTAACTCCATCCTGACCTATACTTCTTCAGTTCCACAAAGACCTGTTTCTTCTGTCCGGAGTTTTAGCTATGTCCAGCCCCCGTTCATTTTCAGGAGTTTTGACCCTGGTTCTGTTCAGCATCATGATATCGGGATGTGCGACTGATGGCAGTATCAAGCGTTGGGGGCAGTGTGCGCTCATAGGCGGTGGTTCGGGAGGCATTCTTGGTGCCGCACTGGAAGGTGGCACCGCTGCTGCCGGAGGCGCTGCCGTCGGTGCATTACTGGGCGGCCTGCTGTGCGCATTCACTGACAAAGACAGTGACGGCGATGGTGTCACTGATCGCAACGACCTCTGTAAAAATACCCCTCCCGGAGTAGAAGTTGGAAAGTCCGGCTGTCCATTAGATTCAGACAACGATGGCGTACCTGACTACCAGGACCAGTGTCCAAACACGCCGGCAGGCATGATAGTCAACGAACACGGCTGCCCGGACAGCGATGGTGACGGTGTTGCAGACAATATGGATCAATGCCCCGATACACCAGCCGGCGTTATGGTTGACGATAAAGGCTGTCCCATGGATTCAGACAATGATGGGGTACCTGATGATTTGGATAGGTGCCCGAATACCATGAATGGTGCACCGGTTGACAGACAGGGATGCTACCGGAAAGTGTCTGAAAACCTCGGTGAAATTCATTTTCGCTTCGACGAAAAAGACCTTGACGACCCTTCCAGACAGTTCCTCAACAATGTTGCGCAAAAAATGAAAGACAATCCGGATTTGAAGCTCCGGGTATACGGTTACACAGACAATAGCGGTGAACCCGCCCACAACATTGACTTATCCCAGAGTCGGGCCGACTCAGTCAGGGACTACCTTGTCACACAGGGTATTTCCAGCGACCGGATAAAGCCAATGGCGGGCGGAGTCATACTTGAACACAACGATACCAGTGCAGGCAGAGCCTCCAATCGCAAGGCCAGCCTTTACACCGGTGAAGAATAACGCACCACTTTGGCCATGGAAGGCTAGCAACTATTAGCTGACAGCCTGTTTATGAATATGCTATATAAGCGCCCCTATTTTAAAAACGTGTGCAAATAAACAGGCAAGTAATGACATCACAATCCAAGGCATGCAGTTACGCTCTGGCCACGGCACTGTTATGGTCAACCATCGCAACAGCATTCAAGCTGACTCTTGACTATCTGGACCCCTGGCAGCTTGTTTTCTGGTCAGTGCTGACATCTACCCTGCTGCTTGGAAGCATTGTTCTGCTGCAAAACAAAGGCAGGCTGTTAATCCGCCAGGCTCGGGAATCATTCTGGCTTTACGCTTTTCTCGGTGTGCTTAACCCTTTTCTTTATCATATCTTTCTGTTCGGAGCATACGAACTTCTGCCAGCCCAGCAGGCGCAGGCGCTTAACTACAGCTGGCCTGTTGCGCTAAGCCTGCTTGCGGTTCCATTTCTTGGAAAAAACCTTAGCCGCAAAGATGTTCTTTGTTGTCTTATTGCCTATCTGGGTGTACTGATTATCAGCACCCGTGGTCAGCTGCAAAGTCTTGAGTTTGGCAGCCTCCCTGGTGTTGTTCTTGCCCTTGCCAGTACACTCACCTGGGCAGTGTACTGGATTTTCAATACCCGCCTGAAAGGCGATTCTTTGGTTGGGCTATTGATCTGTTTCTTATTTGGTATGCCATGGATTATCGCCGCAACGGCTATTGCTTCTGATTTTCATACTGTAAGTTTTGAAGGATTACTGGGGGCTGCTTACATCGGTGTGATTGAGATGGGTGTTGCCTACATTCTCTGGCTGAGAGCGCTTAAGCTGGCCGAAAACACCGCAGCCGTGAGTAATATCAGCTATCTGAGCCCTTTTCTTTCCCTGTTCTTCATTACACATATTCTGCACGAAAGCATCCAGCCAGCCACTTACGTCGGATTGGTGATGATTGTTTTTGCCGTTGTGCTGCAACAACACAAATCCTTTGCAAAAAAGTCTTCAAAACTGGAATGCCCAGAGCCCTCAGCCGGACAGAGTTAATCAAATGGCAAGAAAATCAAACCCCTATTTTCAGTTCAAACAGTTCCGGGTAAATCAGGGTCAGTGTGCCATGAAAGTAACGCTGGATGCCTGCCTCTTTGGTGCGCTGGTTGATGTTGAAGACAGTCGACGCATTCTGGATATAGGCGCGGGTACAGGACTGTTAAGCCTGATGGCGGCACAGCGCAGCTTTGCTCACATTGATGCCGTTGAACTGGATAGCGAAGCCGCTTGTCAGGCACAGCAGAATTTCGACCAAAGCCCCTGGCAACAGCGCTTACAGGTCATTCATTCCGCAGTACAGGATTTACCTGCTGGTACACAATACGACACCATTATCTGCAACCCGCCTTTTTTTGAGAACTCACTGAGAGCACCGGACGAACGGCGGAATATAGCAAGGCATACGGATACACTCAGTTTTTCTCAACTGGCTGAATCCATTAACCAGCTTCTTGAGAACGATGGTATGGCCTGGGTGCTACTTCCAACGGTATCAACACCTTCTTTTCTTCGGGAAATAAATAGCCGGACAAGGTTGTGTCTGTATTCATCAACGGTCATTCGCTCATCGGAAGAGCGTAATAGCCACCGGAATGCGCTGGCAATAAAAAAACTCAGCCAATCACAACCCTATATTGCATCAGAGAAACGAGTCACCATTTACGATAAAGACCATCGCTACACTCAGCAAGTTACCCGGTTACTGGAAGATTACTTTTTGAAGTTATGAAAAAAATGCCCCATAAACAAATTTGGGGCATGTCAAAAAGGTCGCGATAAAAACAGCGTTTAATTTTTACTGATTTTTGTTCTCTACTTGTCTTTAGGAAGTTGTTTGCCTGAATTGTAGCTCTTATCCCTATCACCTTTTGTTCTTAATTTTCTTCTTCGTAAACCAGAACCTTTTTCATCAATCTCTTTAGCACTTTCATAATCCGTTTCTGAACCACTCTGAGTCTGAGTGGTTAGATATTCGTCTTCTGATGAAAGACCTGAGTCAACTTCATTCTGAACGTTTTTCTGAACCTCTTGGGAAGCGGTGGCACTCCTGTGTCTTAATCGTCTGCGACCGCCCGACGCTGCAAATATGGAATCCCCAATACCGAATAACTCACCGTATTGACCAAGGAACTTTTGCTTGGCATCAAGCGCAGTGCTTTTGTCCGGATCCATAGTCATCATTCCCAGTCTTTCCAGTGACCGCAGGAAAGCAAAATAATGCTGGTGATCACGGGCGCTTGACGTATGCTTTTCATCTTCCCAACGACCCAGCTGCTCATTCACACTGTCTCCGTGAGGAATCCACTCCTCCTTCATCAGCCTTAATGCTGCATCAAACTCACTTTCCATGCCTGACTCGCCATTTGGCAATTCAACTGGTTTACGCTGTGACGGGTCGGCCTTAACTGACTGGACAAAGTGTTTTAAACCAGGCAACCTCTCACCGGTTCCTGTTTTGACGTGGCTTGTACCATAAATCAGTTGATGCAGACTCTGGTATTCGATCACTTCACCACTGGATTTGCTGTCAAGAAAAGCGTCCATATCGGCCCAGGCAATGTCTTTAAGTTTGGCAAGGCCATCAGTAAACTTATTCTCAAGTTTCGCTATTGCTTCACGCTGTCTGTCTGCCCGCACATCAGCGCCTTCAACAAACTTTTCCAGCGCAGGCTTTAGCTTTTCAAACGCAGCCAGCAAATCTGTAGCTTCTTGTTTAGCAGCTTCAGTACCGTACTTTTCACCTTTTAAACGAAATTGCTCAAGAATGTCTTTAGGGTCAGCCTGCTTTATGGATCGACTATGCAGAGCTGTATCCACATCAGCCCCCAGTTTCGATCTCAGCGACGTGTGAGGCGTATGCAGGTCTTTGGCAAAATTACTTGCCCTTCTTGGCACTAACAACCTTAGTTTTTTAGCCGCCATAACGGTTTTAAGCGCAAATTTCTTGAGAGCAATAAGCGGCTTGATTGATGCGGCTTTGGTTCTCAGGCGACTTCCTGGCCTTAAAAGGGCTGGCAGCCGGGCGTTCATTTTGTCAAAAATTGAAGCCATCTGATCTCTCCCTGATCTTAGGAATCACAACTTTTGGTTAGTATAGGAAATAATTATTCTAAAAAAACAGCTTTTGATAGGGAGTCAGAATAAATGTGCTGTTTTTAATAAAACAGGTAACACACTGTTCAGGCGACAGAAATACGACACCTGAACATTCGACAGACATTAACGTTTAATGGCCTGGTAAACACTGAATCCATTCCGGCTAACCAGCGTTTTACAATGGCCAAAGGCTTTAACAATAATGGGCTCATAACGCAGGAAGCTGTTTGCCACAATTCTCAGTTCTCCACCTCTATTAAGACGTTGTGAAGATTCTGCCAGAAACTGCTCAGTAACCGCGTAATGAGTCTTTACGCCCTGATGAAAAGGTGGGTTTGAAACCATAAAATCGAATGTCCCTTCAACCTCTGATAAACCATCACTGGCAACGGTTTTGAATCGCTCAACCTCAAGCTGCTTCAGTGTACGTTCCGAGCTAGCCAGAGCCAGAGCATCGCAATCCACCAGAGTGTAATCATTATCAGCCCTTATCTGTGCTAAAGCAGCAGAAATAACGCCTGCGCCGCAACCAAAATCCAGCACCTTTCCGGCTGGCACTTTATCAAAGGTATCAAGCAATACCTGAGTTCCCACGTCCAGTCGACCGTGACTGAAAACACCAGGCAATGACTGAATGGACAATGGCCTGCCTGCCACAGGGACTTCAAACTCAGTAAACGCCTTCTGCCAGTCGAACGTTTCAACACTAATGGGTGAAGAACCTTCCAGTAAGCCGCAGTGGCGGGCATTATCAAGATTTTTGACCGATCCGAACGTATTCTTCAGACGCTTTCTCCAGGATTTAATTCCTTCGCCATTTTCTCCCACCAACCAGATACAGCCGTCTTCTGTCATCAGCGGTAATAACATGTTCAGCCAGTAATCCATTAATGGCTTGCTTTTCTGCAGGAATAAAATAATGCCATCAAAGCGTTGCCCGGTTTGCGAAACAACCGGCGCAAACTCCAGATTCAGCCGGTCATTGCGCGCCCAGACAGACCGGAGACGTCGAAAAACCGCATAGTCACGGGTCAGGCCGGACACTCTGTTAGCCACTCCCTCTTCCAGCAGCACACTGGCCAGATTATCGGCTGGCATACCCACCAGTAGCATGTTGTCGCTTTCCAGCCACTGAGCGTTGCGCATCAACAGCTGGCTGGTATTGACGAGAGAATCAAATCCCATAAATCTATCTAACCTTATCTACCCGGATAAAAAGTCTGATCAGAAGCCCTGACGCCATGAACCTGCCGTAACAGAGCTTTAAAGACGGGCTCTTATACCGAAACTACAGGGAAATCACAAACAGACATCTACCAATTTACAACTGCCACTCAGCCCCTTAGGATTCGCTGCTTAAACTGGATAGATTTGGAGATGCTCTGATGCATGAGCCCCGAGGTGAACTGGTTCTTCGCACTCTGGCAATGCCTGCGGACACCAATGCCAATGGTGATATCTTTGGTGGCTGGATACTGTCGCAGATGGATCTGGCTGGCGGTATGGCAGCCAAGCAGTGCGCCCACAGTCGTATATCAACCGTTGCTATAGAATCCATGTCCTTCCACCAGCCAGTCAAAGTCGGTGACGTTATCTGCTGTTACGCCGAGTTCATGCATATTGGCACGACGTCAATGCGTATTAAGCTGGAAGTATGGAGCTTGAAGATGCCATTCAACCAGAAACGGGTCAAAGTCACAGAGGGCCTTTTCACTTACGTTGCCATAGACGACGATGGAAAACCTCACCCTGTCGATCGTCCTCAAGCCTGAATCTCTATTCATCCACAACTCCCAATGGTGGATTATTTATGAAACAAAAAACCATCCTTGTCGGTGTTGCCGGTGCTTCTGCATCAGGTAAAAGCCTGCTGGCCAACACCCTGATCGAAGAGTTGCAGTCGGAACATCTGTGTATCATCTCGGAAGATTCTTACTACAAGGATCAGACTCACCTGACCATGGACGAACGTGTTCGCACTAACTACGACCATCCAGATTCCATGGATCATGAACTGATGCTGGAGCACATGCGCCAGTTGAAAACAGGCAAAGCCGTTGACGTTCCTATTTACGACTATTCGATTCACAACCGAAAAGACGAGAGCCGTCATGTATTGCCAGCCCGTGTGGTGATTGTTGAAGGTATTCTGTTGTTTACCCGCCCGGACATTCGTGAAGCCTTCGATTTACGCTTTTATATGGACACACCTCTGGACATCTGCCTGATTCGTCGTATGAAGCGCGATATTGTCGAACGTGGTCGCGATGTTGATTCCGTGATCAAGCAGTACCTTGAAACCGTACGCCCAATGTTCCTGCAGTTTATTGAACCTGCCCGACAGCACGCTCACCTGATCATCCCTCAAGGCGGAAAAAACCGTATTGCTATTGATCTGATCAAAACCAAAATTCGTGATCTGATCGATTAACAGACAACCAATGCAGCTTACTGTTAAAAAAACTGAAGCTGCATTGCCTGTATTTGATCCGTCATTCAAAAAAGTTGAATTAATAATCAACCCTTTGATCTTTGACAATGATTTTGTATACTCGCCTGGTATAAGCGTCAAAACTCTGCATTCCTTTCCGATACTGCTTTCAGTAATACTGCACCCAGTAAAAACGGAAATTCCTATCAGGCACCCGCCGCTTGTACATCACCCTCTGTATTAACCTGTAAACACAGGCATGAGTCTCATAATTTTATCACTCAACGACAGTGACAGAATTATTATGGAAAGACTGATGTCTTAACGGGAAGATTATGCGCGTTGAAGCTGATATCAAGCTGGGCTTTAAAGATGTACTGTTCAAGCCTAAGCGTTCCACTCTGAAGAGCCGTTCCCAGGTAAGCCTGGAGCGTACCTTCCGCTTTGTTCACACCGATACAGAATGGACTGGTGTTCCTGTCATCGCTGCCAACATGGACACCGTTGGTACCTTCAACATCGCTCTGGCCCTGGCCGAGCACAAAATGCTGACTGCTGTGCACAAGCACTACACCGTTGAAGAATGGAAAGCCTTTCTGGCTGACGCCCCTGAAGGCATTCAGGAGCACATTATGGTTAGCTCCGGTACTTCCGACAGCGATTTCAATAAAGTAAACGAAATCCTGGCCCTGGACAGTAAGCTGCGTTTCATCTGCATCGACGTAGCCAACGGTTACTCCGAACACTTTGTATCCTACGTAACCCGCGTACGTAAGGCTCACCCTGACAAAGTCATCATTGCTGGCAACGTCGTTACCGGTGAAATGGTTGAAGAACTGATTCTGAAAGGCGCTGACATTGTAAAAGTTGGCATCGGTCCTGGTTCCGTATGTACGACCCGCGTTAAAACCGGTGTTGGCTACCCTCAACTGTCTGCCACTGTAGAGTGCGCCGATGCGGCTCACGGCGTTGGTGGCCAGATCATCTCTGACGGCGGCTGCACCTGTGCAGGCGACGTATCCAAAGCCTTTGGCGGTGGTGCCGACTTCGTCATGATTGGCGGCATGTTTGCTGGCCACGACGAATCCGGTGGCGAGCTGGTAGAAGAAGACGGCAAGAAATTCCGTCTGTTCTACGGCATGAGCTCTGAAACAGCCATGGACAAGCACTCTGGCGGTGTTGCCACATACCGAGCCTCTGAAGGCAAAACGGTTAAAGTACCTTACCGTGGCCCAATCGTTGAAACCGTACAGGACATTCTGGGCGGCGTTCGCTCCACCTGCACCTACGTGGGCGCTGCAAAGCTGAAAGAACTGACTAAGCGTACTACGTTTATTCGAGTTCAGGAGCAGGAAAACCGTATCTTTAACTGATACTGAGCAGGCACTACCGTTATTCTTAAGCAGAATGACGGTAGCGTTAACATCAAACAAAATATTTACGAAGGAAATTTGTCACTGACTATTATCAATACTCAACTCTGGCAAACCCGGGTTACAACAACGTGTTTTTACCAGCTACAGCCTTCATCTCTTCCGCCACCTCCTGCCAGCAAAAAAACCTCACACGTACATTCATCTACCTGCTTCTTGTAACCCTTTCAACAGTAAGCAACTGTGCAGCTGGAGCCTGGGACATTGAATGCCAACTGAAGGATCACCTCGATCCGGAATCAGGCAAATTAAAAAAAGACAGCCCATTTTCAATCATTGTCTGCAAATATAAAAACTTACAAACTGAACAGACAACCAGTATTTCTTTTCTGGCCAACCCACAAGAAAACACATTAGTCCTGACAGATACAGCCCCTTCAGAAAGCGACTCACTGGAACCGATCGCCGTTGCCAGCGAGGACTTAACATCAACGGCCCTGATCAACACAGCTGAAACAACAAGACCAAACTTGGCATTCCAGATCGCAATAGAGCAAGCCATTCAAGCACACGCAAATCTTCCTGCCTGCGGCAGAACCTTCCCCCACCCCTACGCCTTCAAACCCATTGATCACCAGCTTGCAGAGGCGGCAAGAGATAACTTCGATAAGCTATTAGGAGAAACAGAGCCCCCAGCCATCCTTCAGGCTCTGAGCCGGTTCCGTGCAATCAACTGGATTCGCGCAAACTGGGACACAGTCTCTGCCTTTATCAATCAATACAAAAGCTATTTACTTGGTGCAGCAGGGGGAAGCTCTTTTCTCAGCATATTTTATGGTGCTGGCCTGACAAAAAGCTTCGCACGATTCGAGCCCGAACCATCATACGACTTTGCCGGTTGCCTTATGACTGCCGAGGTGAAAACCAATGAGTTCCTTTCAGACATGTTCTACGCAAACGTCACAATCCGCCAGTTCACTTACGAAAACACCCTGAAAGAAATGGACGCGGGCCTTGTCAGAACTCCCGTTCTTGTTCGCACCACCGGCCGGTTTACTGGTTTCAGTAGCCATACGGCCAACTGCCGCTGCCCGGTATGCCCCGGCACAACGATTACAGCAGCCAGCGGCTTTGATGGCTGCCTGGTTGATTTCCACATCCAGACAGACGCCCTGTTCGCCCATTTACTTGATTTAACCGGAGGCAATATGGACAGAAGGCTGAATGCAAAGATACCCATTGAAGGTTACTTTAGCGAGTTTGACACACCAGTCGGTATAACCACAGATTCACAATGCCAATGCCTGCCATGCCCCAAACAACAGACCGAAGCCTCAGAGAAAATTGGCTCTACAATGCTCAGCATTACCAACTGGCTCGGCGCTGCCATTGCGGCAGCCACTTTTATGACTGCTGTCTACCTGATTAAAAAATACTGCCTGCGAAGGCACCCTAATAAGTTGCAACGACCCCTCGTTGAATAAACTCTTTTTTAATAGCCTCAAGCTGCTCAGTCGTCGGCGGCGTCACAGACTCCAGCTCATACGTATCATTGAGCAAGTCCCACTTATGCACCCCCAGGGCGTGATAAGGCAAGATCTCTACCTTCTCGACGTTTTTCATGGGCGCTATAAACTCAGCCATCCTTGCCGCATACTGAGGATCAACCGTATACCCTTCAACCACCACATAACGAATCCAGACCGGCTTGTTAATCTTATGCAGATAACGGGCAAAATTTAATGGATGTTGATTGGTCACGTAGGTCAGCTTCTGATGCATTGCATCATCAATCTGCTTGAGATCCAGCAATACCAGATCGGTATTCGCCAGCAGTCGCTCAACCGGCTCGGAAATGGTTTTGGTAAAACCATTAGTATCCAGACAGGTGTGCATACCCGCCTTACGACACTCGGCAAACAAATCAGCCACAAACTCAGCCTGGATCAGCGGCTCACCGCCGGTAACCGTCACACCACCGGACAGAAAATTCCTGACCTTGTAGATATCCTGAAACACCTCTCCATGACTTTTAAGTTCACCACCTTCACGCAGATCCCAGGTATCCCGGTTATGGCAGTAACGGCAGCGCATATGACATCCCTGCATAAACACCACATAACGGATACCCGGTCCGTCGACGGTACCAAATGAATCCTGAGAATGAACACGACCTAAAGACATAATACTTTATTCACTTGTATGCACTTACAACAAAAAAGGCCGACTAAAAGCCGGCCTTTTTCAGATCACATCGCTAAGCGTCAAACGCTTTTCTTTACATGGTAGCAGTAAAGGTACGAGTGATAACGTCACGCTGCTGCTCTGGAGTCAGAGAGTTAAAGCGCACTGCGTAGCCGGATACACGGATAGTCAGAGAAGGGTACTTGTCCGGATTCTCGACAGCGTCTTCCAGCATTTCACGGTTCAGTACGTTGACGTTCAGGTGCTGACCACCTTCAACTTCCTGACCTTCATTGTGGAAGTAACCATCCATCAGGCCTACCAGGTTACGACGACGACCGTCCTCATCCTTACCCAGTGCATTCGGCACGATGGAAAAGGTGTAGGAGATACCGTCTTTCGCATAAGCAAACGGCAGTTTAGCAACAGAACTCAGAGAGGCAATCGCACCACTCGTGTCACGACCGTGCATTGGGTTAGCACCCGGACCAAATGGCTGACCTGCACGACGACCGTCTGGCGTATTACCCGTCTTCTTACCGTACACAACGTTGGAAGTGATGGTCAGGATAGACTGAGTAGGAATGGCTTCACGGTACATGGTGTGAGAAGCCACCTTCTTCATGAAGCGCTCAACCAGGTCACAGGCAATAGCGTCTACACGCTCATCGTTGTTACCAAATTTCGGATAATCACCTTCGATTTCGAAATCAGTCGCAATACCGTTTTCGTCACGAACCGCCTTGACCTTGGTGAACTTAATCGCTGCCAGAGAGTCAGCCGCAACGGACAGACCCGCAATACCACAAGCCATGGTACGTACTACGTCACGGTCGTGCAGAGCCATCAGGGAAGCTTCGTAGGAGTACTTGTCGTGCATGTAGTGAATGCTGTTCAGAGCAACCACGTACTGAGTCGCCAGCCAGTCCATGAAGTGATCCAGACGGGCGTCAACCTCTTCGTAATCCAGAATTTCGCTGGTTACCGGAGCTTCTTTAGGGCCTACCTGCAGGCCGGTCTTCTCATCAACACCACCGTTGATGGCCAGCAGCAGGGTCTTGGCCAGGTTGGCACGAGCGCCGAAGAACTGCATTTGCTTACCCAGAACCATCGGGGATACACAGCAGGCAATGGCGTAGTCATCGCTATCCATGTCCGGACGCATCAGGTCGTCGTTTTCGTACTGGATAGAGCTGGTGTCGATGGACACTTTAGCGCAGTACTCTTTGAAGCCCTTAGGCAGTTCTTCAGACCACAGTACAGTGATGTTTGGCTCCGGAGATGGGCCCATGGTGTACAGGGTATTCAGGAAACGGAAGCTGTTCCTGGTAACCAGAGTACGGCCATCCAGACCCATGCCACCAATAGACTCAGTCGCCCAGATCGGGTCGCCGGAGAACAGGTCGTCGTACTCAGGAGTACGCAGGAAGCGAACCATACGCAGCTTCATAACGAAGTGGTCGATCATTTCCTGGGCCTGATCTTCAGTAATCAGGCCAGCTTTCATGTCACGTTCAATGTAAACGTCCAGGAAGGAAGCTACACGACCCAGAGACATAGCAGCACCATTCTGAGACTTAACCGCAGCCAGATAGCCGAAGTAAGTCCACTGAACCGCTTCCTGAGCATTCTTAGCAGGTACAGAAATGTCGCACTCGTACTTGGCGGCCATTTCCTTAATCTGCATCAGAGCACGGATTTGCTCCATGATCTCTTCACGCAGCTGAATGGTACGCTCCAGCTTCTCACCGCTTTCCAGAACAGCGTCCAGGCTCTTGTGCTGGGCTTTCTTGTCATTGATCAGGAAATCAATACCGTACAGAGCAACACGACGGTAGTCGCCGATAATACGACCACGGCCGTAAGCATCCGGCAGACCGGTGATAACACCAGACTTACGGCAGGCGCGAACGTCCGGAGTGTAAGCATCAAATACACCGGCGTTGTGAGTCTTGCGATACTCGGTAAAGATCTTCTTGACCATTGGGTCCAGCTCTTTACCGTACACCTGACAGGAAGTCTCAACCATACGAATGCCGCCATTAGCAATAATGGCACGCTTCAGAGGCTTGTCAGTCTGCAGACCAACAATGGTTTCCAGATCCTTACGGATGTAACCAGCGTCGTGGGAAGTGATGGTAGAAGGCAGGTCGGTATCGAAATCAACCGGCGCGTGAGTGCGGTTTTCTTGCTTAATGCCTTCCATTACGTCGGCCCACAGGGTATCTGTAGCCTTGGTCGAGCCAACCAGGAAGTCGTCACCACCCTCATAAGGGGTGTAGTTCTTCTGGATAAAGTCGCGAACGTTTACGCTGTTTGCCCAGTCGCCCTGAACAAAACCTTCCCATGCTGTGGGAATTTCATTGACTTGAGTGCTCATTCAGCAAGCTCCTCGTGTTTTGGAGTCAGTCAAAGTGCTGCGGAGATATCTGATAAAAATTGTCGATTGCGAAGACTATGGTCGAATAAGGTTGAACCATCATTGAGAGCGAGAGTTGAGCTAGATCAAAACTCGACATCTGCCTGTATAGTAAATTACTTAACATAAAGTGCCATACAGAAGGTTTTCAAAACACTCTCTCTACCAAACTTGCTGACAATAGTTATAGCTGATAATAGAAGTCCTGCATGAACAGTTTCTTCTGGTTAATCTCGCTCTCTGCAGCCGCTTAAAATTGCTCCTGCAAACATATCCCATGTACGGCTTTACCACTATCGGGGCTAATACTTACGCACGTACTAACTTTTTGTCAGCACGGTCAATCCCATTCAACCAGCAACCAATACCCCTGCAGCACACTTATCTTTTTTCATCGTTAAATGCAGTTAATTGCTTAATTTCCCTAAAAACAGAATCAATATAATAAAATCCACTCAACAGCCATTCGCTTTTCTTATACCGTTCAGAGTAAAGATAAATTAAATTAACAGATTGGTTATTAGCACCCCCCTTACATTCAAAAATATTATGAAACAAATAACGTCATGAATAATCGACCTGCTATGATTCGATTGAATCAAAATTCAACCCTTAATTTTTCCACCTAAGTAATGTTGATTTTATTTAGGTAATGCTACCTATACATGCTCTACTGGGTATTTAATACCATCGTACAACAAATAAAGAGTTTAACTTAATGATCTGGGATGAATCTTAACTGGAGGCAATAATGAGCAAATACATTTATGCCACTGTCTACGAGCAATTCACTGGCCTTAAACCGCCAGAGCCAAAATCACACAAACCAAGACGCAGACGCGGGTACGGTCACCCATACCGAATGCGGCTGAATATGCAGGAGGAACAGGATACGCAGGAAATAAACAACGACGAAGAAGGTAGCTCTCTGGAAGCCGGTGACTCAATCCACACCATTGATCACAAGTTCGACAAACCCAGATTTAATGACTCGTTTGATATCAATTCCGGAATTCATTCTGAACCAGGTATGAAACCTCGATCCGACAGGATTAGAAACAGAAACTATAACCGGTCAGGTAAATCAATTCTTTCGAATAACGCAACGTTCCAGAATCCACCTGAAGAAAAATCAACCCGAACACCTAAAGTGACCTATAAAAAGCGTCGCCAACTTGTTGGTCATAATGTTGGACAAAGCGACAGCATAACAGACGCCTGAAGGCTGACATCC
Organism: Endozoicomonas euniceicola; assembly: GCF_025562755.1. Lineage (GTDB taxonomy): Bacteria > Pseudomonadota > Gammaproteobacteria > Pseudomonadales > Endozoicomonadaceae > Endozoicomonas_A > Endozoicomonas_A euniceicola. The sequence goes on from NZ_CP103300.1 coordinate 909,351, forward strand.
CGTATATCAGCGACAACGCTGAACCCGAATTCTTTCCAGATCGTTCAACATTGGTTGAATAGTCTATAGTTGCACAGGTTATCCTCCGGATAACTTCTATGGCTTACACATACTCACTTAAAAACCAGTGGGTCTATAAGTACCTGACAGATCAATTCTATGGTCAGGTACTTAAAGATCAATCAGGACGATCTGGAACGAAGGTAACAGTCGTAATCAGGAATTCTTCGTTCGTGGCTTTTCTTCATCATTGGCGATGAGAATACAAAGTCCGCTGAACTCTCATTACAGGCCACCGGGATATTCCATACCGCCGCAATCCTCAGCAGAGCCTTAATATCCGGGTCGTGGGGCTGTGACTCAAACGGGTCCCAGAAAAATACCAGCAAATCCAGCTTACTCTCTGAAATCAGCGCGCCTATCTGCTGGTCACCCCCCAGCGGACCACTGATAAATTTATGAATCGGAAGTTCAAGGTGCTCCTCCAGCAGCCCTCCTGTGGTACCTGTCGCATAGAGCTCATGATTAACCAGTTCGTCCTTGTGACGCATGGCCCAGGCCATCAGCTCATCTTTTTTATTATCATGTGCTACCAGCGCAATGCTTTTTTTCACAGGAACCGTATGACTTTTATATTCCATAAATCAACCTGAATGCTCGTTGAAAACCACCATGTTTAACGGTTAAGCCCCTTGGCTGTCAATCAACATTGCTGCATGATAGCTGCATGAAATCAATATAATGCGATATACCTGCCACTGATTCACTGAAGCGGCTATAGTGAATACGAAATAAGGCAAAAAAGCATTCACCACTCACTTCAATGCAAAGGAGAAAAGAATGCGCCGATCCGGTTTTTCAAGAGCTGCTGTCAGACGCCCCCCACGAATTGACCCGACACTCGCCAACGCACATTTGGCAAGCTTTCCCTACCATCAGGATGTAAACCAGCTGCCTCCGGGGTATGTATTGAATCCGGTCATTGCATCACAAATCACAGAAAGCGCCCGAAAGCTGCCTGGCGGCGAGGAACTGTCGTTTATAAGTACCAGTCATGCCGCCAGCTCCAATTCTGGCCCCGGAGCCAGTGCCAGCACCAGCAAAGCCATCACATTCATTACCTCTAAATCCGGATTGGTGGCGTATGTCATAGAGGGGGGAGGTGCTTATAATCTCATTTTTGGTGGTACAACATCTGGCGCAACCGCAGGTGACTTAACCCAGAGAAGTATGGCTAACCTCAGGCATACCATGTCACAGTGGGCAGCAAACATAAAAAATGGCTTAGGTGGATTACCAAAATGTTACACCGAGGCACAACTTCTGTTAGCGGCACTGATTAAACATACGGCCTACTCCGGCTCTAAGGCTGCCGTTTACGGGCACTCGCTGGGCGGAGGTATGGCCACTTATGCGGCGGCCAGCCTGAGTACAGAAAGCTGCAACATTGCAGCTACCGGATTTTGTTCGGCCGAACTGGGCAATGCTGCGATAGAAGCGATCAAGGCCAACCGTACTGAAGAGAGTACCGCTGCTGCTATTTCCAAAATAAATCACCTCCTTATAGCGGGCGATCCGGTCTCTTCTGTTGGCAGGGTTGTTCCCAGGCTTCAGCACGTCGGAGATGTAACAAAAATAGATCATATTCCGGGAGTCAGTAACCCGGTTAAAATTCACGACCAGTTCATGTCATCCATTAGCTTTCATTTCTCCTGACAGCGCGCTGAATGCGCGCTGAATGAAAGGACAGTCCGTCCCCCGGCATGACTCTGCGTACAGTGCCGAGGGACGGGCTGTGTTTTTACAATGGTGAGTGCAAGGCTTCACATACCAGACAGGTACTTAATCATCACACCAGCCGCTACCGCAGAGCCGATAACACCCGCAACGTTGGGTCCCATAGCGTGCATCAGCAGGAAGTTCTGTGGATTCGCTTCCAGCCCCAGCTTGTTGGAAACCCGCGCCGCCATAGGCACAGCAGACACACCGGCAGAACCAATCAGAGGGTTCACTTTATGTTTGCTGAGCTTGTTCATCAGCTTCGCCATCAGCAGGCCAGACGCCGTACCGATACTGAAGGCAACAACACCCAGAGACAGAATACCCAGGGTTTCAGGTTGCAGGAACTTATCAGCCACCAGCTTGGAACCCACCGCAAGACCCAGGAAAATAGTGACAATGTTGATCAGCGCATTCTGAACCGTGTCAGACAGACGCTCCACCACACCACACTCTTTCATCAGATTACCGAAGCAGAACATACCCAGAAGCGGTGCCGCATCGGGCAGCATCAAAGCCACCAGCACCAGCAACAACAGCGGGAACACAATACGCTCGGTCTTACTGACGGAGCGCAGCTGCACCATAACAATCCTGCGTTCTTCCTCAGTGGTCAGCGCCCTCATAATCGGCGGCTGAATCAGAGGCACCAGGGCCATGTAAGAGTAAGCGGCTACTGCAATCGCACCCAACAGCTCCGGAGCCAGAACACTGGACACATAGATCGCCGTCGGACCATCGGCACCACCGATAATACCAATCGCCGCGGCATCCGCCAGGCTGAAGTTCATCAGTCCCATGGCACTCAAACCCACAGCGCCCAGCACCGTGGTAAAAATACCAAACTGCGCAGCAGCCCCCAGAAACAGCATTTTCGGGTTAGCCAGCAGCGGACCAAAGTCGGTCATGGCACCGACACCCATAAAGATCACCAGCGGCGCAGCACCCGATGCAATCGCTACTTTATAGAAGGTATACAAGACACCGTTAGAGTAACCAAAGTCAGCTACCACAGCATTAACAGCCTGCTGCACAGCCACACCCGCTTCGTTATAAAGACTCACCAACTCATAAGGGCTTACGCTTGTCACTTCAACCCCAAGCACTGCTGCAATAGCAGCAACCACCTGAGGTTGAGCGATAGACAGAGCCTGTTCTATGGCAGGAAGTGCCAAACCAGCCGCAGGAATATTGGCCATAATGCCACCAAAGCCAATCGGCACCAGCAACAGAGGCTCGAACTGCTTGCGAATCGCCAGATAAAGCAGGACAAAACCTACAATAATCATGACGAACTGACCAGAGCTCATATTGTACAGACCGGAGCCGTACCAGAGGTTAAGCATCTTATCCATTATTGCTCTCGTCCCCTGAATCAGGCAATGGCCAGTAAAGTGTCGCCGACGACAACACTGTCGCCTTCACGAACACCCACGGAAGTGACCTTGCCACCGCGCGGCGCCCGCACTTCGGTTTCCATCTTCATGGCTTCCAGAATCAACAGCACGTCACCTTCATTCACCGCATCGCCGGCAGCCACATTCACTTTCCAGATATTACCCGCGAGAGGAGCAGGCATTGGCTCACCTTCTCCAGCAGAGCCAGCCGATCCGGCAGGTTCAGCAGCAGGCGTTGCCGCAACCGGCGCAACACTGGAAACATCGCCACCTTCACTCACTTCAACTACATAGCTATTGCCGTTTACCTTCACGCTGTAGACGCCGGTATCGGAAGCAGCGGCTTTCTTCGCTACTGTCGCAGCAGGTGCTTTTTCTTCAGCCTTTTCAGCCCCCGGAGCAGGTTCAAAGGCATCCGCATCACCACGATTCTGCAGGAACTTCAGGCCGACCTGTGGGAACAGGGCATAAGTCAGAACATCGTCTACTGCATCAGAAGCCAGCTTGATACCCTTTTCACCAGCCACCTCTTTCAGCTCAGCGGTCAGCTTATCCATCTCTGCTTCCAGCAAATCCGCTGGACGACAGGTGATGGCTTTTGCACCATCCAGTACACGCTCTTGCAGTTCTTTATTAAACGGAGCGGGTGCAGCGCCGTACTCGCCTTTCAGAATACCCTGAGTTTCCTTGGAAATAGACTTGTAACGCTCGCCGGTCAGAATGTTCAGCACTGCCTGGGTGCCGACAATCTGAGAGGTTGGAGTGACCAGCGCGATCATTCCCAGGTCCTTACGAACACGAGGAATCTCTTTCAGCACTTCGTCAAACTTGTCAGAAGCGCCCTGCTCGCGCAGCTGGTTTTCCATGTTAGTCAGCATGCCACCCGGCACCTGGGCGACCAGGATACGGGAGTCAACACCGCGCAATGCGCCCTCGAATTTAGCGTATTTCTTACGCACTTCCCGGAAGTAGGAAGCAATTTCTTCCAGCTTACCCAGATCCAGACCCGCATCACGGTCAGTACCCTGCAAGGCCGCAACAATAGACTCGGTTGGAGAGTGACCGTAAGTCATGGACATGGAAGAAATAGCCGTATCCACACGATCGATACCTGCTTCCACCGCCTTCAGGATGGACATGGAAGACAGACCGGATGTAGCGTGGCAGTGCAGCTGCAACTCCAGATCAGTTTCTTTCTTCAGGCGCTTCACCAGATCGAAAACGTCGGCAGGCGTAATGATGCCAGACATATCCTTAATGCACAGGGAGTCAGCCCCCATATCCTCAATCTGCTTCGCCAGACTCAGCCACATATCCGTCGTGTGTACTTCGCTGGTCGTATAAGACAGAGTACCCTGGGCATGACCGCCATGACGCTTCACCGCCTGCATCGCCTGCTTCAGGTTACGCGGATCGTTCATGGCGTCGAAGACACGGAATACATCCATGCCATTCACACAGGCACGCTCAATAAACTTGTCAACAACGTCATCAGCGTAATGACGATAGCCCAGCAGGTTCTGACCCCGCAGCAGCATCTGCTGCCTGGTTTTGGGCATGGCCTTTTTCAGGGTGCGCAGACGCTCCCACGGGTCTTCCCCCAGAAAACGGATGCAGGAATCAAAGGTCGCACCGCCCCAGGTTTCCAGGGACCAGAAGCCAATATCGTCCAGTTTTTCAGCAATTGGCAGCATATCTTCAAGACGCAGCCGGGTCGCAAACAGTGACTGATGTGCGTCACGCAATACAACGTCGGTGATACCCAGTGGTTTTTTTACATTGGCCATTAGTAAAGGATTCTCTCTGAATGACAAGTTTTAATTACACAAAATTTTTTCATGGCTCTCGCGCCGGGCGCTTTCAGCTCACAGTTTATTCCGATGCATTTTGATAGCAGCGGTGATCGCAGCAACCAGCTCAGTATCACCAGAGGCCGTCGCAGCAGGTGCGGCAGCCTTTGGCGCTGGTGCCGCCGGTAAAGGGTCTGGAAAAAAGCGGTTAACCACTTTCGACATGGTTGATGTCACACCCACCAGCGCCGTCAGGAACAGGAATACGAACCCCATTCCAAACAACATGAGGTTCACACCTTCCAGTAACAAACCCGATGAAACCATACGTCTCTAATCCTCTGCCTGATAAATGAGCAGAGGTGGTCTCTGCCGTTATTGTTGCGATTGTACTAACGACATACGCCGCAGCTTCGCGGGTGACAATCTGCAACAACAGCACGAAATTTGCACTAACCCAAGTCAATAGAACTGCATTCTTTAAAAAAATTTTGAGTGGCAGACACAGTTTGTTGCACTGGATAATTCTGATAAATTCCACTCGGGCAGGCTCCTAGCTGCTGACATTCACACAAACCGTTCATACCATCAACCAAGCATGCCACACTCATGAACCACATCACTCTCGCCCCAATGGAGGGCGTTGTTGACTATTTATTACGGGAACTGCTCAGTGAAATCGGGGGCATCGACCTGTGTGTCACCGAGTTTATTCGTGTGACCGATACTCGTTTGCCGACATCCGTTTTCCATCGTATCTGTCCGGAACTGAAACACGGCTGCCAGACCCGGGCCGGAACACCGGTTCATATCCAGTTTCTTGGCAACAATCCGCAGTTACTGGCACTGAATGCCGCCAAAGCCGCAGAAATTGGTGCTCGTGGAATCGACCTGAACTTTGGCTGTCCCGCAAAAACCGTTTGTCGCCACAAAGGCGGCGCCATCCTGCTACAGGAACCAGAGCTGATTCATGACATCGTAAAAGCTATTCGAAAGGCAGTACCAGACGAGATGCCGGTAACGGCAAAAATACGCCTGGGCTATCTGGATGGAGACCTTGCCATTGATAACGCTAAAGCCATAGAAGATGCGGGCGCAAACGGTCTGGCCGTACACGCCCGGACCAAGCTGCAAGGCTACAAGCCTCCTGCCTACTGGGAAGATATTGTGGCGATTCGGGAAGCGGTAGACATCCCGGTGGTGGCCAATGGCGATATTTTCAGTGTTGAAGACGCCCGCCGGTGCCGGGAAATTACCGGCTGCCAGCGCATTATGGTGGGGCGTGGGGTGCTACGTAATCCCGGCCTGCCAAAAGCCATTGCCAGCAGCACTGCTGACAAACATCATTGTGACGAGCAGCATTATGGCGAGCAGCGCTGGCATCAATCATTGGATATACTGCAACGTTTTACCCGCAAAGTGGTGCAGGTTGCCGAATACCCGGAAGCGGATCACCCTTATGGCATCAACAACCCTAAGCGCTACCTGGATGGACGCCTTAAACAATGGTTAAGCATGATGAGCAAAACCTCCGAACAGGCACGCCAGCTGTTTGAGCAAATCAAAAGAGAAACCTGCATCCGGGGAATGTCTGAAAAAGTATACAGAGCCACTTAATCAGCACTATTCAGGAGGGGCTATCAGCAATATACCTGGCTTTTGGCTTTTGGCTTTTGGCTTTTGGCTTTTGGCTTTTGGCTTTTGGCTTTTGGCTTTTGGCTCTTGGCTCTTGGCTCTTGGCTCTTGGCTCTTGGCTGTTCATACAACCATCGAGCAACAACTAACAGCTAACAGCTAACAGCTAACAGCTAACGGCTAACGGCTAACAGCTAACAGCTAACAGCTAACAGCGGTATATTCGAAGTTAATACCATGACAAGCGATCCAAAAAACATAAGCCTGAGTCATGCCCGACTGGAGTGGCGAGACAATGGCCAGCCTGTGTCCAGCCAGTACAATGATATTTACTTTTCCACCGAGTCCGGAGTGGAAGAGACTTTTCATACCTTTATTAAGCCAAACCGGCTTCCTGAACGTTTTATCAAGTTGAATGCCGGTGAGTGTTTCAGCATCGCAGAAACCGGCTTTGGTACCGGGCTGAATTTTTTATGTGCCTGGCAGCTGTTTGATGAGCTGGCGGTTGACGGTTCGCGACTGCACTTTATCAGTACCGAAAAGCACCCGTTGCAGCAGAAAGATTTCCAACGGGCACTGGCACTCTGGCCAACCTTGCAGAAACAGGCTGCGGAACTGGTCAACCTCTACCTGCCTGCCTGCCAGGGACAGCAGCATTTTGTCTTTGCTAATGGTCGTATACGTCTCACCCTGCTGATTGGCGATGCTCTGGAAACACTGACGGACTATTCAGGCAAAATCGACGCCTGGTTTCTGGACGGGTTTACCCCCTCAAAAAACCCTGATATGTGGCGGCCTGAACTGTTCGACACCATAGCCTGCAAAAGTCACGGCCAAACGACTTATGCCACTTTCACAGCGGCCCGAACGGTACGTGACAACCTTACCCGGTCAGGTTTCAGTGTGGAGAAGATTCCGGCCTTTGGCAAAAAGCGGGATATGCTGCGAGGACAGTTCCTGCAACCCACACCGGTATCCTCTATCCGCCCCGAGTGGCAATTGCCAAAGCCCCCCGTAACCAAACGACAACAGGCTGTTGTTATCGGTGGCGGGCTGGCCGGCACCAGCACCGCCCGATCTCTGGCTGAACGGGGTTGGCAAGTCACTCTGCTGGAACAGCACGAGCAACTGGCCAGCGAAGCTTCCGGTAATCCCCAGGGCATTCTATATGCCAAACTGTCTCCCCATCACACGCCACTCAGCCGGTTTATTCTGCAAGGCTATCTGTACAGCATCAACCGGCTGAACCAGTTACAAGACCAACATTCGCCCTACTGGTACCAGTCCGGTGTCATTCAAATGCCAGTCTCGGACAAAGAGCACAAACGCTATCAGGCTCTGGCTGAACAATTCCCCAAAGACCTGCTGTTTATGGCGGATTCTGACCAGCTGGCAGAGTTAACCGGGTTCAGGCTTAACCGGAGCGGACTGGTATTTCCTGACGCTGGCTGGGTGAAGCCAGCTCATTTGTGCCAGTCACTGGCTAACCATCCAGCCATTCAGACAGAAACGGGGTACAGGGTCACAGCCCTTAAAAAAGAAGGCTCTGAATGGGTTTTGCTCAATGAGCAGCAGGAGACCATCATACGGTCGGAAGTCGTCGTCGTGGCAGGAGGGGTTCACAGCCATCAGTTCCCGCAGCTGGAGCACTTACCGGTAAAATCCATTCGGGGACAACTCAGCCAGATAGCAGAAACAGCCAGTAGTAGCAGGTTATCAGCCTGCCTGTGCAGTGAAGGATATATAGCGCCAGCCTGCGATCATGAACACACAGTGGGCGCTACCTTTGATTTTAACGACGAATGTCTTTCAGTTCGAAAAGAAGACCATCAACGCAACCTTGATATGCTCTCCAGCCAGATGCCAGAAGTCTATGTCGCACTGGGGGAAAATCGCTCAGGCCCTGACAAACCAGACGTAACAGGTGGGCGCACCGGTTTTCGTTGCACAACCCCTGACTACCTGCCTTTGGTTGGGCCGGTTATCAACAGAGATTCATTTATCAAACAGTTTGCCCCTTTACGAAAAGACGCTAAAGCCCTGATTGATGACAAAGCAGACTATCTTGAAGGGCTGTACGTGAATACCGGACACGGTTCGAGAGGGCTGATCACCTGCCCCCTGTCCGGGGAAATCATTGCATCCATGATTTCAGGCGATAGTAATGTTGTTGAAGACTCACTGCTAAAGGCTCTCAACCCAACGCGATTTTTAATCAGGAACTTAATCAGGAGCACTGTCTGAGGTAGTCAAAATCAGCCACCCGTAAGTAGTTTGCGAACCGCGAAACGTATATCTACTCAAGGCAAAAGTTAAACAAAGTCACTACTTTTTGTGTATCGCTTTAATTGCTCCTGAAAAATACTCGTTCAGCAAACTGCGTCCGGACAGCACTCCCCTCTTCGAGTCTGTCCGGTTTTTTTTACTATAAATTTCTGCTGCTCACCCCCCTCCCCGCTTTTATTCTTCCGGTTCTTGACTTTTCCCTTCGGGCTTCTACCTTTTACCAGGGTCTGTCCTTACGAACACTAAAATAATTCAACTGCTCCGTTACCCATAAATACCCTATAAAGATATAAAAGAGCTGAACTGACTTATGAAAACCCCCGACTTTCGACTTTTCCATACTAAGTCGTGCTTGTATCTGTTACTGACTATTTCATTCTCTTCTTTTGCTGACATTCAGTCTGACACTATTCCTGCTGGCACTAGCCTCAGAATCAATTGCGATAGCTTAAATTCATTTCCGCATCCTTCCCTGAAGCCACCGTTCACACTCAGCAACAAAAGCGCCTGCCATTTCGTAAACCCCACAGTAGCCGACAGAACATCATTGATGCTCCCGGTGCTGCCGAAAGGCTCGTCGGCGCCATCAACTGCCACCCCCTCCCTGCACTCAGATTTATCTGCCGGGTTCCCGCAAAGCCCTCAAAGTCTGGAGACCCATAACTTGCCAGACCGCTCCAGCCTGTCAAAAGCCAACCTGGCAGACCAACTAATCCCAGAATCAGCCCCGGACAATGTACGGCGCAAACTGGAGCAGCAACTAAGCCAGGCCAGCCGACACCATCAACGGGCAGGCAGGCAAAAGACAAACCGGGTTTCTACGCTGTATTTGTCCATGACTGATCAAAACATGAGAGTGGTCATAAAGCCGGGGCAGCCCGTGTCTGAACCCACGCTGAGTCAACTTTATTCCGGGCTGGTTAACCTTTTGCTGAAGCTGCAACTACAGGCTCTCCCTCTGGATAAGCTGCTCGAAACAGCATCAAAAAACGCTGAGCCCATTGTGGCTGCAGCCGGAAGCAATGGAGACGATGATCCTGACAAAGGCTTCACCCCCCCTCCCCCTGAACTGACTCTTATTATATCCGGCAATGAGTTGCCGCCATGGTCATGGCTACCTGACCTTTATAACCAAAGCCTGCTGCAAAAGCTGGAATTACTAAGAAGACTCAGACAAAGATTGCAGCAGGCGATCACAAGTGGCCAAAGGGATCTGCCAGCGATTCTGCAAGACCGGATTATGATTATCGAAGCCGATCTGTCCAACCTGGCAACCAATAGGGCAGAAGCCGATTCAAACCCGGCATTTCAAACCCTGCTGCTGGCGGGGCTACAGGATGACACTCTGGAACTGCTACAACACGAAGACCATACCCTGGCTAATCAACTGGCTCAAAACCCGACGACAGCCGGAGTCGATCCGGCCACGGTTATCAGCGACACCAGTCATCCGGCTTCTGAAAATACAGCACTGTATGATGATTGGCAGGCAAGCCCTCCCGGTCTGATATACGCCGAACTGAAAAGACGGCTGTCGCAGCTATTGACAAAATCTGATGCAAATGCAGAAGCATTAACGCTTCTAACCAGCAATATTCAGTTGCTGCTTCAAACATTGAGGGATATCAACCACGGACAACTCCCTGTCCGGCAGGCGCGGGGCGTGGATCCCCAGGGCAAATCCTATAAGGCCGCAGTAAGCAATAGCAAGGAGCTCGCCAGCGACAGCGCTGCCGCCGGGTCGTCGCAAGCCAGCAATAACGACGAGCAGGGTGCAGGTGGAGGTGGAGACGATGGCCCTACGCCACCGAAGAAGCCGCGTCATACATACAGTTCGAGTTGCCCCCTTTGTAATGGTGAGCCTTGCCATGAAAATCAAGCCACATCAGAACCGGTCAGAGGGGCAGAGGCCTATCAACCTGACTGTCCGGGTCAGTTAGAACAGCAGGCAAATGAAATTGTTAAACACTTCATCGATAAATTATCATTCGAGTTATTAAATATCCGGAGCGAATCAAGCACTGCAATATCTCCTGTCAGCCTGGCTCCGGTGCTAGGCATGCTCCTGGCCTCTATGGAAAATAATAACGACAAGGAAGACGTTCTGTCTCTTGCCAGTGGCTCTTTAACACCGGAACTGGAATCGGAGATACATCGGTCGCTTAGCAGATTCAGTCGCACACACCCTTTTGGTAATAACCGGATGGTTAACACGATTAATTTCATTGCATCCAATTGGCCTAAAAGCAATCAAAAGCTTACAAAGATATTATCCGAAGCCTATGAAACACAGATACTTATGGCTAATAAACATAAAAGTGTAGAAGAGGTTGCAGATGATTTCATAGAACAAAAAACTAATGGAAAATTCACCAATTTCTTTAAGGACATAAGTGAAAAAAATAATGATGAAGGAATTGATACTGCCATAGTAAATTTACTTTTATTTCAGGGAAGTTGGCAGAATAAATTCGATGAGAAGAACACTTCAAGAGGACGTTTTTTGCTTGCAGATGGCAGGGAAGTCACGAATGTTAAAATGATGTGTCAGCCGGGTAAATATCAGCTTGCTGAGAAAAATGGTTTTTCTGTCATCAAAAAAAGATTCAAGCCTGATAACGGTGATGAATTTTCTCTCATTGCGATAAAAGCGGAACGCCATGGTAATAAAACCATAAAAATGATTGATCAAGCAACCTTGGAAAATTTAATTAAAGCCGTAAATAGAGTCAGGGAACGTAAAATAAATTTTCTACTTCCCCAAATAAAAATAGAAAGCAATCCTATCAATCTTTTAAGTCATATCAATGATATCCTGAGTACTGAAATAACACCGGAAAAACTTTCAAGGTTAGAAATGAAAGATAATAGTATTCTGAGAATTTTTCAGGAAATCAAGGCTTCCATTAATGAAAAAGGAGCCAGTGTCGAAGTAGTGAGTTCTGCAAATATATCTAGCAGATCTGGAACTACTGCTATTGTTACAGAAACATTTATGATAAACAGTCCCACCCTAGTTATCATCCAGGATGAGAATGGTATTAAACTTATCAGTTTCACAATAAATGATAATGAATATCTCGTTACCTATGGGGATCCGGAATTCTCTACACCTGTTCAGCCTGCCTCTACCGAAAAAACAGAAAAAACAGAAAAACCAACTCTAAGCCCATCTTCCCCCTATCAATGGAAGAAATATGAGCCAGATGAGCAATATGAGCAAGAACTCAGCGGAAAAATAAATAAAAAACTAAACCCAGAGCGTGATTTAGCTATCACCAAAATAGAACTGGATAGCACATATATAGATATCCATGTCAGCAGTAAAAATGACGCAGAAAAACTAATGAAAAGATTAAAAGAAACTCTACAAACACAGTTCCATAATTTTCTTCGTATTTATGGAGAGTTAACTGGCAATATTTATGTGGAAGTTTTATTCTCAGCCAAGACAGAATTAATTAAGCAGCTTAACGAAAATTATTAGTCTATTAATTCACGTCGGCTAGCGGTTCCCAGCCTGCCCCGTAGCCGACTTGATTGACCTCAGGGCAGACAAACCCCGGTTCCACCGAGACCACAGTAGCCATTCACATTCTTTGCCAGATACTGCTGATGATAATCCTCTGCGTAATAAAAAGAGGGAGCCTGCCGAATCTCTGTCGTTACTTTGCCTTTACCACTGCTCGTCATCGCCGCTTGATAAGCCTCCTTCGACGCTTCTGCCAGATGTTGCTGCTCCCTTGTGGTGGTAAAAATAACAGAACGGTACTGAGTGCCAATATCATTGCCCTGACGCATCCCCTGGGCAGGGTCGTGTGATTCCCAGAACAGCTTCATTAGCGCTTCCAGAGTGATCACACCGGAATCAAATACCACCATCACAACTTCAGCATGACCTGTACCACCTGAACAGACCTCCCGATAAGAAGGGTTCGGCGTGTAACCACCGGCATAACCAACCGCTGTCGTCCACACGCCAGGCTGCTTCCAGAACAGTCGTTCAGCCCCCCAGAAACACCCCATCCCCAGATAAATCTCTTCACAGGACTCAGGAAACGGAGCCACAATAGATCGCCCATGAACAAAATGTTGCCCGGCCAGAGCGATTGATTTTTCTCGCCCGGGCAATGCCTCATCGGCTGAAGGTATAATCTGCTTGCTGTAAATTGCCATGAATCACTCCAGAAAAGCTGTCTTGAACAAAGCTCATCGCATCATAAGGGCAGGATCGAGCCGAACCTCAAACCAGTTTACCCGCCAGTCAAGGTGCGCGCCCGTTACACGTCCCGTCGCACCTATTTCACCTATCAGCTGACCACGCTCAACGGTTTCACCCTCTGTAACACTAATAGCACTTAAATGCAGGTAACTGCTGGAAATCCCAAGTCCATGGTCAATCACAATAGTGCCACCCGAAAAATACAGATCTTTATCCGCCAGCCTGACAATACCATCTGCCGCAGCAATAACGGGCTCCCCTTTTGGCGCAGCAAAGTCCAGACCATAATGCGGCCTTCTGGGTTCACCATTAAAAAAACGCTGACTGCCATAAACCCCGGTAATACGTCCCCGTACAGGCTGACTAAAGCCAGAAAAAAAGTCCTTTCCTACCGTATTAAACTGCCGGGACTGTCCTACCTCTTTTGCTTCATCCCGAATACGATCTATCACCTCCGGGGCAGGATGAACGTATTTTTTTTCAACTCCGTTGATATGCTGAATAGTGTATTCACGGGGCTTCAGGGCCAGATTAACCCGCTCTGAACTGCCATCTTTATGGATAAGCCTGAAGCTCTGTTGTAAATTAGCATCTCGCCCGAAGCCAATAATAAACTGCCCGTCCCCGGAAACTCGAACTTGCCGATTCTTGTATTGTACCTTTGTGCCAGGTTGAACAGACCCCACATAAAAGCCCCCCGGTTTTAGTCTTGAACTGAGCCGGTTAGCGTCGCTCGCTATAACCTGAGGCGAGCAGATTAAGAGCAATACAGAAAGCGTTCTTATCATCAAAATTATTTCCTTTTTGTAAATCCGCAGCTCACTCCAGACGATATAAAAAAACGGATACTAATACCAATTCCCTGCAATTTTCAAAAACTATGCTAATTTCAATCGAGTCAAACAGGTTACTGCGGGGTAACTCAGCTCTTTTTACCCGGAAAGTTATTCAGAGCTAATCTCGGCGGGATGCTTCTGTGACAACAAAAAAATTCAAAACAACTGTTACCATTCTTTGAGGATTCAGAGGAAAACGCCTCCATGAAAATACTTCGTGCTTCAGCTCCTGTCTTGATGGTTGCTGCCGCCCTTCAGGGCGCAGTTGTCCATGCGGTATCACTGGAGGAAGCGATTACACAAACCCTGGTAAGCAACCCTCAGGCACAGGCATCTTACAATCGCTATCAGGCTAGCCAGGAAAGCGTCAGGGCAGCCCGTGGTGGTTATCTGCCTACATTAGACTGGAAAGCCGGTATCGGGCATGAACGCCTTATTAATCCCACAACAGAAAAGAAAGGAACCGACCAGAAAGATTTCAGGCCCAGGGAAAATGCCCTGATCCTGAACCAGAACCTGTTTGATGGCCTCTCTACCACCAACGAATACCGCAAAACTCAGGAGCTGCAGCACGGTCGCAAGGAACAACTGCGTACCAAGGCAGAAAGCCTCGCTCTGGAGGTTGCTGACATCTACTTGAAGCTGCTGGAAACCCGCCAACAAATGACGCTGGCAAAAAGCAACCTGGCTTCCCATGAACGCATCTACAAACTGATTCAGCAACGCTATGACCAGGGGGTTGCCAACCAGTCTGACCTTTATCAGATTGAGGGACGTCTGGCCCGGGCTCGCGCCAATATGATCAGCACCCGTAATAACCTTGAAGACGCTGAGATTCAATACCTGCGTCTGGTCAATCAGACCGCTGATAACCTGATCATGCCCCGTATTGATGAGCGGGTTCTGCCAGCCGATCTGGAGCAGGCGCTGGCTATTGCCCTGCAGGATCACCCTGCGATTCAATCCAGCAACTTTGACCTGAGCGCCTCTCAATATGGCTATGACCAGACCCGGAGCGCCTTTCTGCCCTCCATTGACCTGTCGCTGAGCCAGCGCTGGGACAAAGATATTAACGGTAAGACAGGCCGTCATGAAGATACCATGGCCATGCTGACCATGAAGTACAACCTCTTTCGTGGAGGTTCCGACAGCGCCCGTCGTCAGGAAGCGGCTTACCGCGTAGAAGAGAGCCATGCCATGCAGCAGGATACTCAACGCATGGTCAAGGAGACCCTTAGAATGGCCTGGGCTGCAATGGAAAACCTGACCGCTGAAGAACCCTATTTAAAAAAACACATGGACGCCAGTGCTCAGACTGTAAAGGCTTATCAGAAGCAGTTTGAATTGGGTAAGCGTACTCTACTTGACCTGCTGGACAGCGAGAACGAAAACTTTCAGGCTCAACGCTCATACACGACAGCTGTACACCGTAGCCTGTATGCCCGCTTCCGGGTGCTTAATGGTCTTGGGCATCTGATGCAGCAGTTGAATATTGGGCTGCCCTCCAGCTGGCAAATCGTAGACAGCTGATTTTCCACTTCCCTGACATGGACGTCCCAGCCTCTTTTCAACCAACTTTTTTTGCTGATATCCTAGAAGAGTAAGGGGGACAGCAATCAGAAACATATCGGGCTATTGGCTGTTAGCTGTTAGCTGTTAGCTGTTAGCTGCTCATACAGCCAAAAGCCAAAAGCCAAAAGCCAAAAGCCAAAAGCCAAAAGCGGTATATTCTAAGCTTCAGCCCCCTGACCAATTACAACAATAAAAAAGGATTCAGCTATGGACCAGATCATTCTTGCCGCTTCCCTGATTACCCCCGCACTCTATGGCTTTGGCCTGCTCCTGCCACTCTGCAAAGATTAATCTACCCTCAGGCAGAAGCTTCAGCATAGGTGACAACCTGCTCAGACTTCTGCCTGACACTGTCACTCAGTTGACCTGCTACTGTCCTGCAAAACTTATCCACCCGCCTCCAGTCGGTATACTCAATATCCTTCGACGTATCCGTACTCCCCCCGGTCAGTTTCATAATCAACTGAATCGCCAGTCTGCTAAACAGACCATAACGGGAATACAGCAGGGCACCCGCAAATACATCAACCAGACCGGGTTGCCACCGGGTTCTACCGAGATACTTTTGCAAATAACGATTATTATCCGGGCGACTGCGTTGCGGTTTTCTGGCCGTGAGATCGACGGAAAAGAAAAAGCTGGGCCTGCTATTCAGGGTTTGATAGTTGCGCTCAACAAACTGACAAAATTTCTTATGATGATGTCCATACCGGATGGAGCAACCTAAGATAAATGCATCAAAGTTATCCAGATCAATACTGGCGGACGGCTCCCCGACGTCAAGCACTGTTGTTTGAAAACCACACTGCTCCATCTGTGTTTTTACAACATTCAGAATTCTGGCCGTCTGACCTTCACGAGTTTGATATAGCAAGGCAATTTTTAACATGTGCAATAGACTCGCTCTGTTTTTCTTGAAGCGATTGTACCAGTAAAAAAGCAGGGTATTACAGGGCAGCATTTGTAAAACTGTTTCATACTGAGGCAGCGTTTTTGAAAACAGGCTGTTGCTTTGAGCCCAACAATCTATCAAACCATCTTATCCGATCTGATCACGCCGTTATGGGTGACTTATTGCCAGAGAGTTCCCCAGGCTCTGAAGATTTATCATTTACTGGAAGGACACAACAAGCGGGTAATTCACGATCATATCAGTCTCCGAACCGTGAATTTACCATGGACTTCGAGCTCCGTGCTAACAGAGCAGCTGGAACAATTTGGCTATTGCATCAGGGACAGAGCCAGCTGCCCCAAAGATCATCTTGAACTTTACTGGCTTCACCACCCGGCTCTGGAAGTGCCTGCCATCTTAATTACTGAACTGGATGTACATTGCCTGAGTCAACCCTCTCAGTCGATAATGACACAGATAACCAGTGAGAGCAGCAACCCTGCACACTGGAGCCTGGATCAGACTCCGCCCCACAAGCCAACCCTGCAGCAGTTTGAAACCTTACAGTCTGACAATGAAATAGCTGCCTGGTTCAGCCTTTTTGGCACGTCAGCCCACTATTTTTCGGTCAGTGTTAATCATCTTGGTCGACAGAACGATATGCTCAAACTGGTCAAGCTGTTAATGGAAGAAGGCTTCGCTCTTGATAATCGTTCAGGGCTAATCAGGGAGTCAGCGCATCAGATGATCGAACAGGTGATCAGCCTGCCCGATCAGATGGAAGTCAACTTCGGCTCTCAGGAGAAAGCCAGAGTCTCAACCGGCTGTTATCATTTTACTCTGCGATTCAAAAATCCATCCGGAAAGCTGTATAAAAAGTTCTTTTCCTGCACCAAAGCCGATTAGCCGTCTATATTAAATCCATCACAAACATAAAACACTGATGCCTCAGAAGCGGCTTTGCTCTGCAAACGATAAAAGCTCATGCATTCCAACAATATTCTGAAAAACACAACCGGATTTGAAAAGCTGGGTCTATTCCTCTGGTTACTGGCTTTTATTCTGATTTTTGCCAAGGTTATTCTTGAGCCAGGCAGCCACTCCGTTGTCGACAACTATCTGCTGGGTGGGCAGCGCTGGACAGATAGAGTAGCTCTCTACTCCGGTCCCGGTGGTTTTATCTACACACCGCTTTTCGCTGTACTCTTTACTCCGTTCCTGCACATTTCCGAAGCCATGACTGATCTGATCTGGCGGTTATTTATTATTATCCTCTATCTCTATGCCCTGATCTGCCTGATCTATATGATCAATAATCGTTCACCCGGAACCCTGGGCAAATGGCTTGGCATGATGAGTATCATTGCCGTGCCTATTGCCTTCTCTGGTTTTCGCAACGGCCAGGTGAATGTCATCCTGACAGCCGTTATGGTGCTGGTGGTCTGTCAGATCGCTGAAAAACGCTGGAACAGCGCCGCACTCATACTGGCACTGGTGATGAGCCTGAAACCAACCTTTATCGTCTTTTTCCTGCTGGCAACAACACTGTTTCGCCCTTTATGGTTCAGGGTTCCCCCCCTTATGCTGCTGTTTCTGGCACTGCCCATACTCTTTGGCGGCTGGGAATACAGCTGGCAGCAATACATCAACTTTGTCGATATGGCGCAGTCTGCCATGCACCATGGTGTCCATACCCAGAATTTTGCCAGCCTGTTCAATGTATTTCAGGTATTTGGACTCTTTATCTCTGATCACTCGCAGCACCTGATTAAAGTTATACTGGCCGGTGTCACCTGGCTGTTGTGCTGGTTTGCCATTCGACAGTTTGATATAAAAACAGCTCTTCTCTACCTCCTGACACTGGCTTCCTGCTATCACCTTATGTTCAACCCCCGAAGCGTTAATACCGACTACATTATTCTTGGAACCGTTCTTGCACTATGGTTCGCCTGTGCCATCTATCTGTGGCAGAACAAATATCTGGCGATAGCTGTCGGGCTTATTTCGCTGGGTGTATTGCAAGCGTTTGAGCTATCAAGATGGCTGGTGCCAGGCAGCACCAGCTGGGTCAATCCGTTAATGGGTTTAACCTTTACCCTTCTGGTGGTCTGGCAACTCTTTCATAAACGACAGTTCATCAGTGATACGCAGGTTGAGTAGAGCGAAACGTTTTTCAGATTTCTCTGCGTTATCTCTCGCTACCTGCTATGCTCAACGCACAAAAAATAAACAGGTGTACGCATGAATCAGGATAAAAACAATGATGACCTCTGGAGTGCCGTTAGCCGCATAGAGATCAGCGTTAAAAACTCGCAGAACCATATTAAAAGACTGTTCCTACACAGCACTCGGCATGAAATAGCTATCGAATTACTGGCTAAGAAGATTGATGCGAACCAACAAGAAAACCGTGAACGCTTCGACCAGATTGACAAACGCTTCGAGCAGCAAGACAAGCGCTTCGAGCAACAAGACAGCCGCTTCGACCAGATTGACAAACGCTTCGAGCAGCAAGACAAACGCTTCGACCAGCTTGAACTTCTCATCCGCCAACTGATTCCCAGCGCCAACAATTAACACGCCACCTGACTCATGCTTCCAAACCGGTCGCCTCAGGCGGCGCTGAAGCAAGAGTCAGGTTTTGGCTTTATGAATGCCGTAAATCGCATGATCGAGAATCCTGTCTCCTACCTTTTCCCGATGGGTGATGATTCCTTCCAGCTGCATACCAAGACGCTCGCAGACAGCCCTGCTTGGGCGATTGTTCTCTGCTGCTGCAATTTGCACTTTTTCCATGCCAAGTTTTGTGAAGGCATAATCGATAAGGTAACGGCATACACGAGTGATAATCCCATTGCCTTGATATTGCTTTCCTATCCAATAGCCCATTTCAACCATTTTGAGAGGATGATGAATAGCGTTTAATCCACAGTTACCAACGATTTGACCGCGAAACTCAACAGCGCAGGTCATAGCCTTGCCATCTGCGTATTTATGAAGAGACTCTTTCACAAACTCTTTAAAATCATTCTGGCTTTTACAAAACCCTGGCCATTCCAGCCATTCTGAAAGGTATTCATTATTTTCTTCCAACAACTCAACGTATCTTTCAGTGAAGGCTTCATTGACGAGATACAAAGAAATCTCATCATCAACAACTAATTTGAACACTCAATACTCCTTTCTTATATTTTTCGCAGTCAGCGTGCTGGAAGTTACCCTTTATACAGCTTGGGATTAAGCACATCCCTTAACCAGTCACCCAGCAGATTAATCACCAGAACCAGTACCACCAGCACCACACCGGGAATCACGGTAATCCACCAGCTGCCGGAAAAAATATACTGAAAACCACTGGAAATCAGCGCCCCCAACGAAGGCTCTGACACCGGCATACCCAAACCAAGAAACGATAATGCCGCCTCACTGATAATGGCATTGGCAATCTGCACCGTTGAAATCACCAGAATGGGTGACAGACAATTAGGCAGAATATGTCGGAACATGATGCGTCGACTACCCAGCCCCATCACCCTGGCCGCTTCTACATACTCTTTTTTCTTCTCGGCCAGCACAGAAGCCCGAATGGTTCGGGCATATTGAGGCCATTCAGCAATACCGATCACCAGAATCAGCATTAACATCGCCAACCGGTTATACAGTTCCGACCCAAAGGATGCCTGAAACACGGCCAGCACCACTATCGCCACCATCATGGTGGAGAAGGATAACTGGATATCCGCAATTCTCATCAGAAAACTGTCGAGCCGCCCCCCGAAATACCCTGCCATCAAACCCAGCGTAATGCCCAGAACCGCTTGCAACAGGACTGCAAACAAACCAATCATCAACGAGATTCTGGCGCCATAAAGAATGGTACTCAATAAATCCCTGCCCTGATCATCGGTTCCCAGCAGAAAACGTTCATCGCCGTATTCAGCCCAGGTCGGGGGCAGCTCTGAATCCATAATATCAATACTGGCAAGATCGTAAGGGTTGGTAGGCGCAATCACGGGAGCCAACACCGCCGCCCCGACCAGCAAAAGAAATACACAGGCCGACACCATGGCCACCCAGTCACGGGTAAAGCTATACCAGATATCGGAATCTTTAACTCTTTGCCAGCGAGACACTGGCTGTTGCATTGTCAGTTCACTCATTGTGCGGTCCTTGCCAGATTTACCGTTGGATTGATCAGCCCATAGAGAATATCCACAAGGGTATTGACGATCACAAAAATGCCACCCACCACAATCAGGTACGCCACAATCAACGGCGTATCAACCCGGTGAACCGCTTCGAGGAACAGAAAGCCCATACCCGGCCACTGGAAAACACTCTCGGTCAGAATGGTATAGGCAACCATTGTCCCAATTTGCACCCCTCCCACTGTCAGTACCGGCAGCATGGTATTTTTAAGGGCATGAACAAAATAAACACGAACTTTTCTCAGCCCCTTGGCTTTAGCAAACTTCACATACTCCGTATGCAGCGCTTCCACCATTTCAGAGCGAATCAGTCGAATAAACAACGGCAGCATAATACTGGCAAGAGCAAAACAGGGCAGCACCAGGTGCAGTATCCCGTCTTTAGAGAAGTAACCACTCTCCCAGAGACCAAAGACAGAAACCAGCTCACCCCGCCCATAGGAAGGCAGCCATCCCAGTTCAATAGAAAACAGGTAGATGCAGAAAATAGCGGTCAGGAAAACAGGGATGGAGATGCCCAGAATACTCACCCCCAATATCAGCCGGGTCAGCCAGCTATTGGGACGAATGGCGCAGTAAACCCCTGAAGGCACCGAAATAAAGACGATTAATAAAGTAGCGCCGAATACCAGTTCCAGCGTTGCCGGAAGTTTGTCCATAATCACCTGCAAGGCAGGCTCTTTGAAGAAATAAGACGTTCCAAGATCACCGCGAACCGCCTTCGATATAAAACGTCCATACTGAGCCAGAAACGGGTCGTTTAACCCCATTTCTTCTCGTAAAGCCTGGCGCTCCGCTTCAGATACTGACTGCCCCACCATCTCACGCAGTGGGTCACCCAGGTTATCCTGAATAGAAAAGCTGATCAGACTGATGACAAACATCACCGCCAGTCCCTGAACCAGCCTTCGAAATAAAAACAGCAACATAATACAACCCGGTCGTTTAGTTTAAATCTTCCTGAAACAGCGGTTGCTCACTATCATCTAACGAATAGTTAATGAACAACCGCCCGACCCTTACTGGGTCACCACCAGGTCACCGAGGTATGGGAAATTCATAACATTGACGACGCTCTCAGCCTGCACACCCTTACCTGCGCCCCAGGCCAGGTTCTGCCAGTGCAAAGGCACATAAGCCGCTTCTTCATAGAGAGTACGTTCAACATCCTGAAGAATAGCCGCGCGTTTAGCCAGATCGGTTTCCTGATTGGCTAAACGAATCATGTCGTCTACCTTGTGGTTACAGTAGTTGCCGCTGTTATATTGACCCCAACCGGTTGACTCATCAGTACAGGCAGTCAGGTACTCGGTAAAGTTGGCAGAATCTTCAGTATCAGAGTGCCAGCCAATCATCATAATGTCCGCAGCACGCAGATCAAATTCTGGCCAGTACTGAGCTTTTGGAATCGTCTTCAAATCCACCTTGATATTGATCTTTGCCAACATACTGGCTGCCGCCTGAGCAATACGGGCATCATTAACATAACGGTTATTCGGTGCCAGCATGGTGATACTGAAGCCCTTTTCATAACCCGCTTCTTTCATCAGCTGCCTGGCCTTTTCCAGATCGTACTGAGGCTTCAGACCTTCAACGTAACCCGCATAACCTTTAGGCCCCTGCTGACCTGCTGCGGTAGCAAAGCCGCGCATAACACGGTCAACAATCCCTTTATTATTGATGGCGTAGTTGATCGCCTGACGTACACGTTTGTCTTTAAAGGCTTCTACACGTTCCTGATTCAGTTGCAGTGTAATTACTCTGGTTCCGGGCAGAACCACCAGTTCAGAGTTGGAAGAACGGTAAATACGATTATGGTCGTTAGGTGGCACAGGGAAAATAAAGTCAACATCACCCGCCAGCAGGGCTGCAACCCTGGTAGGGCCTTCCTTGATCGGTGTCAGGGTGATGGTCTCGACATTACCCGGAGACTGTTTATCCCAGTAGTCAGCAAATCGCTTATAGTCTGTTCTGACCCCCTGTTGACGTCGCTCAACAATATATGGCCCGGTGCCGGAAGCATTGCGGGAAGCAAAGGAACCTGCGTGTTTGACCAGACGGTCTTTTGGCTGCCCCTTGTCGTCATCGCCGGTATAAAACTCACTGTCCATTGAGAAGATGTACGTGGCATTATTCAGCACCAGCGGGAACGGCTTTTTCGTCACCAGGTCAATGGTGTAATCATCAATCACCTTAAGTTCCGCAAAGGCTTCAAATATGGCCTTGTAATCCGGGCTGCTTCTCAGGCGATCAAAGGTCCACTTCACATCTTTGGCCGTAAAATCATTACCGGAATGGAACTTCACGCCCTGACGCAGATGAAAACGCATGGTCAGATCATCCTTACGCTCCCACTTTGTCGCCAGACGAGGCTCAAAGTTCATATCCTTATCCCAGCGCACCAGCGGATCAAACAGCAAATGGGACATTTGCAGCGTTCCACCGGACAGTTGTTCATGGGGATCAAGGGAGACCGGGTCAGAGTCATAAGCCACTTTCAGGGTTGCGGCCTGTGCCCCTACAGCCAGTGTTGTGGCAAGCACCATGCCTGCCATCGACTTAAGGATTTTTTTCATTATTTCCCTCCTGCGGGACTGTTTTTGTTATATGACAACTGACGTCAAACCAGGGCGAACCCTGTATTCCGTTGTCGTAACGGGCTTTTACCTTCTGCTTGTCCTTCTACATCCAGGCCTTCCCGCGAAAACTGATGCATTTGTGGCATCAACTCAATCAGGCTTCGGGAATAAGTGTGCGCCGGTTGGGTAAACAGTTGCTCAGTGTCGGCTATTTCAACAACAGCCCCCTGCTTCATAACCGCCACCCGGTCACACATCTGGCGAATAACCGGCAAGTCGTGGCTGATAAACAGCATGGTCAAATTCAACTCGTCCTGAAGGTCTTTCAGCAGGTTTAAAATCTGTGCCTGAACAGACACATCCAGGGCTGAAGTCGGCTCATCACAGATCAGCAACCTTGGTCGTGTCGCCAGAGCCCTGGCAATGGAAATACGTTGCCGCTGACCGCCGGAAAATTCATGGGGATATTTCACGCCTGCCTGACTGCCCAGTCCTACATGATCCAGCAGGTCGGCAATAATTTGCCGGATCTGCGACTCCGAATTCGCAAGACCATGGAAGCGTATCGGTTCAGCAATAATGTCATTGACTTTCATCCGCCCATTAAGGCTTGAATAGGGATTTTGAAATACCATCTGAATCTGTCGTCTGATGGGACGGCGACTTCTGTCATCCAGCCTGCTGATATCCCTGCCGGCGTAAACAATCTCGCCACTGTCTGGCGTATAAAGCCCGGCGATAACCCTGGCAATAGTTGACTTGCCTGAACCTGACTCTCCGACCAGTCCAAAAGTTTCCCCTTCCTGCACAGAGAAGGAGACATTATCGGAAGCCTGAACGTATTTTCGGTTTTTTTTTCAGAAAGGCAGACTGGGTTTCAAATTTCAAATGAACATTCTGTACTTCAAGCAGATGCCCGTCATGAAGCTCGCCAAAGGTTTCCTGCTGACCCAGCCAGTGATTTTTAACATCAATAGCCGTGGTTTGTACTTTTTCTATGTATTCAACCCTGGGAAACCGATGGAGCTTAATGTCAGCTCTTGGCACCGCACTGATCAGGCTTTTGGTATAGTCATGAACCGGATCATGAAGAATCTGCCCGGTTGTGCCAATTTCAACCACTTCGCCCCTATACATAACCGCAACACGGTCAGTGGTATTGGCAATAACTCCCATATCGTGAGTCACGAGAATACAGCCCACATCACGCTCTTTGCAGAGCTGGCGAATAAGCTGCAATATCTGATCCTGCACCGACACATCCAGTGCCGTAGTGGGCTCATCGGCAATAATCAGTTCCGGATCGCAGGACAGGGCAATGGCAATAACAACCCTTTGTCGCATACCTCCGGAGAACTGGTGCGGGTACTGTTTTATGCGTATTTCCGGTTCGGGAATACCCACCGCCTGCAACATGGCGAGGGCTTTTCTGGAAGCAGCCGGTTCATCCAGTTGCAGATTGGTGCGAATGGTTTCAACCAGCTGGGTTTCAATGGTCAGGAGTGGGTTCAGGGATGTCATCGGGTCCTGAAAAATAAATCCGATACGACTTCCCCTGACCTGTCGAATCGCCTCTCCGGAATAACCGGAAATAGTCTCTCCCGTCAGAACGACCTGACCCGATGCGACACGTCCGGGAGGGCTGAGCAGATCAATAATGCCATTACCAATGGTTGATTTGCCCGCGCCCGATTCACCGACCAGTCCAAGAATCTCTCCCCGACTGACCGCAAAAGACACATCATTCACTGCCACCGCAACCCCATGGCGCGACGGAAACTCAATGCGCAGACCCTTCACTTCCAATAAAGACATACAGCCCCCTTGTCTGCAAACAGCAACAACCCATGCAACTGCCTGCAATATTTATTGTTATTTATGGCACACGAATGCGATGTACATCTGGCCTTGAGCGGGTAGAGGTCTGCCTGTTGATGAATAAGGCCCGGCACTTCTGAACAAAAAACC
Organism: Endozoicomonas euniceicola; assembly: GCF_025562755.1. GTDB lineage: Bacteria > Pseudomonadota > Gammaproteobacteria > Pseudomonadales > Endozoicomonadaceae > Endozoicomonas_A > Endozoicomonas_A euniceicola. The sequence goes on from NZ_CP103300.1 coordinate 934,515, forward strand.
ATGAGTACGACAAAGCAGTTATTGATAAATAAGCGTCACAGAATTTGTCTTGTTTGCTGAAAAATCATTCAAGTATCCGCTGCGGCGCACACTACCTGTCCGTGCGACTTTGTCCGGACTATATCAAAGAAGAGAGAGTAAGAAAATACACGACAAAAAATGTCCAATCCTATTTATTTTGGACAACCTTAACAATTTACTCTACTTTCCAGAAAGCTGTAATAAACCTGTTTTATAAACACTCTCCGGTTCAGAAGAAAAAACTGAGGTTCAGAGTTCTCCCAGTTAACTCAAACCAGGATTATATTTTGAAATGTGTAAATCAAAGTTAACTTTTTTTATTTTAAGGGGTCTTGTTGCCCTTGCATTGGTTATTGTTACGTTTACTGCTAATGCCTCCTGCCCTAAGTGCAATGGTGCCATGAATCCCGGAGCCGAAGGTGGAGTTTGTGAAAAGTGCGGAACTATCGACTCGTCGGGGCTAGCCAGCGAGGGAGTCATAGGCTTGTGTAATGTCATTATTAAAATACTTGAGGATGAACCCACACAGAACAAATCACTTCAACACTTATTGACAGTTGCAAGGCAATGCGTGTCCTCCGGGCCGATATCACTGAATGAACAATCAAGGAATACAGTCACAAGAATCAATACAGACTTTAACAATATGCGAACACATATTCAGCAATCCCTGCCCCCAAATAACAATAACACTTTAAATAAGTTATTAAGCCTGCGGGATATTGAAGTTATTCTTGCCCTTAGTAATGCATGTGGTCTAAATGTAGGAATTGGCATACTTTACACAACACTACTTAACCAGATCAGCGTTTTAGGCATACAGCGAAGAGTTTTCAGAAATGACGCGGATTTATTTACATTGGTGAATGCAAGTCGTTTTTTTGTTAATTTATTCTATGTTCTTTTAGTCGTAGAATCTCATAACATGAACCCTGAACTTACATCCCTTACAAACAATCTACATAACTATTTGAATGATTTTGGCGATAATCATAAAACTAAAATGTATCGGTCCCTTTTCCAACCTGTATGCACAGATATCTTACCAAAGAAACCAGAAGATATGGAGTCTTACAAATTTAGCATTTTGTATTTGTTAGAAGACTCAGACTCAAAACAGTACATTTTTCAATGGCCAGAACCAAACAGTAATATCTATATGCTGGTATTTTTGAATTCAGACCAGACAGTTTCTTTATTTGTTATTCCCGGAATGGGGTTGTTAAGAATCCCAAAAGAGGAACTGGATAAACTGCTGGATAAACTGCTGGATAAACTAAAAAATATTCTGACACCAAGCTCCCTTGCCCTGGACTACTCACTGGGACTAGGATCTCTTTCTCTGGCAGCTTATCAATATTTTTCTGAAGAGCAGACAACACTTATACACTGTCTCCCACACCTGCTTGTCTGGACTATTTTGTTTTTCCGCTGGGAAGGTAGAAAGTAGCAATAAAGTAACTCAAACATAAAGCGACAACTGCCATATTTTAATTAACATAGGTAAACTCCGGCTATGCCGGAGGTCAGTTAACTCAATTAAACGTTGTCGCTTCAATGACTGGCACTCAATAATTATGCAGTTTGCACAGTGGGACGCTCAGCAAACCAGTTACGGCACATCTGCATATAAATGCCATAAGGACGTCCCATCAGAATCAGCGCACCCACCTGCCCCATACAGGCAGTCGCCACCTGGTCCAGAGAGGCACCGGAAGTACCCACCATCATTGCATAAAGCGGCAGTTGGGAGGTCAGGAATGCCAGAATATCCATGACCGAGTCCATCAGGGAGTTATTAGTCACTTTTCTGCCCAGGGCTATGACCCAGTCCCGGTAGATACCGTAAGGCCGGGCAATAAGAAGATTCACAGGGATACTTAATAAGCGCGAATGCAAAGACTGTTCAATGCTTAAACCGGCCACAAACAATTCAACGGACATACCCACAACCAGACCAAAACTGATCAGCGCAAAGGTATCTGCAATGGTTTCACGCTTGATAGACATCTTTATCCCCGGACAATCAAGACAATAAATACTCCCTGTGCTAAAAGGCACAGAAGAAAAACGGATGTTGTGTTAGTGACAGATACAGAACAGCACCTGCTTTTGACGCGCTAAATTTAACGATAAAACCACTAAATTACAATAGTTATATCCTCTGTATTAACAAGCTAATTAGAGTATAAAACCACACAAATACACTAATAAGGGATATATACATCCATACAAGCGTAAACAGATAGAAGCATCCACCAAAATCACCAACCTACACCACATGATCCATATCAATCCGCCGATTTCAAGCCTCATGTATAATCTGTCAAGGCATTTTTCGGCTAAAGTTTAGCGATCCTTTTTTTCACCTGAGCCAATACAAACAATGCACTCTGAAATCTCTGCCACACTGGCAGCCCTGAGACAGCAGCAACCAGTGGTTCACAACATCACTAACCTGGTTGTTACCAACACCACCGCCAACGCATTGCTGGCCATTGGCGCTTCGCCGGTTATGGCACACGCACCTGAAGAGATGGCCGACATGGTCAGTATTGCCAGCGCCCTGGTGATCAATACCGGCACTCCCTCTGAAACCCAGCGGGCTGCGATCAGAAAAGCGATTCAGGCAGCCCGTGAACAGGGTAAACCCTGGATTCTGGACCCGGTAGGTGCCGGAGCCACCCCTTATCGATTACAACTAAACACCGAGCTACTGGATCTAAAACCAGCAGCTATCCGGGGCAATGCCTCTGAAATCCTGACCCTGCTGACTGGTAAGCCCACCGGCAGAGGTGTGGATACAGACAGCTCCAGCGACGACGCTCTCAATGAAACCCTCAGCTACCTTCAGCAACGCGCCGCTCAACTGAATACAGTTCTCGCCGTCACTGGCGCGACGGATTACATTATTGATGGTCAACGCATAGCAAAAATCACTAACGGCCACCCCATGATGGCGAAAGTAACAGGAACCGGCTGCACCGCCACCGCAATGACCGGAGCATTTCTGGCCAGTAGCAATGACCCATGGCTGGCAGTCACTGCCAGTATCGCCTGTCTCGGAATCGCCGGTGAAAAAGCAGCCTTTGCCGCAAAAGGACCCGGCTCCCTGCAAATGCATCTTCTGGACGAGTTATACCTGCTGGATGTTGAAACGATTCAAGCCCGTTTAAGCCTTGAAGTTCTGATTTAACAATAAAAAGGAGCCTTTATGGCTTTGCCAACACCACCCCTGCCCAGTGTAAAAACCCTGACCACCCCGCTACGTCTGATGCCAGACGAGCTGATGACTGCACCACTGGAAAAAGCCATCAACCATGTATTTCGTGAGCCTGTTGAAGAAGGCGAGTTCGATTTTATGGAGCAGCGCTGGGTAAAAATTCATATCACCGACGCAGAGTTGAGCTTTCATATAGGCTTTGATGGCAACCAGCTCAAAGCCGTTAGCGGTCGCCCATGCGATGTCGTGTTCAGCGGTGACAGTATGGCATTTCGAACGCTGGCATTGCGCAGGGAAGACCCTGACACACTGTTCTTCCAACGTCGTTTAATGATTGAAGGGGATACAGAGCTGGGGTTAGGACTGAAAAACCTGCTCGACAGCATTGATACCGAACAGCTGCCCAAAGCATTCCAGGCACTGATGAAGCTGGGTAATAAACTGGAAGACTTTAGTCGTTAATCAGGCAGGCCGTGCTGAACATGACTTTGAGCACTCTGGACAAACAGGGGGGGAAACTGCCCCCTGTTTGTCTGCGTACGACGATTGGACAGAAATGTCAGAGCCTCCCATTTGCTATTAGCCACCTTGACCACTTTCAATAGTACCCAGACAATCTTTCGCCATCTGCTCTGCCAGCTCATCTTTATCAAAGGCCGAATATCCAATTTTTTATTGAGAAGAAAGTAAATATTCTTTTAACTCACTATTTCTTGTTGTGGAACTATTTAACAACTCGCTTAGATCTTCGGGTGGTTCAAAGCCTAAGCCTTCCAGCTCACTAAAAAATGCTCTGGATGGACTGACACCCTTAAGCATCCTGTACATCACTTGATTAGGATTTAGCTCTTTTACATTAATGTAAGGTAACACACTTCGAGCAACTTCATGATAGCCAAATCCAATTGCAGTCATAAAAATATATTCGTATTCTATTTTTTCTATATTGTAGTTATCCTGACTTTGCAAAAAATTTAGCTTAAGTAAAATATCCTCTTCTTTCTCAAAGCGCTTAAACATATGCCTGGAAGCGTATTTAGGCAGGTTATAGCCAGAATTGATCAACTCATACATAAACTCAACATCAGATCGACCAACAGCAATCTGGAGTAATGTGTTTACCTCTCTTATAGACAAACCTTCCAGACTAATTTCACCACTGGACACTTTCTCAAGCCATAGCGACCAACTTTTTAAGCGGCGTGCCTCCCTTAGTTGTTCAGCATATTTGTCCCGGTTGAAACTTTGCTTTAAGTTCTGGTCGCCACCCTGCACAACTGCCGTTGTTATTTTTTCCGATGCATTGGTAGAAGCCTGAAACAACTTGCGTGGCTGTTCATCTTTCTCAGGCACTAAAACAACTTCCTGCTGTATTTTTTTTTCGTTCTTTAACGATGGCTGCTCAACAAAACAGCTTCTTACGTCCCATTGAAAGAGCAAGAAGGCAGAAACAGCGACAATCGTAACTATAGAAAAAGTTGCCCGATACACAGGTTTGATACGAGTCATTAGTTTAGAACCCCCTCTATGGAGCACACTTCGCCTTGGAAAGAAGGGTCTCTGGTTATTTCTACCAAACCGTTGAAAATCATTATCATTGGACGGTCATGTTCATCAAGCTGCAACAGATCACACGCATCCTGAATAGATATCGGATCTGGGTATTCAACCCTATCTCGAGGGAATGATTCATATGGATCACACTGACTGTAAAGACCATCGTGCGCATAAAAATCTGTCGCCCAATAATATAAGTCAGTATCCACAACGGATGAAAATATAAACGCAGTGGCCGAATGTGGATCAAACTCCAAGTAAGCCTGGCAATCTACAGCGAGCCTTGGCGCAAGATATCTGTCAATTAGTGACTCAGCAAAACCAGTCACGCTGAATAAAACCAGAAAAATAAAAGCTGCTTTATTATTGATACAATTTCTTTTCATTTTATTAATTAATTAGTTAATTAACTTCTTAATTTTTTAGAACATGTGGAGGTAGGTCTTGCACTCTATGCTCACCTCCACATAGGCGGCTTAAAAAACCACCCAGACCACAATCAACAATCAACAATCAACAATCAACAACCAACAATCAACGGTATTACTGAGACAACTCATGCACTGCATGAACAAACATCGCTGCTTTTCCGGCTCTACAAATTGATGGACGCCATGTCTAAAATTAAACACATGTCCACTACCAGAACCAAACTTTACAGAATATTACTAACTTACTGTCGTATGATTGAGGTAGAGATTACAATGCGGAAGGGTGTAATGCAACTCAGTCGGTAATCTCCTCAGGCACAGACACATAATTCTGCACCTCCCGCCATTCCCAGAATTTATCTCACCAATTGCAGCACAGAATAACCCTCAGACTTTGCCTCACACCCCGCTCTTCCCAACCTACAGCAACTATACATAAAACCATCAACCGACTACGGGCGACGATATATCTGATCCTTACCAGACCCACCTTCCCAGTAGCCATTACACTGTTCAGCAGACAGTTCAGAAACAAAAGCCTTGCCATTCCTGATCGAACGGGTGAGTCCGTCTGCAATATCAAGCACATCATGGGAGTGCGCGGACAAACGCATGGAGTGCACACCCAGCTTTTCCATCGCCTGCCAGCGATCAAGTATATTCATGCAGTGTCCGGACATGGTTTGAATACCGTTCAAAGTAAACAGCTGTTCACCTTCCTGAGTGGCCAGTGGTACTCCCTGGGGCACCTTACGACAGATAAAGTCACACTCATCCTTACCTTTGTCGTTAACCCTGGCGGTAAAACAGCGGGCTGAATAGGCCAGCGGCATATAGCCATAACTGAACACTTCCGTCTCAATCTTATCGTTAAGGCTCAGCTCCTCTGCCTGCTCCAGAATACTGCCCAGCTTTTGCTCTGATAATTCCAGAGGCAGCACCCAGCGCTTCAAACCCAGTTTATACAGCTGTTTTAATGTATAGGCGTTATAGATATTCAATGAGGGGCCGGTACAGAACTCAAACCCATTAGACGACAGAAACTTAACGGCAGACATGTCGTTTGCTTCAACCATAAATTCATGGTTGTCACAAATCTTTCGCACCTGGGACAATTCCGATTCGGATTCAAGCAGCGTCAAGGTTGATAAAATCACCTTCTTACCCGCATCCGTGAGCAGACGGGCAATCGCCAGCCAGTCGCCATAATTCAGATCCCGCCGCTTGGAGCAGGTCACTTCCCCAAGGCAGACCCGGTCAATGTCTGACCGGGCTATCTTTTCATAAAAATCAAAAACATCCTGCCTGGGCCAGAAATACAGCACGGGTCCAAGAGTCGTTTGCATTCGGTCATTCCTCCTGAATGATCAGGCTCCATTAAATATGTGTAAGTTATTGCCAGGGTCGGCTATAAGCACCCAGTGTCGTCTGACTACCTTCGGACAATTTGCTGAGCTCTGCCATCCAGCGTTCTTCTGGCTGAAAGTCACTCTTATTCGCTTTATAAGCATCCAGCGCTTCCCGCCAGACCCTGGTCACAGCAGCCACATAAGCCGGACTGCGTTGCCGACCTTCTATTTTTACAGCACTGATGCCCATGTCGGACAGTTGAGGAATCAGGTTCAGAGTATTCAGGCTGGTAGGTTCTTCCAGCGCATGCGTCGCCTTGTTATGAACGTTGCCATGAGCCATGTTCTGAGCCTTAAAGCGCCCCTTGCATAAAGTGGGATAGCCTGCCTGCTCATTGGCTGAAAAGCGATCAATAAGAACACCGTTCAGGCGAGTGTTCATACCGCCATTCGCCGTTTTTTCCCAGCGCACTGCTGAGGCGGGAGAACAGGCTCCTGCCGTATTAGGCGACTCACCTGTGACATAAGACGACAGAAGGCAACGACCTTCTGCCATGATGCACAGACTTCCAAAGGCAAAGACTTCCAACTCTACCGGGCTCTTTTTTACCAGTGCCTGCACCTGTTTTAATGATAAAACCCGTGGCAGAACAGCACGACAGATATTGAATTGTTGATGATACAATGCCAGAGCCGCCGCATTGGTCGCAGACCCCTGCACCGACAGATGCAGGGGTAATTCCGGATACTTCTCGCAGGCGTAAGCCATTACTCCCATATCCGCAGCGATCAAGGCACTCGCCTGCAAATCCGCGCAGGCATCCACAGCGTACTGCCAGCGTGACCACTGATCAGCCTGGGCGTAAGTGTTGATAGCAACAAACAGACGAACATTATTATTGCGGGCATAATCCAGTGCTTTTAGCGCACGCTGATCCGTAAAATTCAAACCGGCAAAATGTCGGGCATTGGTGTTATCCCGAAAGCCGATGTAAACCGCATCGGCACCATTATCAACGGCTGCTTTTAAAGATGGATAGTTACCTGCCGGACAAACCAGCTCCATAATGCGCTCCCTCGTTCTAATCCGGTGAGACTATCACAGGCATCCAATATAGGTATTGATCCCTATCAAGCAGACTGTACCAATGATTGTAACGGGAAGGTCTGAAGCGTGCGGTAGGTGGCTCCATCCGAACTGGTTTCACTCTGCATAAGTACCACTTCACAGATACTCATACGAAAGCTCGGCATGTGGAAGAAATGTCTTGGGGAAACATGGTGATGTTGTTTGAAGCGTGCCAGGGTGACATGAGGGCGAAAATTGCGCAGCTCTTGTCTTAAGCCACAGAATGCAGCAGCCTCTTCACAAATACGGGCCAGACTGTTGAGTTGCTGTCCGGAGTGCATACTCAGGGCCAACACTCTTGGTCGGTTCGTGTCAGGAAAAACCTCATAGCGCCCGGTCATAGCAGAAAAAGCGTGCTCTGAGGAAAAAGCAGATTCCAGATAAGCACTGTATTGCTTCAGTTGCTCATGGGTACACTCTCCCAGAAAGCGCAAGGTGATATGCTGTTGCTGAGGCGCAGCCCAGCGCATTTTATGCACCAGTGCATCTCCTGCACGATTCCGCGCTTTTTTATGCAGCATCGCTGCCAGCTCCAACGGCAGCTTTATCGCAACAAATGCACGCACTGTTGCCTTAGAAGCCGTTCCTCTGGGGTTCGCTTTATCGGAACTTGCTTTAGGGGAGCTTGCTTTATTGGAACTCTTTTTACTGGAAATAGAGTTTTGCTTTTCTCTGGTCATCGGATACTTCATATTTCGCCGCGTTGCAAAAAAACTCTGGATACAACCATAACTGTCAGCGACGGATTCTACTTTTCTGGCTCGTTACCCCTACCTACAGGCTATTACACTCACTCAGCAGGGAAGATGATTATGCCTGCTTCTAGGCAGAAATACGACCCTGAATGCGTATTTTCGCCTAACAGACTCTAGCTTCCGGCATTTTTCACACCAAGCCACCAGGAACCTTTCAAGTCCCTGAGCCACACTCTGAAAGAGCTAACTTATGCCGACACAGCTGAGAAACCGGAACAACTTCTACCCTGGTAAGGGGCGCAGCATTCAATGTCTTACCGGGCTTTTGGCGGTTGGCTATTAGCTGCTCAGACAGCCAACCACCAAAAGCTAATAGCCAACAGCGGTATATTCTAACCTTCCGTTCCCCTAAGTGAAGGTATCTCAAGAATGAGCTGCCCCGTCAGAACAAGCTATAACGCTGGTGTTCTTTCGAGCCACTCGCGCGTGAGCATTGTCCGACAATGCGGGCAAGGAAATCTTCTGCCGAAACTCGTTTGTACCGTGCGAAGACATTCAATATGGAGTTTAACCTCGCAGCATGGAGTCTCTATAGTTTCTCCATCATTTAAACTATCAAAACAAATAGGACATTCATTACCAGAATCTCGCACCAGGTCACGCGGGTCAAGATCGGTAACTGTACCGGAAGCTTGAGAGACCGTTATCGCGACTGCCCGGGATGTCTCACTTCCAACTGTTGTGACAATGGCAGTGCCAAGGGGAGAGGCTAGCGTTGCTTCTCTATTTCTAATACCATGTAAGGATTCTGCATGTTGAGTACGTGTCATTGCTTGTGCACTATATATACCGGATGATATACCGGATGTAGGATGAAGAGAATGCATGTGCCGATCCAGGTCTGCACGATCGCGAAAACTGATTTCGCACCTAACACATTGAAAAGGTCTGTCACCGGTATGGGTACGCATATGCTGAGTCAGGTCTGCACGATGGCGAAAACTGTTTCCGCACCTATCACATCGAAAACGCCTTTCACCCACATGTATACACATATGCCGAGCCAGGGAACGGGGTCTATTAAAAAGCGATCCACACACATCACAAACATAAGAAGGCATAAGCATCAACCTTTGCAAATTGTGAGTCCCACCATGTCAAACCCTTTCATAGCAGAACCCTCTTCTTTTTTGCTTAGGTAAAAGCCTTATATTATCTGTCTTTTCCGAGCTTGAAGCGCAAGGGATATGGATATGCAACAGTAAGATATTTTCTTCGCCACTGAAGGGGTATAACGGCCAAACACTGCTAGCGAGAACCGACACTGATGGAAGTATAACGGCCATTGATTGAAGCTGCCACCTGGCAAGTGAAGGTATCTCAAGAATAAGCTGCCCCGTCAGAGCAAGCTATAACGCTGGCGTTCTTCCGAGCCACTCGCGCGTAAGCATTGTCCCGCAATTCGGGCAAGGAAATTCTCCGCCGAAACTCGTTTGTACCGTGCGAAGACATGCAGTGTGGAATATTTTGTTGCAGCATGGAGTAGTTATAGTTTCTCCATCATTTAAACTATCAAAACAAATAGGACATTCATTATCAGGAGCTCGCACCAGGTCACCCGGGTCAAGAACGGTAACTGTACCGGAAGCTTGAGAGTACGTTATCGTAGCTGCCGGGGATGTAAAACTTTCAACTTTTGTGACAATGGCAGCGCCAACGGGAGAGTTTACCATTGATACGGTATTTTCAAAGGATTCTGTATGTTGAGTACTTGTCGTTGCCTGTGCACCGGATGTCAGTTCGTCGTCCCGATGTTTACGTCGCATGTGCCGCTTCATTGTTTTAGCCCGCCAAAAACCGAGTCCGCAGACAGCACAATGAAAACTAAAAGGTCTTGGACCATACTCATGGAAAAACGTATGCGAATACGGGTTATCAATATTTCTAAAACTGCGTCCGCAGGTGAAACATTTATGAAGAGGTCGACCGATATGGATACGCATATGGAAATCCAAGGCATTATGGCAGCTAAAAACGCTGCCGCACAATTCACACCTAAAATCAGGCATAAGCATTAACCTTTGCAGATTATGAGTACCAACATGTCAAACCCTTTCATAGCAGAACCCTCTTCCTTTTGTTTAGGTAAAAGCCTTATATTATCTGTCTTTTCCGGGCTTGAAGCGCAAGGGATATGGATATACAACAGTAAGATATTTTCTTCGCCGCTGAAGGGGTATAACGGCCATTGATTGAAGCTGCCAACCTGGCAAGTGAAGGTATATCAAGAATAAGCTGACCCGTCAGAGCAAGCTATAACGCTGGTGCTCTATCGAGCCACTCGCGCGTAAGCAGTGTCCGACAATGCGGGCAAGGAAATATTCCGCCGAAATTCACTTGTATCGTGCGAAGACATGCAATATGGAATTTAACCTTGCAGCATGGAGTCTCTATAGTTTCTCCAACATTTAAACTATCAAAACAAATAGAACATTCATTACCAGGATCTCGCACCAGGTCACGCGGGTCAAGATTGGTAACTGTACCGGAAGCTTGAGAGACCGTTATCGCGGCTGCCTGGGATGTAACACTTTCAACTGTTGCGACAATGGCAGTGCCAAGGGGAGAGGCTAACGTTTCTACGGTATTTCTAATACCATGTAAGGATTCTGCATGTTGAGTACGTGTCGTTACTTGTGCACCAGATGCAAGTTCGTCGTCCCGGTTATTATGAGCACGTCGCATGTGCCGATTCAGCCCATCAGCCCCCCAATAACGGCATCTGCAGAGAGTACATTGAAAACGTCTTCTACCACCGATATGATGGATAAGCATATGAATATTCAGGTCTTCAAGCTCGCCAAAACCTTGTCCGCAGGCGTCACATCGATGAAAAGGGTGATCGGTGTGGATACGCATATGTCGAATCAAGGCACCAGAGGTGCTTAACCCGCAGCCGCACACTGCACACCTAAAAGCAGGCATAAGCATCAACCTTCGCAGATTATGAGTACCAACATGTCAAACCCTTTCATAGCAGAACCTTCTTCCTTTTGTTTAGGTAAAAGCCTTATATTACCTGTCTTTTCCGGGCTTGCAGCGCAAGAGATATGCAACAGTAAGAAGGGGTAACGGCCAAACATTGCTATGATGTGCGCCATAATAGTAAGAATCGACCCGGATAGAAGTATAGCGGCCATTGATTGAAGCTGCCAATTCTTCCTGTCATGCAACAATCGCAACATAACTTGTTATACTGACAACAACATAGATAGCCAGAGGCGTTTATTTTGTGGGTATCCACAACCAAACTTGCCAAGATTGAGGGCGTAACAACCCAGACAATAAGGCGAAAGATCGAAAGCGGTCATTACGAGAAAATAATGCAAACGAGCGGGGGGCACTACCGCATATTCATCAACCAGCAGAGGAAGATATGCTATGCAAGGGTTAGCTCAGGGAAGCAAAAATCTTCCATTGCTACGCAAAGGCGACGCTTGCTCGAAAGGTATCCTGACGCAGAATTTATCAGTGACATTGCCAGTGCTTTCAACTTTAAACGAAAAGGACTGCAAACCATTCTGGAATCAGCGATGTGCGACCATCCAACCCACATTGTGGTTACCACAAAAGACAGGCTCGCACGATCAGGATTCGAACTTATCAAGTGGCTCGTTGAATTATCAGGAGGACAAATCGAAGTTTTGGATGACTCGAATGGTTCCGGTGAAGCCTTTGATACCCATGAGCTTATCGGTTTCATTACCTCGTTCTGCAACAGCCACTACGGACAGCGTTCCGCTAAAAGGCGCAAAGATCGTAGCATCAAAAAGGATCAGAATTTACCCGGAGAATGAACCGGCCTACAGGGATGCACTTGCTCTTTACAGGCGTTCTTACAACCTGGCTGTAGAGCGGTTCCGCAATGACAAATACAAGGACGAAAATGGTAAATTTATTAATATGCGCCCGTCGATAAAGGCTCAGGTGGAGAAGGAGCAAAAAGACAATGGACGGGCTTATAACTCTATTATTTCAGATAATGGAACACTAGCGGCAGCGACAACATTCAAGTCTGTTTGCAGTAAAAACAAAAAACTCAAAGGGGCAAGGGTGAGTAGACCTGCTCAGTCACCTGAGCAGGCCCCTCCTCAGAACCGGACGTGCGGAATTACCGCATCCGGCTCCCGATAGACCAGTGTCCCCACACATATTCAGCGAGACTGGAACATTGACACAGTTTTCCATTTCTCCGGATAACCAAGTGCTTTGAGGATTTTGCTCAACTTCTCCCAATTCAAGTATCGCTTTCCACCTTGGCGGTTAAGCCATTTAAGGATGATGCGCTTACCTTGCTCTATGAATTGCTTGACCCGTCTACGATTATCAGAGATGCCGTGGTAGTTAATCCACCCCTTTATCACTCTAATCGCAGTCTTCAGTGTTTGCACACGGTCAGAACTCAGGTTCTTCCAGAGGAAGCCCCTCAACCCCTTGAGTTTGGCTGCGAAACGGTCTTTGCGGCTGGTAAACTTCAGTCGCCAGTAGCCTTTTCGCGATTTACCCCAATAGCAGGTAAACCCAAGGAAGTTGAACGTCGGCAGGCGTTTCCCTGATCGGTCTGCCCTTAAAGCCGCCACATGTCCCGCAGGTATTATCTGCGATTTGTCCTTGTGCAGCTTCAGGCCAAACTTCTCTAATCGCTTAGGTAAGACTTTGTAGAAGCGTTCTGCTTCGCTTTGCACCTCGAAGGTGAATACCATGTCGTCAGCGTATCTCACCATTTCTGCCCGTCCCCTGATGTGTGAATGACTTACCTTGGTAAACCATTCATCAATCACATAGTGCAGGTAGATATTGGCAAGGACAGGTGACAGGATTGAACCTTGTGGGCAGCCTTCCCGATTTATGGATACTTGTTTGTGTTCCATCACGGGCGCAGTAATCAGAACTTCGATGAGCCTGAGAAAGCGCCGGTCTGATATCTTGGCTCGCAATATCTTCATCAATTCCTTGTGGGGAATAGTATTGAAGTATTTGCGGATATCAATCTCCACAACAGTCCCATTCCAGTTACGGTAGGTAGACTGCTGTAAAGCCCTCAAAGCATCGTGACAGTTCAAGCCGGGTCTGAAACCGTATGAGCATGGCAGAAACAGTGGCTCGTATATCTTGTTGAGGATTTGGCTGACTGCAAGCTGCACCAGCTTGTCCTCAATGCAGGATATGGCCAGAGGTCGTTTACTGCCGTCCTCTTTTGGGATTTCAGTGATCCTTGCTGGCTTGGGTTTGTAGGTGCCACGGCGGATACGCTGGAGAAGATCATTAATGTTCTCGTCCAGCTTTTCGCCATAAGCAGCCTTTGTCACACGGTCAATACCTACGGCCTTGTTCCCGTCCAGCCGAAAGAATTGTCCCTTCAGCATGTTGACATTCAGCAAGTGCCCAAGATTATTGAACACCATTTGTCTGTCGTATGCTGACTTCTCGCCTATGCGCTCAAGTTTCGTTAACCATGATTGTCCGTCGTTGCTGAGTACGGTCATTGTTTCGCTCTCACGCTCGATCTATCTGCCAGCCCTTCGCTCCACGGTCATTACTCGCTTCATCACTACTATGGCTGACTCCGACTTCCATAAGGTCATTTGCAAAGCCTCGTGTTTTGCACTTGCGCTTCGCATACTCAATCCGTCGAGAACCCTATGGATCTCCTGGGTTCAGTCGTGTATCTCTATAAACTCGCCGACGCCTGCGACTCCGGTGGGTAGTGTCGTTCGGATTTCCCAGTTTAACCTCGCACAACACTCTTTGGCCTGCTACAAATCCAAGAGTATCGGCACCCACAATCAGAGGGATTTCGGAGCTATCACGTTCACCATTCGGTTTCGGCTCGAATATTTCGCTGTCTACGCTTCGTCACTATTGTTACCGCCAGCAACGCAAGACTCGCTATACGGTGGAGCTGGTTCTCCTTCCGTAGCGGGACTTTCACCCGCAAGATACACGCTGCTTATCCCAGCGCACTGGAGGTTTCTCAGAAATAAGTTTTAAGAGCCGTAAAGGAAGCAGGCACTCATTCTCTATTGATAGACTGCCAAAGGGATTGAACCCTTGCGTTAATGCGTTGGGCAGAATCCATCTAACGGAAGAAGTGCCTGCCGAAGCCATTGGTAAATCATGCGTTATTACCTGTGACAAAGGGCGCTGGTTCATTCAGGTTCAACAACACATAGAACTCAATGCCGATATCCAAGGCGCAGTGAAGTGTGTTGGGATCGACCCCGGAGTGCGAACTTTTGCTACCTGTTTCAGCGATAAAGAGGCTTTAATTGCAGGAAATGACTTTGCCAAAGAAAAGTTGTTCCCGCTTATGAAACGAGTTGACAATTTCATTGGGCAAAAACAAAAGATTCTAAACACCCAAAAAGGCATAAAGTTTCCTGACATGCCTCAGTGGGCGCAGGATCGTATTGTCAACTTTGACAAAGAGATTAACCGCCTTAAGTGCAAGAAAGATGACATTATTCTGGACTTGCATAACCGACTGGCGTTCGAGCTTGTATCCAATTATGACGTTATCTTTCTGCCGTCTTTCGAGACGAGGGGTATGGTCACACGAAAAGACAAAAAGGTGCGTACCATACGCCGGAATACCTGCCGCCAGATGCTAGATCTCAATCATTACGGGTTTAAGGTGCGTTTGAAGTGGTACGCCAGAAAGTACGGAAAGCACGTTGTGGATTGCAATGAAGCGTACACGTCAAAGACCCGCTCATGGGATGGCAGTATTGATGATCGGCTTGGTTCATCAAAAGTTATAAAAGGCAATGGTTTCACAGTTGACAGAGACATCAACGGTGCGAGAAACGTCCTTCTTAAAAATCTAACAAGGCAGCTTGAGCCTTAATCATAACAACGAATGTTGCGTTCGTTGCGGTTTTAATCAAGAGGCTCCCGGCCAGTTCCTGCAATAAACGACGGTTTGGCTTGATCCCTGTAAATAACTTTTGCCCTGCAAATTCAGGTGGTAACTCTTTTAGCAACTCGTTTGACAACTTGTTTGGCAAAGGCAGAATACGATCGGGGATTTTGAATCGCGCTATCTTGTCTGCCAGAAAATTTTTTATCTCCAGCTCGTTGACGGTTCCGCCCACCATTTCCACAAAGGCCAAAGGTCGCTGACCAAACTTTGCATCCGTCACCGCCACCACAACCGCCAGTGCAACGTCTTCGCAGGCCAGCAATGCCTGTTCAATTTCTTCAGGATGAATATTCTCTCCTCCGGAAATCAGCATATTGTCTTTGCGCCCCAGAACACGGATTTGCTGATCAACCCACTCGCCAAGATCTCCCGTGTGAAACCAGCCTTCCGCATCAACCACTGGTACAACTCGACTACTGCCTTGACTTTCAAAGTAATAACCCAGGCATAAGGATTCGCCAGCCACAAGAATCTCACCATCACTGGCAATTTTAACCCTTCGGTAAGGCAGCACTTCACCGGATGTAACGCCCTCAGAGGTAAACTGCGGTACACCTGTGCAGACCTGGGAACTCATTTCTGTCATTCCGTAAGTGGTCAGAATCTGAATATTTTTTTCCTGTACGGTCCTGACCAGAGGGGCTGAGGCAACACCCCCACCCAGCAAAATAGTTTTAAGTCGGGTTCCGGCAAGATCAATACAATGATCACCCTGCACTATCTGCTGTAACTGGGTATTGACCAGAGAGATATGAGTTACTGGCATAGCATTCAGTAACCGTGACAGCGGCAGCCCTTGTTGATCAATCAACATACAGGCCCCTGCCATCAGACAACGAATAACAATACTGAAGCCACCCACATGAAACAAAGGCAGCGATAACAACCAGCCATCGCCCTGAGTGAGCTCAATAACAGCAGCAGAGCCCCTGGCACTGAACAGATGGTTATCCAAACAGTGAGCCACTGCCTTTGGAACGCCGGTTGTACCTGAGGTGGGTATCAGATCGACGATTACTTTGCGATCAAGGACTACCAACGAGTCAACAGCCACCATCCGGGCAGTCAGCGCAGGCCTTCCAACCGGTACTATTGATTCAGGATTAAAGTGGTTATCAGTGACGTAAGCGCTGGCACCAATGTTGGCGGCATAGTCCAGAATCCGGGATTCAGGAAACACCGGGTTAACCGGACAGTAAACCAGCCCCGAACGCAGACAGGCCAGCATGACAACCACAGTCTCAAGTTTGTCCTGAAGTATGACCAGCAAGCGGTCACCTGCACTGAGTCGTGACGCCAGCTGCTGACGGTAGTCCTCAACCCAGGCATCCAGTTGCAGAGCCGACACGCTACGATCATTCACCTTCACCGCTGCGCAATCCGGTGATGACAAAGCCATTCTGCGTAAAGGGCATTCGATCAGAGGAAGAGTCACACCCGCTCCATATGTTGTAATACCGGCTCAGGCAGACGTTGCCAGAGGGCAACAGGCTGATCAAGCAGGTGATGCTCAAAAGCCGTAAGAGTATCAAGGCCCGCCGCTTCACCGGGTGCCCAGATTCTTGCAAGGGTTTCCAGCGTATTGACACCCAGCACCGACTCAAAGGCTGAGCTGATAATGACGTGAACACCTGCCTCTCTGCCTGCGCTGACCAGACTTTCACAGCGACGAATACCACCAACCAGCGCGGGCTTCACGACAATGGCGGCAAGGCCTGTTTGCGGCGAGAATTCAAACTCCGGGTTTTGCAGGGTTTCATCCCAGGCAAAAGGCATACGTGTCTGTTGATAAAAGGCGGGACAATCCGCGGCGTTATCCACGGGCTCTTCTATATAGGCAATACGGGATGAATCAATCTGACGGGCAAACTCTACCGCCTGCTCTAATGACCAGCCCCGGTTAGCGTCCAGCCTCAGGCAAACGGGCTCTGGCAATGCTTCAAGAAGCTGCTTTACCCGATAAACCTCTGACTTCAACTCCCCACGAGCCACTTTAAGCTTAAAGGCAACGGGCCAGCAAGATGACCAGGATTCTATGCGCCTCAGCATTTCCATCGTCGACCCGGTTAACAATGGCGCGACAGGCAACGCTGTTTCATTATCATCAGCCAGAAGCACTGGCAGGCTGATCGCTGATTCCAGAGCAAAGGCAACGGAGGGGTAGACAGGCTGACCATACCATTCCTGACTATTGAAAGACTCCGGATCAACCTGCTGCCCTGCCAGCGCTGAAGCAATCTCCCCCAGTTGTTGTCGGGCGGCATCCAGGCTTTCAAGGCTAAAGTCAGGAAGCGGCGCGGCTTCGCCGTAAAGGTATCCAACGCCCTGATCAGCGTCGTTTACCTTTAACTCCAGAATCAACCCCTGCCGACGGGTCAGTTTTGTTTTTTTCAGTGGCAAAGGCCAGGCCAGGGGCAAGTCATACTGGTAAACCTTCGAGCCAACTATTTCCATTCCTCTTTCTCCACCCATCTCTTCATTAAGAGCCACCATTTACTCGCTGGAGCGCCCCAGCTGCTGTCGAATGATAGCGGCCATGTCAGCTGGCCGCTCCCGATGGATATTGTGACCGGTACCAGCAATTTTATGCAGGCCGGCCAGACTACCGGACTTATGCAACCGCAAAGCAATCCCGGTGTATTTCAAATCCCGTTCCCCGTAAAAGTAATGAACAGGAAACGGAACATCTTCCATTTGCCCCCAGCAGGCAGGCTGTCTGGATAAACTACAGTATTCGAGTATGTCACCCAGTAAACGACCATTTCTGTTTATTTCGAGCCGGTATTCCATCAGAGTCTGTCTTTGCTGGCTGTTCAGGTCGGCAAAAACAGGCTGGTGATACCATTGCTGAAGCACTTCATCCAGAGGCTCCGTCCGGAAACGCTCTGCCCACTCTTTATCACTCTGGCGACGTATGTCTCTGTCAGCTTCCGACTCCAGCCCCGGATGACAGGATTCCAGTAACAGCTGCTCAACCCTGTGGCTGTGGCTCAGGCTGTGCAACAGAGCCAGTCGCCCACCCAGGGAGTACCCCAACAGGCTGTAATGTTTCAGGTCCAGCTGATGCAGGGTCAGATCCAGCAGGTCACTGAATAGTGCAAATGCCTTGTCGTCAGACAGTTCGACATTCAGGCTTTTAGCGTGCCCCGGAAGGTCTACAGCCACCAGGTAAAAATCTTCTTCCAGCAGTGACACCAGCGGCAACCAGTCTTCACTGTCTCCCAGAAAACCATGCAGTAATACCAGGGTCGGACGCCCCCGAATACCCCAGGTTCGGTAAGCAAGGTTATTCATTACAACTCCTCTACCTGAGCAATAGTCTGGCTGATATCACGGGCAGCCTCTCCCGGTTCGGTTTTCACCTCAAGCAGAGTGCAACCCGAACGCAGCAGCGACCGTTCCACAACCTGCCTGAAAGCAGCGATGGATTCCGGGCATTCATACTCAATACCAAACAGGGCGGCTGCGTGACTGCCATCCAGACCGTGCGGTGTCGTGAAATAATCCATGGCCCGGTGCCTGATGGCTGAATCACCCTTTGCCAGTGGCAACAGGTTGAAAATGCCGCCACCGTCGTTATTTAACAAAATGATCAGCATTGGGGAATTAAGGTTTCTGACTAACTGCAAAGAGTTCAGGTCATGCAGGAACGAAATATCGCCCAGCAGCAGAACCAGCGGTTTCTGTGTTGCTACTGAGCAGCCAGCGGCAGTCGCCATCAGGCCATCAATGCCACTGGCCCCCCGATTA
Source organism: Endozoicomonas euniceicola (assembly GCF_025562755.1). Taxonomy (GTDB): domain Bacteria; phylum Pseudomonadota; class Gammaproteobacteria; order Pseudomonadales; family Endozoicomonadaceae; genus Endozoicomonas_A; species Endozoicomonas_A euniceicola. The sequence continues at coordinate 953,652 of NZ_CP103300.1, forward strand.
GTGTAGACACCATAAGAACGATGGGCAGAAAACATATCCATCAAACGGATGGGAAGGCTATTGCCAATAAACAGGGAGGCTTCTTCAGGCAGCAGTGTTGACAGGCTGGCAGCAACCCACCGCTCGGATAAAGACTCTGACTGCCCTAGTCGTACGACACTAGCAATACGTTGCCCCTGCGCCTGAAAAGCGTCGAGCCATTCTGGCTGCAAAGGTTCTTCTGATCCAACGTGCAACTGCGCCAGCTGATGGCAGATTCGGCCAATATTGCCCACCATGCGATAAGTCTGACAATGACCGGTATCCATGCGCCTGACTTCACGCCCCAGCATGTAATAATGCTGCCAGCGATGACTGCCAAGAAAATGGTCAAGCCGTTTGGAGATCAGATGCCCGCCCACCTGAAACACACGGTCAGCCTGACACATTAACGCCCTGCCTGAGCGGGATGCCAGCAACAGGTCACTGTGCTGGATAACCCCAGGATGCCCGTGCAGCTGAGACTGAATATCCGCAAGAACCGGCCAGCCCAACTGCTGTGCCAGAACCAGCACAGCATTGATATCGTCGCTGGTTCTCAGACGACCAATCACCACCAACCCTTTACCTGACATAAATTCAGCCCACGACACCGGGCTGGCATTTAAACTGCCATCCCCGTGCAGTTCATATTCCGTATGGGGAGAGCCGGATTCAATCCAGCGGGTCGTTTCAGCCAGGTACAGAGAGTAGTCTTCATCCTTTTTGCCGGGATACAAAGGCTCCCGGAACATACAGTTAATATGCAGTGGCAGACCTTGCCGGCAGGAACGTGCATAGGCCTGGTCAATACTGGTCAGGAGCCAGTTAGCGGGGATATCCAGACTGGGGGTTGGCAGTCGAATCGTAGCCCCCGGATAACCGGAAAAAATATCCTGCTGTTCAATGGCCTGATTAGCACCGCAGTCAATCAGTTCAGGCGGACGGTCAGCGGTAATGATCACCAGTGGAACGCCAGACTGTCGAGCTTCCACAATAGCAGGGTACAGGTTGGGTACTGCGGTTCCTGACGTGGTTATCACAGCCACCGGTTTGCCACTGCTTTTCGCCAGGCCCAGGGCATAAAAAGCCAGCCCCCGCTCATCGAAATGAACATGCTGCCGAAGGCTGGGGTGAACCGCAGCCGCGAGCGTCAGGGGTGCCGACCGGGAACCCGGTGCTATGCAGATATGCTCAACGCCAAGCCGCCACAATTCTTCCAGTAACAGGGCTGACCATAAACTATTCAGGTTGGGATGCCGGGTTGGAAATTTCATCAACAGATTCACACAAAAGCCAAAAGTGATAGACCAAAGCTCATTTGAAACACAAGGTTTCTGATTGCCCCCATCGTCATCCCCGCACAGGCAAGGATGACGAAGCGCTGGTGTTTTTCAGAGTGCAACATTTTCCTGCTCCGCATCCTTTAGCAACGAGTACACCGTTGCCAGTTTATTGTTCAGCTCCTGCCACTCCTCAGTAGCCACAGAGCCCTGAACAATACCACCTCCGGAGAATAACGACAGTTGTTGCAGGTTGTCCGACAGTTTTCGCAGCAATCCGGAACGAATGGTAACCGCCATTTCGGTATGCTCCGGCGAGACCATGCCAAAGACGCCCGCATAAAGACCACGGGCGTAACCTTCATGGTTTTCAATAAACTGCATGGCGACTTCCCGGCTGGTACCACCCACCGCTGGTGTGGGATGCAGAGCCGTCAGAAGCCCGGCATCCGTTACTCCGGCTTTAAGCACACCCCGAATCAGATAACGTAAATGCTGGATAGATTTGAGTTTGACCACTGAATGGCTTCGGTCTGCCTCCAGCGACTGGCACAAGTCTCCCAGCCGATCACGGATATCTTTCAGTACCAGCTGGTTTTCATAAATGTTTTTACTGTCGTTTAATAGCGATTGTTCCAGAGCATTGTCTTCTTCCCCGCTACTTCCCCTGGGGGCTGTGCCAGCCAGCGCTTCAGTATGAATAACTCTTCCCCGTCGAGCCATTAGCCGCTCCGGAGAGCAACCAAAAAACAGGTCACCATTACCTGCTTCAACAGCAAACACATAAGAGCGGGGGTTAGCCACCCGCCAGCGTTGTAGTAACCGCCAGGGGCTAAAGACTCCCTTGATCGTGGTTGTGGCAGAGCGTGATAGTACAACTTTCTGCATTTCCCCCGCCATAAAGGCCTGTTTAGCCCTGGCAATGTTACGGCTACAGCCGGCCTGCCCTGGCTGGTAATGCAATGGACCAAGCTGATAAGCGTCGTGCCTGTCAGACACCTGCCATTTGATGGCAGCCAGCTGTTTCAGCGCACTGCGAATATCGGACTGCCAGAGTTCATCTGTCTCAGCCTTTAGATAGCAAGCCACTGTTGTACCTTTTCGGGTTGACAGCATTTCAATCTGTGGCAGATAAACACAGCCATAGCCAAAGGCTGGCCAGACCATCCGGTCAACATCTGAAAACGACAGCCACAACAATGAACGGGCCTTTTCAGCCCATGTGCCCGAGTCGTTTATCAGGGCGACAACTCTGTCAATCGCTTCAGGCAATTCCTGTCGTGATGGAATCGCCATACTCCAGCACTGACCCAGGGTGGCAATTTCTATATCAGCGTCCCGGTCACGCCAGTAAGATCGTTGCTGATTATGAGGGCTCTTTTCAGGCTGAGGGCTCTTTTCAGGCTGAGGGCTCTTTTGGTGTTCCAGCCACGACAGCAGGTTGTACGCTGGTACTGACTGCTCAATTCGCACAACAGGCACACCCGGTGCAGGCTTCTGCAGAAGCTGCCGCAGATGGTTTGTCAACGCAGGTGTATAAACATTAACTTCTTGCATTGTTATAGCCGGAGAGCAAAATTATCTCCCGGACAAACTCCATCATCTGTGCATCAGGCAAATCGGTAAATTTTACGTACATGCACTGATCACTACAGGTTGGTAATTTCCGAAGCGTTGCGTAATATTGCCTTCTGAACGTTGTTAGAAACAGGATCGAGTATGGCAACCAATGGCGAATCTGCCAGAAAATGGCTTGAAGCAAATCAACAGAAAACATCCCCGGAGCGTGTTCGCCAGATTCGCGACAATATAGTAGCCAAACTACAACGCCTTGATGACACCGACAGTGGACATGACGGTTTGCTGGAAGCTTTAGACGTAATGGACGCTCATCTGCTGCAACTGGAACAACAGGGTAAACCTGCGGAGCATTCAGGAAGTGGTTCTGAAGATTTACCACCACTGGACTACAGCCCACTGGTCAACCACCATCAGGAGGCGGTTCCACAGCTGAGTTCTGAGGAGAAACAGAGGCGGTTTCAGGAATTGCTCAGGAAAAGCAAGGGGTAGACACAACTGCTGACCTTTTCGATCCAGACTGATTGCGTACAGCTTGTATCTTGTATATTGATGGCGTTAAGTGAGGAGCTGATGCCCCTCACTTATTTCCGGAATTAAATGCTATTCTGCACCCGCCGCCACTTCAGAATCTCCTAGTTCAGCAGCTACTGCCTTGTATGCCCCCTGAACAACCTCTGGAGCCCAGTCAGAAAAAGCGTCTTCTGTATAAGTAATAATCTTTTCTTTCATAAGATAGACGGTAGGCTCGGCGGCTTCATAAAGTGTTGCTGATAACTCATAAGCACCATCTACAACTTGTTCTTTAGCATCTGTGATGGCTGTTATTATGTAAGTCATTTTTCCGTCTTCATCCTCTGATTCTGGTTCTTTAGCCTCAACCAAATAGCCCCACGCACTTTCAAGGGTTCCCCCTACAACCGTAGCTACAGAACCAACAACCGTTTTTGAGGCAACAAAGGCGTTTTTCGTGGCCACGATTGGATTTTGTACGATATATAGCGCCCCTTTGATAGCACCGCCTCCGCCATCAACAACTGCTTTAGCCACAACTTTCATTACTGAACCCCGTTCATTCTCAGCATAAGAGGGGGCGTTCATACAAGCGAGCAAAGCAAACCCAAACAACGCTTTCTTAATTAACTTCTGAAACATTTTCATTCAACTCTATATCGAAACATCGAACATCGAAGGACAGGAAAACAATAGACAACCTTCCTGATATTTTCCTGAAATATTTTTCAACCAAAAAAACAAAGGTATATCAGTCTATTTCTATGCGCTGACTTGTCCTGTTAACGTTTCAGAAGCTGCCTTTCAGATTTACAAGACAAAAGTCTTATATCTTCAATCGCTTGCACTCAGATACCACAAGGTCATAACTCCAGGATAATCCATCAGGTGCGGCTTCTTCGTGTTCGATAAGCTTGTTACACATCTGCATAGGATTTAAGCCTTTCTTTTTAAGGCGCTCCAGCGTTGACTTCAGCTCTGCATCCTCGCTGCTGAGCTGCTCCTGTTCATCATGAGCCCCTTTTTTTCCGAAGCTGACCTTGATCTGTTTCATCACCCTGTCCTTTTCATACGGTTTAGACACTGACTAATTATGAGTATTAACAAGAGATAGCCTACTTGCCAGTACTCTATACTCTTCCAGTCCACCTTGCATGCCGTACGCAGGAGGAAAGCATGAAACGTCTTTATTATCTGACCGACACACTCAACAGCGTCAGCCAGATCAGTGACGACCTGCACAACAAGGGTGTCACCGACTGGCATATTCATGTCCTCAGCAAGGATGAGGCGGGGCTTTATCATCGCCATGTTCACAGTGCGCATCTGTTTCAGCAAAACGATGTGATTCATTCGGGAGAGCTGGGAGCGATGTTAGGTGGCACGATTAGCCTGATCACTGTGTTCGTGTTGTACGTCATTCTGCCGTTTATTTCTGAACCTGTTCCCCCAATGATTCCATTAATTGTCGCAGGCGTATTTACCTTGTTTGGCGCATGGAGCGGGGGACTGGTCGGGTCGATGAGGGATAATTACAAGATAGCGCAGTTCCATGACGATATTGAGCAGGGTAAGCACCTGATCATGGTGGATGTTCACAAACCCCAGGAGCAACAGGTTCGGCAACAGCTACGTCAGTATCATCCGGAGGCATTGCTGGCCGCTATTGGGTCTTCGTGGATTCTGCCTTTCAATCGTCGTTTCTGGCTTAAGCCGAAACGGTTATAAAGCTTTCTACCTATTCGGCCCCGGCAGCGTAACCAGTACAATTTCACTCCATTTGTGAATCAACTTTCCTGGATGAACTATGGAGTATGAATTTCGTCGTGATCTGACAGGGCGTATAGAAGCGCGTTTTTCAATGAATCACGAAGCGATGGGTAACTGGCTGCTGGCAGAACCCGCAGCCAGGGCAGAACGGCTGGAACCGTTGTTCAAAGCTATTACCGAACTGCAATCCGGTGGGCGCTGGGCATTCAGCCTGCCCGGCCTGGAGTTTAACCTCAGACTGACACGTACTGACGCGATTGTGCGTTCAGCCGTCTTGCCAGAATACGACCTTGATGAAGAGTCTATGGACGACGACATGGACTTCTACGATCAGGAACTTCATGCCGAGTGCGGACTGGATGATTTTAAAACCATGCTGAATGCCTGGCAGGGGTTTAACCAACAGGCGTGACACACTCCCTCCACTAAATCGGCAAGCCGATTCTAGTGGGGGCTTCTAATCGGGAATTACGTGCGACCCACTATGTCAAATAACATAGCCTCTCGCTGTCGTACAGGTTGCCGAACCACGACAGGGGAACTCTTTACACATACGCTGTGTCCCAGCGCATCGGCGGTACAAGCCAGAAAACGGTTGTGTTTTCCTGATTTGTTTCTCGTAGTTGCCTCGCTATCCATCTCCATCCAAACCTTCAAAGGTCGCGCCGCTCCCAATGAGAGGCTATGGATGGAGAATTTCGCAAGGTTCGTTAAAAATCGTATTAGCGGTTTACCTCATAGCCTGCACTGATTAACGCTGTGCAGGCTTGATCCAGCTGGACAGATTTCACCAAACCATAATCAGTGTCGTACGTAGACAGGGCAAACAGACTGGTACACGCTTCAGCCAGGGTTTGTTGCCAATCCCGCCAGAATACGAGTCAGTTCAAAATTCAGAGGGCTGGTCATTTTCAGTGCCGACAGCATGATTTTAAAACCATGCTGGATGCCCTGGAGCCGTTTAATGCTCAATGAAAGCCCCTGCCTGTTATGGCAAACGAAAAACTTCTTTCCCGCTCTTTCCCGCAAGCAAAATTTCCACTAACTGCTGCAATCCTGTCTATTATTAAACGTTGCTTATACAGCTTTGTGTGAAAGGATTAACTCTCAGCTTTTTATGCCTTACACAGGAGTATCAGGTATGCCGGATTTCATCTGTAGTGTATGTGAGCAACCTTTCAAAACTGAGGCCTCTCTGAAAGTTCATAGGCGAATCCACACTAGTGATGAGTCTTTGCGGTGCAACATATGTAACAGGGTTTGCCCTTCTTCCAGTAAACTCACCACACATATGCGTATCCATACTGGTGAAAGACCTTTTGAATGTGATTTTTGCCCCTGGGCTTTTAGAACTAAAGGAAACCTGAATAAGCACTTAACAATCCATAGCGGTTTAAAACCTTTTCGCTGTGATGAGTGCAACAGGGATTTTAGGACTAAACAACTACTGACTCAGCACAGTGCAGTCCATAGCGATGAACGCCCTTATAAGTGTCTGCCATGCGGTATTTCTTTTGCTACGCAAAGCTCTTTTTGCAATCATAAAAAGACGGCCGTTCATAGAAAAAACGAATCAGCTACCCAGTCTACCACTGTGCATATGCACACGGAACCAGAGGGAGTGGTAGCCGTAACAACCCGAACTAAGGTATCTTTAAACAGTACTGAAACCTTAAGCACCGTCACATCCCCGATAGGAAGTGCCTATCTACTAGTCACTGAATACCGCTCTGCAGCCACTGCCACTATAACAACGGCAACGGCAACCCAGGGATCAGGACTAGTAACCACGTATACTAAGCAAAACGTTCCGGGTTCTGGCCCTGAAAGCATTTATTCAGATCAATCAATCGATGAGCTACTGGAAATGTATCAGCCTGATTCTGAAGAGACATTTGATGACATTCCCAGTTGAACAAAACAACGCCTCCACGTTTTTCTGACCTGTCTGGTCAGTAAGCATATCCTCTTTTTTGGCACTGGAAGTACTTATTCAGAACTTCCACGCCGAGTGCGGACTGGATTATTTTAAAACCATGCTGGATACACTGGAGCCGTTTAATGCTCAATGAAAGCCCCTGCCTGTTATAGCAAACGAAAAACTTCTTTCCCGCTCTTTCCCGCAAGCAAAATTTCCACTAACTGCTGCAATCCTGTCTATTATTAAACGTTGCTTATACAGCTTTGTGTGAAAGGATTAACTCTCAGCTTTTTATGCCTTACACAGGAGTATCAGGTATGCCGGATTTCATCTGTAGTGTATGTGAGCAATCTTTCAAAACTAAGGATTCTCTCAAAGCTCATAAGCGAACCCACACTAGTGATGAGTCTTTGCGGTGCAACATATGTAACAGGGTTTGCCCTTCTCCCAGTCAACTCACCAGACATATGCGTATCCATACTGGTGAAAGACCTTTTATATGTAATTTTTGCCCCAGAACTTTTGCAGCTAAAGAAAACCTGACTAGGCACTTAACAATCCATAGCGGTGTAAAACCTTTTCGCTGTGGTGAATGCAACAGGGATTTTAGGACTAAACAATTACTGACTCAGCACAGTGCAGTCCATAGCGATGAACGCCCTTATAAGTGTCTGCCATGCGGTGTTTCTTTTGCTATGCAAAGCTCTTTTTACAGGCATAATAAGACGGCCGTTCATAGAAAAAACGAATCAGCTACCCAGTCTACCACTGTGCATATGCACACGGAACCAGAGGGAGTGGTAGCCGTAACAACCCGAACCACCAAGGTATCTTCAAACAGTACTGAAACCTTAAGCACCGTCACATCCCCGATAGGAAGTGCCTATCTACTAGTCACTGAATACCGCTCTGCAGCCACTGCCACTATAACAACGGCAACGGCAACGGCAACCCAGGGATCAGGACTAGTAACCACGTATACTAAGCAAAACGTTCCGGGTTCTGGCCCTGAAAGCATTTATTCAGATCAATCAATCGATGAGCTACTGGAAATGTATCAGCCTGATTCTGAAGAGACATTTGATGACATTCCCAGTTGAACAAAACAACGCCTCCACGTTTTTCTGACCTGTCTGGTCAGTAAGCATATCCTCTTTTTTGGCACTGGAAGTACTTATTCAGAACTTCCACGCCAAGTGCGGACAACATGATTTTAAAACCATGCTGGATGCCCGGGTGCCGTTTAATGCTCAATGAAAGCCCCTGCCTGTTTGTAGCAAACGAAAAGTTTCTTTCCCGCAAGTAAAATTTCCACTAACTGCCGCAATCTTGTCTACCATTAAATGTTGCTTATGCGGCCTGAAGTAAAAGGATTAACTCTGTGCTTTTTTGTGCCTTACACAGGAGTATCAGGCATGCCAAAATTTCAGTGTAATGAGTGCCAGAAAGTTCTCGCATCTGCGCAGACTCTCAAAATCCATAAGCTAACCCACAGTGGTAAGCATCCTTATAAGTGCGACATATGTAACAAGGGTTTTTCTCGTCCCAATCATCTCGCCCAACATATGCATACCCATACCGGTGCAAAACCTTTTCCATGTACTGAATGTGACAAGGCTTTTACATCTCAAGGGAACCTGAATGCACACCTCCTACTCCATACCGGTGAAAAATCTTTTGAATGTCAGGTATGCACCAAGACTTTTGCAAGTAATAGAAACATGAAAGCGCACATGCGAACCCATACCGGTGAACGCCCTTATGAGTGTCTGCCATGCGGTACTTTTTTTACTCAACCAGGCACTTTGAACAGGCATGATAAAAGTATTCATGCCCCAGGCGCACCTTTTCTGTGTCAACTATGCGATTATCGTTTTAGTCAACAGCGCTATCTAACCAAGCACAACCTGGCACGACACCCATCCGAATCAGCTACCCAGTCTACCACTGTGCATATGCACACGGAACCAGAGGGAGTGGTAGCCGTAACAACCCGAACCAAGGTATCTTTAAACAGTACTGAAACCTTAAGCACCGTCACATCCCCGATAGGAAGTGCCTATCTACTAGTCACTGAATACCGCTCTGCAGCCACTGCCACTATAACAACGGCAACGGCAACCCAGGGATCAGGACTAGTAACCACGTATACTGAGCAAAACGTTCCGGATTCTGGCTCTAAAAGCATTTTTTCAGATGTATCAAACGATGAACTACTGAGTATTTATAATCCTGATCCTGAAGAGACATTTGATGACATTCCCAGTTGAACAAAACAGTGCCTCCACGTTTTTCCGACCTGTCTGGTCAGTAAGCATGTCCTCTTTTTTGGCACTGGAAGTACTTATTCAGAACTTCCATGCCGAGTGCGAACTGGATTATTTTAAAACCATGCTGAATACCCGGGAGCCGTTTAATGTTCAATGAAAGCCCCTGCCTGTTTGTAACAAACAAAAAGTTTCTTTCCAGCAAGTAAAATTTCCACCAACTGCCGCAATCTTGTCTACCATTAAATGTTACTTATGCAGCCTGAGGTGAAAGGATTAACTCTGTGCTTTTTTGTGTCTTACATAGGAGTATCAGGCATGCCAGTTCAGTGTGATGTGTGTAAGAAAGTTCTCGCAAACCGGAAAACTCTCAGAGTTCATAAGCTAATCCATACTGGTGAGTGGCCTTATCAATGCGATATTTGTAACAGAAAATTTAGGACTTCCGGTGATCGCACCAGACACATACGTACCCATACTGATGACCGGCCTTATCAATGCGATATATGTAACAACAAATTTTGTAGTACCTCTGAACTCACCAGACACACGCGAACCCATACCGGTAAAAGCCCTTATAGGTGTCTGCCATGCGGTATTCCTTTTACTCAATTAAGCTCTTTGAAAAGGCATGATCAAACTGTTCATGCCCCAGACGCACCTTTTCTGTGTCAACTATGCAATGATCGTTTTAGTCAACAGTGCTATCTTGCCAGGCACAATGAGGCACAACACCCATCCGAATCAGCAACCCAGTCTGCCACTGTGCATACGCACGAGGAACCAGAGGGAGTGGTAGCCGTAACAACCCAAACCACCAAGGTATCTTCAAACAGTACTGCAACCTTAAGCACCGTCAGTTCCCCGATAGGAAGTGCCTATCTACTAGTCACTGAATACCGCTCTGCAGCCACTGCCACTATAACAACGGCAATGGCAACCCAGGGATCAGGACTAGTGACCGCGGATACTGAGCAAAACGCTCCGGGTTCTGGCTCTGAAAACATTTATTCAGATCAATCAATCGATGAGCTACTGGAAATGTATTATCCTGATTCTGAAGAGACATTTGATGACATTCCCAGTTGAACCAAACAGTGCCTCCACGTTTTTCCGACCTGTCTGGTCAGTAAGCATATCCTCTTTTTTGGCACTGGAAGTACTTATTCAGAACTTCCACGCCGAGTACGGACTGGATTATTTTAAAACCATGCTGAATGCCCGGGAGCCGTTTAATGCTCAATGAAAGCCCCTGCCTGTTTTAACAAACGAAAAGTTTCTTTCCCGCAAGTGAAATTTCCACTAACTGCCGCAATCTTGTCTACCATTAAATGTTACTTATGCAGCCAGAAGTGAAAGGATTAACTCTGTGCTTTTTTACGCCTTACATAGGAGTATCAGGCATGCCAGTTCAGTGTGTTGTGTGTGGGAAATTTCTCACAAGCAATAAAACTCTCAACATTCATAAGCTAATCCATACTGGTAAGCGGCCTCATCAATGCGATATATGTAACAGCGGTTTTAAGACTTTAACTGAACTCACCGTACACAGGCGAATCCATACCGGTGAACGCCCTTATCGATGCGATATATGTAAGAGCGAATTTCGTTCTACCACTGCACTCACCAGACACACGCGAATCCATACCGGTAACCACCCTCATAAGTGTCTGCCATGCGGTATTTCTTTTAGTCAATCAGGCTCTTTGAAAAGGCATGATCAAACTGTTCATGCCCCAGACGCACCTTTTCTGTGTCAACTATGCAATGATCGTTTTAGTCAACAGTGCTATCTTGCCAGGCACAATAAGGCACATCACTCATCCGAATCAGCAACCCAGTCTGCCACTGTGCATACGCACGCGGAACCAGAGGGAGTGGTAGCCGTAACAACCCGAACCACCAAGGTATCTTCAAACAGTACTGCAACCTTAAGCACCGTCAGTTCCCCGATAGGAAGTGCCTATCTACTAGTCACTGAATACCGCTCTGCAGCCACTGCCACTATAACAACGGCATTGGCAACCCAGGGATCAGGACTAGTGACCGCGGATACTGAGCAAAACGCTCCGGGTTCTGCCTCTGAAAGCATTTTTTCAGACCAATCAATCGATGAGCTACTGGAAATGTATCAGCCTGATCCTGAAGAGACATTTGATGACATTCCCAGTTGAACAAAACAGTGCCTCCGCGTTTTTTCCGACCTGTCTGGTCAGTAAGCATATCCTCTTTTTTGGCACTGGAAGTACTTATTCAGAACTTCCACGCGGAATGATTTTAAAACCATGCTGGATGCCCGGGAGCCGTTTAATGCTCAATGAAAGCCCCTGCCTGTTTGTAGCAAACGAAAAGTTTCTTTCCCGCAAGTAAAATTTCCACTAACTGCCGCAATCCTGTCTATTGTTGAATGTTACTTACAAAGTTTGGAATGAAAGGATCAGCTCTGTGTCTTTTTGTACCTTACACAGGAGTACCAGACATGCCAGTTTTTCGGTGCAGTAGGTGTGGGAAAGTTCTCGCAAATGCGAACTCTCTCAAAACTCATCAGCGAGTCCACTCTGGTGATAAGCCTTTTCAGTGCGAAATATGTAACAGGCGTTTTTCTTTTTCCAGTAATCTCACCCGACATACACGTACCCATACCAATGAAAGACCTTTTCAATGTCAGGAATGCGGAATGGCCTTTACAACTAACGGAAACCTGATTCGGCACATGCAAATCCATCGCGGTGAAAGACCTTTTCAATGTCAGGAATGCAACAGCTCTTTTAGAAGTCAAACAAACCTGACTAAGCACAACCAGAGCGTTCATGGCGGAAAAAGATCCTTTCTGTGTCAAATATGCGGTTATGGTTTTAGTCAACAGTCCTATCTCTACAGACACAACCAGGCAGAACACCCACCCGAATCAGCAACCTATTCTGCCACTGTGCATACGCACACGGAACCAGAGGGAGTGGTAGCCGTAACAACCCGAACCAAGGTATCTTTAAACAGTACTGAAACCTTAAGCACCGTCACATCCCCGATAGGAAGTGCCTATCTACTAGTCACTGAATACCGCTCTGCAGCCACTGCCACTATAACAACGGCAACGGCAACCCAGGGATCAGGACTAGTAACCACGGATACTGAGCAAAACGTTCCGGGTTCTGGCTCTGAAAGCATTTTTTCAGATGTACCATTCGATGAACTACTGAGTATTTATAATCCTGATTCTGAAGAGACATTTGATGACATTCCCAGCTGAACAAAACAATGCCTCCACGTTTTTCCGACCTGTCAGGTCAGTAAACATATCCTCTTTTTTGGCACTGGAAGTACGTTTAGGGAGTTCATTGCTGAATGGACGCAAACGACTCTGCCTTAAACATCACGCATCCAATTCTCTAATATATAGCCTGCGCTACTGAGAGCCATGCAAGCCCGACTCAACTGCTTCGACTTCACTAATATATAATCTGTGTCGTACGTAGACAGGGCAAACAGGCTGATACCCGCTTCATCCAGAGTCGTTGCCAACCCCGCCAGAATACCAGTCAGTGCAAAATCCAGAGGGCCGGTCACTTTCAGTGCCGACCAGTCCATTTCTGCCTTTTCTGAATTCAGTTTAATGGATGACTCACAGACGATCGACAGCTCCTCATCCGTGCGCATCACTGAAAAAATCTCGCTGTTCATTACGTCTGTGGGAACAGGGCTGTCAATTGAAAAGCGATGAACCGAAAAGCTTTGCTGCAAAACCGATAAATGCAAGGGTTTGGACACTATATTTCCTGAGACTTCTGTAAATGAGCCTGACGACTATCGTTGTATTGGATTCTGTTTAGTACCAGCAATGAAACCACCGCCAGAGTACACAGCAACCCCCACAAACTGGCAGGCACAGCAAGTTGCTGGTGCGTAATGCACAAAGCCGCTGCAACGGTGGCGAAACGCCCGGCTTCCAGAGCCACCAGCTTTTGGTTTTTTTCCAGCAGCCAGCCAATAACCACCAATTGCACAATAAACACAACCACCCAGAGTGTATTAAACCACATGGGCATGAGGTGATAACTGCCCATTAGCGCCAGGGTGGCAATAATCATCAGGACAAAATGGAAGGCCGTATAAACCATAAGAGGGCGGACGACAGTGGGTTGATAATTCTCATAGGCATGGATATCCGGCATTTTCATGGGTGTCGAAATATCGGACGGACGATAACCGGTTTTGCGAAACCACAGGGTCAGCTTCTCTTGCCAGCGGCTGGTCGCCTTGCAGTCCTGCCACATCCCGGCATACAGATGCAGGTTAGCCCATAAAGGATTCCAGCTGCGTAAGGGTTTCAGTGTGCCATAACGAATGGGTTCATACTGTTCATCCTCTTCTTTAAAGGTGCCAAACAGGCGATCCCAGAGAATAAAAACCCCGCCATAATTTTTATCCAGGTAACGCCGGTTTTTTGCGTGATGAACCCGGTGGTTCGAAGGCGTCACAAAAAACCATTCAAACCAACCCAGTTTTGGCACATGGCGGGTATGAACCCAGAACTGATACAGCAGATTAATAAGGCCCACTGTAAAAAAGACCACTGCCGGAACGCCCACCACCGCCATCGGCACGTAAAACAACCAGCCGAAAATAAAGCCGCTGCTGGATTGTCGTAAAGCCGTCGTCAGGTTGTACTCTTCGCTCTGATGATGCACCGCATGGGCAGCCCAAAGGACATTGATTTCATGCCCCAGGCGATGATTCCAGTAATAACAGAGATCGTAAAAAACAAACCCAACTACCCAGACCCACAGGGACTCAACGCTCATTTCCCACAGGCCAAACACACTGAACAACCCTGTATAAATCGTCACGCTGACGACTTTGGTCAGAATGCCGGAGGTGATGCTGATCATGCCTGCGCTCAGGCTGTTAATCGCATCACTGAACCGGTAATAGTCTTTTTTTCTGACGACGGTAACAATAACTTCGGTAGCAATCAGCAGAATAAACACCGGGATAGCATAAACAATATAATCCACGACATTGCTCCATTATTATTGTTATCTGTGGGCTCCCCATGAATGCTTTACTCTACCGCGAAGCACTTCACTCATCCAGCACATCAAAACCCAGCGCCTGCAAACGTTGCTGCACCTCCTGACTGGAACGGCTGGCATCAATCTTCAAAGTGCTGAACTCCCGACGTTCTGAGTAATTTTTACGCATAAAGTCAAAAGCCAGCTTGCGCGCTTCCGGTTCCATTTTCAGCAGGCGACGCATCAGGGCGTCATCACGCCGAATATCATAAGTGGCTCGCATGGCAACAGAAGCGGCCTGATCAGCATCGACCGTGCCCGTAAAGTCCAGTTTCATAAGCGGCGGCAACGGCGTAAGATCCTGTTGCGAGGTTCGGGCAGGCAGCCCCAGAAAGCGACAAAGTGCCTGATACACCATAACCGTTCCCGTCACTTTGGCGTCCAGACTGTAACCGGCAATATGCGGTGTGCCAATATCCACCAGCTCCAGCAATTCAGGATCGACCTCCGGTTCGTGCTCCCAGACATCCAGCACCACGCTAAGGTCATCCCTGGCCTTCAGAACATTCAGCAACGCCCGGTTGTCAACCACAGCTCCCCGCCCGGCATTAATCAATACCGTGCCATGCTTCATAGCCAGCAATTGCTGTTCGCCAAACAGATGGTAAGTCGGGTAGTCACCCGAGGTAGTCAAGGGCGTATGCAGGGCAATAACATCGCAGCGTTCAAGCAGCTCATCCAGTTCCACCAGCTCAACACCAGCTTCTGCTTCAAGCAGAGGGTCATTAGCCATCACCCTTACCCCCAATGCTTGCAAAGCTCGATAGAGGCGACCGCCAACCTGCCCCTTACCGACAATCCCAACAGTACGACCGGTTATGCAGTAACCATCCCGCTCCGCAAGAATATCCAGTGCACACAACACATACTCCACCACCGAGCGGGCATTGCAGCCCGGCGCATTGGAAAACCCAACGCCCTGCTCTTTCAGGGCTGGCAGCTCAATATGGTCACAGCCAGCGGTGCAGGTTCCGACAAATTTCAGGGAGCTGTTCTGTATCAGCTCTTTATTCACTTTGGTGACAGAGCGTGCCACCAGCACATCCGCCCCGGCCAGATCGTCGGCGGTGAGACTGCGCCCCGGCAAAGTCACCACATCGCCCAGCCCGGCAAAGCACTCCCGCACCAGGGGAATATTTTCGTCGGCCACTATTTTTAAAGCCCTTGGCTCTAAAGAAGAAGGTCTTGAAGCATCAGATTTCATAACAGCAGGATCATCATCAATAAAAAAAGCGATACTAACGTCCTATTTGCAGGCTGGAAAGAGCAGTCTAATAGCCACTACTAACAGGTTGTTGTAGGCTAGTTTTATTCTCTGGTCGAATCTCAGTCTTTTCCAATATGAAATGATCCGCTTCCTGCTCCCACTGTTACTGTTTATTCTTTCAGGCTGCCAGCCCGGCAACCCAATGGATGACTTATTGGATGACTATCTGAAACGGATCAGTCGTGTTACCGGGATAGACCCCGTCCCTCACAAAAACACCATAAACCCGACACTCCCCCCGCTGAAAAAACGTATTTATGATATTCCCGATATCCGTATGAAAGCGCTGGCAGCCCTGAATCTGCTGGAATGCCCGAGACTGAGTGAAGTAGTGGCTTACCGGAACAGCAGCCTGGGGCGACAGATGTTGCCATCTCAGCGTCTGCATTACGAAAAAGAGTTACTCAACGAATTGGCTGACTGTATTCAATACCTGCAGGAAACGGAACCTGATTCAAAGATTCTGCCGGAGCTGCGCCGCATCACTCATCGTAAGCAGGCGCAACTTCCGGCCGTTCGCTGGAATGCCCTGTTTGGTCATGTAGAACTGGCCAACCAACTGACCCTGCTGCCGGAATCATTGCCGGATACGCACTCAGGTCAGACCGGAACGGTTAATGCGCTGCTGTACCTGGGCCGCTACCTGCCTGACCAGACCCTTGCGGCGCCTTACACAAAAGCAGAACTGGAACAACACCTGCAACAGCTGACTGCCTCCCACTACAGCGGGCAGCTGCTTCGGTCGGCCATACGGCTGACTGACACCCTGAATGCAGTGGCTTACCTTCTGGAAACCCGTCTGAAGCAACGCCCCCTATGCCCTAAGGGTCGCCTGATGCCCGCAGCAGAACGTTTGCAGAATGTCTTCCGCCTGCTTTACGCCAGCCAGATACAGGCCTGGCTGAGCCGCATTCACCGGGAAGGCAGTGCATGGCGTTCAGCCATGAAGCAACTGCTTCAGCAACTGCCTCCTCCCCCCTCTGAGCCTATGGATGATTATCTGCAACAGATTGCTTCTGACCAGCCCCCGATCAGCATCTGGTATCAGCTTGACCAGTCGGTAAAACACCATACCTCGGCCTGGCAGGCTGTACTGGGCGAGTGCAACCTCATGCCTGCCGGTCGCTCCCCCCCGTCGCCTCCCCCTCGTTAACTTCCCCTGTTGAATGCCGATAGCCTTTCCTGTGAACAGCTCACCTTTTTCGCTACGCAGGTTTCAGGAGACAGGGCATTTATGGATAACAAGCCAGTAGAGAATACCAATGTCATTGATCTCTTTACCCGCAAGCCCCTTGATGAAAACGCATCCAGCAAAATAATCCGTCTGGCACCTGAAACGGACGGCATGGAAATGCTGTACAGCAACGATGCCAACCCCGGTAAATTGTTCAGTATGAAAATTCTGTGCTGGGCGCTCCGCAAAGACGGCAGTGTTGATGCAATGGTTCCCTGGCTGAACCGTCTGGTGCCTGCCAGGGAACTGAATGATCCACTGAATGGCCACTGGGAAGGTTATTACGACAGTTTTCATGAGACAGCCTATTTCGAGCCACCCGAGTACAAGGTCGTGGAACTTGAAAATGCGGCCAGCTTTTATAACATCGACAGTGAAGACCCGGACATCATCCTTCAGGAAATAAACGACAACATTGGTACCCATGCCATTTTGTCAGAAGACAGTTTCAAAACAGTGGTTCTGGTCCATGTCACCAGCTGGCGACTGTTTAACGATGGCCGGATACTGGCGATGGTGGCAAACGAGGAAGAAGTCGACACCACCCCTATTCTGGCAGGCGATGATTGTCTGTACGCAGCCCAGGAGCATGAAAACTTCCGCTATTTCTTTCACCATGTTATCGCCAATAAAATTAAAAAAGGTGATCCCGATGCTATTTCGGCGTTTACCCAACTGGTGGATGAATAGAACCCGCTGCCTTGTATACGACATTAACCGTTTAAATCCTCGCCATATCACTGTGACAGTGTCTGAATCCAATAACGCCATGATGAACTTCTTCATTCACATCCATCAAAAAGCATCGCAGTCCGGAGTGACTGCTCCCCACCCTATCGGGTGAGGCTTCTGATTTCTTAGGCAGCAACCGACAGTCTGCCGGATTTACGCAAGCCTCCATCAGCAGAAACGGACAGTCCTTCCGCCTTTAATTTCAATATGCCTTGCTTCTTGATATTGCGAGCTGCATTAATATCCCGGTCATGGATAGCACCACAGCTACACTCCCATGATCGGATTCTCAATGGCATTTTTTCCTGTTTCAAATCGCAGACTGAGCAAGTTTTAGAGGATGCAAACCACTGGTCTATCTTCACCAGATGTTTACCTTCCTGCTTTGCCTTGTATTCGAGTTTGGTTATCAGTGAGTGCCAGCCAGCATCAGCAATAGAACGAGCAAGACGCTTGTTCTTGAGCATGTTTTTAACTTTCAGTGTCTCCACAATCACCGCTTGGTTTTCGTCGATGAGTTGTTTTGATAGCTTATGCTGAAAATCATTACGGGCAAAGGCTACACGCTCATGCGCCTTTGCCACCAATAAACGGGCTTTGTGCCTACCTTTTGAGCCTTTCTTGCAGCGAGATAGAGCCTGTTGTTTTCTTTTCAGGTTACGTTGGGCTTTTTTCAGAAAGCGAGGATTGCCAGTCTTATGGCCGGTACTGGTGATAGCCAGATCAGCAATCCCCATATCAACACCGACAACCTGATTAGCTTCAAGATTATCAATCTGTTTTGGTTGTTCCTGGGTATCATCAGCCAATATGGAGGCAAAATACTTGCCGGTTAGCGTTCTGCTCAGGGTGATAGACTTCATCTTACCCACTATTTCACGATGCACTTTAGCCCTTATGGGCTTGCACTTGGGGATTTTTATCCCGTTATCGCCCACAGAGACAGACGTACAATGGTAGCTACTTTGCTTGCCATGCTTTTTCTTGAAGCGAGGAAATCTTGCCTGCAATTTGGGATTGAAAAAGTTTTGAAAGGCCGTATCCAGATTGATAGTGGCCTGTTGCAGTGCAATAGAGTCAGCGTTTTTCAGCCATGAGTACTTTCGGCTTTTCTTGGCTTTTGCCAGCAAGGGCTTCAGGTGTTTTTTGGGAGAAAGGCTCTGCCCACGAACCTTGTAATAATGAACCTTAATAGCCAGGGCCTTGTTCCATACGAACCGCACAGCATCAAACTGACGGTCGAGAAATTCCGCCTGCTCTGATGTTGGATAGATTCGTACTTTGGTGGCTCTCAGCATGGAACGTTATTTTAGTGCTCATCAATATAAACTTTATATTAAAGGTATTTGAAAGAGGTTTTCAAGTGAGCGCACACAATAAAAATTTGCTTAGTACACCAGATTGATGGCGGAAGGCTCTGTGCCTTCCCGTCTTATATCCCCGCCCGCATTGGGCGAGGGTTTACGACGATTTTGCTAAAGGACATGCCATCTGCCCAAGTCGCCCTGATAAACATTGGGAGGAAACTCTAGTCCCGGGTCATAAATGCAATCTTCTTGCGGACGTACCGCACGTATAGAATCACGACAGAACATGCAATGAATCCGGATATACTCAGTCAAACAGCAAATTTTTCTAATCACCAAATTCAGACGTATGGGATAATCGATACGAAGAATATCGTATTCCCGAAGTGGGTGCTTGTCTGCTTTTTTGTTTGGACTGCGCCGATCCAACACTATGCATTGTGATAAATAGCTTTCATCCGCCCATCTCTCAGACTCGTATGCTGGATACAACATATAATTAGCACACTTTTGACCTGCCGTTAATACCTCTAAAGGTTCGTACTCTCCTTCCATGAACCTTCGTATATTGGAACTGAGAACACCCGCATGTGGTCCGTAGAAGTAGAAAAATTTTCCCGGTGGTACTCTGATAATGTCTGACTTTGCCAAAAAACCGGGTCTCTTCAGTTCGTAATTGCCATGGCACCGAATAGCCAGATTTTGAACTTTGCGGCCACCCGTTTTACAGGTAATTAATTGCACGCCGTTGGACAGACACACTTTATTTACTTTGGGTTTAAAGCGAAATAATGGCATGATGGACACCTCCAAATCACAAATTTTCTAATAGGTTTAGCACAAGTTACGGGCTTTGGTGATGAACTCTATCGATCAGTCACGAAATGAGACATTGAGATCACTATGAGCCTGCTGGACATCGGGAGGTGTCTCAAGGTTCGGGCTATACCTGCGAACTACTGCCCTATGCACGACATTAACCGTGTATTTGCTCACATAATCAAGTAAATCCTATGCACTCCGCTCATCCCGAGGTAAGGATGGAAAATACACACAATTAACATGGAGCATGTGAGCATTTTGAGCCATATTTAACGCCGTACCAGCCCTACTTTAGCGATAACTTCTGGGTCAACGGGAGCTTCCTTTCAGTTATGGATAGACAGGCTTCAATACTGGCGCTAATGAGATTTGCCAGACCAACCGTCAGCGTGATTATGTTCTTTACAAGTTACTGCTTCGCAGGGATCGGGTATGAAGACGTTCTTGATAACATCCATCCATTTCCAGTTGAACTGGATGAGTTATCCGTAAGTGGTTCACACCCAAAACTGAAAAAAACCTTTTTTATTGACTCAGAAAGTGGAAGTAAGACAATTATCAGACAATATACAGGTAATGTTTATACTGCGTATTATTTTCCAGATAAAAGTCAGAAAAAAACCCATTCAATCCGATTGAATCCAATTACTAACGATCTTTTGTTGATCATAGATAAGAGAGAATATCGCCTTATTCTTTCTTACTCAGAACACAATGCAGTTAATACTTATTTCAACCTGGCTCGGTTATTAAGCAAAACGTTCAGAGATATCAAAAATGATATTATATACTGTGTAACTAAAGAGAAAAATCAATGCCCAACAGGGTGGTTAGAAAAAACGAAAAACGCATTCACTTATCAGCCCTATTACACAAAAACCATACAGAACTACCATGAAACGGAATTAGACAATGGCTTAATGCAAATAGATTTCGATGAAGACAGTGTACTACTGACCAGGCATGGTAAAGGGATTCTTTCACAAGCAGATGACAAAACAAGGCAGCTGGCTCAAGACAGCAACGATAAAAAAAAACACAACAACAATGCGTATGACAACAAAAATGATTCTCGCAGGCAGTACAGGCAAGCCCCATCAAAGAAAAGAAAAGGCAATAAAGGTTCCTCTCTTAATTCTGGAAACAGCAATGATGAAGGCGGTGACGACAATCAAGAGCGACGTGATGATCATAAATACGACACCAATAGCCCTGAAGATGAAGAAACTCATAAAAACTACCATAACAGCAATTTTCTAACATTCATAAACCAGGCTTTAAGATTTGCCATTTCAGGGACGATAGACATTGATACAGCAATTATTGGTGCCATGAATCAATTCCTGAACCTTCCCCTCTCAGGCTCAATCAACAGGCTTTCAGCCTTCTTGCTGGAGAGGCTTTATCATGAGTACGGAATCTCAGGGGGTGAGATTACACTGGCCATGCGAAGGGTCAATAGAAATCTGGAGTTGCAGTTAGAAGATGAACCCAGCGATCAACCGAACAATTTTCTTTCAGCACTCATCAATGTACACACGGAGTCAGCAGACCGTTCATTTCAACCTTATGCACGACAAATATTGTCTATTTATTACAATGCCATTCTTGATGCTCCTCTTCTGGAAAGTACTCTTGATCATTTGCAGGAATACGGCTTTTCTCCGCAGGCGGTTTTAAATCTGCAACAGCATCAACCTCTCTTACCTGCAATCCTTAATGAAAGGTCAGCAGGAGCGGACAGATTATCCCCTCTTACCATACTGAATTTCATCAACCGTTTTTTTGATAGTAAAACCGGTTCCTTGCTGCTAATGACTATGATTTCTGGCTTTGTTTACGATCATTATTCAAACCTTCTCAGCCCGGACGTGTACTTTCATCGATTTGATCTTTATGCAACCGCAATAATTTGTCTGTTTGCCCAGACTATTCCTTCTTTATTGAACACTTTAAACCTGTTTGGGATTTTAAGGCAGGACGATGATCTGCCGCCGCAATTGGTTTTTTTCCTGATTAGCTTTAACACATTGAAAGATATTTTCTCTGCGCTGAGTACGGGTTCAGGTTTAATTGAAAATCCAATGTACACAAGACTGTTCCAGGGGTTGCATGTTCTGTTCAGTTCACTGTTCTCTTATTTTTTATTAAAAACAATCATCACCACTTCAGAGTCAGAGAACGATGAATATGAACGTACTTCGCCTAAAAACAGCCAGTTGTTACAATACACACTAATACCATTGACTATCAGTACTTTTTCCACACTCTCACTTTATTTCATTTCTAACTTTCTTAATTTTAATATTCCTTCTGAAAGTAATAATTACATCCTTTTTACCCTTTCAAGTCTGGCAAGAAACTTATTCTCCAACCAAAACAGCCCACAGGAAGAAGTCATTCGGGTACTCGCCTTTTTTTCTTTATCTCTCACGATCACTGCACTGTGGAATCAGCACCGTTATTTTAGGAATATCTGCTCTGACTCTGCCCAGTTCAGGGATAAGCTCAACATTCTTTGGAATAACCTTTGGGTCTTTTACCTCAATGCCGCTCTTTCAAGCTACACCTTTGTTATGTCTTTTGCTGATCGTGCCGGGAACAACCCCATGGTTTTTTATATCAACCTGATACTCAGCTTCATAAAATCCCGAGTATTTGAAAATCGTGTAAATGTATTAAGACGAGAGGCACTGACGAAACCGATTATTGAAAAAAAAAGCACTAGGATAAACAGGGACTTCAATAATAGCGTCAAACATGGCGATGGCAGCAATAACGTCTCAACATCGGGTTCAACAACAGTGGCTGAATCCATACAGTTTTTTTTTAACCAGTTTGACCAGGCAAATATCCGAAACCAGTATTACATAATTATGACGCTCAAGGAGAACTTCCCCCCCAGGCTCTATCACTTAATGCGCCAGATCGGCAACAGGCCCTCAACCCAGACCATTACACGCAGCTGCGTTTCCGATTTTCAGAATGCGGAGTCTTCGCGACCCGCAGCTACTGCGGATATATTTGCGCAAGGTACGACAGAAATACCAGAAGCGCCCCAAGATATCCCTTTGAGAGCCACCTCCCGTTTTCAGGTCATGCCGGTTACGGAAAACGATGAGGAGGTGAACACAGATAAGACAACAAATGCGGAAACAGTGATCGACATACCTGATGATGCTGGTAACGAAAGCGACACCAGCTTAAACAACAGAAACGCCACGGAAAAGCATGAATCAAACGGGTAACGGTTAAACTCCACTATGATATTTACGAGCGCAGTTAGATGATGACAACCCAGGCTGGTATAAACATCACCACTTTACTATCTTGACGTGAGTGGCTGACAGTGTGAGTTTGAGTCTATGGAGTACCATCGTTTGATTCATTTCCCCGATATGGGAAAGGCTGACTTGTTTGGCTGGTACAGGGCCAATCTCTATTCGAGGTGTATGGACAATGATGTTAAACGACCTGATCAAACAATATAATGGTCACCATGTATGGCAGTTTTCACATTTAGATTTTGCCTCTCTGGGAGGGGAATCAGATGGAGTTTGTGTAGCACTGTGCGCTAACTGGATAAGATATCATTCGCAGAATGACAGTCTGGCCAATTACATCGGCTACGAACAAAAGGAATATTTGAATACATTACTTGCCAAAGAGATGGCTCGTTTAAATAATTTTATTAACCATCAGGGCTATAGTCACTCCAGGTTAGATCTGTTTTTTGAAATGCACGGAATTTTCCCTCTTTACAGCAGCCATGAGCTAACCATTCTGTCGTATCCGGAAGAAGAGATAGTGGAAAAAATAAAATGTAGAAAAAGAAGGGCGATGTTCCATAAGGGGTATCAACCCGATATTGAGACTCAGATAACCAGTGCATTAATCGGGTTGGGTAACTGCTATGCCGTCATACATTTTTATGCCGGTTATAATGCAATGGCACTGACTTAAGACTTAATCCCTTGGCATGAAAGGCTTGCCCAAGAACAAATCATCTATAAATAGATGAAGTTAACAGAGCCCTCGAGCAAGCCATGAACAAGTCTAGCCCAGAATATCTAAAACTCGCTGACCAATGTCTGAAGCAGTTTGCACAAACATCTGAAGACGCCTTGGCTTCTCTACTCTCCACAGAGATCCTGAATGCCTTTGAGAAAAAATCGACCTCCAGAGTTAGAGATTATCCAGCCCTGAAAACCCTTACTCTTTTTATGCGTCAGGTGTCCAATGAAGACAAGTCCTGCAGAAAGGTTCTTGTACAGGAGTCACTTGAACAAGCAGCAAATGACGAAGTGTCCGACAAAACCAAGAATGACGCCTACTGCAAAGCACGTAAACGGTTGCCGGAAGATCAGGTAAAGTCATTGTTTCAGATTTCAGGAAAACGACTGGATGAAGAAAGCCCGGAATCATGGTTGTGGCACGGTCGGCGGGTTGTTATTGCCGATGGAACCACTGCTAATATGCCTGACACGACTGAAAACCAACAGCTCTATCCCCAGTCAAAATCCCAAAAAAAAGAAGTAGGGTTCCCTACTGTCAGGATGCTTGCCTTTATCACGCTGGGAAGTGGAGCTCTCATTGAGACAGCCATGGGAGCTTGTGAGGGAAAAGGCAGTGGAGAGCAATCTCTGATGATACAAATGATCCCGAACTTGAATGCTGACGACATTGTGCTTGGCGATGCCATTTTCGAGACGTATTTCATCCTGGCACTTTTGCTTATAGCAGGTGTTGACGGTGTTTTTGAAAAAAATGGTGCGCGTAAAATCGACTTCAGAAAATCCTTCATGAAACTGGGAAAAAAAGATGCTTTATTCAGATTGGAGCGTCCTCCAAAACCACCCTGGATGAGCAGAGAGTTTTACGATCAGTGGACACCGGATCACCTGATTATCCGTGCCATTAAAACGAAGAATCGTATCATCGTTACCACATTGATTGATGCAGAAGCATATCCACGCTCTGACATTAGCGCACTGTACACCAAACGCTGGAATATTGAGTTGGACTTCAGATCCATCAAAACAATTATGAATATGGAGATGTTGCGCTGTAAGACTCCAGCGATGGTGCGTAAAGAAATTTATGTTCATTTTCTGGTTTACAATTTGATACGGGCATTAATGGCGCGAGTGGCCAAAGCCACAGAGCAAGTTCCGAGGGATGTGAGCTTCAAGGCAGCAAAACAGACGCTAAATGGGGCTCGGGTTTTACTGTTATTCTGTCCAAATTGCACTCTCAACCAGGTTCAAGCTCAAATGATAGTTATCATTGGAGAACATAAAGTTGGAGACCGACCGGGACGATCAGAACCAAGAGCTGTAAAGAGGCGACCAAAGGCATTTAAAAAGCTCCAGCACTCTAGGGCTAAAGCTCGTCAACTCAATAAGTACAAGGGGTGAGAGCTTAAGTCAGTGCCATTGGGTTATAATGGACATACCATTGGTGTTTGGCTTGGCCGGTCCAGTGACCAGGCTGGAGATGCCTGTCTGTTCGATGCAAACATAGGAGAAGTGTGGTTTAGCAACCGTCAGGACTTCATCTGCTTTTTTCCACAATACTTCAGAAAGTATTACATACCTCTTGGCTTCATGGATAAATGGTATGTAATCCCCTTAGCGCCAGCCTGACCTCCACCTCAATCTTAGCCTGTGGCAACCAACTCTCCTGTCCTGTAATCCTGAAACGCCCGCTCAATCTCTTCACGGGTGTTCATAACGAAAGGCCCGGACTGAACCACGGGTTCATTCAGCGGCTCCCCTGCCAGTACCAGAAGTCCGCTCTGTTCACTGGCGGTCAGTTCCAGATCACCCGACTCGCTTAACACGGCCAGCGTTGACTCCCCGATGGAAATGACAGAATCACTTCCTGCAACATTCACTACACCCCGATAAACATAAATCATGACTTTGCCCGGCGTCACGGGCAGTATCACCCGGCCACCAGCGTCGACCTTAACATCGAGCACCAGCGCCTGGGTATCCTCCCGAACCGTCGGTGCCTGAACCCTGATGTCATCATTCTGCAATGCCCCCACCAGTACACGGCACTTGCCTTCAGACAACGGCCACTCCGGGATTGCGTCACGATCAATATCCATATACTGCGGGTCATCCATCTTTGCCTTACGGGGCATATTCAGCCAGAGCTGAAAGCCGTGCAGTCGATCCTGCTCAGGCACTGGCATTTCTGAGTGGATCACACCACGCCCTGACTTCATCCACTGCATACCACCGTTACCGACCTCCCGACGATTCCCCATGTGATCCTCATGCCGAAAACCTCCAACCAGCATGCAGGAAATGGTCTCTATCCCTCTGTGAGGGTGAGGAGGGAAACCGCCTCCCAGCGCATCTCTATGATCCGCTTGCAATTCATCCAGCAAAAGAAAAGGGTCCATCAGCTGGTGCGGGGGCTGACTCATAATCCGCTTCAACTGCACCCCCGCCCCATCGGAAGCAGGCACCGCATCGATACTGTGAACAACGCTTCTTGTACTATTCATTTAAACCACCAGTTGCTCAATGGTTTGTGCTGCACCCCGCAACGCTTTTTCCCGTGCGTCGTCACCCATTGCCAGCCCTTCCGCATAAACAAACTGAACGTCGTCTATGCCCAGAAAAGCGAGAAAATCCATAACATAACGGGTTTCCGTATCTTTTGGAGTGCCTTTATAAAGCCCTCCCCGGGTTGTCAGCACATAAGCCTTCTTACCCTGTAATAAACCAACAGGTCCCTTTTCTGTGTATTTAAAGGTAATGCCTGCCCTGGCAACATAATCAAAGTAAGCTTTCAGAGTTGAAGGGATACCAAAGTTATACATAGGCAGCCCCAGTACCAGAACATCAGCGCGCTGGAGCTCATCAATCAGCCCGTCAGACAATTCTGCCGCACGCCTCTGGCTGTCGGTACGCTCATCAGGCTGCACTGCAAACCCCTGAAAACTGTCCATATCCAGATGGGGCACAGGCTTTGCCGCAAGATCCCGATGAATGACTTCATAATCCGGCTGTTTCTGTAACAGTCGCTCAATAAAGGTCTGTGCCAGCTTTGACGATTGCCCCTCCTGGCCAAACAGGCTTGAAGTGATATTCAGAATGGTATTCATAGCGCGCTCCTATCAACGAGGTTGTTTTATTTATTTCCTTACCTGTTAATCTATCGTCGATTTTTACGATTTAAAAGACGAATTATTCGGGTGAATCTATCGAATTTTCAGAAGCTATTTTAGAAGCGGTGACGACTGACAACCCAGTACGCACATACAGTCTATGTTTGACCCGGAAGATCATATGACGAGGCCGGGGATACCTGCCTGTTTGATTCAAGCTTGGGAAAAATTATGGTTTAGCAGTTAAATAAAAATGCAACAATCGCAACATAACTTGTTATACTGACAACAACATAGATAGCCAGAGGCGTTTATTTTGTGGGTATCCACAACCAAACTTGCCAAGATTGAGGGCGTAACAACCCAGACAATAAGGCGAAAGATCGAAAGCGGTCATTACGAGAAAATAATGCAAACGAGCGGGGGTCACTACCGCATATTCATCAACCAGCAGAGGAAGATATGCTATGCAAGGGTTAGCTCAGGGAAGCAAAAATCTTCCATTGCTACGCAAAGGCGA
This sequence comes from Endozoicomonas euniceicola, assembly GCF_025562755.1. Taxonomy (GTDB): domain Bacteria; phylum Pseudomonadota; class Gammaproteobacteria; order Pseudomonadales; family Endozoicomonadaceae; genus Endozoicomonas_A; species Endozoicomonas_A euniceicola. The sequence continues at coordinate 981,082 of NZ_CP103300.1, forward strand.
CGCTTGCTCGAAAGGCATCCTGACGCAGAATTTATCAGTGACATTGCCAGTGCTTTCAACTTTAAACGAAAAGGACTGCAAACCATTCTGGAATCAGCGATGTGCGACCATCCAACCCACATTGTGGTTACCACAAAAGACAGGCTCGCACGATCAGGATTCGAACTTATCAAGTGGCTCGTTGAATTATCAGGAGGACAAATCGAAGTTTTGGATGACTCGAATGGTTCCGGTGAAGCCTTTGATACCCATGAGCTTATCGGTTTCATTACCTCGTTCTGCAACAGCCACTACGGACAGCGTTCCGCTAAAAGGCGCAAAGATCGTAGCATCAAAAAGGATCAGAATTTACCCGGAGAATGAACCGGCCTACAGGGATGCACTTGCTCTTTACAGGCGTTCTTACAACCTGGCTGTAGAGCGGTTCCGCAATGACAAATACAAGGACGAAAATGGTAAATTTATTAATATGCGCCCGTCGATAAAGGCTCAGGTGGAGAAGGAGCAAAAAGACAATGGACGGGCTTATAACTCTATTATTTCAGATAATGGAACACTAGCGGCAGCGACAACATTCAAGTCTGTTTGCAGTAAAAACAAAAAACTCAAAGGGGCAAGTGAAGGTTTCTCAGAAATAAGTTTTAAGAGCCGTAAAGGAAGCAGGCACTCATTCTCTATTGATAGACTGCCAAAGGGATTGAACCCTTGCGTTAATGCGTTGGGCAGAATCCATCTAACGGAAGAAGTGCCTGCCGAAGCCATTGGTAAATCATGCGTTATTACCTGTGACAAAGGGCGCTGGTTCATTCAGGTTCAACAACACATAGAACTCAATGCCGATATCCAAGGCGCAGTGAGGTGTGTTGGGATAGACCCCGGAGTGCGAACTTTTGCTACCTGTTTCAGCGATAAAGAGGCTTTAATTGCAGGAAATGACTTTGCCAAAAAAAAGTTGTTCCCGCTTATGAAACGAGTTGACAATTTCATTGGGCAAAAACAAAAGATTCTAAACACCCAAAAAGGCATAAAGTTTCCTGACATGCCTCAGTGGGCGCAGGATCGTATTGTCAACTTTGACAAAGAGATTAACCGCCTTAAGTGCAAGAAAGATGACATTATTCTGGACTTGCATAACCGACTGGCGTTCGAGCTTGTATCCAATTATGACGTTATCTTTCTGCCGTCTTTCGAGACGAGGGGTATGGTCACACGAAAAGACAAAAAGGTGCGTACCATACGCCGGAATACCTGCCGCCAGATGCTAGATCTCAATCATTACGGGTTTAAGGTGCGTTTGAAGTGGTACGCCAGAAAGTACGGAAAGCACGTTGTGGATTGCAATGAAGCGTACACGTCAAAGACCCGCTCATGGGATGGCAGTATTGATGATCGGCTTGGTTCATCAAAAGTTATAAAAGGCAATGGTTTCACCGTTGACAGAGACATCAACGGTGCGAGAAACGTCCTTCTTAAAAATCTAACAAGGCAGCTTGAGCCTTAATCATAACAACGAATGTTGCGTTCGTTGCGGTTTTAATCAAGAGTCCCCATATAAACAGTGCTGACACCACTAACAGCATCAATAGCATTAACGCCTGCAATACAAGCGGTAAGCCCTGCTGCTGCCACAGCACCAAGGCCAACTTCAGCCACCTTGTTAACTACTCGTTGGTACAGTGGGCGAGAATCATGCGAGGGTGTATAAGCCTGACAAATAGGGCAATTTCTTTTTACCTCAAACCACCGGGTGATACAGCGCCCACAAAATACATGCGTTTTATGGCAAGGAAGAGTGACCGGCTCCTGCATATTATTACCAGAGCTAAGGCAAATACCGCATTTAATATCCATAATCCGGAGCCCCTATTTATAAGTAACGATTTAGTAACGTAGAGTGCAAAGTACCTGATAAGTTCAAAATAGTTCGTACAGTGTTCCGCAGAGCTTTCCCGTGTATCATCGCCCACGACCGAACTGAACATCGTTTATGGCCAGAAAAATGAGAAAGCCAGTGGCATAAAGAAGGGGGGGGAGCTGTCAATGGTGAGCCCCCTTAAGCTGTGCTGGTATTTATTTCACCGCTTTGCGAATCATATAGATGTATTGCTTGTCGGCTTCTTCACTGTGCAGCAACTCATGATCCAGAAAATTACAGAACTTTGGAATATCACGCTGGGTAGAAGGGTCTGTAGCGATCACCCTGACCACTTCGCCGGATACCATATCCCGAACCTTATTGTGCAGCATCATGACCGGTTCCGGACATAGCAATCCACAGGTATCGAGTTCATGTTGTACTTCAATATGCTCTGACACAGACTATCCTCAAAATTACTGCCCGGCTCCGTTACCAAAATAAACCAGCGACGGGCGAACCATAAGCCGTGATTTTCCATACTCAGCGAAACGTACCCGGCAGGCAGAAAGAGCACTATTGTAGCGACCAGCTGATCAGGTTGCACCCTGCCCGGACGTACTGCCGAAAAAGTACGTAAACGCCTCACCTGAAGGTTGATTTCATTGACCCCCGGCATGGTTATTAACACCTAAAGCTTATACAGTGTCCGGTTGGACACACCAATCAGGGACAACCCATGCATACTCCTCAGTCAGGCGTTACTCCGGAAGCCAATACCGATGCTCTGTTTCTTACTTTGCTGATAAACAAAGACCCTGCCAGTCTGGGTCGCATCCGGCAGACCAGTGCCATCATTCCTGAAATGACGACTAAACTGGCTAAACAGTACCCGGATGCCCGCCTGTCATCCACCGTTAGCTTTGGCAGCGACGCCTGGGACTTACTCTACCCGCAGTCCCGTCCGGAATCCCTGCGCCCGTTCCCTGAAATAGAAGATGAAGAACGTCTGGCACCCGCCACAGCAGGAGACATTCTGTTACACATCCGCGCCAATCGCCGTGATGTTGTGTTCCAGCTGATGCGTGACACCCTTGAACAGTTTGGCAACAGTGTCTCGGTTGAAGAGGAGGTACCCGGTTTCCGCTACCTCGATTCAAGAGACCTGACCGGTTTTGTCGACGGCACAGAAAACCCGACGGGTGACAGTCGTGCCAGCGTTGCCCTGGTGGGTGAAGAAGACTCTGAATTTGCCGCAGGGAGTTATATTCATACACAGCGTTACATCCACCACCTGCATCAGTGGAACGAGCAGCCAGTACCAGAACAGGAAAAAATCATCGGTCGCACCAAAGCGGACGACATTGAATTCAGCAGCGAAGAGAAAGCACCGACCGCCCACGTCAAACGCGCCAACATAAAAGACGCCAACGGTAAAGGTCTGGAAATCCTGCGTCACAGTATGCCTTACGGCAACAGTAAGGAAGCCGGGCTACTCTTTACCTCCTACTGCCGAACTCCAACGCATTTTGAACAGATGCTAGGGGCGATGATGAAAGCCGATGAGGCTGGACACTATGACCACCTGATGAATTTCTCTACCGCAGTAACGGGCTGTGCTTTCTTTGCGCCCTCTGTAGAATTTTTGAAAAGACACTGCCCTGCTTAAATAAAAAACTCAAAACGCATTCTTCAGGTGCATACTGAACCTCCATTTGAAGTTTCAGTATGCACAATGCAGAATCAATAAATATCATAAATAACATCAGCTATCAGCATTCATGCGACTTCAGAATCAGTCATCAGTAACAGGCTTTACCCTGAACCCCTGCTTCCTGATCAGATTAACTAAAAGTTTCTCGATACCTAAATGCTTCATACCCTTCCAGTACCGTTACTGATTTACCCTGATTCAACGAATAGTTCGCGAGAATCATATCGACAGGGCTGCCTGAAAAAAGCAATTCCGACTGTTCCTGAGGGCCTTCATACAGAAAGACACTTGGGTTAAGGCAGAGTGCATTTTGTGTAATCTCTGAATCCTGGCCATAGATTTCTGCTACTCTGGCCTGGAAAGCAGTAAACTCAGATTCACTTAGATGCAAGCCTGCACCCTGAGTACAATTAATTCTGGCTGGCTCTGGGGCGTTTTCAGTAACCTCTGGGATATCAAACACGAATGGATTTTCTAGAGCGACCCGCTGACACTATCAATGGCTTCCTTCAGTTTGGGAAAACTTTTGAAAAGTCTTTCTTCCGACACCCCCAGATGAGCCGAGCCAAACAGATAGCCTCTGATCTGTTGATGATGATCTGTGATTTGCCAGAGCTTAGAACTGATATTACTTTCCGGGTAAGCCAGCCCCGAGCACAACAATACTAATAAGCCAGCAAGTCGAATAAGGGTCTCTTTCATAGTAACACTTTCCCTTGAATAGTTCTCATAGGGGGTTTGACTCTGAGTATTTCAAGAAGTTTTCTTGTAAGAAGGAAAGTGTTATGAAAACTGACCTATTGGTTATGGCTCGAATTTTCAGGGAATCGGATCTGATAGTAGCAATCCCGCTCAGGACAACTGTCATAGTGGCAACTGTGTAAGGTGGGGAATAAAATTTGGGTATAACCCATAGCTAACCACATACCAATTCTGTATTATTGCCTCGGGTTTACCGAATCTTTGCACTGAACTGTTATCTGTGTCGTGTAAAAAATCGGACATGACTCAGGACCGGAGAATAATAAGAAGTGCGTTAGTACCGATCCAGGGACACAGTCTCCGGGACGTTATCATAAGAACACGAGAGCACCGCAATTCATGGGTCACTCCTGACCTAAATTGACCTGTATCAATACTCCAGCCCTGCGTATTACCCACAATAACCGAATAATAAGTACAAACCGAAGGTAACATGGAGTATGAGCACTGTTTTGCTACAGCCCGCTTACAACGATTCTCCTTACAACTATAAGGTTGTCAGGCAGTTTGCCATTATGGCAGTAGTCTGGGCCATCGTGGGTATGGCTGTCGGGCTGTTCATTGCCACACAGATGGTTTTTCCCGAACTCAACTTTAATCTGCCCTGGACCAGTTTTGGTCGGCTACGCCCCTTGCATACTAATGCCGTCATTTTTGCCTTTGGTGGCTGTGTACTGTTTGCCACCTCCTACTATATTGTCCAGCGTACCTGCCAGACGGCACTGGCATTACCAAAGCTGGCTGCTTTTACCTTCTGGGGATGGCAACTGGTCATCGTTCTGGCAGCCATCACACTGCCGATGGGCCTGACGTCTTCAAAAGAGTACGCCGAACTGGAATGGCCTATTGATATCCTGATTACTCTTGTCTGGGTGTCCTATGCCCTGGTGTTTTTCGGCACCGTCATGAAGCGCAGGGCAAAGCATATCTACGTGGCAAACTGGTTCTTTGGTGCTTTCATTATTACCGTTGCCGTTCTGCATGTGGTCAACAGTGCCGCCATTCCCGTTACCCTGACCAAATCTTACTCCGCTTACGCCGGAGCCATGGATGCCATGATCCAGTGGTGGTATGGGCACAACGCCGTGGGCTTTTTCCTGACCGCGGGCTTTCTGGGCATGATGTATTACTTTGTACCCAAGCAGGCTGAGCGTCCGGTGTACTCCTACCGACTGTCCATCGTTCATTTCTGGGCGCTGGTTGCTATCTACATCTGGGCAGGGCCGCACCACCTGCACTACACCGCGCTGCCAGACTGGGCGCAAAGTCTGGGTATGGTCATGTCACTGATTCTCCTGGCTCCATCATGGGGCGGCATGATCAACGGCATCATGACCCTCTCCGGGGCCTGGCACAAACTGCGCACCGACCCGATTCTGCGCTTCCTGGTGGTTTCCCTGTCGTTCTATGGTATGTCCACCTTTGAAGGCCCGATGATGGCGATCAAAACCGTCAACGCCCTGTCCCACTATACCGACTGGACCATCGGTCATGTTCACTCCGGTGCCCTGGGCTGGGTGGCCATGGTGTCCTTCGGCTCTCTCTACCACCTGATTCCACGGGTGTATGGCCGTGAACAGATGCACAGCATTGCCTTGATTAACGCGCACTTCTGGCTGGCAACCATCGGCACCGTGCTGTACGTCGTTGCCATGTGGGTAAACGGCATCACCCAGGGGTTGATGTGGCGGGCAGTGAACAACGACGGCACCCTGACCTACAGCTTTATTGAGTCAGTGGTCGCCAGTGAGTTTGGCTACATCGTCCGGGCTATTGGGGGTGCCTTCTTTGTCGCCGGCGTTGTCATCATGGCTTACAACGTTTACCGCACCAGCCAGCAACCGGCCCAGGATACTGAAGCCGATGCCAGTACTGAACCACAGGCCGTTTGAGCAGGGAGGACCATAACCATGACAAAACATGAAGTTGTTGAAAAAAATATTGCTCTGATGGTGCTGCTGATTGTGGTGGCGATCAGTTTTGGCGGCCTGGTTGAAATTGTCCCTCTCTTCTTCCAGAAAGAGACTACCCAGCCCGTGGCCGGACTAAAGCCTTATACCCCGTTACAGCTTGAAGGCCGTGATATTTATATCCGGGAAGGCTGTGTCGGCTGCCATTCGCAAATGGTTCGCCCTTTACGGGCTGAAGTGGAACGTTATGGCCATTACTCAGTGGCGGGCGAATCCGTTTACGAATACCCGTTCCTTTGGGGTTCCAAACGAACCGGGCCAGACCTCGCACGGGTCGGTGGCCGTTACTCCGATGAATGGCACAGAGCCCATCTTTACAACCCAAGAGACCTCGTTCCTGAATCCATAATGCCTGCTTACCCATGGTTAAACGAAAACACTCTGGACGGTCAACTGACGGCCAGAAAAATGGAAGCCATGCGTACGCTGGGTGTGCCCTATTCCGATGAGGATATAGCCGGAGCGGCTGTCCGGGTAAAAGGCAACACAGAAATGGACGCCCTTGTGGCCTATCTGCAATCACTCGGCACAACCATTACAACAAAGCGGTAACACCATGGACATCAATGACATCAGAGGACTTGCCACCGTTCTGGCCATGGTGGCGTTCCTTGCCGTCACTTACTGGGCCTACAGCAGTCGCAGGCAAAAAGATTTCGAAGAAGCCGCAAATCTGCCGTTTGCCGATGACGACATCCCTGACAATAAACACAACAAGAATAACGGTCTGCAAACCGATGCATCACGGGTGAACGATAAAGGAGGGGTAGCATAATGATGAGTAGTTTCTGGAGCGGTTGGATCATCATACTGACCCTGGCCTGCCTTATTCTGGTGATCTGGCTACTGTTTGCCACCCGCAAAACGCAACGGCGGGATCTGACGGAAGAGACCACCGGGCATAATTACGACGGTATTGAAGAGCTGGATAACCCGATGCCGCACTGGTGGTTCATGCTGTTTGTTGCCACACTGGTTTTCTCTGCGGGTTACCTGCTGCTCTACCCTGGTATGGGCAACTGGAAAGGGCTTTGGGGCTGGACCTCTACCGGTGAACTGGAACAGCATCAGGAAAAACACGACAGACGCTATGCACCACTGTTTGCCCAATACGCCAAAACCCCCATTGAGCAGCTGGCTGAAAACCCGAAAGCCCTGAAAATGGGTCAGCGTATCTTTCTCAACAACTGCGGACTCTGCCACGGCTCCGATGCCGGGGGCTCGTTTGGCTTCCCCAGCCTGACCGACGATGACTGGCTCTATGGCGGCGCACCGGCAGACATCAAAACAACCATTATGGAAGGGCGAAGTGGACAGATGCCTGCCTGGGGAGCCGTGATTGGTGAAAAGGGTGTACAGGATGTCTCTACATTTATCCGCTACCAGGCCGGACTGGTTGACCGAATAGATGACTCTGTAATGAACCGCGGCAAAAAAGCATACGACACAACCTGTTCAATCTGTCATGGCCCTGACGGTAAAGGCATTAAAGCCCTTGGTGCTCCTGACCTGACCGATGCAATATGGTTGTACGGCTCCAGTCAGACAGAGATTGAGTATACGGTTCGCAATGGCCGAAATGGTGTTATGCCCGCCTGGAAGCATATTCTCGGAGAGGAAAAAGTGCATCTGGTTTCTACTTATGTCTACAGCCTTAAAGGAGACAAGAAAAGATAGACCGCCTGTATCAATAACTGGCGCAACATTTATGAACTGATCCGGATTTATAGACATTGCGCCAGTGCAGCAGGGCTGTTCCGGAGATACTTTTCAACGCAACCATAAACAACGACTGCACTGCAGTCATTTCAGCTATAGTTACTCGCCATGCTAAAAAAAGTAAGAGTGGCCGAGTAAATGCTAAAAACATACACACCCCTGTTTCTTTTGGCTTTAATCGTTTTTTCAATCGACAGCTTTGCCAACGATAAACTTTACTCCTGGACCTTGACAATTAAAGGTAAAAATCCATGTGTATATACAGGCACCATCAGAAATACTCTTACCACCTCATCAAGCCCCCCCGAACACTCAGACCCGGGAGAGGGTGGTTGCGGTTGCTGTTCCAGTGCGTACAAATTAATCGAAATACACTCGGTCATGGATCTGCAACTGGATAATCCTGATCACCCCCCTCCAAGGGTCAGTGCCCTCTGGCTATTCTCCCAAGATCAGGTAAGGGGACTCCTTACAACTACGACAAGCTACACCCTGGAAGTAATGACCAATGATTGTTCCAGCTGCTGTGACAATTTTTATAAAAGCAGTTGTTGTGGCTATAACCAGATTACCGGCGAAAAAAGAGGCTGCGATGATTGCCTTGCTGGATCGCTGCTTTGCTGCCTTTTACCCTATTGCATATTAAGGGATGCTGCTCAGTATTTTAGCGAACTTCGAGGCACACATGCGCAAGAGAGGCTCTCCGATCTAGGCGCTTCTACCAGCTATAACCTGATAGAACCTGTGAGGCTAACTCATATGTCAGTTGCCAGCACGAGCGCCGCAAGCGAAACTCAAACTTTGTCCATGCCCACCGAAACGCACGCCATTCATCTGGAAAGAGATGACGAACAAACACAAGACTGGTTTCGTCGAGTCATTGAGGGTTCAATTAATACCAATTGCAGGATTACTTTCCCCGGCTTTTTAGACTCCCATGTCCGGGTAATTTTGCAGAGAACCGCACCACAGGAAAATAGTTCGAACCTCATCATTACGCTGCAGGTTATTCAAAGTGAACATATCGATAGCATTTCTATGCTAGTGTCACGGTCATTCTCAAGAGGAGGGAGGAGGCAAGACCGCAGAGTTTATTATCGGATTGAAGAGCTAACCTTTGAAGGTTCAGATGTGGAACTTACCGTATACCGGGGCTATCGTGAGTATGTTCACACCGGGCAGCCAATGCCAAGCGTACCTCTCTGGGAGCCAGACCCGCTTCCTGATACCAGACTAATTCACAACCCGGGAGAGGCACCGCCACCCTATAGCCAGTATCCTGATGGTAATAGCGGTTTCCCCCATAGCAAGTAAGTTCGCTTTTATTTTTGTCAGGACGGGTACTGCAGGCTGCCGAAAACGGAATATTTTTCACATAACGCCTCGGCGAAGAAAAAGTGCATCTGGCCTCTACTTATGTCTACAACCTTAAAGAGGAGAAGAAAAGGCAGACGGCCTGTATCAATAACTGGCGTAATATTTATGAACTGACCCGGATTTATAGACATTGCGCCAGCACATCCGAACTGTCACAGGGACGATTTTCGAAAGAAGCATAAACAACGCCCGTACTTTGGATAATTTAGCTATATTTACTCGCCGCATAAAAGCTTTAAAAAAGTAATAATGGGTGGCCAAATGTTAAAAAAATGTATAACCCTGTTTTTTTTGTTATTGACTTTAACTGGTTTTTCAACCGGCAGCTCTGCCGCCAATGATCATTACCTCTGGACCCTGACGCTGAAAGGCGAGAATGCTCGCGTATATACTGGCTCTCTGGTAAACACTCTTGCGAGCTCCTCACATACCACTGATCATATACCCCCGGAACCGGGTAATTCCAATGCCAACGCAAATAGCTGTTGCTGTTGCAGTTGCTGTCCCAGTCAGTACAAATTGCTCGAAACAAGATTAACCATGAACCTGGAGTGGTCTAACCTTGATACCTACTTTCGAGAAATCAACGACCTCTGGCTATTTTCCCGTCCTCGTAGACGCGGTCTTTTTGCCACTGCTACAAGGCACATTCTGAAAGTAAAGCTCGATGACTGCTCCAGCTGCTGTAACAATTTTTATCAGAGTAGTTGTTGTGGCTATGACCTGATTACCGAAGAAAGAAAAAGTTTCTTGACATGCGTCTCAGATTGGGTGAGCAGCTGCTGCCTCTTCGGCATGATCCATTTAACTGAGGATTTTTGCGACCGTCAAGACATTCAAGAGCGAATCAGGCTCAGACATTTAAACGATTCTACCAGCCATGACACGATAGGGTCTGTGGAGTTAGCTGGTATGTCGGTTTCCTACAGGAACGCCGCAGGCGGACATCAGGTTGTGCCCATACCAGTCGGAACGAACGCTATTTATATGGAAAGAAGTGACAGAAATACACAAAGGTGGTTGCGTGAAGTCATTGAAGGTTCAATTTATAACGAGAGCAGGGTTGTTTTCCCTGGCTTTTTACACGCCTCTGTCCGCGTTCTTTTGCAGGTAACTCAATCGCAGCAGAATAATTCATATTTCACCATCACTATGAGGGTGTATGGAAACAATGCTATCAATAACATTCGTATGGAAGTATCAAAGTCAGAGTCAGAGTCAGAGTCAGGGGCTGAGGCTGGAGCCGGGGTAGAATCTGGCAGAGTGACTTATCAGATTGAACAGCTGACCTTTGAAAGTCTAAATATGGAATTTACCTTAAACCGTTCGGCGGGTTCCGGGCATGTTCACACTGAGCAGCCAACACCAAGCGCACCTCTCTGGGAGCCAGACCCGCTTCCTGATACCAGCCTAATTTACAACCCGGCAGTGCCACCGCCAGTCTATACCCCGTATCCCGATGGAAATAGCGGTTTCCCCCCTGGCAAGTAAGTTCGCTTTTATTTTTTGTCAGGACGGGTACTATAGGCTATCGAAAACGGAGTATTTTCCAGATAACACCTCAGGGAAGTGGCTTGTCTCTATCGACACGGCAACATAAGAAGTCAAAATAAAGTGGTGTTAACAGAACAATGAAAAAAAAACCGCCTGACAATCAGCCAGAACTGATCGACCTGTACCAGAAGCCAGACCCGATCTATACCCGAAGTTTTAAAGGCTTTTTTCGCAACCTCCGTCTGTGTGGGGCAGGTCTTCTTATTATCTTGTACTTCGGTACAGTCTGGGTGCAGACCAACGGGCAGCAACTGGTACTGTTTGATTTACCTGAACGAAAATTCCATATCTTTGGAGCCACCTTCTGGCCCCAGGATTTTGTTCTACTCTCCTGGCTACTGATCATCTGCGCTTTTGGCTTATTTGCCATCACTGTTTTTGCTGGCAGAGTCTGGTGTGGTTACACCTGCCCGCAGAGTGTCTTTACCTGGATTTTCATGTGGATTGAACGATTCACGGAGGGCGAACGAAACCATCGTATTAAACTCGACCGGCAGCCCATGTCCGGTAACAAAGTGCTCCGCAAGCTGGCCAAACATCTGCTGTGGTTACTGGTCGCTCTGGCCACCGGTCTGACCTTTGTCGGCTACTTCACCCCCATCAGACAGCTGGTTGCCGATCTTGCCGTTTGGCAGGTTCACCCCTGGGCCGCATTCTGGATTGCCTTTTTCACGCTGGCTACCTATGGTAATGCGGGCTGGCTGCGGGAGCAGGTCTGTTTGTTGATGTGCCCTTACGCCCGTTTCCAGAGTGTGATGTTTGATAATGACACGCTGGTCGTTGCTTACGATCACAAGCGTGGTGAATCCAGGGGTGCCAGAAAGCGCAACAGTGACTATAAAGAAGCAGGACTGGGCGACTGTATCGACTGTCGGGTCTGTGTTCAGGTATGCCCCACTGGCATTGATATCCGGGACGGCTTGCAAATTGGCTGTATTGGTTGCGCCGCCTGTATTGATGCCTGTAACAGCATTATGGATAAAATGGGGTACGAACAAGGACTGGTACGTTACACCACCGACAATCAGCTGGCTGGCCAACCGACTCACTGGTTACGCCCCCGGCTGATCGGCTATGCCAGCGCATTGCTGGTGATGACGGGACTGTTTCTATGGACCCTGACCCATCGTAGCCCCCTTGAATTTGAAGTATTAAGGGATCGAAATGTGCTGTACCGAACCCTGCCGGGCGAGCGTATCGAAAATATCTTTACCCTGAAAATTGCCAACAAAACCGATCAGGATCAGCCCCTCACCCTGAGTTTTTCCGGCATTCCTGATTTACGCTCAGAAAGTCAGACAACATTTGTCGTCAACTCCGGTGAGGTCGCAGAACAGATTATACAGTTATCTGCACCTGTAGCTGAGCTGAAAGCACCGGGGCTGGATATTGAGTTTATTCTCACTAACCAGACATCTGACTCAATATCAGCCAGCTCAGACAGCCGGTTCATCTCACCGGTAAAACACCCACCGGTAAAACAATGATAAAAGGAAGCAGTACATGACCCACCCGACAAACCATGAGCCCTTCACCCCCTGGTACAAAGAGCCCTGGGTCTGGGCAATCATCGGGCTGCTGTTAACGACCTTTATCTGGGGCGGTTACCGGATTTATTACGCTTTCAAAATACAAGACAGTGTTGTGGTGGATGATTATTACAAGAACGGCAAAGCCATCAACCAGGATTTAACCCGCGACCAGAATGCCGCAGACCTGAATATCTCAGCACGGCTGATTATTGATGAACTGATGGGTGAAGTGCGGGTAACCGTCCAGGGCGATGCTGAAAAGTGGCCGTCCTCTCTGAAACTAAGCCTGCTCTCTCCGGCCTTTGCTGACCATGACAACGTTATCACCCTGAAACAAGGCATTACCCGAACCTCAACTGTCGTTTATGTCGGGCAGACCGACAAGGCCGTTTCCGGCAAAACCTATATTCAACTGGAAACCATTGATGAACTGATTCCGGAAGTCGGCTACCAGACTGGCTGGCGCCTGAACCAGACTCATACTCTTGAGCCCGGAGCCGCTGTGCTGCTGCAACCACAACCTTGAGGCTCCGGGGTAAACCATGAGCAAAGACAACCACCACTGCTTTCACTGTCACCTGCCCATTCCCGGCACTCCCCCTTTTCACGCAGAAGTTCACGGGATACAGCAACCTATGTGCTGCCCCGGCTGCAAGGCCGTCACTGAAGCCATTATTGCCGGAGGTCTGAACAGTTATTACCAGCACCGTACCGATCCGGGGCTACAGGCCAGCAGCATTACTCAGCGGCTACAGGAAGAGTTACTGATTTACGACAGAGACGAGATACAGAACGAGTTTGTGATTGCCGTTGATTCCTCCCTTAAACAGGCCAGCCTGTTAATTGAAGGTATTACCTGTGCCGCCTGTATCTGGCTACTGGAGAACCATATCGGCACCCTGGCCGGGGTTGACCGGATCAGCGTCAATCTCAGCACCCATGAAGCCCAGGTGATCTGGAACCCGGAGCAGATACCCCTGAGTACCCTGCTGCTGCATATTCACCGCATTGGTTACAAAGCCCACCCCTGGCGCGCGGATCGTCAGGAAGCCCTGCTAAAAGAAGAAAACCGTCGTTTTATCCGACGGCTGGCACTGGCGGGCATTGGCACCATGCAGGTGATGATGTATGCCATTGCCCTTTATTCAGGGGCGATTACGAATGACATGGGTGACGCTTACCGTGATTTTATCCGTTATATCAGCGCCCTGGTGGCAACGCCGGTTATCCTTTACTCTGCCGTACCTTTCTTTAAAGCAGCCCTGCGTGATCTCAGGGTTCGTCATCTGAGCATGGATGTGCCGGTTTCCATCGCCATTGGCGGTGCTTATGTGGCGAGTTTGTGGGCCACTATAAACGGCAGTGGCGAGGTTTATTTTGATTCGGTGTCCATGTTCACTTTCTTTCTGCTGACAGGTCGCTACCTGGAACTGCGAGCCAGGCATGCCACATCAAGAGCCGCAAGGGCTCTGCAAAACCTGTTGCCTTCCAGCTGTCTGAAACAAGTTGATGGTGAATTTGTACGGGTTCCGGCAAAAGAACTGCAAAAAAACGACTTTGTTCGTGTTTTACCGGGCGACTCGGTTCCCGCTGACGGCATTATCACCCGAGGCAGCAGCCGTTTTGACGAATCCATGCTGACCGGCGAAAACCGCCCGGTTGCTCATAACAGTGGTGACATCGTAATAGGCGGCAGTCTTAATGTAGAAAACGCCATAGAGCTGAAGGTGACACAGACCGGCGCGGAAACCCGTATGTCTGCCATTATGCAGCTGCTTAACCATGCCCGGCACGACAAACCGGCCGTTGCCCGAATGGCTGACCGGGTCGCCGCCTGGTTTGTGGCCTCGGTGCTGATCGTTGCCATCACCGTCTACTGGTACTGGTCCTCAGTGGCTACCGAAGACGCTTTCTGGATCACCCTGTCAGTACTGGTTGTCACCTGTCCCTGCGCTCTGTCACTGGCCACGCCGACAGCGCTGACTGCCGCCACCGGGCATTTACACCAGCTCGGTTTCCTGATTACCAAAGGTCATGTTCTGGAAGGTCTGGAAAAGATTACCCATGTTGTCTTTGACAAAACAGGTACGCTGACCCGAGGGAATATAGAGCTGAGTGAAGTGCGTATGGTTAGCCAGAGTCACTCAGAAAGCGATGTAATGCAAATTGCTGCGGCGCTGGAAGCTCATTCCGAACACCCCATTGCAGAAGCTTTTCGTACCGTCACTTCAGCGTTATCAGCACAGAAAGTAAAGACTTACACCGCCCAAGGCATTGAGGGTGTGATAGACGACAATATTTACCGGATTGGCAGGCCCGATTTCTGCCTGCCGGAAAACAGCCCACAAAGACCAGAAGGCACGGGTCAATGGTTGCTGCTCAGCCAGAACCAGACAGCCCTGTGCTGGTTTCGGATGATGGACGACAGCTTGCGTCAGGAAGCCAACGAGGTAGTCAGCCAGCTACAAAAGCGTGGCATAACCGTCACGCTACTCAGCGGCGATCAGACAACAGTGGTCGCCAGAGTGGCTGAGCAACTGAATATCAAACACTGGCAGGCGCAGACGAGTCCCGATGACAAGCTTGAGTTTATTAAACAGCAACAACAAAGGGGTGAACGGGTGCTGATGGTGGGCGACGGCATTAACGATGTTCCGGTTCTGGCCGGTGCTGATATCTCTCTGGCAATGGGTACCGCTTCTGATCTGGCCAAAACCAGTGCCGATGCGGTTCTGCTATCTAACGACTTGAGTCGTTTACTGGATGCCTGGCAGCTGGCCCGTAGAACCCGTTTAATCATTCGCCAGAATCTGGCCTGGTCACTGCTGTATAACCTGAGCGCACTGCCTCTGGCAGCAGCAGGACTGATTGCCCCCTGGATGGCAGCCATCGGTATGGCCCTGAGTTCACTGGTGGTGGTGGGTAATGCCCTGCGCCTGAGTGGACGGCAGAAACCCGGTCACTTCCGGAAATCGGAGCGTTCAGAAGCAATCCCTGCATACAACCCGGCCATAAGGATTTAAACATGGAAAGCCTGTTTATTCTTATCCCGCTTGCCGTTCTGTTTATTGCCCTTGCCGTCCGGGTGTTTTTCTGGGCCGTAGACAGTGGGCAGTTTGATGACCTCGAAGGTCCCGCTCATAGCATTCTTTATGAAGACAAAACAATAAAGCCAGAAACTGACGCATGTCAGGGTAGTGAGAAAAAAAAGCCTTTAGAATCATAATTATGCAAAACAAATGATATTTATGATAATAATAAATTAATGAATATATTGAGATGGAGCTAAGCCATACCATGCCTGTTTATCTGACCGCGCTCAGTATCGGACTGCTGGGCAGCGCTCACTGCATTGGCATGTGTGGCGGTATTACCTCAGCGTTAAGTCTGTCGCTTCAGGGCAAAAGTCGCTGGCAGACAACGGTCTTAATGCTGACCTATCACCTGGGCAGGATAGGTAGTTATGCACTGGCTGGTTTTATTCTGGGTAGTATTGGCTGGTACCTGGGCGACCTCAGTCGTGGGCTTCATCTGGCTTTGCGCAGTGTCGCAGGCATTATGCTGATCGCCATGGGGCTTTATATTAGCGGTTGGTGGCGGGGCCTGATGCGTCTGGAACAGCTTGGCGGACGACTTTGGAAACATATTCAGCCAATAGCCAGTGGTTTACTGCCGGTTCGAAACCTGCCCAATGCTTTGGCTTTAGGCAGCCTCTGGGGCTGGCTTCCCTGCGGAATGGTGTACAGTACACTGGTCTGGAGTGCCACCCAGGGCAATGCTTTGCAATCGGCTTTATTGATGTGCCTGTTTGGACTTGGTACCTTGCCTGCGGTCTTTTTAACCGGCCTGTTTGCCAGACAGTTAACCTCTGTGATTCAGGCTGCCGCTACCCGCAATATTGCGGGAGTATTAATGATCCTGTTTGGACTCTGGGCTATTCCAGGTCCACATCAAAAATGGGTCATGTCTTTCCTGACCATAGGCTCCACAAGCTGTCATTAAAAAAGCCTGCACTCTCACCTACCTGACCCTGATCAATTAAATTTGCGAAACGCAAACTGCGCCACCTACCTATTGACATATATCAATTGCACCTTTGCGTTCATTTCATAGACTGGAACTATAATTGACAAGAGCCATGACAGACTAATGACCTGGTAAAAACAAACGAGAAAAACTATGAATAATGCACCCGTGTGGGATACAGGTCTGATCAACAAGTACGACCTGTCAGGACCACGCTATACCTCTTACCCAACGGCAGTTGAGTTTTCTGACGACTTTGACCGACAGTACTACCAGTCCAGCGCCTGGCTCAGCTCAGCCACTGGCAAACCTCTGTCACTGTATTTCCATATTCCGTTTTGCCAGCACGTTTGTTACTACTGTGCCTGCAACAAGATTGTCACCAAACGCAGGGAGCAGGCAGACACTTACCTGAATTATCTGTTCAAAGAAATTGAACTCCAGGCAGACCTGTATAATGAAGAACAGGAAGTACAACAGCTGCATCTTGGGGGCGGCACGCCCACTTTCCTTAATCAGGAACAGATTTCAGCGTTGATCAACAAGGTATCTGAACACTTTAAACTGTCTCATGGTAATGATATCGATTATTCCATTGAGCTGGACCCTCGTGAAGTAGACTGGCCCATGATGTCGACATTACGCGACCTGGGTTTCAGCCGCATCAGCATTGGCGTTCAGGATCTTGACCCCGGGGTGCAGCAAGCGGTTAACCGGGTACAGTGCGAAACGCAAATTAAATCCGTTCTTGACGCTGCCCGTACCATGGCATTCAAATCGGTTCATATGGACCTGATCTATGGCCTGCCGCACCAGACCCTCGACGGATTCCTGACCACCATTGACAAGGTGATTGCGATGCAGCCGGATCGGCTGTCACTGTTTAATTACGCTCACCTGCCCCATCGCTTTATGCCCCAGCGTCGTATAAATGAAAGTGACCTGCCGCCTGCTGATGTCAAACTTCAGATTCTGCAACAGGCAACCCGCAAGTTACTGGACAGTGGCTATGTTTATATTGGGATGGATCACTTCGCCCTACCCGATGACGAGCTGGCAATGGCGCAGGAAGACGGCACTCTGCATCGCAACTTTCAGGGTTATACCACGCACAGCCAGTGTGATCTGGTCGGCATGGGCGTATCGTCTATCAGTAAGGTGGGCAACACCTATGTCCAGAACCATACTGATATGACTGAATACCAGTCGGCCCTGGAGCAAAACCTGCTGCCCATTAAGCGCGGTCTGAAAATGAACAAAGACGACCGGATTCGTCAGCGTGTCATTAATGAGCTGATCTGCCATTTCAGAATGGAGCCGGCAAAAATCGAACAACAATATACTATTGATTTTCCCAGCTACTTTCTGTCTGAACTGATCAATTTAAAGCCTCTGGAACAGGACGGCCTGATCACCATCACCCCCGAAGCGCTGGAAGTTTCACCAGCAGGCAAATTGTTGATACGAAATATCTGTATGATGTTTGACCAGTATTACCAGAAACAAAAGAATATGAAGTTTTTTTCTAAAACCATTTAGCCTGATTGGTAATCAGGTACCTGAAGGGCAGCAAGTCTCATGGAAGGAGACACGAACGTTAGTCGGGCAAGTTTTTGTGTAATTGTTCCAATGTTGGCACCACTACCTCGCTTCCCTCTTTTGTCTCATGAAGGAAAAAGCCAGGGTTCCGGGTAAGAGTAGATATCATGGTTTTGCGTGCATGCGCTTGACCCTCGGAAAAACGATGCTTATCGGCGAGCAATTGGTTGTATTCTGTTTCAAGCGGCCCGGAGACGCGAAATTTAGATCTTACCGGAGGATTTGGTATCGACCACAGAAGCCGTTTTATCTTGGCCATGTCATCACCTGAGACAAGTGGGGTAAGTGCCTGGGTCAGCTGCGCCCTCGGCCAGAAAGAAGCATCCCTGTTATTGATAAATGTTGCAATGGAGGCTGCTGCCATAATGGCATCAGAGGCCTTTAAAGATTCAATCTTCCTGACGCTACTGACATGGACAGTATCGGGTGGTGTCTCGTTCAGCAACCCACCTACATACTGGGAGCCAATCATTGCAATCAAGGAAGCGGAAACAATATTAAAGGTTTGATCGTACTTGTTTTTTTCTTCTTCGTACTGATTTCCGGCTTCCTGTAGAGAACGTTCCCTTTCTCTGTTTAGCTCATCGTGCTGAAAATTCTGAAACCTGCTGGTGACTTTCTCCAGATTCTCACGAATCATGCTTTCTGCCTGCTGAGCCCGGACAAGACTGTTTGCGATATCTTGCCTGATTTTCTTAAGTGCGCTTACCGATGCAGGCTTCAGGCTACTACGCAACCAGCTAAGCGCAGAAAAGGCCACGACTCCACCGGCTGCGGCTCCCAAGGCAACAGGATTAATGTTGCTTCCTCTCTTTTCCAACAGCTGTTGGAATCTTTCGTCGCTGCCGTTGGCAATCATGTCACCTGCTTTTGCACCCGCCACCATTGCCCCCGCAGTCACCAGAGCCTGAGGACCCCATCGTCTTTTAGTACCTTCATTTATATCATAACGATAAAAGTATCCTGTTAAACCACTTTCCGGGTCATCCGGGCCAGCCTGTAAGTTTTGGGCTTCATCATCTGGTGAAGAAATAACATAGCCACAGAACGATTCAGAAGAGGTCGCGGCTCCTTCATTCTGGCTCGTTCCAGTGGCTCCACTACCACTGTTGTCAGAGTTGGGCAAGTACTGTATCAGCTGGTTAACCTCGTCGGAACTTTTACTGAGTATCACCCCGGTTTCAGGGAGTAAGTCAAAGTGGTCGCTATCTTTTATAGTAAATCGTCTCAGACTTCCACCCGACTGGATACTCTCCAGATTGTCCTGAAACTCCTTCTCTTCTTCCCGGGAGTGCCCGTTAATAAGCTTGAAGTGAATACTGGAAAGTTTTTGAGAATCATCGCTCTCATGATTAACAATAAGCCTGATTCGGGCATTATCGTATTTTTGGCTACCTGGCCTGTCATGAGTTATGCCTGGCATTTCGGTCACTGCCCTCAATATTTCAGATCTCTTTTCCAGAGCCTCATGAACCCTTTCTTCGTGTTCAAAGGACTGTCGTATTTCCTTTCCCATTTTGCTTTCCTGAGCGGTTAAGGATGAAAAGCCGTTGTCTTTATCCGGTTCTGGCCAGCGTCCCAGCTGAATATCTATTGTCTGAAAAGCCGTTATCTGTACATGGTTTATATGAGAAACCGGAAGACTGATAGTCACTTCTTTGTGAATGCCAGTCTGGTTAAAGCATGACCACAGATTATCCTGACCGTCAGCAGTGTTTGGTGCGGAAAAACAGTGTGTATCCCCTTCGACAGCCAGCTTTTTCGCTCGAACCTGTATAGGATCGGGGCTGCTGACTCTGGCTTGCTCCGGTGACGGGTATTGTGAAAGACTGAGAGAGTCCCACCCCTGAGTGACATAACGCATCAGCGGCAGCAAAGTGATAACAGCAAGTTGATTTTTATGGTTGTTAGCTGGAATGGTTGACGCTTTGACCGTAGCAGCAAAAAAGAAACAATAAATAATCAGAAAGCTCACAGCCTGTATGCGTTTTTTCCGGAAACCACTGTTAGAATGCAACGTCCCGCCTTTGTACAATTTTGAACATAAGTCAGTGCTTGCAAGACCCATTGATCTCTCCTGTTGATTTATGGAGGTTTCTGTAGCAAAGGGGGCGATTGCTGCAGTAATTTTCATTGTTTATATGACACCATAAAGGAAGAGGACACTTCATTTGTTGTATGCAGCTTAAGAAAAATAGCCACTAACAGTAATAATGCCAGTTTTTACAAAAGTGCCGTAAGCTCTCGCACAGTCGGGCGGGGTTAACACAAAAAATCGCAAATGCCCTTTTCAAAACCCCAAAAAGAACAAAGCATTCGCCAATACGGTCAGTTATTAACCGCAACCCGGTGCGACTTACCGAACCAATCGCAGAAAAACGATCAATATCAACACTGTAAGTCAATATTTCACTTACACTTTCAGGCTATTTTCCATAAAATAGCCAGTGTTTTGCATTTAAGACCTTGAGGGCACTCGATGACGTCTAAGCCCAACGTCCGACAACCAAGCCATGTGGCCTGCAGGGATTGCAGTCTTAGTTCTCTGTGCCTGCCGCTGGCACTGAACGTGAAAGACATCGACAATCTGGATCAAATCATAAAACGCGGCCGTCCGTTGAAAAAAGGGGAGCACCTGTTTCTGGAAGGAGACCCGTTCGACAGCGTATACGCTGTGCGTTCCGGGGCTATCAAAACCTATACCGCGACTAACGAAGGCGAAGAGCAGATCACTGCCTTCTATCTGCCCAGCGAAATCCTCGGCCTGAGTGGCATGGACACTGACGTGTATCCGGTATCCGCCCAGGCCATGGAAACTACCATGGTGTGTGAGATTCCGTTTGAGCAGCTGGAAATGCTGTCAGACGACTTCCCGGAGTTGCGTCGCCACCTGATGCGCCTGATGAGCAAGAAGATCAGGGAAGACCAGCAAATGATGATGCTGCTGTCCAAAAAGAATGCTGACGAGCGTATCGCTACGTTCCTGATCAATCTTGCCAGCCGCTTTCGTCGTCGTGGTTTTTCATCCCAGTCTTTCCGGCTGTCCATGTCCCGCAACGAGATGGGCAACTATCTGGGCCTGGCCGTCGAAACGGTAAGTCGTGTTTTCACACGTTTCCAGAAGAACGGCCTGATTTCGGCTGTTGGCAAGGAAATTGAAATTCAGGATGCCGTTCAACTATGCTCTCTGGCTGGTGGTAAAGCCGCCGATATTGAACAGATCATTGCAATAAACTGATTTGATCTAACATTATCACACTGCCGTACAGTCCGATGAGCCACCGTGCGGCAGTGACTTACCCCAAACAGCCATGATCGGCACTTTCACAGCAAATGGTTGCCACTCCATGATCATCGACGATTTTTATCTTAAGTCCCAGATTCGCACGGTTCCCGACTGGCCCAAGCCAGGCATCCTGTTCCGGGATGTATCCACCATTTTTGAAAACCCCAAAGCCTGGCGTGGCGTGATGGACAGTTTTATCCACCGCTACATGGAACTGGATTTCAGTCATATTGGCGCAATGGATGCCAGGGGCTTTCTGATCGGTTCCAACCTTTCCTATGTACTCAATAAACCTCTGGTTCTGTTTCGCAAAAAAGGCAAGCTGCCCGCCAGAACCGTCTCGGTAGAATACGATCTGGAATATGGCACTGCCTGCCTGGAGGTTCATGCCGACAGTTTGCAAAAAGGTGACCGGGTGTTACTGGTTGATGACTTGATTGCAACCGGCGGCACTCTGCTGGCAGCAGTTCAACTCATTGAAAAGCTGGGTGCAAAAACCATTGAAGCGGCAGCGATTATGGACCTGCCTGACCTTGGCGGCTCCCGTCGTTTGCAAAATGCTGGCGTTCCCACTTTTTCGTTATGTGCTTTTGAAGGGGAATAACCCGCAGCTATTGCCAAAATGGCAGATGCTTCAGTATTAAGCCAGTGTTACGATAAAACGTGTAATCACCTCATGAAGGACTAAGGCATGGGAATTTGTGCAAAGGAGTTGCGCCATTACGTTGTCCGTCCCACCCTGAAGCATCTCAAAATGTGGAGCCCAACCGCCGAAAACCTGTTGCTGGGAACAGCGGCAAGAGAGTCAGAACTAGGGTTTCATATCAAACAGGACCGTCATCAGGCTTTGGGGATTTATCATATTTCTCCCCGCATGCATCGTAATATCTGGGACTTTTATCTGGCGAAAAGATCAGAGCTGTCGAGCCTGGTCAGAGGTCTGGCCAGTCAGAGAGAATTTCTGTGCCACCCTCACCATGAGTTAGCGACCAACCTGTCCTATGCTACAGCCATTGCCTGGCTGATTTATTGCCGGACTGAAAAAAGCATTCATTCCTTACCCGAAGACGATATCAAAGGACTGGGCAAACTGTGGCACAACTATTTCCACCGGCATAATCCGGGTTCAGTGCAAAGCTTTGTAGACAGTTATGAAAGGCTGATCACAGGGGAAATCAGCCAGAGCAGTGACAGTCGGACAGCAAACATGATTCGCAGTCTTTAATCAGCCCCGGCTATCCCGCGCTTCCGCACACTTGATACAAAGATCGGCATAAGGCATAGCTTCCAGCCGGGCGGGGGCGATTTCGTTATCACAGACGACGCAGTAACCATACTCACCATTATTCATACGATCCAGGGCAAGATTGATTTTATTCAGCTCAATTCTGGCCTCGTTGCCAAGGGCATCAATGACTTCATCATTTTCCCGCTCCTGAGCCTGCTCGGACCAGTCGGCACTGGCTTTGCGAGTGACGTCTTTTTTGATGTTATGCAGCCGCGCGTTAAGCGCTTCCCGGCGGTTTAGCATCCAGTCTCTCAACTTATTGCAATCACTCATAAAAAAATCCCCTGAACATTACGTTTATTGAAGATTATTGTGGGTACTGGCTATCCCTGCCGAAAAACGAGCCTATTGTTCTGATTCATAGCCAACTGTCTACTTTCAGCACAGATTAAAGTTAGCGGATGATTTCAACCCTGTAGAACATTTTATCTCATATAATGACACGATCTGCCTATACCGAAACAGTACCAGAGCATTGATCTACATCAACAACGTTCTCCGGTGGATGTTGGTAGAAGCACCCAATTGCGGCTGAATATTGTACACCGCTATAATCTCCAACTTTATTTCGGAATCAGTGTTCTAAATCTATGAGTTCGTCCACCCTGACTGGCGTAGAAAAATACAGTTTCAATAAACTCCAGAAAAAGCTGAGACGCTTTACTGGTAAAGCCATCGAAGACTTCAATATGATTGAGGAGGGCGACCGGGTCATGGTCTGCCTGTCAGGCGGAAAATTATATGGCATAAATATTTTGTAAACCCATTTATTCCATATCCTACTGTTTTTACTGGTTTTTTATAGAATATTAATCCTTCACAATTTTACGGATGATTGTACTCTTATCTGCCATGAGTATTTCAGTTATATAGGCAGAGAATGAACAGCGTCCACTCAAAAATTTTGGTCACCCGGTTTAGAGTAAGAGATCATCCATACCCTGTCGTAGAAATAGTTGACCAGGATCACTGTCTATACTGCCCGCTGGTATCTCTGTACCTAACCCTGAAGGAGGAAATGTCTCATAACTCAGTGTTACGTAAGGCATACGAGCTAAAATTTTTCCTCATATGGCTTAAAGAGAAAAAAATCGATGTTTTAAGTAGGGTTAAGTCTGGAGATTATCTGACAGATCAGGAAACGAATGATTATTGCTCTTGTGCAAAGTATCGAAGGAATCATGAGCATTTTTTGAACATTCCACCATCACCCACAGACAAATATTTGAGTAATGTCTTACATCAAGTAAACTATCGAGAAGCCATCGTCTCACCTTCAGTTACGAATGGCAGACTAAGCTGCACTTCTGATTATCTTCAGTTTTTAGATCGGGAGCTTAATCATGAGGTGCAGCCAGAACAGGCTAAAAAGAATTTAGAAAGAACGCTTCTTTTACTGAATGATGCACATCGAAAAGAAATAAGAAATGGTTATAAGCTAACAGATCATGTACAGCTAAAAACTATTCCTGCTTCAGTGATGGATCGAATATTCGAGATAATTCATGTAGATCACAAAGACAATCCTTTTAACAAAAATGTACGTTTCCGAAACCAATTGATTATTAGGCTATTAATTGACACAGGTATAAGAAGAGGAGCTTTAGCAAAACTCAAGATATCAGATATTACATTTGGAGGTAACCCCCCAAAAATTTATATTTCAAATGAAAGAAAAGACGATCAAGACGTAAGATCGAACAAACCTCAGCAAAAAACTAAAGATCATTTTTCTTATACGACAAAAGACACTATGGGCATGCTCAAGGATTACATAGAAAACCATCGATCAATAATTTCATTAGCAAAACGGCATGAATTTGTATTCATCACCAACGGTAATTCAAAGTATTCAAAGGGAACCCCCATGTCACTCGATTCTATCAATTATATTTTTGAACAATTGTCAAAAGCAGCAAATTATAAAGTATATCCACATCTGCTAAGGCATTGCTGGAATGAACGCTTCTCAGTTTTAGCAAAAGAATTAAATTTATCAGAGTCAGAAATAGACAAATATAGAAAGCTACTAATGGGATGGAGTCCCACATCTATAATGCCGGAAAGATATGACAAAATACATAAGATTGAAAAAACACAAGAAATCCACCGAGAGTATCAAGATAAGATTATGAGTCCATGCAAATAGATATCATCTAGTTTTTAATTTTATGAAACATATAGACATGAAAGATATTTCGAAAGAACTAGAGCGTCTTGCAGATAGTGAGACAGATGCTTCAAGAGTTTCTTCAACGGGAGTACCATTTAATGTTTATTATGACATTTGGCAAGTTACACCAAACAAGTGTGCATATTTAGAAAGAATTAATAACTTAGTTATTTCAGGTCTAACTTTTGACAACTTAATAAAAATTAGACTCACTCTAGCAGATGTCGTTAAAAGATGCTCAGGCTCAGTAGCATGTAATGTTGTAAATCTTATTGCTAGAGGTTATTTTATCAATATCACGCTTGATGAAATCAAAGCCCTTATAGCTGAAAGCAGAACAAACAAATCTGATGTAATGATAAAAAATGCAAAAACATTCTTTATCAGCCTATCTAAACTATATCCAGAACACAAAGATTTAAGTGACTATCTTAGATCAACTAAAATAAGAAATCAAAATGCAACCCCTAGTATATACGATCCCGAAAATGGTGCTTTAACAGACTACGAACACAAAAGCTTGACCGAATCAATTAACTCTTTTTCATCAAACATTATTTCCGAATATAAAGAAAATTATTTTAAAAAAACATTAGCTGCATCCTCACATAAATTCAGAAAGAAATTCACAAGATTAATTTACTTAAGACTCTTAACATTAACATGCAGACGACCTATCCAATTATACTCTCTTAAATGGGGCGATATAAAACTGAATAATTCTACAGTAAGAAATGAGTTCTCTATCCAATTTCCTAAACCAAAGGTTGCAGGAGAAATTCATTTCAGACATATATTTGAAGAAATCCCTATCCCATTAAACACAAAATGCTCAGAGGAACTACTTTATTTCAAGAGATTTATAAAACAAGAATTAATCTCAAACTTTAAAGCTAACAACATAAATATAAGAGAGGAAACACTTCAAAAAAATTTTAACTTTTTACCTATTCTTATCGATTGTGATGTATTCGAAAGAAATTCAATAGCCAAGGGAAAGTTACCTAAAAACGAAGATGAGTTCATATCGATTCTATCAGAAACATCTTATGCCTTTCACTCTATAAACACATCATATACTGGCTTTACTAATGGTCTTTCAGAAGTTAAAAGTGATCGCGGAATAAATGTACTCAAATCTTTAGGCGCTCGCAGAATAAGGCACACCATGGGGAGCAATCTTGCTCTGCGAGGTTACGAATGCATTCAAATATCTAATATGCTCGGCAATACACCTAAAGCTGCCAAATACTATATAGATTTACTCCCTGATGCAAGATTAGAAATTGACAATAAAATAACTGCTCTCAAACCACTTAGTGAGCGTTTTTTAGGTAAAGTAATAACAGAAACTATTAATTCAAATAACAATATCTTTGATAAAGATTTAAAAATTGGAGAATCTCAGTGCACAAAAAATTGCGAAAATTGCTTAGCCGAAAGGCCATTATACTGCTACGGGTGTGATAACTTTCGTCCCATTGCCACAGCAGATCATTTAAGCATAAAAATAAAAGCAGAAAACATATTAGAAACTCGTCGTTCTAGTGGCTGTGATGAAAAGGTATTATCCCCAATTAAAATAGCCATAAAAGACATTGAAGCAACAATTCTTGCATGCAAAATCTATCTAGATCAAAGACCATCCTTGACATGAGCTATGGTGATGAAAATGCCCAGCACATATGAAACTAACATTCAATCATTCATCGACGACCGTAAAAAAATACACCTTTCTATCTCAAATCCAAGTGAGAGCCTAGGAGAATGGGATGATTTAGCTTGGGGGGAGTCACCAAGTAGATACAGATTTACTAAGCATTCCAAAACCAACTCACGCTCCATACGAAATACTGCAGAACATTCAATAACGGAAGATATGTGCATAAAGAAATATTATCTTTATTTTTTGAAAGCTTACCTATCATTCAATCATTACGAAAAAGCTAAAACTTCAAATAGACTATCAACTGATTGCCATGCATTTCTTGATTTATGCCTAGTAATAGAAGACAAAAATATCTTAATTAGTGAAATATCTCAACATGACATAGAATCATTTTTCGACATATTAAGCTCATCTTATGCTCACAGCACTTGTGAAGGAAAAGCCGCATCAATAATAAACCTCATTAGCTTTCTAACCGAGCATAAAATGCTCATAAACAAAATTAATTGCAAAAGCCCATTCAAGTACATAAATTCCAGCCATGATATTATTAAAAAAAGAGAAAAGAAAATTCCTTCACAAAAAGTAATTAATGCTATAGCAGATATCTATAACAAGAGCATACCGGAAAACATTGAAGAGCTAAATACGGAAGAAGCACCAAAATACAAAATTGCTTTATCAATTGCAGGTTTGTTATTTTCTGTATCAAGCAGAATTGGTGAATTTAATTTATTATCTACATCCCCTATCAAACAGATTAAAACAGACTCAGGCACAACCCATTCTATCATTTGGCGGGGGTCAAAAGGGATGATTGATCACGAAAAACATATTCATAAAGATATGTACGAAATAGCTAACAGATCAGTAAATTGTTTGAAAAAAATAGGTGAAAAAGCAAGAATTCTAACCCGATACTATGAGAACCCAATTCAACCATTAAGTTCAGTTATTGGTGATTACAAAACTAATACCAAGTATAAATTTCCTCTTTCCAAACCTACTACCTTGTGGCAGTTAGGTGTAATTCTAGGATTCTACACAGACGACATTATCAACAACATATTAAACTCTCGCGTTGATATAACAATCAATAACAAAAGAACGGCTAAAAAATTCAAATTATTTGCTCCTTACTTTCCTATAGAATTAGATAGTAGTTGTATAATAACCAGCAACTTTGCAGGAAAATTATTACTAGCAAACTCTTACACAAAGAAAGCAAAGGATATCTTTAAGAAAAAAAATATAACTATTGATGAAATGCTAGATGCTTGGATCAATTACATTAGATCTCAATCAAAAAACTTCCCTAATTATATTTCCCCGAAAGGAAAATCAATACATTTATCATCATCTCTGATTATGATAAATGGAGGAGATCATTATATTAATACAACAATGGGAATTTCACCTTTCTATATTAGAAAACCTAAGTCACTTCAATTCTTTAATTCTGTTTTTAGCAAATCTGACAATTCATCACCTTCATATGCATCAAACATATTTTTTAGACATGGATATGATCCAAAGGAGTTTTTCTTCAACAGCCATCAAGCAAGACATTATTTAAATACAATTGCTCAACGTAGTGATTTACCAGAGGAAGTTATTGCAGCATGGTCTGGCCGTAAAAGCTCTCGGCAAAACAAAGTGTATAACCATGAAACTCAAGAAGAAATTGATGCTAAGTTTTTACAAAAAGGACTAATAGAGGATTCAAGAAACATCATTCCAGTTACTGTAGAAGAATTTGAAGGTATTACTGGCACAACTTTAGCAAGCAAAACACCTACAGGGTTCTGTACTCAATCGCTAGATGTTGAACCATGCACTTATCTTCAAATAGGCCTCAGTGGTTGCACAGGGTGCACCAAACACTGCTATATCAAAGGAGACCAAAAGTCGTTGAGTTTTTTAAAAGATGACTTACAAATTCAATCTGATAGAGTAATGACCGAAAGAATGGCTGAAAGAGAGTACAACCCGATCATGAACAAATGGTTTGATCGTCATATTGCCAACATTGAGTTTCTTAACTCCCTAATAACACTACTAGAACGAGACGACATACCTGATGGCTCCATAATCCAGTACATCAAACAAAACATATTTAATGTAATTACAGATGGAAATAAAAAAACAATAGAAGTCCAGTTTTCATTACCCACAGAAATTCAAAAAAATATTGACAAGAACATAAGATTAAAAACATCACTTATATCAGAACAAGATTTCACTAACGACAAAAAGAACGAATTCGATTTGATTTTTGAATCCCTAACAAACTAAACCATATCAATATAAAAAACTTTATCATGAAAAGCATTGGAGCCAAAGGCTTATCCAAAGAAAGAATATCAGAAATATGCACTATCTTAACCACCTGGAATGGAAAATTAACATGGGATTTACTAGTTAAAAAAATAGCCTCTGAAATGAACTTAAAAGTTTCCAGACAAACATTAAATGCTTATTTTTCAATAAAGAAAGAATTTCAGATAAAGAAAGATGACTTACGGAAAGGTATAGATAGCGAAAGCTATCCTGCCAACTTAAAGATATCTGAAAAAGATTTACTGAAAAAAATTGAAGATCAGCAAAAAATTATTAAATCTTTAGAGCAGAAAATTAATGAACAAACCAACCAACTGAAAAGCTTTGTTTACAACATAAGAAATATACCTGGCATTGACTTATCTAAATTAAATATTAAAAAACACAGATAGCCCATCCTATCCCGTTGTTTTCAGAACAGCAGGATAGGCATGAGGCTCATATATTATGATGGTGATATTATTTTACAAATTGATAATTTGAACTAGTTCATCATCCGTAGCTTCTGCCTCAGGGATGTTCCCAGAAAAAATAGTCTGATTATCTTCATGCTCATACTCTTTACGTTCACCGGAACGATCAAGCTCAAGGCCCTTAAAGTTAAACAGACTTGTGTCAGCCATCTGTGAAGGAGAAATGTTCTGCATAGCTGTAAAAATAGACTCAATCCGGCTAGGGTTCTTCTTTTCCCATTCAAGCAGCATGGCCTTGATGTTTTGGCGCTGCAGGTTTTCCTGAGAGCCACAGAGGTTGCATGGAATAATTGGAAACTCCATGATTCCTGCAAATTTCTTGATGTCCTTCTCGCGACAGTATGCCAGTGGGCGAATGACGATGTTGCGCTTGTCGTCAGACAATAGCTTTGGTGGCATAGAAGACAGACGAGATCCGTAGAACATATTCAAGAACATAGTCTCAACTATGTCATCTTTATGGTGACCCAGTGCAATCTTCGTAGCACCAATTTCTTCTGCAAACGCATAAAGGGTTCCGCGACGGAGGCGAGAGCACAGTCCACAAGTCGTTTTGCCTTCTGGGATTTTAGACTTTACAACCGAGTAGGTGTCCCTGTTAATGATATGGTATGGGACTTCTAAACCGTCCAGGTACTCAGGCAGGACATGCTCAGGAAAACCAGGCTGTTTCTGGTCAAGGTTCACGGCAACCAAATCAAATTTGATTGGAGCGCTTTTTTGCAGGCTCTGCAAAACATGAAGCATCGTATAGCTGTCAGCCCCGCCTGATAAGCAGACCATCACCTTATCGCCATCTTCGATCATATTGAACTCTTCAATAGCTTTACCAGCATGGCGTCGCAGTCTCTTTTGCAACTTGTTGAATTCTGTCTTTTCAGTTCCAGTAAGGGAGATTGTCATATTTTTCAGGGGGTCGTTTAGCAAAAGAGGGAAGTATAACGATCAGCCGGATTAACACCAGTCAGGTTGACTGCTAATGCAGGGCGGTCTCATTTGGCACTAACTGCTTTGTCCTGAGACAGTAAACCTATTCAGAAAGTATGGCATTCTTTGCTCCAAGATTAAGGATTGCTGCACATGACCCTCTTGGATATTTGTTCTGAACTAACTGAAATTCGCGCTGATAATCATCGATATCCTCTGCATCACCTTGTATTCATAGCTGTTTGTATGATCACTTGTGGAGCTGAAGACTGGAAAATGGTTTCTCAACTTGCCAGAAAAAAGAAATACTGGCTAAAGCTCTACATCCCTATGCCTCATGGTGTTCCATCACACCACACTTTCATCCGGGTTTTCGAGCGACTTGACCCCGACGAGTTCCGGCAGTGCTTTATAAATTGGGTAAAGCAAATTGCTGAACGCACTCATGGTGAAGTTGTTGCCATTGATGGAAAAACACTACGGCGCTCATACGACAAAGGGGATAATAAAGCGGCTATTCATATGGTTAATGCGTGG
Organism: Endozoicomonas euniceicola; assembly: GCF_025562755.1. Classification (GTDB taxonomy): domain Bacteria; phylum Pseudomonadota; class Gammaproteobacteria; order Pseudomonadales; family Endozoicomonadaceae; genus Endozoicomonas_A; species Endozoicomonas_A euniceicola. The sequence goes on from NZ_CP103300.1 coordinate 1,011,883, forward strand.
GCTAGCCAGACCGGCATGGTGCTTGGACAGCTCAAAACAGCAGCTAAGTTGAATGAAATTACAGCCATTCCAGCTTTACTCGACATGCTGGAAATCAGTGGATGTATCGTCAGCACCGACGCCATGGGGTGCCAAAAAGCGATCGCCGAAAAAATCAGAGAGAAAAATGCACATTATCTTCTGGCCGTTAAAGGAAACCAGCAGCTTTTACACGATGACATTAAGCTTTATCTTGATGCCCTGACAACGAAGGAAAAGCTACCTGAAGGCGCAAGCTCTCATGAAACAGTAGAAAAAGGTCATGGTCGGATAGAAATACGTCGCTGTTGGACGAGCACCGATATTCACTGGCTTGACCAGCGTGAGGACTGGAAGGAACTTGCCATGATCGGAGTTGTTGAAAGTGAGCGTCACGAAGGCAATAAAGTGAGCACTGAGCGTCGATACTTTATTTCCAGCCTGACAACAGATGCAAAAAACTTCATGAATTCGGTTCGTTCTCACTGGTCGGTGGAAAATAACCTGCACTGGGTACTCGATATTGGCTTTAGAGAAGACGAATGCCGCATTAGAAAAGGTTTTGGTCCAGAAAATATGGCGATATTTAGGCAAGTAGCTCTGAACTTGTTAAAGCAGGAATCCACGTTGAAGCTTGGTGTTAAAAATAAGCGCATCATGGCAGCAGCGGATGATGAATATAGAACGCTGCTGCTTCAGGGGGTTATTTGAAAGTTAGTGCCAAATGAGATCGCCCTGACTGCTAATGGATAAGTGGTTTCACTATGCCCCCCCTGCGTCGGCATCGTTGACCCATCTTCATAAGCGTCAGAGCAAACTCATTTATCAGTGGGTGAATACTCTGGCCTCCCGTGAACACTCACTCCACTAAATCGTGAACATTTTTTGCGAATTTCCAGAATCACTGCTGGATGGCCCCAAAATACTCAGCCTGAGTATTAACTACAACCCCATCCCTGCCCCATTATGCCGCAGCCAGCTGACATGCCTCTGATAATCCGGCAAAACCTTATCAACAGCATCCCAGAATTTAGCGTCATGGTTGCGGTATAACCGGTGGGCAAGCTCATGAATAATGATGTAGTCCAGCACAGCTAAAGGAGCCATAAGGCAGCGCCAGTGAAAATTAAGATCGCCTTTGCTAGTGCATGAAGCCCAGCGGTGCTGTAACTCCATAACTCTGACAGAACCAAAGGTGACACCCATTTTGGGTGCGAAGTGAGTAAGCCTCTGGTTGATCCTGTCCAGCCCTTTAGTCCGATAGAAGTTTTTAAAAATCTCCATGCCGGAATCAACGTGATCCCGTCGCAGGAGGAAGCGCCCATTCTTTAAAACAAGCGCTTCATCCTGCTCATCAACCAGCTGCAGGCGGTAATTGCGCCCCAGATAGAGAAAGCCTTCACCGTTTACAAACTCCCGATGAACCTGCACCCGGTTCAGGTCTTCCCATTCCGCCAGGTTGCGATAAATCCAGCTGCGCTTCTGCTCGATAATGCTCTCAATTTTTGCCATGTCATAAGGCAGAGGGGCGCGTACCGTGACAGAGCCATCCCGTTCAATAAACAAACTGGTTGTCTTACGGTTGCTCTGCTTCAGGCTGTACTGAATATCCTGATATTGATGCAGGCTGGCTTCGTTATCAGTACTGGAATCACTCACCGGTAGTCATCCCCAAAATATCTTTTTCTCTTCTTCGTGCTAACGCCACAACCTCTGTAGCCAACAGCTCTCTCTGAGCTTTCAGCTGGGGAACCTTACTGAGGATCATACGTTTCTTGATTTTGCCCTGTAGCTCTGCCACCAGATCTTCCCGCTCCCAGAAATCAAGGTTGCCAATATGCTCATTCAGATCGTCCATTATGGCGACAATGGTCAGTTTTACCTTATCAATGTGTGCTGCCATATCGCCATCTTTAAAAGCCAGGCTCACGATCAGATCAAAGAACGGGTCTTCCACTTTAGCATCAGGGCCACGACTTGCCAGTATCTCATCCCTTAATGCACCAAGCTTCAGGGCCATCTGTTCCCAGTTATCACTGTGCTTTTTAATGATCTCATCAAGCTTTTCACTCATGCTTTTGTAGAACACAGGGTCATCATCGGCACTGACTTTACAGTGCTTGCGGATAGCGTGTTCCATCTCACTGGCTTGGGCTTTAAGGTCAGGTTCTTTTTTAACTGACTTGATGAATTCATCACTGAACAACTCAACAGGTTTCACCTTGGGGCTCATTCCCAGGCTAATCAGATGCTCATTGACCAGGCTCCGCACTTTCTGGCCGACACCATGGAAGTTCATAGTCTCGTCTTTGTACCGTTCACGAGCCCTGGCCTGAACATGAACAAATTGGTACATAGGCAGCTTGTACGGGTTTGCCAAAGCATTAGGCATGACAATATCCATACTCTGCAGAAACTTCTTGAAGTAAACGTTGAAACTGTCTCTCAGGCGGATATCTTCCAATAACTCCACAGCTGCCAGCAGAACCTGATAATGATCTTCCGGTGATAACTTCTGGTTGACCAACCGTTCTATCTGACTAACTCCGCCTTCCTGGAACAGCTGCAATAGCCGACGATAACGGCTTTCCAGAACAGGCACTTCACTATCGATACTTTGCAAACCATTGAGAAGGTCTTCCTGATCCTCACCGGCATAAAGCGACAGGGCTTCTTTCAGGTTTTCCGTCAGACCGATGTAATCAACGATGTAGCCCCTTGTTTTCTCCTTATAGGTTCGGTTCACCCTCGCGATGGTTTGCAGCAGATTATGTTCACTGAGTCGTTTATCAATGTACATAACCTGTTCAACCGGAGCGTCAAAGCCTGTCAGCAGCATATCGCAGACGATCAAAAAGGCGACGCCCGTTTCAGGCTTGTCGTCGTTGAAGGCCTTCTTGAAACTCTCCACGGCATCCAGGCTCTTTGACTCATTTCTTGCAGCAACAAAGTCAGCCTTTTCATTCGTCCCGTCGCTGGAAATGATGACCGCTGTTTTCAAAAACTTCAGCCGTTTCAGTATCTCAGAATTTTGTTCTGTCGCTGCCAGTGCTGCGTATTCTGAAATCTGTTGAGCAATCGCTTTGCGAATATAGGTCTGGTAGTGAATGCAGGCTTGTTTGGAAGAACACACCACCTGAGCCTTGAAGCCGGATGGCATAATGCCGCGCACGTAATGTCTGACCAGATCATTGGCAATTTCTTCTATCCGCTTCTCAGCATCAAGAATATCGCCCTCTGCGCCATACTTTTTGCGAATCTCCAACAGCTCTTCTTCGGTTCTGTCTTTGAACAGATTTTCAAATTTAGTGTCAAAGCCAGACCGGTCATATATCGCCGTATCAGCGGTACGCCCTTCATACAAAATCTGCAACGTGGCATTATCATCGACCGCATCCTGCAGCTTATATTTGTCGATATAGGCATCACCCTGACTGGCTCCAAAGCGCTTCCATGTGGGGTCTGTGTGATGATCGGCGATCAGCGGGGTTCCGGTGAACGCAATGCGAGTCGCATTGGGAAATGCATCAAACAGGTTATCAGAAAGACTGGCTCTGCCTTTGCCGCTGCGCTGTGTTCTGTGTGCTTCATCGATCAGTATCAAAACCTGGTCACGGTCATTGATAACACCAAAGTCCTGAAAGTAGGCGACTTCTACCTGATAATTGGCAGCGGCTTCCGCCACCCTGGTTTCATCTTCAGAATCCAAAGCCACCTTATATTCAGCAGACAACGCCTTACGCACACTGTCTGGCAGAAATGAGGCATCTTCCTCCCGAAACTTATGAATCATCACCATATTCAGGTTGGATGCATCAGAAGACAGTTTGTTTTTGGCTTCCCTGCTACTGCTGATTTCTACGACAGTTTCACCGGTCAAGCCAGCGGTTTGGGTTAGCTGCTCCTCAAGATCCCTGCGATCATTCACCATCAGGACTTTGTAATCTTTCAGGCTTTGCATGCGCCGTAACTTACGCACCAGAAAGACCATGGTCAGGCTTTTTCCGCTTCCCTGGGTGTGCCAGATAACCCCCGAACGCTGGAGGGAAGTCTCCCCCTCCCCCATACGCTTAAGAATCTTATGCACCGCACGGAACTGCTGATAACGACAGATGACTTTAATTCGGTTTGAACCCGCTGCCATAAACAGGGTAAAGCTGCGAGTGATATCCAGCAGGCGTTGAGGATGCAGCATTCCCTGCACAAGCTGCTCCTGAGAACGATGCAGCATAACTTCCGGAGCATGATAGGGTTCATGGTCCGGGTAGATGGTTTTCCAGTTAAAGTAATACTCTTCTGATGAAGTAATCGTACCGAACTTGCAGTCATCGCCGTAGGTGCTGATCATCAGCTGATTCGTGTAGAAAAGCTTTGGCTCACCTTCCCGGTTCTTCGAACTTTCCGGTTCACGCAGGTCAGCATAACGACGCAGCTGCTCGATCCCTTCAAACATCGGGTTAGTACAACTGCTGCTCAGCTCCTTACACTCAATCACCACGAGGGGAAGGCCGTTCACAAATAAAACGATGTCAGGGCGGACATGCCCTTTGGTATGCCCCGGAGTATCAATGCGGAACTGGTTGATGGCCGTAAAGGTGTTGTTTTGCCAGTGCTCAAAGTCAATGATTTTGACAACCGGACTGTCCTCACCGGTCAGCTCGTTCTTATCCACCTGCCATTTGTAGAGCCGTTCCAGAAACGCCTGATTGGCTCCAAGTAATTTGTCAGTACCAAAATCGGTAAAGTCTTCCAGCAATCCATCCAGTTGCTCCGGAGTCAGCCATTGAGTCCCCTCCTCCGTGGTATTAATTTTCAGCACAGCACTTTTGAACTGCTCCGCCAGCACCACTTCCCTGAAACTGCTCCGGAAGCTGGTTGCCGGGTCTGAAGGGATGCCTGAGCCCAGGTCATAAACGTCCCAGCCCATTGATGAAAGCTGGGTTAACAGGGGACGTTCGACATCCTTGTATTCACTCATGAAAAACAACCAGTAACAATTGAGGATAGGCAACATAAATAAGCAGCAGCTTGAAGCCTGTGCCCGTGAGGCAGCCAAATCCATTAAAATTGAAAATTAAAGTGACCTAAACGACTTCCGCCAAGTTTACAGGGTTGCATCCGTGATTCCAGTCTCACTCTCCTCGCTCCCCCTGTTTTTCTCACTGCTTCAGGCATGCCTTGGTATCTGATAAGTACGTATGTTCAGATGTCAGTCTCTGAGTGTAGGGTTTCTACTTATCCTGTCGTTTATTGCGTTGTTTGGGGTGGTACTAATGCACTTGAGAAGTGTGCTGTTCAGTTTGTTTTTTTTGTCTTTGTCCGCTGCAGGTTCAGGTGCTGTACCAGATCAGATTGGTTGTGATGCCTGTCTGTCAGAGAGTTGCCAAAAATCCTGCAGGTACTGGCATCCGCTTGCGCAGGATGGTGATATAGGTGCTCAATTTTTAATGGGCATTACGTATCTATCAGATCAAAGTTACGAACAGGCCGTTACCTGGTATCGCAAGGCCGCAGAGCAGGGGCATGCAGGTGCTCAGTACGAGCTGGGGTTCATGTATCTCAATGGTCAAGGCGTTAAACAGAATGACGAACAGGCTGCTGCCTGGTTTCGCAAGGCCGCAGAGCAAGGGGTCGCAGATGCTCAATACAGGTTGGGTTTAATGTATGGAAGTGGCATAAGCGTAAAACAGAGTTACGTTCAGGCCGCTGCTTGGTTTCGCAAGGCTGCAGAGCAGGGGCACGCAGATGCTCAGGTTGGCCTAGCACTCATGTATGAAGTTGGTCAAGGCGTTAAGCAGAGTGGCGAACAGGCCGCTGTCTGGTTTCGCAAGGCCGCAGAGCAGGGGCATGCAAATTCTCAGTACCTCTTGGGCGGCATGTATGAAGTTGGTCAAGGCTTTAAACAGAGTGACGAACAGGCTGCTGCCTGGTTTCGCAAGGCCGCAGAGCAGGGGGTCGCAGATGCTCAATTCAGGTTGGGTTTAATGTATGAACGTGGCCGCGGCGTAAAACAGAGTGACGAGCAGGCCGTTGCCTGGTATCGCAAGGCCGCAGAGCAGGGGTTGGCAGATGCTCAATTCAGGTTGGGTTTAATGTATGGAAGTGGTCAAGGCGTAAAACAGAGTGACGAACAAGCCGTTGCCTGGTATCGCAAGGCCGCTGAGGAGGGGCATGCAAATGCTCAGCACTTATTGGGCTTAATGTATTTTGAAGGTATAGGTGTGGAAAAAAGTATCGAACAGTCGTTTTACTGGTCTCGTAAAGCTGCGAACCAAGGGCATGAAGATGCTCAAAAATATCTGAAAAATTTAGAAAAGCTTCTGAGTACATAAGGTCTTGATAATGTTCGGTGTTCCCAGGCCATAAAACGTCTGCCCCGGAAACTCCCTGCAAACTTCCGCCTGCTGTTCCAGATAGCTGACCAGTTGCTCCTGATCCCGATTGATCCGGAGCAACCCCTCCTAATCCTGAAGCAGCCTGGCGGTTACTATATTTCCGAAGCCTCAGAAAATCCGAAACCGATTAACACACCAATCATAGCCATTAATAACGCCACTTTCGTAATACCCTGCCCAGTCATAAAAACAGCCCTTGCCGTCCCTGCCCTCCTAAATAGGCTTCCTGCCATCGCGACTTCCGCGCACGGCTGAAGTTTCCTGAACTAATTCCCCATAAAGGACTCAAACGTTTTAATCAATGATGGAATTTTGCAACACGGCGTACCGATTGCTTATCACCCCAGCGGTTGGTGGGGCTAATAACTGCCGCAACTGAAGCCGGGCTACCTCCTTGCTTGTCGAATCAGGTGTAAAAAAAGCTGGTGATTCAGTCGAGTGGTTGCCGCAAGCAACCAAACTTCAAAAATCCGGATTTGGTTCACCCGTCAGTCATATCCATCAATCTCCTCGCTCACCCTGCTTTTCTCACTGTTCCAAGCATGCCTTGGTATCTGATAAGTACGTATATTCAAGCATCAGCCTTTCAGAGTAGGTTTTTACTTATTCTGTCGTTTATTGCGTTGTTTGAAGGGGGGTACTAATGTACTTGAGAAGTGTGCTGTTCAGTTTGGTTTTTTTGTCACTATCCGTTATGGGATCCAGTGGGATGTCATTTAATGATGGTTCTGATGCCTATTTGTCAGGCGATTACACAAATGCTCTCAGTATATGGCTACCACTTGCTAATGATGGTGATGCAAGATCTCAATCTGCCCTAGGCACCATGTATAGCGAAGGCAAAGGCGTAAAACAAAGTGACGAGCAGGCCGCTGCCTGGTATCGCAAGGCCGCAGAGCAGGGAAATGTAGATGCTCAGTACAACCTGGGCTTTAAGTATGCCCATGGCCAAGGCGTAAAACAGAGTAACGAGCAGGCCGTTGCCTGGTATCGCAAGGCCGCAGAGCAGGGGTATGCTAAAGCTCAGTACTTGCTGGGCGCCATGCATAGCGAAGGCATAGGCGTAAAACAGAGTGACGAGCAGGCCGTTGCCTGGTTGCGCAAGGCCGCAGAGCAGGGAAATGTAGATGCTCAATACAACTTGGGCGTCATGTATGACATTGGCCAAGGCGTAAAACAAAGTGACGAGCAGGCCGTTATATGGTTTCGTAAGGCGGCAGAGCAGGGGCATACTAAAGCTCAATACAACTTGGGCGTCATGTATGACATTGGCCAAGGCGTAAAACAAAGTGACGAGCAGGCCGTTGCTTGGTATCGCAAGGCCGCTGAGCAGGGGTATGCAGATGCTCAGTACAACCTGGGCTTTAAGTACACCAATGGCATAGGCGTAAAACAGAGTAACGAGCAGGCCGCTGTCTGGTTTCGCAAGGCCGCTGAGCAGCGGCATGCTAAAGCTCAGTTCTTGCTGGGCGCCATGCATTTGTATGGTAAAGGTCTAAAACAAAGTAACGAGCAGGCCGCTGTCTGGTTTCGCGAGGCCGCTGAGCAGGGGTATGCAAAAGCTCAATACGAATTGGGCATCATGTATGAAAATGGCCGAGGCTTAAAACAAAATGATAAGCAGGCCGCTGTCTGGCATCGCAAGGCTGCTGAGCAGGGGCATGCAGATGCTCAGTTCACACTGGGATTCATGCATTTCAATGGCCGCGGCGTAAAACAAAGTGAAGAACAGGCCGCTGTCTGGCTTCGTAATGCAGCAGAGCAAGGGCATGCAGATGCTCAACACATCTTAGGCTTAATGTATTTTGAAGGCAGGGGTGTGGAAAAAAGTATCGAACAGTCATTTTACTGGTCTCGTAAAGCAGCGGACCAAGGGCATGAGGATGCTCAAAAACACCTGACAAATTTGGAAAAAAATTTTAATACATAGGATTTTGGCAACGCTCGGTGTGTACTGATAGCTTACCAAGTCATAAGACGTATGCTCAAGAAACACCCTGCAAAGCTCTGCCTGCTGTTCCAGATAGCTGTCCAGTTGCTCCTGATCCCGATTGATCTGGAGCATCCCCTCCCAAACCTCAAGCAGCCTGGCGGTTACGATAAACAAACCAACCTAGTAAACCATCCAACTGTTCCGGAGTCAGTCGCTGCGCCCCCTCCTCCGTGGTATTCATTTTCAGCACAGCAATTTTGAACTATTCTGCCAGCACCACTTCCCTGAAACTACTGCGGAAGCTGGGTTAACAGGGGACGTTCGACATCCTTGTATTCACTCATGAAAAACAACTCCGGACAGGGATAAAACGAAACCGGTCATTCAGAACATCTGCCAAAATCCACTATGTCAGTCTCATATTAGAGGCTGTAGATAATCGGCGTCTCTGCCTACCTTATAACCAGTAACGTTTGAGGTTAGGCAGCACGAATAAGCAGCAGCTTGAAGCCTTTGTCTGTGAAGCAGCAAAATCCATTAACATTAAAAATTAAAAGTCCTGAATTCGTACCAAAAGCACATAACCTTTGTAACCAGCAGCTTGCCAGAGAACCTTTGAAATGAATCAGAACTCAGAGGTACTCTATAAAGCAACCAAACCAAACGGAGGGCGCCATGGATGGCCTATACACACCTGAGTTCTGAAAAGAGACATTATATCGAAATTGATCTGAAAAATGGGGCTTCTCAAAATAAAATTGCGAAAAAGCTTAGTCGCTTGCAAAACTCCCTTTCTCGTTAGTTAAACCGCAACAAGAGGTTGCGTGACTATAGGCACTAGCAGGCTCATCGCATGGCCGAACAAGGCCATAAGGAGAAGGCAGTCAAGCTAACCGAGGTTATTAAACTCCACACCATCCGCTACACCCTTTTTGACTGGAGTCCTGAGCAAGTGGCTGGATGACTTGGGAAAAAAGGCACAATCAAGCTACACCACGAAACGATTCATCAATTTTGATTGATCAAGCCAATAACAGTTATCATATTATCTGTAATTGGTTTTACTTTCAGCGGTGATTACTTTGATTGATAAGAAATATTTTCATGTGGCCATAGTTGTAATTCTTTGTTCCTTCTTCCTTAATTTTGTTAATGCTTTGGGTAATGGGTATGCTAACGGTTTTGAAATTCTAACTCAGCCAGAACTGAGAGCTATTTTGCTCGACGCACCAGCTATTATACAAAGTGCAGTCATTCATGGAATTATGGCCTCAATTATAATCCCCTTGGCTATCTTTTCACTGTTTTCCCTATCATCTAAAATGAGAAATAAAATTACATTCTATAAAGTGTTTATTTATGTTGGCTTGTATGCTTCTTTATCAATTTTTATAGTTGACAGTTCTCAAATAAATGCTGATCAAGATACAAAAGAACAGAGTTCTTTTGATTCACATGAAGCTACGCAGAAAAGACAAAAACTAATATCCGGGATGACTGTCTATATCATGTGTGCGGATGTATTAGAAATTACAAAACCAGAGGGTTGGGAAGAAATTAGTGATTCATACATTAAGACAACGGAAATATTTGCTTATTCTATTATGTCTCAATTGGATTCGGAAGACATCGATGGGGACGTTGACCACTTTTTGGCTAAGTTGAGAAAACAAAATAAACTAAAAATTAAGAGTAAAGCATATTCTGATATTGTTGATTGGGGTCAAAAAGCAGGTTGTACATCAGAAAAATTGATTAATGTCAGTAAGAATCTTAACTCACACGCTGATAATTAACCTAACGTCGCATTCACCTTCTGCGTCGCAGACGGTGAATGCTTTAGATACGCCCGGCGTGGGCATGAACTTATGGGGTGAAAGTCATCTGTGGGTAAACCAGCATCGGATGCTGCCGCTTAATAAGCTCAGCGGTGATAACCACCAACTTAAAGCAAGTACAATCTCTCGAGGAATTGTGTGGGGGCAGTCTGACAACACCAAAAGTAAGCGCTTTAGGCGAAGGTGCGAGCCGACGGACAGAAACCTATACAAGACCAAGTCTCGTTGGGGAGTGTGCCCAAGATCACAAAGCCCTCTGGTTTGAGAGATGCGATAAATGCCACAATTGTACGCTGAAAGTTCACGTCCTTATCTGGGGAGGTCTGCTCAACTGGCAACCGTAAAAATACCCAATTTGGCCACAGGTCTAACAGGCCAAAAATTCCGATCTCATTAACTAGAATGAGCGAACCCAATGAAACACGGTATCTCATTCAGGGGTAACTCTGAATGTGTTTCGGTTTTTGCTGCATTCAAATTCTACTGCACTGATGACTGGAAGCCATACGGCTCAGAACTGCCAGAAGATAATCATATTGTCAGTAAAAAGTTCACACAAAGCATTGAGAGAAACAGCGCTGACACTGCGTACACGCATTAAGCGATTAACCCGAAGAATCATCTATTTTTCTCGCTTAGTGGAACTGCATGGCAAGGTCGTCTGATAGTTCATGTCAAGAATGTGGTATCAATCTGTTTGAAACATGGCCAAAAAAAACGCTTCGACACACTCTACCAACAGCACCTGACAGTATTGAAGCTTGAGAGTACAAGCAAAACCACCATTGATTTGTATGGGTGAAAGTCTCATATTGACCAGCACCAAACCTCTCTGCATCCCTTGCTATATAAAGGTTTGCTGACTTTTGTGGATTGTCATGAATATCCAGAAACAGCCATCTGAGACAAAACCTTCAGTGGGAGGTAAAGCCAGTATTTACGGGCTTTCCAGTAAGGGCGGTACTAAAATCTTCCGGTTGGACTGAAAAATTTATCTGCTCAGAGCAAAGCTTGGTGCTCAAGGTCTGTAGGGCGGGTCAATATGAGACTTACACCCAATTTGTATAGTCACCCTCTGAGGCTTATAGAGGCTAAAAACCTCCGGCGACCCGATTTAGTCTGCTGCTAATTTGGGATTCGGTCCATATTCATTGGATTCTACTTTACTATCTAGTACAAAAAATACGAATAGCACAATTGATCCAAAAGGAATCAATCCAATTAACAACCACCATCCTGAACGATCTATATCATGTAGTCTCCTAACTGATACAGCAATAGCTGGAATTAATACTGCAAGAATGTATAAACTACCAATAGTACCGTAGCCGCCAAGCATTATTTCTATAAAGCTAATTGCAAATGCAATAAGCAAATTAAATAAAGTAAACATCCAGTATTCTTTCCGTCTTGCACGACCACTGAATACAGCATATTGCTTTAGTACCTTTAAATACCACTCCATTATTATCTCCCTTATGCTCCCTTAATTTTTATGATCAAACTAGCTGTAAAAAGGGACAGCCTAACGCCTAAATCAGGTGCGTCAGTGGTGTCACCAAGTTTACTTGTTAGAAGCTAGTTGTTTGTCGCATTGCCACAAAAGCCTACATAGCAATATGCGTCACTGGAGAATATCGCACATTTAAAGCCTCTGGTATAAGAGCTAGCCTTATCACCATAGGCACTATTACCTTCCCGCAAAACAGGCATTCAAAAGAATCTGCCAACCAGCCGAGTAATTACTCGCAAGCAACCAAACTTCAAAAATCCGGATTTGGTTTACCCGCCAATTATACCCATCAACCTCCTCGCTCAACCCGCTTTTTCTCAAAGCCCCAGACATGCCTTAGCATCTGATAAGTACGTATATTCAAATATCAGCCTTTCAGAGTAGGTTTTTTACTTACTCTGTCGTTTACTGAGTTGTTTGGGGGTACTAATGAACTTGAGAAGTGTGCTGTTCAGTTTGATTTTTTTGTCATTTTCCGTTATGGGGTCTGGGGTGTCATATCAGGATGGTTCTGATGCCTATTTGTCAGGCGATTATCCAAATGCGCTCAACATATGGATACCACTTGCTAATGACGGTGTTGCAAAAGCTCAATACAGTCTGGGCGTCATGTATGACAATGGCCAAGGTGTAAAACAAAGTGACGAGCAGGCTGTTGCCTGGTATCGCAAGGCCGCTGAGCAAGGGCATGCAAAAGCACAGTACAACCTGGGCGTCATGTATGGCAATGGCCAAGGCGTAAAACAAAATGGTAAGCAGGCTGTTGCCTGGTATCGAAGGGCCGCCGAGCAAGAGTATGCAGATGCTCAGTACAATCTGGGCGTCATGTATGCCAATGGCCAAGGCGTAAAACAAAATGATAAGCAGGCTGTTGCCTGGTATCGCAAGGCCACAGAGCAAGGAGTTGCAGATGCTCAGTACAATCTGGGCTTAATGTATTTCAATGGCCGTGGCGTAAAACAGAGTGACGAGCAGGCCGTTATCTTGCTTCGCAAGGCTGCTGAGCAGGGGTATGCAGATGCTCAATATATTTTGGGCTTAATGTATTCTGAAGGCCGTGGTGTAAAACAAAGTGACGAGCAGGCTATTGCCTGGTATCGCAAGGCCGCTGAGCAAGGAGATGCAGATGCTCAGTACAACCTCGGTGTTATGTATGATAATGGCCAAGGTGTAAAACAAAGTGACGAGCAGGCTGTTGCCTGGTATCGCAAGGCCGCAGAGCAAGGACATGCAAAAGCACAGTACAATCTGGGCGTCATGTATGACAATGGCCAAGGTGTAAAACAAAGTGACGAGCAGGCAATTGTCTGGTATCGATGGGCTGCAGAGCAAGGAGATGCAGATGCTCAGTACAACCTGGGGGTCATGTATGACAATGGCCAAGGTGTAAAACAAGGTGACGAGCAGGCTGTTGCCTGGTATCGCAAGGCCGCTGAGCAAGGGCATACAAAAGCACAGTACAACCTGGGCGTCATGTATGCCAATGGCCAAGGCGTAAAACAAAATGATAAGCAGGCTGTTGCCTGGTATCGCAAGGCCGCAGAGCAGGGGTATGCAGATGCTCAGTACAACCTGGGGATCATGTATGCCAATGGCCAAGGTGTAAAACAAAATGATAAGCAGGCTGTTATCTGGTTTCGCAAGGCCGCTGAACAGGGGTATGCAGATGCTCAGTACAACCTGGGTGTCATGTATACCAATGGCCGCGGTGTAAAACAAAATGATAAGCAGGCTGTTGTCTGGTTTCGCAAGGCTGCACAACAAGGGAATGAAGGAGCACAGTACAACCTGGGCGTCATGTATGACAATGGCCAAGGCGTAAAGCAAAGTTATGAGCAGGCTGTTGCCTGGTATCGAAGGGCCGCAGAACAGGGGGATGCAGATGCTCAGTACAACCTGGGGGTCATGTATGACAATGGCCAAGGCGTAAAGCAAAGTTATGAGCAGGCTTTTGCCTGGTATCGAAAGGCCGCTGAGCAGGGGTATGCAGATGCTCAGTTCAACCTCGGCGTCATGTATGACAATGGCCAAGGCGTAAAACAAAATGATAAGCAGGCTGTTGCTTGGTATCAAAGGGCCGCTGAGCAGGGGTATGCAGATGCTCAGTTCAACCTGGGCGTCATGTATGCCAATGGCCAAGGCGTAAAACAAAATGATAAGCAGGCTGTTGCTTGGTATCGCAACGCCGCAGAGCAGGGGTATGCAAATGCTCAGTTCGACCTGGCCGTCATGTATGACAATGGCCGAGGCGTAAAGCAAAGTTATGAGCAGGCTGTTGCTTGGTATAGCAAGGCCGCTGAACAGGGGTATGCAGATGCTCAGCACAACCTCGGCGTCATGTATGCCAATGGCCAAGGCGTAAAACAAAATGATAAGCAGGCTGTTGTCTGGTATCGCAAGGCCGCAGAACAGGGGTATGCAGATGCTCAGTACAACCTCGGCGTCATGTATGCCAATGGCCAAGGCGTAAAACAAAATGATAAGCAGGCTGTTGCCTGGTATCGCAAGGCCGCTGAGCAAGGGCATGCAAAAGCACAGTACAATCTGGGCATCATTTATGCCAATGGCCAAGGCGTAAAACAAAATGATAAGCAGGCTGTTGTCTGGTATCGCAAGGCCGCTGAGCAAAGGCATGCAAAAGCACAGTACAATCTGGGCTTAATGTATTTTGAGGGCAGGGGTGTAGAAAAAAGTATCGAACGGACGACTTACTGGTTTCGTAAGGCTGCTAACCAGGGGCTCGAACACGCTCAAAAAGACCTGGAATTGTTAGAAGAGCTTTTTAGTGCATAGGTTTTGATCACGCTTGGTGAATGGGTTCGACGACGATAGCGGTGTTATCGCCTGAAGCAATGGGGAAGCAAAGGCTACCGAATACTCAGAAAGCTGGTAGTCGATAGATTTCTGGCATGAAACACGGCAAAGTCTGCTCATAGATTTTGGCGTTTGAGTAGCAATCCTGCTCTTACAAAAGCATTACCGAATAGATATTTCAGGAATCTGAGATTGCCTAAACTGGCAGCAAGATGAACCGCGATGCTAAGTGATCCGTACGGCTCGTGGTGTGGGAGGAACAGAGTCGTGAGGCTCTGCCCTATCCCGATTATGTGAAAGGAGAAAAATTTGAGAAACTCAATTAAAGAGCTCTTCATTCTTGCAGCGTTAGCATTTACAGCCAACGTTAGCGCTGATGGAACGAGATTCCTAGAAGATTGCAATAACTATGCAGTTTCTAGAGGAACCTTTGGTCAGGGCTATTGCATAGGTGTTGTAGTTGGCGTGATCAGTGCGTCAGACAAAATATGTCTACCTGAAAATGTGACTTTTAAGCAAGCGGTTCTAATTGTAGAGAAATATCTGAAAGATAATCCGCAGGAACTGCATTTTTCAGAGGGTTCTCTGGCCGAATACGCTTTGTCGAAAACTTGGGCTTGTCCAAAATGAGGTCTTAAACGAATAAGGATAGATTCCGCGCAGCCACAATCTTATCCGGTTGCTGAACAAGCCCTGTCTTGACAACTGTTCGGTGTGGCTTAGGGGAAATAGCTTTTCTCCTATTACCCAGAGAAGATGGCTCCATCAGGCAGCCATCTTCATTTCCTGAAGTCTTGATAAAGCTATCGAAACATCACGCTCACTGAACAACTTCTCTTTTCTGGAAGCCCACTTAGAACCTGCAGGCCATTGTTTTATTGCTTCCATGACATCATCAACCGTTCCATTGCAGCTCTCCCTGCTGATCAGCCAGTCAACGGTTGTCAACAGCTCTAGTCCGAAAGGAGATTCAAAACCAGAAATGATCTTCGAGGCTTCCTCAAGTGCTGGCAAGTATTTTGTAGCCTTTGACTCAAGATAAGTTTGCAATTTGATTTTATATTTTTCGTTAAAGCGAATAACATCCAGCGGACTACTATCCGCTATACGCTTGTCACTTTTTAAATAGCTACCATCCAGATGATTCAAAACGTGCTGCAGGCGGTTAGCATAAGGGCCATAATTTTCCGGGCTGAACTGAAGCTGGAGAGGGTTTTCAAGCTGTTGTTTCTCAATCACTCTTTCAAGAACCCAGGCTAACTTTTGCACTTCCAGCAGGCTGCATTCCATACCAGGAACCCAATAGCGACGGATTAACTCGGCAATTAACGCCCTTGCAGGGGTCAGCTTTTCAGCACCTTTTGACTTGGCAATATTCTGGTATTTTGCAGTCGGCTCAAAAATAAGAATCTCTACATCGTGCAAATCTGACAGAGCCAGTTCAATCTGCTCACGAACGGCAGGCCAGGGAAGACCGCCATTGCCAGCTCCAAGGGGAGGAATGGCGATGGACCTGACATTTTCTTCAAGAATAAAGCGTTTTAGGTCTTGCAAACCATCAACCACCCACTCCATTTTTGAGGGATAACGCCAATGCTTCTTAGTCGGAAAATTCACCACCCAGTGGGGGCCTATAAGCTCATCAGTTTTAGTGACAAACATTTTGCCAACCTGAACTTCTTTAGCCTTGCAGGCTTTGACGTACTCCTTCATGTTTTTGTCAAAGCGCTCTTTGAACATCAGGGCAATACCTTTTCCCATAACCCCGACGGTGTTAACCGTGTTAACCAGAGCTTCGGCAGGTGCGTCAAGAAGATTGCCTGTCGTGTATTTGATCATTGGAAATACCACCCCGTTCGCACGTAGACTGACAACCCAAGCCCTCGCTGCTGCATAAGCTGATCTATCTGCAATTTTAGCTCTTCGGTATAACAAACGACACCCAGCAATGCTTCTACTGGTACGTGCCGGTAAACCAAAGCCTCTGCCTGATAGCGCTCAAACTTGGCTGGATCATCCTGATCCCGCTTAAAATCACGACGTTGCAGGATTGACCAGTCCACTTTATCAAGATCAGCGAGGCCACTGTAAAAGTTTGCCCACATATAATAAGCATGGCTATCCGTAAACAGGAATGGAAGTTCCAACTCTCGTATTCGATACAAGCTGGAAACAAGAATAACGATTTCGTCATTATCCCTTTTGGGTACGCTCCATCCTGTGTGGATATTCTGCATCATCACCGAAAAAGGGGTGAAGTAGAAGGGAACGTAATCATTCAATACTCCACCAGGTTTATCTGGAACAGGATGATTACCACGTTTATCAATCAGCTCAGGATTCCCTATATCCACCCAATCAGATGAGCGAACCGTACTGGTTCCGCAGTGCAAGCCATTATCCAGCAGCCACGGAAGGTTATTCCGGTGAGTAATTCTCCAGATCAGGGCTTTTTGAGGGTTGAGATTTTTGTAAAACATCAATGTCTTTTCCGTAGGAACATGCTGGTGTCTGATACCATGAGTTTTGATAAACGGTGTATGAAAAAACTCTGGCTCTGCAGGCCTAATAAAGCCTTCCTGAACCCAACCGTCAAACGGATCTCGGACAAAAGGACAACAAACAGCGGGTAGTACGCCGACAAAAAAATCAGCGCATCGACCCACATTTTAGGTGCCAGCTCCTTTGGCTTGAGGTTGATCATACCGGTACGGGCACCTTTCCGGTCAGGAGGTCTTGCATTAAGCCTTTTTTCTGAACTTCGAGCTTTTGCTTGTATTGCCGTTGAGCAGATTGTTTTGTATTTACGGTACTGTAAATAGCATTTATTTTTTCTTGTTCAGCCATTGGGGGGACTGGTAAAAGCAAGGTTCTCAGAGCTTTGGACTGTATTGCATCCATAACCGCCCCTTGCGACTCCCTATGCAGAGCTGCTTTAACCCACGGTGCATAGTTCAATTGCCAGCAAATCAGATCAGGAATAACTTTTTCCTGATCAAAAGTCATAGTCCACAAATGCTTTGAGGATAGTGCCGCACCAATATTTTCAGGAAGTACGCAACAACGACCAACAGTTCCCATAATGGTGATAACCACATCCTTCGGGCGAACAGCATAACGTGACAACTCGTTGAATTTTTGTGATGTCACAAAACGGCGAAAGTTGTTTTCAAAATGCTCAACGAAAATATTATCAATGCCCAGCAGCGGAATACCTTCTTCTACAAGCTCATGTTTCAACAAAGCGCTACCAAATGGGCCGCTCCTCATTGGTGTTGAGACATTTACCAACAGTTTCTCTAAAGGCTGAACCTCCCACCCCTTTGGCACCCAACCAAGCTCTGTTTCCTTATACAGCTCCGGGGCTTCTTCAAAGCCTGGGCGCAGCTGGCCGGTAGCGGTATCAATGCCACGGCTGAACAGGTCTGCCATCATGCCTTGTTTGATGGAGGTGTATTTGTCGATAAGGGACTGGGTTCGGGTAATCAGATCGTCAACTGTTGAGAGAATTTTAGCTATCTTTTTCTGTTGTTCTACTGTCGGCAAAATCAAGCCTACCTTGCCCATAACACCATTCATCAACTTTGGGTTGCCAATATATGAAACATATCTTTTTGCAACTTGCCCCAGTTGATAACTCAAAAATTTGAGGTTTACGTTTTCACTTTTTGCCTTTAAAGTCCCACATACGTTTGTGCAGTTGAATTTCCCTATTCTGTAGAAAACAGTCCCTGCATTTTCTCCGTCCGTGGTCCATGTCACATATTCACCATCGAAATCATATGTGTCAATCATTCCCATTTGACCGTTATTTTGCGTTTGGGAAGAATAAACAGGGTAGGCACCAAGGTTATTCTTGACCTCATCCTGACTAATAACCCTACCGCGACCTAAATCACAAATTTCTTCAATTGTTACCTCTCCCCACCCAATTGGAATTTCATTGAACTGAGAAACATCTTTTAGGTTTTTTCTTCTAATATCACTCATACCCCAACTCCCGCATAAACCCACCCAGCAATGCCGCTTCCGTATCCCTCTGATCCAGAATATCCTTCACCGTCACCGCATACTTCCGGTGCAGGTTTTCCACAGCCTTCACCAGCGTCAACAGCACAGCACGCACATAGCCCTGATATTCAACATCCAGCTCATCCTTGAAGCGGGCTAAAATCAGCTTTCGGGCATCATCGCGGTCGATCTGTTCCCGGGCCGCTGCCAGCAGCTGATCCATTCGCTTTTCCGTTTCACGAATCTCGACTTTCAGCGCTTTGAGTTCCTGCTCCACGGCTTTATGGTTAGCCAGTTTTTCCTCTATGGTTCTGAGCTGTTCTGTCGCTGCTTCTCCCTGTGCGGCCAGGTCAGAAATGGTCTCGGCATTGGAGAGGCTGACGTTCAGCTCTCTGGCTGTGGACAGAATTAACTGATGCACCGCAAAGTTCTGCTCTTTGGTGGTCAGCCCTTTGCTGAAATCGCCTTTCTTCGTGCCTTTAGGCAGGGTGGTCGCCGCTTTCAGCTCGGTAAAGGCATCATTGATTTGCGCCTTGATGTTTTTCAGGGTCTGGCTGATGGTTGCCTTGACTTCTTTCTGGTCTGCCTTCAGTTGTTTGGCGTATTCAGAGGGTAGCACCGGATTTTCATCCGAGGGTTCGTAGTCTTCTTCGTCTGCCTGATCGATCCAGCCTTGCAGCTCATTGATTCGTCCGTTTTTCTGGTGGAGTTCTGCCACAACCTCAGCACACTGGGAGGCAAACAGGACTTCATCTGGAATCAGTTCAGCGTTCCAGCCACTGGCGGCGATGGATTTGAAGTCAGCTTCTAATCGCTTAAACCAGTTCGCCAGAGCGCCCCGAACTTTGTACTGGTTCAATAGTTTTAACGGAACCAGTGCCTGTTCAATGGAGTTCAGTGCTTCCCGACGCAAAGCAAAAACACCGTCTTCATTCTGAGTATCTCCACTCAATGCGTCATCACCAAGACGGATAAAGGCGGGCAGTTCATTGTTCCACCATACGTCAACAGCCTGCTGAAACTGCTGATGTTTTTGATTGACAGCCGGGTGCGCTTCAACCAAAGGCTTGATGGCATCAAGGGAGCCAATGCTGCTCTGGAAGTCCTGGTAGTGGTCATCCGCTTCACGGATGGAAAAAAGACTTTCCCGAAGCCCCGGATAATCCAGCCAGAAGGCTTCGAGGCTATTGATTTCAGCCTGAGGGATGCCACCGTTCAGGTGCGCCTTTACATCATGGGGTTCAGGCGCCGGGCTGTTATCCACATAGCGACGGATATTAAGGTTGAAGTCTTCACTTTCCAGCTCACTGACCGGAACCTGTCGTGCATACTTTGGCACTTTCCTTGTTGCTTCATCACCAGAACTCAACAAGCTGCGATAGACGCTGGTGATTTTCTCGATATCTTCAGGCCGCAGACTGTTCTGGTTTTTCCCTTCCCTGTATTCACGGTCGGCATTGATAAACAGTACAGAGTTTCGGTCTGAAGCTCCCTGTTTATTGATTACCAGCACACAGGCAGGAATGCCCGTACCGTAGAACAAACCGGAGGGCAGACCAATAACCGCTTCCAGAAGACCACTGTCAATCATGCGCTGACGACACAGTTTTTCTTCACCACCACGGAACAGCACACCATGGGGCATTACCACGGCCATTTTTCCGTTCTGTTTCAATGAAGCGACCATATGCTGCACAAACATCAGGTCTGCTTTTTTGCCTGATTCCGGCAAAAAGGTGTGGAAGCGATCCTTAAAGCCCTGAATATCGGACTTCTTGTAGTTCTGGGAAAATGGCGGATTGGCAATCACCCGGTCAAAGGTGCGAAGCTCACCATTGGCCGTAATATGTTGCGGATTGAGCAGGGTGTCGTCGTTCTGAATATCCGCACCACCGGCTCCGTGCAGGATCATGTTCATCTTGCAGATAGACCAGGTGCCACCGTTATCTTCCTGACCAAGCAAGTGCATGTTGCGGACGTTGCCACCGGTCTCCGCCACATAGTTCCGACTCTGGATCAGCATACCGCCTGAGCCACAGGTCGGATCATAAACTTCCATGCCTTCGGTGGGTTCCAGAATTTCAACCAGCAGTCGTACCACTTCTGCAGGCGTATAAAATTCACCGCCTTTTTTACCGGCACTGTCGGCAAAGTATTTGATCAGGTATTCATAGGCTGCGCCCAGCAGATCGGGAAATTCAAAGTCTTCATTGGACAGGGGGATTTCATCGAAGTGCTGGATAAAATCCACCAGGGTGCTGTCCGGGATAGGCTTCTTGCCAACGGTTTTGTTGAAGTTGATGTGCTTGAGAACACCTTCCAGACCCTTGGACGTGTTTTCATCCTCAAGGGCAGACAGGGCTTTATTCAGGCCATTGCCGACATGCTCTTTCAGGTGTTTGAGGCTGGACCAGTGCGCTGCCGGTGGAACAAAGAAATCAAACTGATCTTCATCCCCCAAAAGCAGCTCAATGTCTTCTTCGTCGTGACCTTCATTCAGCAATTCCGCTTTTTTCGCAGCGTAGTCCTTGTCAAACTGGTCGGACATTCGCTTCAGAAACAGGATGCCAAAGATAAACTCTTTGTAGTCAGACGCATCCATCTTGCCCCGCAGAATATCGCAGGCTTTGAATAGCTTACTGGTGAGTCGGGAGAGTGTGAGTTTGTGGGTAGTCATAGGGTCTCGGTGCCTGCCGGTGGTTTGCCCGTCTTTTGAGCAGGAAAGGCAGGTTGATACTCAGTAATTCTTGATGGGGGGATATTACCTGTTAGCTGGGGGTTGGACTAGGGGCGTTTGAAAGTTGCCAGCTGCGAGGCTTGAAACATAACTGCAAGCACATGATTCGTTCATGCGCCTGCATAACAAACATTAGTCGTTTGTATCGATAGTACTTGTTTTTTCTATAAGCTCGCTATCAATGAAACGGTCTGCTCTTCTTGATGTGTATGAGTAGAGTTTGCCGTTGTAAGCGACCATCCTTGGAACCTGATCATGGCTACCCATGAACAGGTATCCGCCATCATTATTAAGTTCGCGATACAGCATTCTGCCAAGCTCGGTGTAATTCAACTTGTCTTTCACTACAGGATAAACATAACCATTTTTGCCTTCTCTGATCACGGCATTTCCGTTGGCATCAAGGGCTGGATCAGCATAAAAATGCACCATCCAACTATGCCCTGCAGGACTGTGCCAACCAATATCAAAACCGACTACTGCGTTTGCTATAGGATTGGGCTGTTCAGGCTGAATCAGATCTAGCCAGTGCGTCACAACATAAACACCATTCGGAGCTTGATATACTATTGGTTTTTGCGCATTATAAGTAACATCTGTCGTCTGGTATTATCTCCTGCTTCATAGATGAGGCAGCAATGAACAATATTGACGGACGTAAAATCTCGGATGAGGTTCGGGAACAAATACGATTTGACGCCATTAAAGACTGGCATGCAGGCATGAACCCCTCCAGCCTCGCCCGCAAATACGGAACGTCAAGAAAGACCGTCTATGAATGGATCGACCGTTATGAAACTGGTGGATGGGATGGCCTTAAAACGCGCACAGGCAAGACCGGCCCAAAGCCAAAATTATCTCCAGAGCAGCAAGAACAGCTCCATCTGCTTCTCAGAAGCAGTACTCCCGTAGACTATGGTTATCAAACCCCTCTGTGGACTTGCCAGATAGTCGCAAAGCTGATTGATCAGACATTTCAGGTTAAATATGTACCGGCCTCTGTTGCCAGACTTCTGAAGCGAATGGGATTTAGTCCACAGAAGCCTCGTTGGGGAGCATGGCAGCAGGATCAAAAAAAATTGATGAGTGGCTGAATGTTCGTTATCCGCAGATACTCAGCCAGGCAGATGAGCAAGATGCCATTATTTTCTTTCTGGATGAATCTACGGCTAAATCAGAGAGTCACCGTGGTCGAACGTGGGGTATCAAGGGACTCACTCCTGTCGTGAAGGCTACGGGCTAAACACACACAAGAATATGTAGCACAGGAACCAAGGCTGTTAGGTCTTCATCTACTGCCGAGCTATTCACCAGAGCTGAATCCAGATGAGCAAGCCTGGAACTACCTTAAAGAAAAGTTGGGTAAGGCTGCCCTGAAGACAAAAGATGAATTTATAAAATTTATTCGGGGCAAGATGCGAAGTTTGCAAAAAAGTCCTGAAACAATCAAAGGATTCTTCAGGTTACATGACACCAGTTATGCTTGCAGGCAGTGTTACGTATAATGTTCACAGATCAATAAATGACTAAAGTCCGTCTCTTCGGTGTATGCCAAATGATAAACTCGTGACATAGTGCTTTAGCAATTGGCCAGACACGAATAGCTGAGGTTCAAAGCGGATGCTGTTCGTTAAAGTTGCTCTTCAGTATGTTCGATGGCGATTCGTTTTGCTTGCTCCTGAGTCTCTATCGCTTTCTCCTGCCAGACTTTAGGAAGATGAACACCACTTACTTCTTCCATTATTCCATCTTCAGGCAGCAGCCAGCTGGCTACAGTCAAGGCTGCATTGATTTCTGAAAAGGCGTTAACCCCAGACGTTGAAAACGGGTTTCCTGTTTGTAGCAAAGACCCTGTAAAGCCAGCTGCTGTCTGTAGTGTTGAATCACTTACCCACTGGCTACTCTGGATTTCCTTGTCAAGCTTTAACGCCTCATCCTTGGGCATTAAATAGCGTGCCGTACCAAGGGGTCAGATCATACTTGTAAGAATTTTTTCCCGACGTGAATTTGAAATAGAAGACATTTCTTTAAGGACTGACGCTTGCCAGTCTTCTTCGCAATAAAAATAACCAGTTGGCAACTCAAGAGCCTCGGACAGTCTCTTCAGCGTTGCGAAGTCGGGTGTATGCTTACCTTTCTCATATTGATTCATTCGAGAACTTGCAGAGAATTCATCGATTCCCGCCAGGATACCTAAAGATTTTTGTGACAATCCTTTTGCAAGTCGTGCTTCCTTGAGACGCTTAGGGAGTGGGGACAGGGCTTCAGAGCTTCGGTTGCTCATAGTAATCTCAGCTATAAAAGCTAAGATATTCTGAGTTTTAGTTGTGATACGATACTCAGGAATCCTTAGCTCAAGTAGTGCAAAGAGATGAACACCCACAAACGCAAAACTTATTCTCTGACTTTCAAGATTCAGGCCGTTGAAAGGTATCTGGAAAATGATCGAAACCTGAAGGCAACAGCCGAAGAGCTTGGCGTACACCCCGCTACCATGAAGCACTGGGTGCAAAAAGGCATTGATGGCTTGCAAAATCAAGCTACCAAACCCTCATCAACTCAGGAGGCTGAGATAAAAAGGCTGAGAAAGGAGCTTAATCGCCTTACAGAAGAAAATGAGATCCTTATAAAGGCGGCAAGGATGTTTGCAGCTCAGTCATAGAAATTTCTGGTTAGCGCTGGGCTGCCATCAGACATCTATTTCAAATAATTGAAGTTGACGAAGAAGACCAGTGAGAAGGTATTCTACTATTGAGCAATTATACGGGGCTCACAGCAAGAAAATTGGGCAAGAAAATTGGGGTTGGAACGACTGCCTTTTACAAAAAAAGGATTTTTTGTAAAAGGTGTGCATTGAAAAAGTGCCTCTGCACCTTGAAATCGATGTTTATAACTGAAAAAACAAGATATTTTATGCCATACAAGGAAAAGACAGCTACACCATGCTCGATATCCTGATGAGCCTGCAGAAAAGCGCCCCAATTCACTTTGAGCTGATCGCCGTAAACCTGGACCAGAAACAGCCGGGATTCCCAGAGCATGTTTTGCCCGAATACCTGGATAATGTCGGGGTGCCTTACCACATCATTAACCGCGACACCTATTCCGTGGTCAAGTCCAAAATTCCGGAAGGCAAAACCACCTGCGGCCTGTGCTCCCGCCTGCGTCGTGGCACCCTGTACTCCTTTGCCGAGGACATCGGTGCCACCAAGATCGCCCTGGGGCATCATAAAGACGACATTGTTGAAACTATGTTCCTGAATATGTTCTACGGTTCCCGTTTGTCTGCCATGCCGCCCAAGCTGCGTTCAGACGACGGTCGCAACGTCATTATCCGACCTCTGGCTTACTGCCGCGAGAAAGATATCAGCCGTTACGCAGACATTCAGAACTACCCGATTATCCCCTGCAACCTGTGTGGCTCCCAGGAAAACCTGCAACGCCAGAACATTAAAGCCATGCTGGCAGAATGGGAGAAAAAACACCCAAGCCGCATCGAATCCATCTTCACGGCTATGCAGAACATCGCCCCTTCCCAGATGGCGGATACTGAACTGTTCGATTTCGACAGCCTGACCGTTGAACGCTCTGGCGAACGCAAGCCTTATGAGTTTGAAGACAGTAAGGAAATATTCTCAGGTAATATTCCGGAAGCCATGCCTTCTGTTGAAGACGATGCCGTGCAGGTCATCAAATTCGAGCCTGCCTCTGCCTGATCCGTTTTCGTTCCCTCCTGGTTCTGGGATGTCACGAAAAGGGCAGGCCAGAACCGGGACGGGCAAAACTGGAAAGCAATAATCAACGACGAAACTCATTCAGTTGCCAGTTATAGTGGTAGCTGGTTCCACCCTTGTAGGATTCAAGGCGGATTCGCAGCCCTGGTTCAGCAAACTGCAACAACTCTCTCCAGACGCCTTCTTTGCCGGAGAACTCTTTACCAGAGCTATCCTTACCCACAAAGTCATCGCCATACCATTCAAAGATTTTCGACAATACCAGTCGTTTGCCTACAAAATTAACGCCTTTGCTCTGGTTGATAAAGCGTCTGGCCGCCTCATCCATCTGGGCCTCAATCCGTTTGCCGGAATAGGCTTCCGGCGCAAGATCAGGGCACCCAATACTGGCACAGTTGACCGCATAGTGTATTCGGGCATTATTCCAGACAGGTCGAAGAATACGGTGTTCAATATCATTCAGTGAAAGCGCTTTTCCCGCAATGGTTATCAGCTTATCGTCCCAGGGGCCAATACGAAACCAGCCTTTCCCCAGCTTAGTGATCGACTTCACCGGATAGTTTTTTAAAATCAGCTCGACCGTCAGGGCGTTATAAAGATTAACCCAGTACGCCAACTGCTCATTCCTGTTCAGAGTTCTGGGGTCGTAATCAGACAGACTTTTCAAATAACGCCGTAACCGTTCTGAGTTCTCCCGGCTCACGCCACCATAAACAAACGTATACATCTGCTGTTTTTCTGAGAAGCGAACGTATTTATCCAGAATCAACTGCCAGTCACTGTGGTCAACCTCAAGCTTGCTGCGGGGATCATGCCTGTCCCAGAACGGCCAGTAGTCCTTTTCCGGGGCTGCCCAGACTACTGACACCTGAAACGTCAGGCAGAGAAGCATCATCAGCCGGGCTGCACCTCGAATCCAAGCCATACCATTCCATCCCTGAACTTTTTCTGTACTTACATTAATCGGCTGAAACCTTCAGTGATAAAACCACCGGGGCAGTCAGCTGACACTCACTGCCGGCTGTCATTCAGAACCCAGCGGTATTGATAGATCACTTCGCCTTTGTATTTGTCGATTCGGGCAGCCATCGCCATCTGGCTGTTTTCCGTAATATGCCTCATCAGAGCTTTTCTGGAACCAAAATCCGCAGCATACCACTCATAGATTCGTGACAGCGTCAGCTTGCCATCAATAAAGTCCACCCCTTTCTCCTGCTGAATAAAACGTTGTGCAGCCTGTGACATCATGGCTTCAACCGTGGCTCCCGTATAAGCCTTATCAGCAAGATCCGGGCAGCCCTTGCTGGCGCAGTTAACCACATAATGAATACGTTTATCCCGCCAGATCGGGCGCAGAATTCTGTGTTCTATATCGTTGAGCGTCAGAGATTTACCTGCCACTTCAGTCAGCTTTTCATCCCAGGGGCCAAATTTATACCAGGGACCGATTTTGGTGATGGATTTAACCGGATAGTTTTTCAAAATCAACTCAACGGTCAGGGCATTGTAGAGATTAATCCAGTAGGCCAGCTGCACTTTACGGTTATAGCGCCTCGGTTCCACCCGTGTCAGGCTGGCAAGATAAGCCTGTAGTTTCGCACGGTCCTTTCTGGACACCCTGCTGTAGGCAAACAGCGTACCGTCGGGATAGGTCTTCAGATACCGGGAAAGAAGGTCTGACCACGCCGAATGATCAATGGTTTTGAGGGATGACTCATCGCTTTTGTCCCAAATCCCCCAGTACTTGCTCGCTGGTGCAGCAAAGGAGGACTGGGACAGAAGCAGTCCCAGACAGATCATCAGGCTGGTTATTGTTTTCATTCGTCTTCCTGACTGTTAATGCCTTCAGAGCGTTTTTCAACGTTCCAGTGCTATGCTCTCGCCTTCCAGGTCATAACGCAACAAATCATTACCCTTGATCATCCGCACCAACTCATCCACGTATTCAACACCACGAATGGAATAAGCGTGCAGTCCCTGTGCCAGAATCAGGCCAGTGACTGGTTCGCCCATTTCCCGACGTTTCATGCGCATCTCCCGCATGCTTTCATAGTGATGGCTGGAATTCAGGTTATGCATGTATGAACGTACTGAGTGGGCAGGCGAATCAAACTTTCTGACTTCATAACTCGCACCTTCCGGACGCCTTTCCGGAACCAGGCCACACCCCTTAGAAAAGCACCACTGTCCAAAGAAATTATTAGCGTTCAGGGCAAAACGGGAAGTTCCCCACGCCGACTCGTTAGCCGCCTGAACCAGCGCCAGAGAAATGGGAATTTCATCAACCTTTATCAGCAGTTCGTCAAAAATATCATCCAGCCCGGTCTTCTTTTCATCCACTTTATAAAGACGCGCCAGACCGTTCACCCACTGCTGCTGACTTTCATCGAGAGTCACTTTGTTTTTATACGACAACAGTTGCTGACGAGTATCTCTCAGTTGCTGGTTCTCTTCATCAACCATGGTTTTCATAAAGGCAAAGAAAGAGGCTTTTTTTTCCCAGACATCCAACATGCTGCCAAAGTCAGGAGTCCCCGATAACTGCTTATCGAACTCTGTGTCTTCAGTTACCCCTTGTATAAATTTATGAAACAATAAAGGTTGTTGCGACAGATGCCACCAGCCAGACGACAACACAACAATAACCAGCAACCCCAGAAACATTCTATCAACTCGATTTATCATTCTTGATCACACTTTAATCTACAGTCAGGCTTTACACTAACTCTTTACATTCACAATGAAACATGCCAACACTAAATGTAATGGCACTTTCATGGCAGCGGCGGTCTTCCATCACCTTGATACTTTTTTGAGGCGGTGACCAGGAAAGGAGCTAATAATAATAACAAAAATTAACCGCTGATTCGTAGCCCGGTCTTGTTGAGATTCTGTTAAACAGTACTCAACCTGACTGTTTGAGGTACATTGTTGTTCAGGTGCATCGTCGTTCGAGCCCGGGAACACAATGGCTACGGAAGTACAGCTCGTCAACATGGAGATTAACACCATGATTTTGAGCCACTTCTGGGGTCTTATGACTCGCCCTGATGAAGAGTGGGACTCTATTCGCAAACACCCTCCCGGTATTATACGGCTCTATCTTACCCAGATTATCTGGCTGGCTGCTCTGCCGGCTGCGTGCACGTTTTACGGAACCACTCAAACCGGCTGGTCGCTGCCCGGCAGTGAACAGTTTGTTCGCCTGACCGAAAGCAGTGCCATGGTGATGTCTGCGCTGGCCTGGTTAGCCATTCTGGCGGGGGTGGGCGTAATGGGTGCCTTTGTACAATGGATGAGTGAAACCTTCGGCAGTAAACCCACCATGGCGCAAAGCATTGCCTTCAGTTGTTATACGGCATTCCCCTTGTTTCTGGCAGGACTGTGCGGACTGGCTCCCTCTATCTGGCTCGCGATTGTTGCCGGAACCATTGGCGCCTCATGGTCTGCTTGGCTTCTGTATACCGGGCTGCCAGTATTTATGAAAATTCCAAAAGAGCAGGGGTTTGTGTATGCCAGCTCAGTACTGTGTATTGGGCTGGTCGTTCTGGTATCCCTGATGATCACAACAGTGATTTTGTGGAGTATGGGAGCCGGGCCTGAGTACGTGCAGGTTCTTTGATCGGGTTACTGATCAACGCTTACCGATTACAAACCATCATGGTACAGCCAGCGGGGATGTTCATACTTTTCCTGTAAAACCCGTTGATAAGCGGCGGAGCTGACTGGAACACGCCAGCTCCGGAACAACAGGGTTAAATCCTGCCCCGTGATTCTGCAGAGGCTTTCAAAAAAGTAGTCTGTTTTTTCCTGTGGCTGACTGGGTATCTGCTCCCCGGGAAGACGGCGAAAATCCTGATAGAGCTTTGTCAAAGGTTTGGGTGATAGCTCGTTTATCAAGATAGCCATGAAAGCTGTTTTTGCTGGCAACATTTCATCTACTTCCTCCCCCCAGATGTCCCAGTTATAACCATAGCCAAAGATATAGAGAAAAATATCCCAATAAAACTCAAAAAATGGGAAGTAGTAATAGAGGAAATCACTGTCCCAGAAATTAAAAATAAACCAGTAGCCAGACTGATATCGGTATCCATAGGGGAAGATTTCGGCAAAAGCCTGTGCAGCGCCCGGAGGTTCAAAAGCCCTTTCCTCAGGCTCATAATTATGACCAATCTCATGCCGTATCAAATTACCGGAACGAATAGTATCCGGGTCAATGAGTCGAAAAGGGTTACCGTAGTGCAGCCAGTATAAAACGATGGGATAACCGTTGTGAGATCTTGTCCCGTCATCCATTGATGTATGAATATCAAGAACAAACTGAAAAGGCAGATCCGGTGCTTTATCCTCCCTTACCTGCGTATCCGGGCTTAACCCGACCAGAGCGTTGGCATCTTTTACCACCTGATCATAGGCAAGAACGACGGCCACCGGATCGTCCAGCTCCCGAATCATTGTCGAAGGCAGAGCCAGTCTTGTATATTCTCCTTCCAGCTCCGCCCACGGAGCCGGGTAATGACGAATTTCATTCTGCCATTGCTCCAGCGAGTCCCTGCCAAGTTTAAACCAGGGCGCTTTTACAGCACCTGTTAGCGCTACTTCAAACGACCCGGTCCCGGTATCACTGCTCGAAAGATAAACCAGCCCTGATATAGGGCTAGTGCGTGAAAGAGGATGAGTCATATTCAGCGGGATTGAAACCCTGCCATAATCAGGTCTTCTGCGTTCTGCTGCCGGTACATGACTCAGTCGGTCAGTGTGTATGCCAATCGATAGAAACAACTTCGGAGTTAGCTCATTACCATCCGCAGGCTGAGTCCGTACCGTGATAGGCTCACCTTTCACATAATACAACCCAGTGCTTTTCATATTTTTGGGGGGATAATTTAGACGCAGCTCAGAAAAATCTCTGGGATGTAATGAAAATAAAAGAGTCTGATTAATCCGCTTAACGCCTTCTGGCACAGAACTATGAAACCTGTCGCCTGAAGACATAATATGCTGGTAGGCCTGTCCAGGGTCACTAAACAGGCTCCAGCCAAAACAAGGTGTTTGAACCATTAATAGCAGAATGCACTGGCAGAGACGCAGCCTTCTTTTAAACAAAATGAAGTTGTTTAATACCCACAACAAAACCTGCCTCGCTATTATTTATTACTTCTCAGGGCGAATGACATAGCATAGACAAGTTTTCAATAGCCTGCTTTCCCACGCCGTATATTCTTTCCAGCCTCCTCCCTAAGCCAAAAAAACTGGCTGTTTGCCAATTTTGTTCATGCACCCGTTCCAGTGTGATGCTATACCGTAGGGCGAAAACGACAAAGGCTAACGGGTTGTGACCAGATGCCTGGTTCCGGTGTGTACCGGGCAAACTGCAACAACTAAAAAAATGAATTTCTGCCACATGAAATAAAGGCAGAGGCTCGATGCTAATACGGTGTTACTGGCTGGCAAGTTATCAACCCCATGGGATGTGACATGAAAACAGTTTGCAAACTTACCTTACTTTCGTGCTTGTTATTTGTCTATTCAATTGCCCATTCAGGCACTCCGTCTAAAGATCAGTTTAATTTTTTAAAACACTACAATGACTCATCGGGGATTGAAAGCAGTCTGGCTATGTTGACTGGTGTTACCAGGCAAATATCTTCCACCGCAATAAGTGCCTTTTTCTGGTATGACATCTGCAAAGTACCTGAATTCGTTTCAACCTTTGCGAATCGATTTAAACTGGGCAGTGAGGATCAAAAAGAACTTGCTGGTATCACAACAGATTTTTGTGCACAGCTGGCACCGGTTATCGCCACCGCAGAGGCAACGTTGGCTGGAGCTGTGTCACCCTGGCCACTTGAGCAGGTTCCGTGGCAAGCATTGCGATTTGCAGGAGCAGGAATGATCGTTTTTCGTAATTATGGCAAGGAGAGTAATCTTAGAATAGCCTCAATGATTCTGCTTTATTTCACTTTCGAAGCAACTTTCAGATCGGTAGCCGGGGCCGTGAGTACCAATATGTTAAGAAGCCTCGGTACCATCCCTGACCTTCGTGCCCCTAATGACTGCACCAACAGTTTGCACTGTAGTGATTATGGCTCATCTTATGCCCTCGTTCAGAACTCATTATTATTAGTCTTTAGTGCCCTGATAGTCGGGGATATAACTTATCAGACAATGATTGGGATAGGCTATACGCCTGCAAAAGCCACCTTTGCTTATGCAATATCTACGTTATCGGCAGGATTAATGCCGGTGATATCTATACCAACACTTAATCTTAATCTGGACAATAATTTTATTTTCCGTCTCACAAAGATAGCCCTAATATCAGCCATTATCTCGAGAACCGTCGGCGGAAAAGCCTCAACCACAGCCATAACCACGGCCTCAGCCACAGCCTTAACCACAGCCGGATTCTACGCCAATGCCAACCTCGCTGACAAACTCGGACTCTTAGCCGGATCCACCGGTGCCTTCGCCGGAGCCCTAACCTTAGCCAGTTCCGATTTTAAAGCCGCCACCATATTCACAACTTCATTGCTGGCTGGACTCATAATCGCATTGCCGCTTCAACCTGATGCTCCAACTTCAGACAGTTTTATGAAAAACACCATCACTGCTGTGTACTCAGCCCTTTTAATCACTTTGACCAATAGCCTTTTAAACTATTCCGTTTATGGCATTCCTCTGGAAGAGCATTTATCTGAAACGGCCTGGAACCAGTTTAAGAAGTTTTATACCCCCCTGGATTATCTTTCTACAATGTTGGGTCGATAGCATAAAAATTGGGATAGGGCGTAGCCTCACGGCTACGCTCACCGGGTAGAAAGAGGGCAGAGGTTTGTGTATGCCAACTCAGCTCTTTTCCTGCCTGACAGTCTGAATAATCTCCTGTGCCGATTTAGCATTATTGGGGTACAGGAAATCAGTGACATGCTCAGCTCCAACTTCCTGAGTCACAACATACCGGGCACAGGATTGAAAAGCGGAATAACAGAAGTTTGTTTTTAACAGGTTGGCTGTCGAAGGCATATCTTCCAACGTACTTTGAAAGAAAGGGCACAATTCATAGTATTCACAGGTTGGTTTCTTGTCCGTCATCGTCTATTCACCGTCCGTGGTTGCCAGAGGCTGATCAGGACTCAAAACTCACCTGAAGGGCCATCCATGTTGATTCCATTCGGCGAGAGCGCTCAGTTCTGAAGACCGAACGCCTGTCAATACTCACCATCTATTGCGACTGATGCAGTACACGACTATGAAACCTTAAATGCTGCTCAATAAAGCTGGCAATAAAGTAATAGCTGTGGTCGTAGTGTTCATGCAGTTCCAACGTCACAGGGTAATCCACTGCCTTTGCTGCTTCCTGTAACGCTTCAGGCTGAAGCTGTTCCTGCAGAAACTCATCCGCCAGCCCCTGGCTCACCAGAACCGGCATCCTTGCATCAGTGCCTTTTACCTTGCGAAGCAACAGGGAAGCGTCGTAGCCTACCCAGTCTTCCTGATTATCACCCAGATAAGCCGTAAAGGCTTTTTGCCCCCATGGAGTCTGTGAAGGATGGCTAATCGGAGAAAAAGCCGAAGCACTCAGATATCGATCAGGATTTTTCAACGCGCACACCAGCGCACCATGCCCACCCATTGAATGCCCGGCGATTGAGCGTCTGGTATTAACCGGGAAATTCGCCTCAATCAGAGCAGGCAGTTCTGAAGTCACATAATCATACATACGATAGTGACGATCCCAGGGTGCCTGTGTCGCATTGACATAAAAGCCAGCGCCCTGTCCAAGATCATAACCTTCATCATTGGCCACGCCCTCACCTCTTGGGCTTGTATCGGGCGCAACAATCGCAATCCCCAGTTCCGCAGCAATACGCTGGGCTCCGGCTTTCTGCATAAAGTTCTCATCGGTGCAGGTCAGCCCGGAAAGCCAGTACAGTACCGGAACCCGGTTGCTCTCACTGGCCTGAGGCGGCATAAAAACCGCAAAGGTCATCATGGTACAACCATTGACCTCGGATTCATGCTGGTAACGACGGTGCCAGCCACCGAAGCTCCGGTTGCTGGCAAGCAGTTGTAGTGTGTCCATAGTGCTTTATCCGGAAAACTCTGAAGCCGTGCAGAACACGGCTTCAGAGTATTGAGATTACTGGTCGAAATGAATAACGGTACGAATACTCTTGCCTTCATGCATCAGGTCAAAAGCGTCGTTAATCTTGTCCAGAGACATGGTATGAGTAATAAAGTCATCCAGCCTGAACTCGCCTTTCATATAACGCTCAACGTATTCAGGCAGCTCCGAACGGCCTTTCACACCACCAAAGGCAGAACCTTTCCAGACACGTCCGGTCACCAGCTGGAATGGCCGGGTAGAAATCTCCTGCCCTGCACCCGCCACGCCAATAATAACGGACTCACCCCAACCTTTATGACAGCACTCAAGGGCGCTGCGCATAATATGAACATTACCAATACACTCAAAGGAGAAGTCCACACCGCCATCGGTCATATCAACAATAACTTCATGAATCGGCTTCTCGTATTTTTTAGGGTTAACGCAGTCGGTCGCACCCAGTTTACGAGCCAGATCAAATTTAGTTTCATTAATATCAATCGCAATAATACGACCAGCGCCTGCCATTTGCGCGCCAATGATGGCTGAGAGGCCAATACCACCCAGGCCAAACACAGCCACAGTATCACCAGGCTGTACATCAGCAGTATTGGTCACCGCGCCCATGCCGGTGGTGACACCGCAGCCAAGGAGACAAACCTCTTCAAGCGGTGCTTCAGGGTTAATCTTTGCCAGAGAAATTTCCGGCAGTACGGTGTATTCAGAAAAGGTAGATGTTCCCATGTAATGGTAAATGGGCTGCCCATCAATGGAAAAACGTGTAGTACCGTCAGGCATTAAACCTTTGCCCTGGGTTTCACGGATTTTCTGACACAGGTTGGTTTTGCCTGATTGACAGAACTTACATTCACCACATTCCGGCGTGTAAAGCGGAATCACATGGTCGCCCACTTGGACACTGGTGACACCTTCACCGACAGACTCAACAATACCACCACCCTCGTGACCAAGAATGGCTGGAAAGATACCCTCAGGATCATCCCCCGACAGCGTGAAAGCATCGGTATGGCAAACGCCGGTAGCGATCATACGGATTCTTACTTCACCGTACTGTGGCGGCATGACATCAACCATCTCCATGGAAAGAGGCTGACCCGCTCCCCAGGCGACAGCGGCTCTGGACTTCAGTGTCTTTGCGGACATTGCATTCTCCTTTATCTGTTGCGCATTCGGGCAACAAAACGTAAAAGCTTCAAGATGTAAACAGTATATTTTCTTACACACCCTATGATAATCCGCCAAATCGGAAATAGACTTTTGCAGCCTTGTAATAATGGGGCTTATAATTTTTTATTTTTTCGTTCGGTGAATCCATGGCCAACTGGGAAGGGATTAGAGAGTTTGTTGCTGTTACAGAAACTGAGTCGTTTACGCTGGCCTCTAAGCGTCTTGGACTATCCATCGCCCAGGTCAGCCGCCAGGTCAGTGCACTGGAGCAGCGGCTGGCGACCAAACTGTTTTACCGAAGTACACGACGGGTTACAGTGACGGAAGCGGGACAGCTTTTTTACAACCACTGTCGTCCACTACTGGACGGACTGGATGAAGCGGAAGCCGTACTGACCTCGTTACAGACGCACCCCAGAGGCTCCATCAAGGTCACCGCACCAGTGACTTTTGGTGAAAAATACATTGCTCCAGTGGTCAATGCCTATTGCTATGAATTCCCCGATATCAACGTTGAACTGAACCTGACCAACCTCAGGGTTGACCTGATTGAAAATGGCATTGATCTGGCGATACGGCTGGGGCAACTGGACAGCTCTAACATGATTGCCCGACAACTGGGCGTCAGAAGCCAGCACCTGTGTGCCTCGCCGGAGTACCTGAAGCAGTTTGGCAGTCCTGAAACCCTGAATGACCTGGAAGGTCACAACTGTTTAATGGGAAGAACGGATTACTGGCGCTTTGAGGAAAATAACCAGACCCGCAACCTGAAGGTAACAGGCTCTTTACGGTGCAACAGCGGCAACGCGTTGCTGGATGCAGCCCTGAAAGCATTGGGTCTAGTGCAACTCCCCAACCATTATGTTGCCCCGGCGATTCAAAGTGGAGAGTTAGTAGAGTTGCTGGCGGACTACCAGCCTCCTGCAGAAGGCATCTGGGTTCTGTATCCCCATAACCGACACCTGTCTACAAAAGTCAGTTTACTGATAGAACGGATTAACCAGAAACTTCAGAAGACTGATATGACGACAAAAGTCAGGGCTCCCGGAGAAGGCCCTGACCTTTGAATAATTGCGCTGGCTATTACTCTTCTACCACGCCCTGACTACGCAGGTAGTCGTCGTAAGAACCGTGGAAATCGATCACGCCTTTATCGGTAATCTCGATGATACGGGTCGCTAACGATGAAACAAACTGGCGGTCATGGCTGACAAACATCAGCGTACCCGGATAGTTTTCCAGCGCCAGGTTAAGGGCTTCAATGGACTCCATATCCATGTGGTTAGTGGGTTCGTCCATCAACAGAATGTTCGGACGCTGCTGAATCAGCTTACCAAACAGCATACGACCCTGCTCGCCACCGGAAATCACCTTCACCGATTTTTTGATGTCCGCCTGGGAGAACAGCATTCGTCCCAGGGTGCCACGAATGGTCTGTTCATCTTCACCTTCGTTCTGCCACTGGCTCATCCAGTCAAACAGGGTCATATCTTCTTCAAAATCAGCACTGTGATTCTGGGCGTAGTAACCAATGTTGGCGTTTTCGGACCACTTAGCCGTACCGGATTTTGGTGCCATTTCACCCGCCAGCGTGTGCAGCAGCGTGGTTTTACCAATACCGTTCTGACCAATGATGGCAACACGTTCACCCACTTCAACCATCAGGTTTACGTCTTTAAACAGTAACTCTTCGTAACCCTGGGACAGCTTCTCAACCACCAGCGCGTTACGGAACAGTTTCTTTTCCTGATCGAAGCGAATAAACGGAGTCTGTCGGCTGGATGGCTTCATCTCTTCCAGCTTGATCTTGTCGATCAGCTTGGCACGGGATGTCGCCTGTTTGGCCTTGGAAGCGTTGGCGGAAAAGCGACTGACAAAGTTTTGCAGCTCGGCAATCTGTGCTTTTTTCTTGGCATTATCGGCCTGAATACGCTCTTTGGCCTGGGTGGCCGCCGTCATGTATTCATCATAATTGCCCGGGAACAGACGCAGCTCACCGTAATCAAGGTCTGCCATGTGGGTACAGACACTGTTCAGGAAGTGACGGTCGTGGGAAATAATGATCATGGTGCAGTCGCGCTGTTTCAGCACGCCTTCCAGCCAGCGAATCGCATTAATGTCCAGGTTGTTAGTGGGTTCGTCCAGCAGCATAATATCAGGCTCGGCAAACAGCACCTGCGCCAGCAATACCCGCAATTTCCAGCCGGGAGCCACGGCACTCATCGGCCCGTAATGCTGTTCCAGTGGAATATCCAGCCCCAGCAACAGTTCACCGGCACGGGCTTCAGCAGAATAACCGTCCATTTCGCCAAACATAACTTCCAGGTCCGCAACCCGCATACCCTCTTCTTCCGTCATGTCACTTTTGGCATAGATACGGTCACGCTCTTCTTTGACTTTCCAGAGTTCGGTGTGTCCCATGATTACGGTGTCAATCACGCTGCACTCTTCGTAGGCGAACTGATCCTGATTCAGCTTTGCCATACGCTCATTCGGGTCAAGGTTTACTGAACCAGCCGTAGCTTCCAGTTCCCCACCGAGAATCTTCATAAAGGTAGACTTGCCGCAGCCATTGGCACCGATCAGTCCATAGCGGTTGCCGTCACCGAATTTTACGGAAATGTCCTCAAACAGTGGCTTATCGCTGAACTGCATGGTGATGTTGGCGGTTGTGATCAAATTTTCGTCCTGCTTTTTTATCAGTGATAACGTTAAGGGGGCGCAGAGTACATGGCAAAGCCTGATGCTTCAATGACCAGAAATACGCACTGCATTCGATCAAGATTCAGACAAAACCGCAGGAAACTCAAGTTCAGACGACAGAGTTTGATTATATTGTCTTAATTAAATTTGTTTACTACGTTTATACCCTGCTCTGATTCCTCCTGTTTCGAAAAATTTACAGACGCTTTTTCTAATGAAATTAATATCAAGGATAATGACAAATGTATTATCGACATCTTATATCTATTCTGCTGTCTTGCCTTATGCTGTCGTCGCCTGTTATCGCAGACCCAAAAAAAGGTTATCTTATCCTGAATATTCAAAACTTTGACTGGCCTGCATTCTTTAAGAAGGGGAAGTTATCCCTGACAAGCAATGAACGGGAAGGTTCGCTACCACTTAGAAGAATATCAGCTTTGCCACGTCGCATCTCACGAGATCAGATTCCATATAGCAGGGGTCTATATAACAATATAGAGACCATCCACCAAATTGGTGTGGAATACTCCCGAAGAACCGGGCAAGATAGTGTACTATTTGAATTTGATCTGCCTGATAATTTATACCAACTGGGTCGTGATGGTCCCTATCCCGATGTCAGCGCTATAAATTTTCAAACTCGGGGTGAGTCTGATCAAAACCAAAACAGACGAGTAAACTTTTCACTTTTAACTTCCTGCTTCAGGAGCTCCCGACTAAATACCAATGACAGTGAAAGCGGAAGACCCCTTATGGGTCATTTGATGTCAAGAAGTGGGTATGATAATTACTGGAATTCTGAACACTACTCTGGGTTTACTGCAGAAACAGGCCGTGTGATACCTGTTGAGCTAACATCCAGCGAAGAGGAGCAGAATAGCCACGTGTATTATTCGCTGATTCTGCCTCATCATGAACAGGTTGACCTCCCACCCCCCCGCCCCGCAGGAATGGAACGTATGAGAACCCTGCTCGGCAAATTTTTTGCCATTTTTATGCTTGCATCTACCCAATCCAAACGTCACCGTTAAACCTGAAACGATCATAGGCCTCTGGGGAATGGAAGCCCATGGCTAACGGCTACTCAGTAGCCTCATCGCATTCAGTGTCACCAGAATCGTACCGCCTACATCAGACAGAACGGCTCCCATTAAACCAGTAATACCCAACAACGTTGTCAGCAGAAAAAGCATATTGATACCCAGTGACAATACAATATTCTGTCGCACAATCCCGGCAGTTCTTCAGGACAGGCTGATCATACCCGCCAGTTCCGGCAAACGTTCGTGGGTCAGTGCAGCATCGGCGGTTTCCAGTGCAACATCGCTGCCGCATCCCATGGCAACAGCACCGATGCCATTGGCCTGCAATTCACGAATCGCATTCACCTTGTATGACCAGAAACACTCACATTGTTCGATCAAGATATAAACAAAACATCCACAAACTCAAATTCAGACGACAGAGTTTGATTATATTGTCTTAATTAAATTTGTTTACTACGTTTATGCCCTGCTCTGATTCCTCCTGTTTCGAAAAATTTACAGCCGTTTTTTCTACTGAAATTAATGTCAAGGATAATGACAAATGCATTATCGACATCTTATATCTATTCTGCTGTCTTGCCTTATGCTGTCGTCGCCTGTTATCGCAGACCCAAGAAAAGGCTATCTTATCCTGAATATTCAAAACTTTAACTGGCCTGCATTCTTTGAGAAGGGGGAGTTATA
Organism: Endozoicomonas euniceicola; assembly: GCF_025562755.1. Classification (GTDB taxonomy): domain Bacteria; phylum Pseudomonadota; class Gammaproteobacteria; order Pseudomonadales; family Endozoicomonadaceae; genus Endozoicomonas_A; species Endozoicomonas_A euniceicola. Next base: position 1,050,607 of record NZ_CP103300.1, read on the forward strand.
CCTGAGAAGCTATGAACGGGAAGGTTTGCTACCACTTAGAAGAATACCAGCTTTGCCTCCTCACATCTCACAAGATCAGATTCTAAATGGAAGGGATCGATATAACAATACAGAGACCATCCACCAAATTGGTGCAATATACTCCCGAAGAACCGGGCAAGATAGTGTACTATTTGAATTTGATCTACCTGATAATTTATACCAGCTGGGTTCTGATGGTCCCTATCCCGATTTCAGCGAAATTAATTTTCAAACTCGGGATGAGTCTGATCAAAGCCAAAACAATACCAATGATAGTGAAAGCGGAAGACGCCTTATGGATCCGCTCATGCCAAGGATGGGGCATGATAATTACTGGAATTCTGAACACTACTCTGGGTTTACTGCTGAAACGAGCGAAGTTATACCTGCTGAGCTGTCATCCAGAAGAAGGGAACAGCGTGGCTATGTGTGTTATTCGCTGATTCTGCCTCATCACAGCCTCCCAACGCCCCGCCCTGCCGAAACGGAACCTGTGAGCCCCCGGGTTTTGCAACCATTGCCATCGTACCTGTTTCTACAGAAACGGAGCCTATGAGCCCCCTGGTTTTGCAACCATTGCGATTGCGATCGTATCTGTTTCTACCGGACAGTTCCGGCAAAACCCACCATGGCAACAGCACCGTTGCCACTGGCCTGCAATTCCCGAATCGCATTCACTTTGTATGACCAGAAACACTCACGCTGTCCGATCAAGATATAAACAAAACATCCACAAACTCAAATTCAGACGACAGAGTTTGATTACATTGTCTTAATTAAATTTGTCTACTACGTTTATGCCCTGTTCTGATTCCTTCTGTTTCGAAAAATTTACAGCCGTTTTTTCTAATGAAATTAATATCAGGAATAATGACAAATGCATTATCGACATATTATATCTATTCTGCTGCCTTGCCTTATGCTGTCGTCGCCTGTTATCGCAGACCCAAGAAAAGGTTATCTTATCCTGAATATTCAAAACTTTAACTGGCCTGCATTCTTTAAGAAGGGGAACTTATCCCTGAGAAGCAATGAACGGGAAGGTTCGCTACCACTTAGAAGAATATCAGCTTTGCCACGTCACATCTCACAAGATCGGATTTTGTATAGAAGGGATCCATATCACAATACAGAGACCATCCACCAAATTGGTGTGGAATACTCCATAAGAACCGGGCAAGGCAGTGTACTATTTGAATTTGATCTACCTGATAATTTATATCAACTGGATTTTCATGGCCCCTGTCCCGATTTCAGCGGAATAAATTTTCAAAGTCGAGTGGACTTTTCACTTTTAACTTCCTGGTTTTCCTGGTTTTGGAGCTCCCGACCAAATACCAACGACAGTGAAAACGGAAGACGCCTTATGTATCCGTTCGGGCCAATGACTGGGTATGATAATTTCTGGAATTCTGAACACTACTCTGGGTTTACTGCAGAAAGAAGCCATGTGATACCTGTTGAGCTAACATCCGGCGAAGAGGAGCAGAATAGCCTCGTGTATTATTCGCTGATTCTGCCTCATCATGAACAGGTTAACTTACCATCCCCCCCCCGCCTTTCACCACCTCACAATGGAACTATGAGAACCCTGCTTGGCAAACTTTTTGCCACTTTTATGTTTGCATCTACCCAATCCAAACGTCACCGTTAAACCTGAAACGATCATAGGCCTCCGGGGAATAAAAGCCCATGGCTAACGGCTACTCAGTAGCCTCATCGCATTCAGTGTCACCAGAATCGTACCGCCCACATCAGACAGAACGGCTCCCATTAAACCAGTGATACCCAACAACGTTGTCAGCAGAAAAAGCATATTGATACCTAGTGACAATACAATATTCTGTCGCACAATCCCGGCAGTTCTTCGGGACAGGCTGATCATACCCGCCAGTTCCGGCAAACGTTCGTGGGTCAGTGCAGCGTCGGCGGTTTCCAGTGCAACATCGCTGCCGCGTCCCATGGCAATGCCCAGTTCCGCAGACTTCAGTGCCGGTGCATCGTTAATCCCATCACCTACCATGGCAACAGCACCGTTGCCATTGGCCTGCAATTCACGAATCGCATTCACCTTGTCTTCCGGCAACAGTTCCGCACGATAGTCAATGCCCAGCTGCCCGGCAATGGCGGCAGCCGTCCGGCGATTATCGCCCGTCAACATGGTGCTGCTGATGCCCATAGCCTTTAATCGCTGCACCGCTTCAGCGGCGTCACTGCGCAATGTATCCGCCAGGGCAATCAAACCCTGAACCTGCTGATCTGCCAGCACAACAACCACTGTATTACCCTGTGACTCCAGGGTGCTGATACGCTCCATCAGATTGGGTGTTTGCAAAGATTGAGGCAATACTTTTGGTGCGGTGATCTGTACCGACCGACCACTCACAACCCCCTTAACACCCGCTCCCGGCATGACAACCACATCCGCAGCCTCGGGAACAGTAATACCCAGACGCTCAGCCCTGTTAATAATCGCTGTAGCCAGAGGGTGGCTGGAACCCTGCTCAATGGCCGCTGCCAGAGAGAGTACGTCCCTGTCAGAGCCACTGCCAGAGCTAAAAAAGGGCTCTACAGCCGTCACTTCAGGTTTACCTTCCGTCAGCGTTCCGGTTTTATCAAACGCCAGATGTTTCACCTGTCGCAACTGCTCCAGAGCTGCACCGCCCTTGATCAAAGCACCAAAGCGGGCAGCGGCTGCCAGCCCGGAGGTCACGGCTGCCGGAATCGACACCACCAGCGCACAGGGACAGGCGATCAAGAGTAATGACAGCGCTTTATAGGCCCAGACAGACCAGCTTGCTGCAAATAATAACGGGGGAATAAACATGACCAGCGCAGAAATGCCAATCACCAGTGGGGTATACCAGGCACTGAAACGGTCAACCATCCGGGCAATGGGCGCCCTGCGTTCTTCCGCTTCCTCAATCAGCTGAACAATACGATCAATGGCATTGGAACCGGGCTCAGATACCACTGTGACACGAACCACCTTGTCCACCACCAGATTGCCTGCCATTACTTTTTCACCTCTTAAGCGGCTGACAGGAATGGATTCGCCGGTTAAAGCGCTCTCATCAAAGACACCTGTAGCTGAAGCATTGTCCCCCACATTGTCATCCAGTATGCAGTCAACGGGCAGACGGTCTCCGGGTCGGACTTCGATCAGGTCGCCCGGTTGCAGGAGCTCTGCTGGCACATCATGGATTCGCTGCCCGTTTTCTATCCGGATGGCGGTATCCGGAGTCAACTGCATCAGGCTCTGAACCCCAGCACGGGCTTTTCGGGCCGCCACACTTTCCAGCATCTGACCTATTGAAAACAGCAGCAATACCAGCGTTGCTTCGAAGGTTTCCCCAAGAATCAGTGCGCCAATAGCAGCCACCGACATCAGTGTCTCTATACCAAACCAGCTGCCATTTCTTGCCTGGGCCAGCGACTTGTGTATAAAAGGAATCAACCCGACGATTGCAGGTGCATAAAACGCCAGCTCTCCCCAACCAGATACCAGCACAGAAACCAATGCAGCCAGAACCGTCAATCCTCCAAGAAGTGACAGGTCAGGGTGTAATTTCCAGAAGGGTGGTTCTTCAGCCGTTCCCAGACTGTCTTCGAGGCGGAAACCGAGTTCAGTCACCTTCGCTTCAATAGCTGAGGCTTTAACAGAGCTGTCCATGTCCACCAGCAGGCGTTCAGTTGAATACACCACCCGAACCTGGCTGACACCCTGCATTGCAGCCAGTGCCTTTTCTACCCTGGCGGCACAGCTCCCGCAATCCATACCTCTGACAAACCACTTATAACGGAGCGGATCAACCGCTACATCAGACAGGGGTTGGGATCCTCTGTGAGTGAAGCTGCTGGAGGAACAGTTGGTTGAGCAGCATTTTTCCATGACGGCTCTCCATGAGACATATAAATATATGCTTATATGTTTGTCGAAAAACACATAAATGTCAATTTATTTGAATACGTATTGCACTTAACCTGTATAAGCAGACCTGGCCTCTTTACTTTACCAGCCTGATTCATCTAATCTTTTTAAGCTTTGACCCTGCCTTCCGGACTTCCATGCACACGACATCTGACTTGCTTAATCAGGCAATACAACTACGCATTGCAGAACTGTACTGCCTGGCAGAACGACATTTCCTGAAACGCTTTAAACGACCAGCCGTACTATTAAATCTCAGGGGGGAAACTGCCGGACAGGCATGGCCCGAGCGTAACCTGCTCAGGCTCAACAGAGTATTACTGGAAGAAAACCAACCACATTTTCTCAAGCATACGCTTGGGCATGAAGTGGCACACCTGATTGCTGAAAATGTTTATGGCAGGAAAATTCGCCCCCACGGCAAAGAGTGGAAATTTGTGATGGAGCAGGTGTTCAATCTGCCTGCAAAACGAACACACAGCTACGACACCAGACAATCTGCTAAGCGACCATTTGCCTACAGCTGCCAGTGTCCGGAAAAAGTTATTCACCTATCAGCGGTTCGTCATAACCGGGCTGTAAAAGGAACAATTTATCAATGCGTAACCTGTAAAAGCAGGCTAAGGTTTATAGCTCCTGCAATAAACCATTCTCAAAACTCGACACATGAACTATAAACAGTGCCTGCGCTCTCTGGTTTTAGCTTGTATTATGGGAATGCCGTTCAACTCTGAATTGTATGCTGTTGAAACCCACTACTACAAAGCAATCATCAATAATTCTGAAAAGCAGGTGACCGTTGTTATTTCAACGCCAACTAAATCTGATAACTCCGTCACCGTAGAAACACACGTCGAAGGAGTGGGCAGTCTGACCTATTCCTACACGCCTACGAGTAACTCTTCAACAGGCTATACTCTACGCGTCATTGAGCCACCCTCAAATGATCCCCGCCCTGTGCAAGTAGATGGTATTAAAGCAAATTACGCCGTGAATGATTACGACTACTCTGACAATTTATACTACTGGCCTGAGGACAGTCCGGCAGTCATCAGCCCTGACGGCCATAGCCTGCAACTGCCTGTTTTTAACATTGTGTTGACTGGGCTTCAAAAACTGGGCGATGAGCCTCCCTGTATTTTTTATGGTTATCACTTTTCTACTCTTGGAGCAGACGGGGTGCTCACTCAAATTACGACTGACAACCTCTTCCGCCTAATTGAAATCGATTCAAACAATTTCCGACTGATCAGGCCTTTGACACGCCCTGAACCTGACAAATCCAATACAGAGTCAGAATCCACTGAAGGCAGTCTGCCAGACACGTCAGGGTTAAACCTCAGTGAGTTTAAAGAAAACAGGGAAGATAAAGATGACCCTGAAGGATCCTGCTCATCAGGGTGTTTCATTCACGCTACACACTAATATCTTGTAGAGGGCAGTTTTCTCCCCGGCTCAATACACCCTTAAAACAACCGTCATTTGACCACTTCCGCCAATCGTTTGGCCATAGCCGCCAAATTCAGAGTTCCTGATATACGTCAACGCTCTTCTGAATAAAATCGGTACTATTTTTTTTATTCATAATTACAACAACAGTTCTACAACAAAAAAGGATGAATCTTATGGATATAAGACCCATTATCAAGGGTGTTATTGCCAAAAACTGCAACCCGGAAGGGTGCAGGAAGAGCATTCAGTCGCAGATTCACCAGCTACAGCAATTGCCCGCTATCAGCACTGGCCCCAAAAAAGTACTGGTCATCGGAGCTTCTTCCGGGCTGGGTCTTGCCACCCGGATCTCACTGGCCTTTGGCGGTCGCGCGGATACCATCGGAATTTCCTATGAACGTCCGCCATCAGGGGAAAAATCGGGGACAGCAGGCTGGTTTAATAACCTGGCGTTCACTGAAGCTGCCGAAAAAGAGGGACTGATCGCCAAAAACTTTGTTGGCGACGCTTACTCTGAACCAATGCAACAGCAGGTTGTTGACTATATCCGTTCAGAGTTCGAAGGTTCCATCGATTGCATCGTTTACAGTCTTGCCGCAGGTGTTCGCCCCAGGCCTGATGGTTCAGGCTTCTGGAAATCATCATTGAAACCTGTGGGTGAACCATTTGCTGGCAATATCATCAATATTGAAAAAGACCAGATACAACCCGTTTCCATGCCTCCCGCCTCCCCGGAAGAGGTGCAGGAAACCGTTAAGGTAATGGGCGGGGAAAACTGGGAAGAGTGGATTCGTTGCCTGGATAGCAACAACCTGCTGGCCAGGGGGGTTAAAACCATCGCCTTTTCCTACATTGGCAGCGACGTCACCTACCCCATCTATTTTGGGGGCACCATGGGACAGGCCAAGCTTCATCTGCACGATACTTCGGACAGACTCAATAAGTTTCTGAGCAAGCACCAGGGAGAAGCTCATATTGGTGTCAGTACCGCCCTGGTCTCCAAGGCTTCCGTCTTTATTCCGGGCTTTTCCTGCTACATGATGGCACTGTCCAGAGTACTGAAACAAAAGGGAGAGTATGAGACCAGTGTCGCTCATATGCATCGGATGATGAAAGACTTCCTGTTCCATCCGGAAGGTGTCAAAACGGATGAAAACCGACTGATCAGAGCCGATGACCGGGAACTGAACCCGGAAGTTCAGGCAGAAATATTCAGGCTGATAGACAAAGTGACCGCAGAAAACTTTCGATCTGACCAGTACGCAGACTACTCCGGATTTATCGAAGAGTTCATGGGGCTAAGCGGCTTTACTGCCAAAGACCGAGTGTTTCCTGAGACCATTGCCAGCCAGGAACCTGCCCTGAATTAATGTCTCTTTTACCACAGGGCCACAGGGCAAAGCTTTTTTTAAAGCTCTGTGGCCACTTCAGTCATGATAAGCCAAAGCCTGACTAATCAGCTCGACAAACTGCTGACCATACTGCTCCAGCTTGTACTGCCCTACCCCGGAAATTTGCGACATGGCTTCCAGGTCACAGGGCTTGTGTCTGAGCATTTCAAACAGGGTTTTGTCGTTAAAAATAATGTAGGCGGGTACACCCTGCTTTTCTGCCATTTCCCGCCGCAGGGTACGCAGGGCATCCCACAGGGGTTTGTCTTCATCGGCGACAAGGACACGGCCTTTCTCAACCGGTTGGGTGCTTTTAGTGGTGGCGTGTTCGTAGCGGTCCTGCCTCAGCAAAATACGTTCATCGCCTTTCAACAGAGGACGACAGCGTTCATTCAGCTTGAGTGAGCCATGCCCTTCAATATCCACATTGATATAACCACGCGCCACCAGCTGACGGTAGATAGAACGCCATTCTGTCTGTTTATAATCTTTGCCAATGCCATAGGTACTGGTGTGCTGATGATTAAACTGGCAGACTTTGGCGGTCTCCTTACCCATTAACACATCGACCAGATGGCTGACACCGAACAACTGTCCGGTTCGATAGACACAAGACAAAGCCTTGCGCGCCGCTTCTGTACCATCCCAGGTATCGACTGGCTCAAGGCAGAGGTCGCAGTGACCACACTTTTCATCCATGGGCTCATCAAAATAATTAAGCAACACCTGACGTCTGCAACTGGTGACTTCACACAGCGACAGCATGGCATCCAGCTTCTGCTGTTCAACCCGCTGTATTTCAGGACTGGCCTTAGAGCCCGACTGAATCTGCCGCAGCAACACCACATCCTGCAAGCCATAAACCATCCAGGCCGTGGCCGGCAGACCATCACGCCCCGCCCGGCCAGTTTCCTGATAGTAGGCTTCAATGCTTTTGGGCAGATCCAGATGCGCTACAAAACGAACATCCGGCTTATCGATGCCCATACCAAAGGCCACGGTTGCCACAATAATCAGGCCATCTTCCTTCAGAAAACGTTGCTGATTGCGACTGCGTTCCTCATTGCTCATACCGGCATGGTAAGGCAGTGCCAGTCGCCCCTGCTCATTCAGCCAGTGTGCGGTGTCTTCTACCCGTTTGCGGGACAGGCAGTAAACAATGCCCGAATCTTCCGGGTGCTCTTTTTGCAGAAAACGCAGCAGTTGCTGTTTGCCCTGTTTTTTCTGGCTGATACGGTAAAAGATATTGCTGCGATTGAAGCTGTCAACAAAGACCCTGGCGTTATCCAGCTCCAGTCGCTCTGCAATTTCCTTACGGGTGCGCCGGTCTGCGGTAGCGGTTAAGGCAATTCGGGGAATGCCGGGATAACGGTGTTTCAAACGGCACAGTTGCAGGTATTCCGGCCGGAAATCGTGCCCCCACTGGGAGACACAGTGGGCTTCATCAATGGCAAAGAGTGCCAGTTTTACCTGGTCCAGCAGGCGTTGCATACTTTCTGTTAACAGGCGTTCCGGGGCAACGTAGAGCAGATCAAGATGACCGGTTAGCAGTTCCTGCTCGATTCGCTGTTGTTCCGGGTAAGGCGTTCCGGAGTTCAGACTTTCGGCCCGGATACCCAGCTGCTTAAGAGAGCTGATCTGGTCTTCCATCAGGGCAATGAGTGGCGACACCACCACGGTGGTTCCCGCCAGTGCCAGGGCTGGTACCTGGTAGCAGAGTGATTTACCCCCTCCGGTTGGCATCAGAACCAGGGCATCAAGCCCCTGAATAACGGTATTAATGACCTCTTTCTGGAATCCGCGAAAGGATTCATAACCAAAGGTGTTGTGCAAAATCTCCAGTACAGAATCAGCCATGGGTATCCGCTATTAGGTAAAACCAATTAAGGTAAAGCCAGAAATTAAACGACGATGAAATAATAATTAGAACCGGCACTGTACATTATAACAGGGAAAGAAATGATGATCAGAAGAATCTGAGGTAAACTGTGCGCTTAATATTATCACTCAAATTGAGCCCCCCTCATGCAGAACACTCGTTCTACCATTGAACACCTTTTAACTCAGTATTCTGAAGAAGAGCCACTGAATTTTCACGCTGTCCACGGTCTTATGACCGCACTGGCCATCTGTCCGGTTGAACTGAGCGAAGCAGAACGCAATGACATTCTGTTTGACGGTCAGGTAGCCCTGAACAGCGAAGACCAGCAAGCCCTTAACCTGGCACTCACCGATGTTGCCCGCAGTATCGATCGCCAGTTTAACGAAGAGGAAGGCTTTACCCTGTCCTGTGAAGAAGAACTGGACGACCCCGAAGACGAAGCCCTGTTCGACTGGTGTGGCGGTTTTATGGAAGGCCATTTCCTGAACGAAAAGCAGTGGTTTGTTGAGCACGAACAGGAAGTGTGTGAACTGTTGCTACCGGTTATGCTGGCCTCTGGCCTGTTTGACGAAGAATCGGAATTTCAGGAAATCCTGAATAATGAAGAACTCACCGAAGACATGACCAGCCAGATTCCGGAAGTGCTGATGGAGTTGTACCTGCTGTTCAACTCTCCGGAGGAGAGCAGCACCAGGTCTGTTGCCAAAGGTGCTGGCAAGCCGAAATCCAAAGGTGGTAAAAAAGGTTCGCATCCTCGCAAGATGCACTGAGGTGTCTCCACTGTCGCAGGCGGTATAGCCTGCTACCATAGCCAGACTGTTCACTCAGGAGCGGGGAATATCATCCAGCGTATCCAGAACATCTTCCAGCTCGGCGATCATTTGTCGAATCAGCTGCTTGTATTTGGAAGAGTCCTGCTTCTGAGCCTCACCCTTAAGGTGAGCACGAGCGCCATCAATGGTATAGCGTTGTTCATAGAGCAGGCTGCGAATCTGTCGTATCAGTAATACATCCTGACGCCGGTAGTAGCGGCGGTTACCACGACGAACCGGTTTCAGCTTGGAAAACTCCTGCTCCCAGTAGCGCAGGACATGAGATTTTACCTGGCACAGTTCGCTCACTTCACCAATGGTAAAGTAGCGCTTGCCAGGAATAACCGGTAACTCTGCCTGCTGGCCAGATTCTTCCTGAACACTGGAATCAGTCGTCCTGAACTCGGTGTCCTGCATAAGCTTCCACCCTCGCCTTAAGCTTCTGCCCGGGTCTGAATGTTACAACACGACGTGGAGTAATAGGTATTTCCTGTCCGGTTTTAGGGTTACGTCCTGGCCTTGCTTTTTTGTCACGCAGATCAAAGTTGCCAAAACCTGACAGTTTTACCTGTTCGTTATTTTCCAAAGCCTGACGGATCTGTTCGAAAAACTGTTCGACCATTTCCTTGGCTTCTCTTTTATTAAAACCGAGCTCTTCGTGCAAATGCTCGGCTATATCCGCTTTAGTCAGGGCTCCCATGGTTACTTCCACTCTTTGTATAGCCAGTAACACACCCCTGCTCTTTATATATAAAGCGTTTATGTAACAGGGTGCCGGGAGTCCTTCACGCCCACTTCTGGTTACCAGCCGCGCATGCTTGCGCTTGGTTCCACTCTCAGCCCTCTGATGGATACCCCGGGGCTGACCTCCTCGTTCTCCTAGAGTGCGTGAACCGTGTTGCAAGGTCAAGCAGAAATAAGCGCCTGACCATTGACAACGAATGGCACTGGGAACTACCCGGGACAAAATGGCAGGCTATAGCCACGGACTGTTGAAGGTCTGCGATTCAATTGGCGTATTCCAAGGAACGAAGGTCTGCAATTCATTTAGCGTATTCCAAGGGACACTGGCGTAAGTTTCCACTTCCATTGGTATTCCTGCCCTCTCACTTGCGCGCTCCAAAGCAGACTGGAAGTTTTCAGGCCCATTAAAACAAACTGCGTAAGTTGGCCCATAGTTGTGCACGCATTTATTTTCCACAAGCCGTTGGGGATATATTCCTGCCTCTCTTGCGAGCTTCAAAGCAAACTCGAAGTTTTCATCATTTTCAGGCCGATTAAAATAAACCACTTTAGTTGGCCCTTTGCGGACCACGTATTTATTTTCCGCAAACACTTGCTCGGTATAATTTCCGTCACTCAGTTCTATCACAAAGTCAGTACTTTTCTTCTCTTGTAATAACTTATGGATTTCAGCAATCGCTGTCTTTCCCCCATCTGGTTCAAACTTAAAATGTTGCCATTGTAGAGAATTATCAAGAGTCATAAAAACGGCCTTACCTCCTCTGTTTGCAAACTCCTTCAGCGTTTCACCAATATACCCTCTTGGATAATTCAGCATAAGCATGGTTTTACTGCAATCTTCTGGCAATATCGTATCCATATCCTCGGGAATGGACGCTTGATTTATATTCATAGAATACAGTTTCGTTGGCTCCGCATCGAAACAATGAACTTTTTTGCCCGGGATCATACCGAATGTAGACTCAGCCAAGGCAGAACCAGAACCAACTGAAATAATATTATCCGGAAACTTTTCCCGACACTCATTGAGTGCTTCCATCAATATCTTGAACTTTTTAGCCTTGATCGCGCCATAGGTGTAAGATAGGCATCCCGGATGCCTTGCAACATAAAATGGCATTTCTCCAAAAAATTTCGAAATGCGCTTCTCCTCTATCGCATAAGGCACCATTGAGTCCGAAGTATAAAAATCAATATGTCGTGACATTTGTGATTTGAAATCATCAGGAGGAGCCTGACCTGAAATAGCCTGGCAGAGTAACTGCTCATTTTTTACTGGCAAATCTTCATTTTCAGTCTTTTCTGCAACGGTTTTACTGACCTGCAAAGGAGTTTGCTCTGAACCTGCCAGTGGATTTTGAGCAGTTACCTCGCAAACAGTTTCCGTAGCTACTTTAATCACCCTGCCAGCCCATACTGAAAGAGGTGCAGGCTTTAAGACATCAGCTATATCAGTCATTGGTCGATTTTGACTTAAAGGCGGTGTAATCATAAGACTTCCCTTTTCATTTAGAATTATCGAGCCATTGGACAGGTAAAAGGCAATATAGTTCAATGCAATAACCTTTATTGGCGTACGGTTGTTTACCTTCTTTTTACGAAAAGCCCCTGGCTGTCAGGCGGAAAATGGATAGCACGCAGTCTGATCCTGAAAGCGTGCCATAATCTCACAGGCTGACTTTTCCTACGGCATGAATATGGAACTATTTCAATTTTTGTTTATCTAATTTTCTAACCTTTAAAAAACTGCCAGGGATGTCTCATGAATAAATTTATAAACGTTGCAGTCATTTTAACAGTGTTTTTCATACCACTGACTAAGGCTGACGATCAAGAAAGCGTAAAACCGCCTATTGCGTATAAAATCATTTCTGACCCAGCTATAAGAGATGCTTACCAGGACGGAGAAAAAAGCATTCGTTGGTTCAAGAATGAAATAAAAAAAAGAAAATCTGTAGAAAATGATGGGAAACCCTATAAAACATCAGCACTGAAAATAACTCTGCAAAACTTGAAAGGCTTTACTCAACATATTATTGATGGCAATCAGTTCCAGGAAGGACTGACAGGTGATGAAAGTTCAGCTTTTAATAGACTTTTATCCGACCTCGGCAAACTTGATGCCGAAAATCCTGAATACAAAGCCCTCATTGAGCTTTCTTTCAAACTTGTCTATTTGTATAGTTCTTCCGTCAGAATGCGCATTTCTATAGACGAAAAAGGTATATCAAAAAAGTCTTATCCATTAGAGCATCTAGCTCCATTTCACAACAAGGATTACGAAGACAAAACTTTGTTTCGCAACAGCCTTACCCTTGCCGATAAAACAGACATTTTATTACTTCCAACTTTTGAACCTTTAAGTATCAGTGACTTTGTAGGATTCTCCCACCTAAAACTTTATCCTCTGGGAGTCATCACAAGTTATACAGAAATGGCCGATGAAGAACTGCACTCTCCTTACCGTTTCCTGAAACACGATATTGGCCACACAAGTCTTATAATTCGGCATAAATGTTCTCTGGAACCTTTTGAAAGTATGGAATCAGTCCTTAATTTCAAAGAACTGCTAATCAGCGAGGGAGAGTTATTTTTCAATGGCAATTCAAACATTATGAACATGATTAATCTATCACTGTTTATGACAACCCATGAAGTAGGGATGGCGGGGCCACCATTGGCAGAGCTATACAATAAAGAAAGCCTTAAAAAATATTTCAATGTCATGTTATTTTTACAAAAAAGTGCTGGCTCTCCTTATAATACAATACCGAAGGAAGACGTGATTAAAGCTGTCTTCTGGTTTGCCTCTGTGTATGATTCCTGGAAATTAAACAACAAGCCTGCACAGCTGTCTGAAGACATCAGGCTAACGGTCAGGCAAAATTACCTGACCCATGGCATGCTTTATGGTCAATTACTGAAAAACTGGGAATTCAAGCCAAGGTGGTGAGTCAGAGCTATTGATGAGCAGATGACAATGATTATTGGTTTGAATTTGAAGCGGAAGCCTGTTTTTTGTACTGTCATCCCCGCAAAAATCTTGGTGGTAGAGCAGTCGCCGGTTCCCTGACAATCAGGGAACCGGCAATCCGGTCAGACGAGCATTGACCGCTATCCGTTAACCACGAAGTGTCGCGCTGAAATCTTTTTCAAGGCGACTGACAATCGCATCAACCAGCTGGTTCACTTCTTCGTCTTTCAGGGTACGTTCAGCATGCTGAAGTTTCATGCCCAGAGCCAGACTCTTGTGACCATCTTCGATGCCTTTGCCAGCGTACACGTCGAAGATGCGCACACCGGTCAGCAACTCACCGGCTTCCTGACGAACCACTTCGCACAGGTTATCAGCAGCCACTTCCTGTTTAACAATCAGCGCCAGGTCGCGACGAACTTCAGGGAATTTGGACAGAGGCTCGAAACGGGTTACCTTGCCTTTGGTGACAGCATCCAGACGCGCTTCAAACAGGAATACTTCGTTGTCCAGACCCAGTGACTTCTTGAGGGTCGGATGCAGAGTACCCACATGACCAACGACTTTGCCATCATGCCCTTCTTTGCGTACCAGGGCAGCACACTGCCCCGGGTGCATAGCCGGGTGTGAACCTTTTTCAAAGCGAAATTCATCCGCCACGCCGCCTTTGTGCAGCAGCGCTTCAACATCACCCTTGATATCGAAGAAATCAACGGATTCATTGCCAGCGTTCCAGCCTTCAGGGAAGCGGGAACCGGTAATGGCAGCCGCCATGAACTCTTCCTGCTTCAGTGCTTCACCGTCATGGATAAAGGTCTGTCCCATTTCAAACAGACGCACACGGCTCTGTTGACGATTCAGGTTGTAAGCGATCGCTTTTACCAGACCAGGCAGCAGGGAAGTACGCATCACCGAAAGATCACTGGCAATCGGGTTGGCCAGAGCCACCGCTTCACGCTCAGGATCAAACTGGCTGTGCAGTTTTGGATCGATAAAGCTGAAGCAGACCGCTTCCTGATAACCACGACTCACAAGCAGACGACGAAGGTCGGCTTCCTGAACCAGAGACTCATCCACCTGCTTCATCTTCAGCAGTGCAGAAGGAATGGTTTCCGGCAGGCGTTCATAGCCGTAGATTCGACCCAGCTCTTCCACCAGATCTTCTTCGATGGAAATATCAAAACGCCAGCTTGGTACCGCCACGCTCCATTTGCCTTCCCCTTCAGTCGTCAGTTCCAGGCCCAGACGAGTCAGCAGAGCTTCAATCAGATCGTTTTCAATCTTTATACCCAGCAGGGACTCAACCTTTTCGGCACGCAGATGAACAGTACTCAGGGTTGGCAGGTGTTCTTCGCTGACTTCTTCAGCCACCGGACCTGGCTGACCACCGCAAATGTCCAGAATCAACCGGGTCGCACGTTCAATGGCCTTGCGCTGCAGCATAAAGTCCACGCCACGTTCAAAGCGATGAGAAGCATCAGTGTGCAAACCGTAGGAACGCGCTTTACCCGCAATAGTGATCTGGTCAAAGAATGCCGATTCCAGCAGAACGTTTCTGGTTTCAGCATTCACACCGGAACCTTCACCGCCCATGACACCAGCAATACCCAGGGCATGTTTGTCATCAGCAATCAGCAGGGTGTTGCTGTTCAGGGAGACTTCTTCTCCGTTCAGCAGAACCAGCTTTTCCCTGTCTTCTGCCTTGCGAACAGTAATACCACCGTTCAGGTTATCAAGGTCGTAACCGTGCATGGGCTGACCCAGTTCCAACATCACGTAAGCCGTGACATCAACTACAGGGTCTATAGAGCGGATACCGGAACGACGCAGACGCTCAACCATCCACGGCGGGGCTGGTTTAGTCACATCCACATCGCGGATGACACGGGTCAGAAAGCGCGGGCAACCTTCTTTATCGATCACCTTTACCGGAAAGGTGTCGTCAATGGCCGGTGCCACCGGCTCAACCTTCAGCTCATCGACTTCAGCCAGGAAGTTCGCACTGACCTCACGGGCAAGACCGGCAATGCTCAGGCAGTCACCACGGTTTGGCGTCAGGTCAACATCAATGATCCTGTCATCCAGACCCAGGTATTCACGAATGTCCTGACCCACTGGCGCATCGGCTGGCAGTTCCATCAAACCATCGGAAGATTCTGCCATGCCCATCTCTTCTTCCGCGCACAGCATACCGAAGGATTCAACGCCACGCAGTTTGGCCTTTTTGATTTTAAAATTGCCCGGAAGGACAGCGCCTACGGTGGCAAAAGGTGCTTTCAGACCCACACGGGCATTAGGTGCGCCACACACGACCTGCACTTCTTCAGAACCAGTGTTCACTTTGGTGACACGCAGCTTGTCAGCATCAGGATGCTGCTCACAGGCAACGATTTCGCCCACGACGATACCGGTAAATTCACCGGCAACCGCCTCTACTTCATCAACTTCCAGACCCGCCATGGTGATTTTATCCACCAGCTCCTGGGTACCGGCCTCAAGTGCTACCCACTGGCGCAACCACTGTTCACTGAATTTCATATCTTTTTCTCAAATTCCGTTATCAATTAACCAGCGAATCAATGAAACTGATTCAGGAAGCGCAGATCGTTCTCGAAGAACTGGCGCAGATCGTTAACGCCGTAACGCAGCATGGCAAAACGCTCAACACCCATGCCAAAGGCAAAGCCGGAGTATTTTTTGCTGTCGATACCGGAATATTCAAAGACTTTCGGGTGCACCATGCCGCAGCCCAGCACTTCAAGCCACTTGGTGGAACCGTCCGGGTTTTTGCCCCATTCGATATCCACTTCCGCAGAAGGTTCGGTGAAAGGGAAATAGGAAGGACGGAAGCGCACTTTCAGATCGTCACGCTCGAAGAATACACGCAGGAAGTCACTCAGGACACTTTTCAGATCCGCAAAGCTGACCTTCTCTGCCACGTACAAACCTTCTACCTGATGGAACATCGGGCTGTGGGTCTGGTCAGAGTCACAACGGTATACTTTGCCCGGACACACGATAGCAATCGGTGGTTCCTGGTTTGCCCTGGCAAACTGTTCCATCACCCGTACCTGTACCGGAGAGGTGTGAGTACGCAGTACCGTGTTGTCGTTGAAGTAGAACGTGTCGTGCATGGCACGTGCCGGGTGGTGGCCCGGAATATTGAGGGCTTCGAAGTTATGATAATCATCTTCGATCTCAGGCCCACGCGCCACTTCAAAACCAATGCGGCTGAAGTAATCGCTGATGCGCTCCATAGTGCGGGTGATCGGATGTACCGTACCCATTTCCTGACCACGGCCGGACAGGGTGACATCAATGGTTTCGCTGGCCAGGCGAGCTTCCAGGGCAGCTTTTTCCATGCCCTCGCGTTTAGCGTTAATCGCAGCCTGTACCTGCTGCTTGGCTTCGTTGATCAGGCCGCCAGCCTTTGGGCGTTCTTCGGCTGACAGCTTGCCCAGACCTTTCAGCAGTTGGGTCAACTCGCCTTTTTTTCCCAGAAAGCGAACCCGAACCTGATCCAGGTCAGCGGCATTGGCTGCTGACTCGACTTCGGCGAGGGCGCTTGAGGTAATTGTTTCCAGATTCTCCATGGGGGTTCCCGATGACAGATGCACTACAGAAAATAAACGGTCAAGTCTAGCGTTTATAGCTGGTTTTTAATAGAGGATAATGAAGCAGCAATATATAAAAGTCAGTGCAGCAATTTTACCGATAAGTAAAGTTGCATTGGGTTTGGTAAAATTATTCGCCACCCTGATTTAAAGTTGATGCGCCTTCTTGCCATTGCTTTTGCATGGTGTTTGCGTTTTAGCCACTGGCATTATGGCGAGGCACATCAACTGCGATTGAACAGGCATTCCGGTTCTTTAGATATACTCAGGCGAGTACTCAATTACAGGTGTACAAAAAATGATCCCGTTACATCATTTCAGACACCACTCAGTGTTTTCGCCGTACACAGAACTTCATTGCCCCTTCATATTGACTCCTGAGGGTCCAGCTACAGCTCTGGACGCATCCTGAAGCAATCTTCTTTGAGCCTCTTCCGATTCAAGTTCAAGTTCAACATCTGGTTGCTGATTGCCTGCTGAGCCTACCCGTTCCCTAATCCACCGCACAGGTCTTCTTACCAAATTGAAAACAAGAAACGCACCTAACCTGCTACATAGAGCAGCTCTCTGCTCTCTATCAAACACAATCTGTTGATTAGAGGAAGCAATATACACAGGCATCCATTGCCTTATCTGCCAATGATTTGGAGAGTTCGAATTCAGGTGAGGCAAGCCGACACTCGATGTTGAAACTCTGTTATTATCTACGTAATTTGTAAAGATGAACGAAACTTCCACTGAGTGGCGATCGGGAGCATAGTTAACATCATGATAATTCCATGTGACAAGCCCGGCATATCGATTCGAAGTCAAACTTTCAAGAAACGTCCGAATAGCCCCCACCTCGTTCTGTAATGAGCGTCTGGCAACATTAACAACATCATCATCACCTTCTGACCCTGAAACAATAGATAGAGGAATAGTGACCATAAAATGCCGTCGTGAAAAAAGTCCGGCTTCAGAGTTTCTCGCATTTTCAACCTCATATGTAGGTGAACCTGCACTATAAACATGTCGATTGCGTAGTTGCTCTACAACCTGTTCTCTTATTGCATGAAGTTGCTCATCTCCGTCAGCCATCCAGTTTATTGGCGGTGGGGTATACGGTGAAAAAAAGCGAATGTTTCCAGAACTTTGATTTCGCACAGCTCCATTGCTGGAAAACGACTCAGTGAACCCTACTCTGGCGTTCTCGGCACGTCGCCTGAAAGTATTTATAATCTGTCGAATGCTCTCTGCCGAGTCCATTCCGTCCCTTTCAACATTAAACTGAAGTCTAAGACCACCATCTAAAGTTCGGGGACTTTCAAAATAAGCACCATTACTTTCTTGAGTTGTCACCTCATTAGAATCAACGAACACTAAACGCCGGAAGTTTTGACTAAAGCAACTTCCCAACCTTCTGCAGCGCCTCCAGTTTCTTCCACTTTCTTCAGTTATCACCTCATTAAGATCTGCTGGAGGATCGGCCGGAGAAACTGCTGGCTCAGGAACTTGATGAGGGCGATCCACATACATTGATAAAGATAAGACCGGGCGGTTCGGTGATATAAAGGCACTTTCCTCTGCATGCCAACGGTCAGCAACTCCTTGTTGTACCAGTTCTTGTGCGATGGTGATGACATCATTCATATGATCTGTTACATGAGAACTTCCTGGCAATGTAATATAGATTCTTACGATGTGTGAGTCCGTAGGACTCTCTGGAGCCGGAAGCGAGGTTTGTCTGAAACGATCATGGGCAGACTGAGCCTGTATCACTCTCAATACAGGTGCAATAGTTCTCGAATACTCCAGGCTGCGTGCCTCAGGAGTTGCTGATCTTGAAGTACTGGGAACCATCCCTCCACTGAATTCATAAACTCGTACCGGCGAATCTGAATTTGACTGTACAGATTCAATATCTAGCGAGAAATTATCTCGAAGCCATTCTAAATTAAGAGGAACTGGGCTAGAGAAATAGAAGGGGTTCCCATTAACATTCTTAATATTGTAATAATTTTGGGCATAAAGTCTGCCAGAAAGAAATGTAATGACTATAAGTTGTGCCAGTAACAAAAAAGCTGAGGCTATCTGTTTGTATATACGCATTATTTTACCGCTCAGAAAAAATAATAAAATTAATATTTATCAAAACTTCTTAGTCCATAAAAAAGGCAATAGTTAATACCCTCCCCTTTATAAGAACTCGACCTTATAAAAAGTGCATAACTCTAATGAATTGATTCTCTAACCTAAAAAAATAAGCTGATTCCATTTTATTTTCAAAAATAAAGAACTACGGACAAGGATAGCCATAAGTTCTTGACATCCTCCCCGCCGTGGAGAAAGGCAATGCCTTAACGCAGTTCCTCCTTTACAGCGCAGGATTACTTTTATTTCCATTTTTAATACCTTCGCAGTGGAATCGCTAAAACATAAAAAACAAATCAAATCTAGCACAACAGACTTGCTACGCAAGCCTCAGTCTTCTCCAATATGAAATGAGCCTCACTCTTTTAGATATATCGTCCATTATTACAGGATGAAAATGACCATGTATACGAGACTCATTAAGCCCCTTGGTTATGAATCAAAGATGTTGATCGGCTATATATTCTGTATTTTTGTTGTGACTGCTCCCCACCCTATCGGGTGAGGCTTCTGATTTCTTAGGCAGCAACCGACAGTCTGCCGGATTTACGCAAGCCTCCATCAGCAGAAACGGACAGTCCTTCCGCCTTTAATTTCAATATGCCTTGCTTCTTGATATTGCGAGCTGCATTAATATCCCGGTCATGGATAGCACCACAGCTACACTCCCATGATCGGATTCTCAATGGCATTTTTTCCTGTTTCAAATCGCAGACTGAGCAAGTTTTAGAGGATGCAAACCACTGGTCTATCTTCACCAGATGTTTACCTTCCTGCTTTGCCTTGTATTCGAGTTTGGTTATCAGTGAGTGCCAGCCAGCATCAGCAATAGAACGAGCAAGACGCTTGTTCTTGAGCATGTTTTTAACTTTCAGTGTCTCCACAATCACCGCTTGGTTTTCGTCGATGAGTTGTTTTGATAGCTTATGCTGAAAATCATTACGGGCAAAGGCTACACGCTCATGCGCCTTTGCCACCAATAAACGGGCTTTGTGCCTACCTTTTGAGCCTTTCTTGCAGCGAGATAGAGCCTGTTGTTTTCTTTTCAGGTTACGTTGTGCTTTTTTCAGAAAGCGAGGATTGCCAGTCTTATGGCCGGTACTGGTGATAGCCAGATCAGTAATCCCCATATCAACACCGACAACCTGATTAGCTTCAAGATTATCAATCTGTTTTGGTTGTTCCTGGGTATCATCAGCCAATATGGAGGCAAAATACTTGCCGGTTAGCGTTCTGCTCAGGGTGATAGACTTCACCTTACCCACTATTTCACGATGCACTTTAGCCCTTATGGGCTTGCACTTGGGGATTTTTATCCCGTTATCGCCCACAGAGACAGACGTACAATGGTAGCTACTTTGCTTGCCATGCTTTTTCTTGAAGCGAGGAAATCTTGCCTGCAATTTGGGATTGAAAAAGTTTTGAAAGGCCGTATCCAGATTGATAGTGGCCTGTTGCAGTGCAATAGAGTCAGCGTTTTTCAGCCATGAGTACTTTCGGCTTTTCTTGGCTTTTGCCAGCAAGGGCTTCAGGTGTTTTTTGGGAGAAAGGCTCTGCCCACGAACCTTGTAATAATGAACCTTAATAGCCAGGGCCTTGTTCCATACGAACCGCACAGCATCAAACTGACGGTCGAGAAATTCCGCCTGCTCTGATGTTGGATAGATTCGTACTTTGGTGGCTCTCAGCATGGAACGTTATTTAAGTGCTCATTAATATAAGCTCTATATTACAGGTATTTGAAAGAGGTTTTCAAGTGAGCGCACACAATAAAGATTTACTTAAAGGGTATCTTCGCAAACGACATAGCGTTACCAAGCTGGTTATTCATTTGGTGTTCACGACAAAGTACAGACGAAAGCTTTTTGATGGCTATATGATCAAGCAGTTACGGGAGTCGTTCGAGAGTGCATGTGAAAAACTGGAATGCCAGTTACTTGAAATGGATGGCGAAAAAGATCACGTACACCTGTTGGTGACCTACCCACCAAAACTGGCTATCAGTGTCATGGTAAATAATCTCAAATCAACATCATCAAGACGGTTGCGAATGCTGAATACCCACCTTACTGCTCAGAGCAAAGCAGGCTTAATGTGGTCAAGGTCTTACTTTGCTTGCAGTGCTGGCGGTGCAACTATCGAGACTCTGAAGGACTACGTTAATAGCCAGAGTACACCAGATTGATGGCGGAAGGCTCCGCGCCTTCCCGTCTTATATCCCCGCCCGCATTGGGCGAGGGTTTACGACGATTTTGCTAAGTTTTCTATGGCTGTAGTTCAGATTGCATGCGTTCAATGACAACAAACCAAGGTTTTCAAAAATGGGATAATTATCAGAAGTAGGACCTGATTCATGACCAAAACATCACGAATTCATAAACTAAGTGCGACCAATTCAGTCTAGTGACATACTCCCTCCACTAAATCGGCAAGCCGATTCTAGTGGGGGCTTCTAATCGGGAATTACGTGCGACCCACTATGTCAAATAACATAGCCTCTCGCTGTCGTACAGGTTGCCGAACCACGACAGGGGAACTCTTTACACATACGCTGTGTCCCAGCGCATCGGCGGCATTCGCAGTGCACTGAAGTTAGTACATGGGCTTGCTCTACGCAAGCCTCGCTATCGATCTCCATCCAAACCTTCAAAGGTCGCGCCGCTCCCAATGAGAGGCTATGGATGGAGAATTTCGCAAGGTTCGTTAAAAAAGGTGAAAGGGTTATCGTGCAAAGACAGTAGAGGAGTCTTGGCAGGCATCAGTGGTCGTGTAGCAGAATTACCTGGCAAACTTCGTATGATGGCCTGCAGATAATAGAACCTTGGCATTAAAGGTTATTGCACCTATCTTTCTGGTTTGATTTAGAAAAAACCACCCAAACTCCCTACTTCATCCATCATGATGAGGCCTGTTTATGAAAAACCATTTAAAGCAGTTTCGAATAACGATCCTTACCCCTATTTATTGCCTTTTACTTTTCGCTGCTTCCGAAAACCTGTATGCCACTTATTACAGGGTCTCCAACAATAAAACCAGCACAAGCTTTGTTATAGAAATCAACACTGATTCCCAAAAGCATGCTTCTCGGCTGAGCCTGGAATGGCTAAGAAATAACTCAGACTTTACCGTTGAAGAAGTTCCTGCTACTGAAGGGCAGCCTGCATTCTTAATTAGGGGAGGCTACCAGCTTATTCGAGCTGAGCTATCGGTTCGCAGCCATGAAGAAGAGCTGGCCAGAAACATTCTTCCTGCGCTACATCATATTGATAGCGCATTAAATCACTCTGGGTTCAATCGTATTTCAGAAGCTATTGATAGCTTAAACGCTAATGACGGACATACGATGCACATCCATATCACAACGCCTAATCCAGTAGAAGTACCACAAGTAATGAACAGAGCCAGTCGAATTGCCAACCAATTGCTAGACGATGGGCGGATTGACAGCTGGCGTCCGATGCCCGGAACTATCCGGGAAGTAAACACTCGTACTGTCACAATCGCATTATCAGTACGACCCGGGACAGAAACTGACAGACGCTCCAACATGGCGTCCAGCCAGAACTCTAAAAGACAGAAAACAGAACCTGCAAATGAAAATACAGCAGGGGCATCCCGGCAAACAGAACAGAGCCGTCACGATCAATTTGATCAGGACTTGCGCTCTCCCGATATCCCATCGCAGCAATTAAGATACGGATTAAGAGCATTTACTCGGGCATTTCAGTCAGAAAGCATTTCTTTTCATCTGATAACAACCGAGAGCGCTCGTAGCCATCGAACACCGGAATCAGGCTATACGCCAGCACCAGAAAGCGATAGAGAACCTGCTGATCAGACGCTTACCGATCTTCGTGAAAATGTCAGACAACGTCTCCAGGATAAAGATTTATCCTCCGTAACTTCGCCAGGCTATGACCTGCAGAGTTCAAACAGTGATAGGTTTGTTCGTCAAAACTCAAGAGTGACGTTTGAGCTGTCCGATGAACAGAGTGCTGAAAATCTTCTGAACAACCTGGTGGAAGAGGTTTGGATAAGAGCCGAACACTTACAGAACGAGACCTCTCCGGCTCAACTAATCTACCAGGGTATTGAACGAACCCGGTCTGAACATCGTATCACTGCCGTTTTCTCAGTTATTACCTTAGTAGCTCATAACCCCGAATTGCACATCCGTGAAGACATTGATATGCGGATACAAGCAGCGAACCTAAGAGAATATTTTAGTAATCCTTATGACTCAAGTACTCCTCCCACAAGGATAAGAACCAGCAGTGCTCCACAAGAATTTATGGTGCAATTTATACTGGATGGCCAGCAGCGACACCTTCAGGTTGACGATATTGTTCCGGCAGTAAGACACCTTATAAGCTCTCTTAGAGAAAGAGACCATGCGTTTACCCTAACCTATATTGATAATGAAAATATCACTGATCGCACAACCGTGGTACGTTTCAGACTGGTCAATTACATACCTCAGCAGATCCCACCCAATGAAAATGGAAGCGCCAGAGTCAGGGGGCAAGCGAGTTTACGCCTCAGTTCAACGGAATTACAGAGGTGGATGACAAGCAGAAATAATGTTACTGAAGCTGGAGGAAACTTTTTCTCCGAAGTAAGAGAGTGGCGCCCCATATCGATAGAACAGACCATACAACATGACACGCCTGAAAACAGAGGTCGCTTTCGCAGGTATCTTCGATGTAGCACTAATTTCAGAAGACAAAACAACAGTCAGGAGGTCGAACCTTCGGACACCCCGCCCTCAACGAATAATCAAGGTGTTGACGAAGTTGACGAAGGAGCCTGTTGCTCAACTGCCTGTGGCGATACCACAAAGGAAGCCTCAGAATAACGATCACCCAAACCTATGCTCACAAGGGTTTGGATATTGCCGTGACTGCTCCCCACCCTATCGGGTGAGGCTTCTGATTTCTTAGGCAGCAACCGACAGTCTGCCGGATTTACGCAAGCCTCCATCAGCAGAAACGGACAGTCCTTCCGCCTTTAATTTCAATATGCCTTGCTTCTTGATATTGCGAGCTGCATTAATATCCCGGTCATGGATAGCACCACAGCTACACTCCCATGATCGGATTCTCAATGGCATTTTTTCCTGTTTCAAATCGCAGACTGAGCAAGTTTTAGAGGATGCAAACCACTGGTCTATCTTCACCAGATGTTTACCTTCCTGCTTTGCCTTGTATTCGAGTTTGGTTATCAGTGAGTGCCAGCCAGCATCAGCAATAGAACGAGCAAGACGCTTGTTCTTGAGCATGTTTTTAACTTTCAGTGTCTCCACAATCACCGCTTGGTTTTCGTCGATGAGTTGTTTTGATAGCTTATGCTGAAAATCATTACGGGCAAAGGCTACACGCTCATGCGCCTTTGCCACCAATAAACGGGCTTTGTGCCTACCTTTTGAGCCTTTCTTGCAGCGAGATAGAGCCTGTTGTTTTCTTTTCAGGTTACGTTGTGCTTTTTTCAGAAAGCGAGGATTGCCAGTCTTATGGCCGGTACTGGTGATAGCCAGATCAGTAATCCCCATATCAACACCGACAACCTGATTAGCTTCAAGATTATCAATCTGTTTTGGTTGTTCCTGGGTATCATCAGCCAATATGGAGGCAAAATACTTGCCGGTTAGCGTTCTGCTCAGGGTGACAGACTTCACCTTACCCACTATTTCACGATGCACTTTAGCCCTTATGGGCTTGCACTTGGGGATTTTTATCCAGTTATCGCCCACAGAGACAGACGTACAATGGTAGCTACTTTGCTTGCCATGCTTTTTCTTGAAGCGAGGAAATCTTGCCTGCAATTTGGGATTGAAAAAGTTTTGAAAGGCCGTATCCAGATTGATAGTGGCCTGTTGCAGTGCAATAGAGTCAGCGTTTTTCAGCCATGAGTACTTTCGGCTTTTCTTGGCTTTTGCCAGCAAGGGCTTCAGGTGTTTTTTGGGAGAAAGGCTCTGCCCACGAACCTTGTAATAATGAACCTTAATAGCCAGGGCCTTGTTCCATACGAACCGCACAGCATCAAACTGACGGTCGAGAAATTCCGCCTGCTCTGATGTTGGATAGATTCGTACTTTGGTGGCTCTCAGCATGGAACTTTATTTCAGTGCTCATTAATATAAGCTTTATATTAAAGGTATTTGAAAGAGGTTTTCAAGTGGGCGCACACAATAAAGATTTGCTTAAAGGGTATCTTCGCAAACGACATAGCGTTACCAAGCTGGTTGTTCATTTGGTGTTCACGACAAAGTACAGACGAAAGCTTTTTGATGGCTATATGATCAAGCAGTTACGGGAGTCGTTCGAGAGTGCATGTGAAAAACTGGAATGCCAGTTACTTGAAATGGATGGCGAAAAAGATCACGTACACCTGTTGGTGGCCTACCCACCAAAACTGGCTATCAGTGTCATGGTAAATAATCTCAAATCAACATCATCAAGACGGTTGCGAATGCTGAATACCCACCTTACTGCTCAGAGCAAAGCAGGCTTAATGTGGTCAAGGTCTTACTTTGCTTGCAGTGCTGGCGGTGCAACTATCGAGACTCTGAAGGACTACGTTAATAGCCAGAGTACACCAGATTGATGGCGGAAGGCTCTGCGCCTTCCCGTCTTATATCCCCGCCCGCATTGGGCGAGGGTTTACGACGATTTTGCTAAGACTATACAGCCTGTTTGCGCTGAGCGGTTTAGCCATGATGTCCTCCCCTTCGGTAATGGCTTACAACTGCTCCCCCCTTGATTCATGGGAGACCACTGACGTCTATAACGGTGGCGACAAAATCCAATACAACAATAAAGCCTATCAAGCGAACTGGTGGACTCAGGGCAACAACCCCGAACAGTCTTCGGGTGCTTACCAGGAATGGACATTGCTAGGCAGCTGTGGCGGCAGCGAGCCTCCGGCACCTGATAACCAGCCACCCCAGACCAGCCTGACGTCACCTGCCAATGGCTCAACCTATACCACCGATGATTCGATACTGTTGCAGGCAAACGCTTCTGACAACGACGGCACCATCAGCAAAGTGTCGTTTTATGCCAACAATACCCTGCTGGGTGAAGACACTTCCGCACCTTATGCTCAGGAATGGACTGCGGTAAATGGTCGCCAACAACTCAAAGCGGTGGCCACCGATAATGATGGAGGCATCGGCACCTAAACTGCGGCGGTTATCAATGTCAGTGACAGCGACCCCCCTCTGCCAGAAGATAACAAATGCCGTCCGGACGGCCTGTATCAAACGCCTGGTGTCACCCCTGCCTACTGCACCATCTACGACGAGCAGGGGCGGGAAAAAATGGGATCAGGGGCCACCCTCGTCGTATTATTGGCTACTTCACCTCATGGCATAATGGCGCTAACGGCCAACCCGCTTATCAGGTCAACAACATTCCCTGGGATAAACTTACCCATATCAACTACGCCTTTGCCCATGTAGACAGCAACAATCGCATTTCGGTGGCTGACCAGAGTGGATTCAAGCTTGAAGTGGTTGACAGCGGTGCCAATGCCAGCGGCAATAATATTGGTGGCCTGAATAAAGAGTTCCACCGGGTCGCCTTCAGCCTGCCCGCCTGGCAAAACCTGGGGCATGGTGCCAGCGTTGAGTTGACCCTGAACTACTACCTGCCCATCACCGGACCTCAGGCATGGACAGTCAATATTAACGGCACGGATTATGCGCTGAAGTCTGAGTACCCTGAACTGCCTCTGGCTGATCTCAGCAATGGTGGCGGTGAGAGTGGTGGCGGTGAGAATGGCGGCGGCCAACAGTGCAGTGCTGCCGGCATCGATACTGCTGGCCTTAATGCCTACCCAAACTGGCCCAACGGCTCCAATGCCAATGGCGATGATCAGATTATCCACAACGGCGGCGTATACAAAGCCAAGTGGTGGACCACCAGCGAGCCAGGCAGTGATGAGTCCTGGGCATTTGTCTGCACGCTCTGAGTGATCCCATAATCGTTGCCGGGGAATCCGATCCCCGGCAGCATTTCCTTCAATTCACGCTCCTGGCCTTCACAATGTGTCTACCTTTTACACACCCCCCCCTATGAAGGCCTTACGACTTTGATTAGAATCGCCCAACGGATAAGTACTCAACACAACACCTGTGGAACAGAATGCAAATCAAGGTAAACGATCAACCAGTTACCGTGGCAACTCCCCTGACTCTCAGGGAGCTGCTGAAAGTACTGAGTCAGGAAGGCAAAGGGGTTGCTCTGGCAGTCAATAGCCAGATTGTCAGCCGTTCACAATGGGAGAATCACAGGCTTGAGGAAGGTGACCAGATAACCCTGATTAAGGCGACAGCTGGCGGATAAACAAAAGCATCTTCCAATTCCTGACTGATTGATGACAACAGATAACACCAGAATGCTGAAAATCGCGGACAAAACATTGACATCCCGGCTGTTTACCGGGACAGGGAAGTTCCAGAATCGCCAGATCATGGCCGACGCCATTATTGCCTCCAACAGTGAGCTGGTCACCATGGCACTCAAGCGGGTTGACCTTAACTCGCAGGATGACGACATTCTGGAGCCATTATTGCAGCACCCTTCTATTAACCTGCTACCCAACACTTCCGGAGCCCGTGACGCCAAAGAAGCCGTGTACGCTGCACAACTGGCCAGGGAAGCCCTGCAAACCAACTGGCTGAAACTGGAAATTCACCCTGACCCGAAATATCTGCTGCCCGATCCTATCGAAACCCTGAAAGCGTGCGAACAGCTCTCTCAACAGGGATTTATTGTTCTACCTTATATCCATGCTGATCCGGTTTTGTGCAAACACCTTGAAGAAGCCGGAGCGGCTGCGGTGATGCCACTGGGCTCTCCTATCGGCAGCAACCTGGGACTGAAAACCCGTGAATTTCTGCAAATTATTATCGAGCAAAGCAAAGTCCCCGTAGTGGTTGACGCCGGTATTGGCAGCCCCTCGGATGCTGCACAGGCGATGGAACTGGGTGCCGACGCTGTACTGGTCAACACCGCGATCGCTGTGTCTCCAGACCCGGTTGCCATGGCTATAGCGTTTAAAGAAGCGGTCAGTGCAGGTCGCAGAGCCTACGAGGCCGGCCTGGGTTCAAGGAGTCTGGAAGCCCATGCCAGCAGCCCCCTGACCGCTTTTCTGGATGACCTCTGATGAGCTTTCTCGACACCTTCAATCAGCTCCACTGGAATGAGTTAAAACTGTCTATTGCCAGTAAAACCGCTGCCGATGTTGAACAGGCACTGTCTGCCAGACGTCTGAGCCATGACCAGTTTCTTGCCCTGATATCGCCTGCGGCTGCCCCTTACCTGGAAGCTATGGCACAGAAGAGTATGCAGCTTACCCGGCAACGGTTTGGTAATACCATTCAGCTGTATATTCCCCTGTACCTGTCCAATAAGTGCACCAATATCTGCACTTATTGCGGTTTCAGCCTGGGGAATAAAATTCGCCGCAAAACGCTGTCAATGGATGAGCTGGATGCTGAGATCAAGGCCATTAAGGCCCACGGCTTTGAACATCTGCTGCTGGTGACCGGAGAGGCACCGGGAACCGTTGGCATGGAATACTTTCGTCAGGTATTACCCAGACTGCGCTCGCATTTCTCCCATATCAGCATGGAAGTACAACCGCTGGATCAGACTGATTACGAGGAGTTAATGAGCCTGGGGCTGGACGCTGTTCTGGTTTATCAGGAAACCTATCATCGTACAGCCTATAAAAATTACCACCTGCGCGGCAGCAAGTCTGACTTTGACTATCGGCTGGAAACAGCTGACCGTCTAGGTAAAGCAGGTATCGATAAAATCGGTATTGGTGCATTGATTGGCCTGGAAGACTGGCGCACCGATGCTGCTATGACCGCAGCCCACCTGAATTACCTGGAAAAAACTTACTGGCGTACCCGTTACTCTATTTCATTTCCAAGACTGCGCCCCTGTGAAGGAGAGCTGCACCCGGTGTCGGTTATTTCTGACCGCCAACTGGTACAGTTGATTTGCGCTTACCGGTTGTTTAAACCAGAAGCTGAGTTGTCATTATCGACCAGAGAGTCTGCCCACTTCAGAGATAATGTTCTGCCCCTTGGCGTTACCACTATGAGTGCTTTTTCCAGCACCCAGCCCGGCGGCTATGTTAACGATGAGTTTCTGAAACATACGGCACTGGAGCAGTTCGCTATTGACGACAACCGTCGTCCTGAGCAGGTAGCGGACGCCATTAAGGCAAAAGGATTTGAAGCGGTCTGGAAAGACTGGGATAACTGTTACTCTCACTGATGGGTCTTACCCTCACTGACTGACAGCCGCTGCATGAGCAGGGGCTGCAAGAGCAGTCCCTGCCACAAAAAGCTGAAATGACTTCAGTTGCCTGTCTCACCCCACTCTTTCAGTCGCTTAAAAAGCACATCCTTAATATGCACACGTTGTGTTTTCAACCCGACAAAATTCTCGTCACTGGTCGGAACATTGCGCATTTCCAACCCTCTGACTTTGTGGTCCAGTTCTGCATAGACCTTGCTCAGGCGCTGAAACTCCTGATCGTTCTGCTTCAACATGGAAACGCGATCCTGCACCAGACCAAAATCGTCTGTCAGGTTGTGCTTGGTTCTGAGCATTACCTGCCCTCCTGTTGAGTACAGGGAAAGTCTAGTGCAGCAACACTCTGTTAGCTAACTATCGATAGTTATGTTGACCCTCTACCCAAAGAAACCCAATACCCTGTGCAAAGGTTGTATGAGTTCTACCGCTCCTGAAGTTTAGAGAGCTTCTATCCAGACAAGGCACTACGATCCGGGAGACAAGCAAAGCCTGACACTGGCTCTACTCATGGATGGTAAGGGACACTGACCGTCTTACCAGGCAAGGTACTTTTCAGCAAGTTCAATAATAACCGGTATTACCGAGAGCACCAGCAAGAGCGCCATGGAAATATTAAACAGCCTGTGGTGCATTTCATTTCTTAATATTTTTTTCAGGTGGCTGCCAAAAAAAAGCCAAACGGCAATGCAGGGGAAAGCAGCCAGAAAGAAAGCAAGGGTAATATAAAAGACCTGCAGAATAATATGGCTATCCATAGTGGTGAAGGCGGCAACGGCTCCTGTTGCCATGATCCACGCCTTGGGGTTGGCCCACTGAAAAACAGCAGCCTGCATAAACGTCAAAGGCCTTCTTTTACTTTCGCTAGCCGCACTGCCGGATACTGCCACACCATAGGCCAGATAAAGAAGGTATAAAGTTCCTGCGACTTTTATTACTTCATGCAAAAAAGGAAATTTCTGAAACACAACATCAAAGCCAAGACCGACGGCTACCACCATTGCAGGAAAGCCGATGCAAATGCCCAGATAGTGCGGCATGCTTTTTTTGATGCCATAGTTTAGCCCGGAGCTCATGATCATAATATTATTTGGCCCTGGCGTTACTGTTGTTGAGAACGTAAACAGCAGAACAGCAAGATAGTTTTCCACCACGACTCCGTTTTCATTCAGGCTTTATTGTTTCAGTCTGGATCAGGAATTATAGCGCAAGCAGATCATTTTATTCAGATATATAGCTCATGCAGCCGAAAGCTGGTTGAAAAAGCTAAAACTGTCTCTGACTTTCTGAGAACAGTTGCAATCGATTAGAAAAAGTACTTTAGTACCAGTTCAATAATAACAGGCGCGACTGACAGTATGAGCAGCACTGCCATACATAAATTAAATAACCGCTGTTGTATTTCATTTTTCAATATTTTTTTGAGGTTGACACCAAAAAACAACCAGACAGCAGTACACGGAAACATCATCAGAAAAAAAGCAAGGGTTACATAGTACACCTGCATAAGCATGTCACTGTCTTGGGTGGTGTAAGCGGCTATCGCTTCGGTGGCCATAATCCATGCCTTGGGATTGATCCACTGGAAAACAGCAGCCTGAAAAAAAGTAAGGGGTTTATTTTTATTTTCGTGGATCGAGGTTCCTGATGCGGCTGCCACATGGTAGGCCAGATAGAAAAAATAAAATATCCCCGTCACTTTTATAATTTCATGTAAAAACGGAAACTCATGGAATACCAGGTCAAACCCCAGGCCAACGGCTGCCACCATAACAGGCAAGCCAATACAGACTCCCAGATAATGGGGCATGCTCTTTCTGATGCCATAATTCAAGCCTGAACTGGTGATCATGATGATGTTGGGGCCGGGCGTGACCGCCGTTGTGAAAGAAAACAACAGAACTGCGAAATAGTTCTCCACATTGACACCATGATTAAGCTGTTTTCATGCTTATGCAGTAAAAAAGCTTCACTATAGTGCATGCGATCATTTTTATTTCTGTCGCCTGGCATGCCGTTCGCGGTTTTCCAGCTTTTCTCTCTCACTTTTACGCAGAGATACATACACAGCACCAGTCCCGCCGTGTTCCCGTAGTGCCGTGTGAAATGACAATACCTGCTCAAATTCTCTCAGCCAGGTATTCACATAGCTTTTCATTTTGCCAGGTGGTGAGCTGTTATGACCACGACCGTGAATAATCAGAACATTACGTAACTCGTGTTCAGTGCAGTCGTTAATAAACTGAAAAATAGCGGCACGGGCTTCTTTTACGGTGAACTGGTAAAGGTCAAGCCGGGCTTCGTTATCGTACTTAGCCAGCCTGAGCTTTTTAAAAACACCTTCCTGAACACCCGACTTCTTATATTCCAGGTAGTCATGGGGCTTGACCCACTTTGGATTATCCAGCGACAGGAAATTGGGGTCCGATAATTCCTGTTGAGCCGCATGGCGACGCTGCTGCTGCCCGGGCGTTTCTTTACTGGTTTTTCTGATGTTTGCAGTAGCTGTTTTTTTGATGGGAGTAACATCCTGCATTTCCTGCAGGAATAGATCGCAATCTTTGAGGCTCATGGTTTTTTTACGAAAGCATATTTTTGCCAATCATAGCAAAGCGCACTTTCTAAGCAAGAGATCAGGAAAGCAAAAAAAAACGGAGTTATGGAAAACCACAACCCCGTTTTTATAAGCCGTTTAAAAAACTTAAGCCAGAGCAGCTTTAGCCTTTTCAACCAGCTGACCGAAAACGGTCTTGTCGTGCACAGCGATGTCAGCCAGAACCTTACGGTCAATTTCAATCGCAGCCTTCTTCAGACCAGCGATGAAACGGCTGTAGGACAGACCGTTCATACGCGCACCGGCGTTGATACGGGCAATCCACAGAGCGCGGAACTGACGCTTGCGCTGACGACGGTCGCGGTAAGCGTACTGACCAGCTTTGGTAACAGCCTGCTTAGCTACACGGAAGATGCGGGAACGCGCTCCGTAGTAACCTTTAGCCTGCTTCAGAACCTTCTTGTGACGACGGCGTGCAACGACGCCACGTTTTACACGTGCCATGAGCTATATCTCCGAATAAAATGATCTAAAAAGCGATGATTAGTCGCGCAGCATACGCTTAACGAGACCAGTGTCTGCAGCAGATACCATGGAGGTACCACGCAGCTGACGCTTACGCTTGGTAGTCATCTTGGTCAGGATGTGGCTCTTGAAAGCGCTCTTGCGCTTGTAACCGGAAGCAGTTTTCTTGAAACGCTTCGCGGCACCACTGTTAGTTTTCATTTTTGGCATGAAAAAGCACTCCGCATTCGCGATCACTCATCTCATTTCCCCCAAAAGAATCCGGAAAGAAAAGGACGCCCGTTTCAGGGCCACATACCCTACCGGGTACAGGAGGAGTGTCGGGATAGTTTAAAAAACAAAGCTAGTCACACAACGCTTTTAAATTCCATGACTGAAATTAAAAAGCGCATAAAAAACCGGTCACTTCGCTGTACGAAGCGACCGGTTTTTCAGTGAAACATCACTTCTTCTTTTTCGGGGCAATCACCATGATCAGCTGACGGCCTTCCATTTTAGGACGCTGTTCTACGGTTCCGAGTTCTTCCAGGTCTTTTTCAACCCGGCGCATCAGATCCATACCCAGCTCCTGGTGAGCCATTTCACGACCACGAAAACGAAGGGAAACCTTCGCCTTGTTGCCCTCAGTCAGGAAACGTACCAGGTTGCGCAGTTTTACCTGGTAATCCCCATCTTCAGTGCCCGGGCGAAACTTAACTTCTTTCACCTGGGTTTGAACCTGTTTCTTCTTGGCTGCTGCCTTCTGCTTCTTCAACTCGTACTGGTGTTTACCATAGTCGAGGATTTTACAGACGGGAGGCTCGCTGTTGGCATTGATCTCAACCAAGTCCAGCCCCGCTTCCCGGGCCCTAGCCAATGCGTCGTTCAAATCTACAACGCCTACCTGCTCTCCATCGGCTCCGATGAGGCGGACTTCTCTGGCACGGATATTCTCGTTGATCGGCGCTTTTTGTGGACGACGATCCCGGAAGCTGTTGCGTCTGATAGGTGTATCTCCTGTAAAGGCAGCCAAGAAGCGCATCCGGTTTGAGTCGTAACAACTTAAACTTTTCAGTAAAAAAATCGTCTCAAACCGGAATTTGGTGTCGACTACGCAGTTCGGCCACGCTTGTTAACGTCCGCTGCCAGCAGCTCGACAAATGCCTCGACAGGCATTGTACCAAGGTCTTCCCCGGTACGGGTACGAACGGCAACGGTTTTGTTTTCCATTTCCTTATCTCCAATAACGATGAGATAAGGCACCTTGTTCAAGGTGTGCTCGCGAATTTTAAAGCCGATCTTCTCATTTCTCAAGTCCGCTTTTACCCGATAACCTTTTTCGGTTAATCGCGCGTCAAGCTCAGAGGCATATTCAGCCTGGCGATCAGTGATGTTGAGAATAGCTACCTGCTTAGGTGCAAGCCATGCAGGCATCGCACCTTCGAAGTGCTCAATCAGGATGCCAATAAATCGCTCGAAGGAACCAAGTGTAGCACGATGCAGCATAACCGGCGTCTGACGTTCGCCATTTTCGTCAACATATTCAGCGCCCAGACGACCCGGCATGGAGAAGTCGACCTGCATGGTACCACATTGCCATACCCGGCCAATGCAGTCTTTCAGGGAAAATTCGATTTTAGGTCCGTAGAAAGCACCTTCACCCGGCAGCTCTTCCCAGGGCAGGCCTTTGGCGTCGAGCGCTTCGGCCAGGGCTTTTTCAGCCTTGTCCCAGATTTCGTCGGAACCAACGCGCTTTTCAGGGCGGGTCGACAGCTTGTACAGCATGTTGTCAGCGGTGAAACCAAAGTCGGCGTAGACTTCGTGAAGCATATCGATGAAGTCGCACACTTCCTGCTGAATCTGGTCTTCTGTCACAAAAATGTGCGCGTCGTCCTGAACAAAACCACGTACACGCATAATGCCGTGCAGTGCGCCGGAAGCTTCGTTACGGTGACAGGAACCGAATTCTGCCAGACGCAGAGGCAGGTCGCGGTAACTCTTCAGACCCTGATTGAAAACCTGAACATGACAAGGGCAGTTCATTGGCTTAACGGCAATGTCCTTGTCCTCAGAGTTGGTGGTGAACATATCGTCACTGTACTTGTCCCAGTGACCGGATTTTTCCCACAGGGAACGATCCACCAGCAGCGGCGTTTTGATTTCCTGATAACCCCAGGCAATCTGCTTCTTGCGCATGTACTGCTCAAGTTCCTGATAGATCGCCCAGCCATTTGGATGCCAGAACACCATACCCGGCGCTTCTTCCTGCATATGGAACAGGTCCAGACGTTTGCCGATCTTGCGGTGGTCACGCTTTTCCGCTTCTTCCAGACGCTTCAGGTACGCTTTCAGGGCTTTTTTGTCTTCCCAGGCCGTACCGTAGATGCGGGTCAGCATTTCATTGCTGGAATCACCGCGCCAGTAAGCGCCGGCAACACGCATCAGCTTGAAGGCTTTCAGCTTGCCGGTAGAAGGCACGTGCGGCCCACGGCACAGGTCCATCCATTCGCCCTGACGGTAAACAGAGATGGCTTCGCTCTCTGGCAGGTCGTTGATGATCTCAACCTTGTACTCTTCGCCCAGCGCCTTGAAGGCACTGATGGCTTCGCTGCGGGACATCACGACACGCTCGATGTTCATGTCCTGTTTCGCCAGTTCGCCCATGCGCTTCTCGATCTGTTCCAGATCGTCCATGTTGAAGGCACGTTCG
Source organism: Endozoicomonas euniceicola (assembly GCF_025562755.1). Classification (GTDB taxonomy): domain Bacteria; phylum Pseudomonadota; class Gammaproteobacteria; order Pseudomonadales; family Endozoicomonadaceae; genus Endozoicomonas_A; species Endozoicomonas_A euniceicola. The sequence goes on from NZ_CP103300.1 coordinate 1,085,660, forward strand.
TAAGAGAAATCGTAATAGAAACCGTTGTCGATCACCGGACCGATAGTCACCTGAGCGCCAGGAAACAGATCCTGGGTCGCCATTGCCAGCAGGTGGGCGGTGGAGTGACGAATTACGTCAACACCTTCTTCATCGCGGGAGGTGATAATTGACAGTTCGGAGTCTTCGCTGATCAGGGCGCTGGCGTCCACCAGTTCACCATTAATACGACCAGCCAGGGTGGCTTTAGCCAGACCAGGACCGATATCCTGGGCGACTTCCATTACGGAAACGGCTTCAGCAAATTCGCGCTTGCTGCCGTCGGGAAGCGTAATAACAGGCATGGAAAATTTCCTTAAATGTTGTTCAGTTCAGTGGCAGCTCGTACCAGAAGCTGCTTGTTTTCCGTTCATTGCAGCCCATACCAGAGGCTGCGAACGCATGTCAGGCAACCCATACCAAGGGTTGCCCGGATAACCATCATAGAGCAATAGAAAAAGCAATGACAGTGGCGGGGCGATCGTTCGCCCCAACCAGATTGAGCGCCGTATTTTGAAAACTTCGAAGCCAGTTTGCAAGCGCAGACACAAATTATTAAGTCCTGCTTAACTGCCTGAAAAAACAAATCAGGGTAATTAAAAAACCACCCTGCGCTCTTGTTCCGTCTGGTTAAATCTGACACCTACCCTTTTTACAATTTTCAGCTACCCTCCTAAGACTTGCATTTAAAAGATTAAATAAAAAACAGTTCAGCCGTCTCACTCCTATTTTCATGCTCAACAAAATAACGAAAGGAACTTCATAATGAATCAGTATTGTTATGCAGTACTTAACATTCAGCAGACAACGAAAACACTTCTGGCATTTTCTCTGTTGGTTTTATTGAGTACGTATTCATTTGCTGTAAATTGCCCTCATTGCGGCAGTAATCTTCTAAACCATGACGCTCTTAATAAACTGACAGAGAGTATCAACTGCCCGAATTGCGGCCAACTGACTCCTGTGCATTTGCTTCATCATCCTTTCGGATCAGCCAGCCACAGCGTGACTTTTTATTCAGCTGCAAAAGCAAGAAATAACGAAGCACCTCAACACCAGCAGCAACAAAGCAAAACGTCTCTTGATTATTCTCTAGAGGCCTTGAGAGCACTGCAGCAACAAGACCAGCAACGCTGCCATACAAACACCGCTGTATCTCCTCCAGAGATAGCCAACGCTGCTGACATGTTTTTCAACCCCGCAAGGCAAAGACTGAGTAGTGGGAGCAGGGTTCAAGAGGTAACAAATGGTTTGAAGTTTGAAGAGCCACTATTATCACCGCAGGGAAACAATAATCCATCAGAGTCAGGCTACTTAAAGATTAAAAACACTTTGCTGCAAAAAAAATTCCATATGTTTAGCAGAGATTTTCGGGAGTCTATAAGGCATTACGGTGCGGATCAAGCCATTACCCCGGAAGGCAATTCGGTGCAAACGACAGAAAGTTCAATGAATCAGTTTATACACTCAAGCTTCCCAAATCACGAGGCCGTTTCCCTGAGCCAGGATTACAACCACGGTACTGATTCAAATTCAGATTCAGACATAACCCTCGTGCAAACCATAACTCATTCTGTTGGACTATCAGACTTTAACCGCGCACCCTCTATATTCTTCAATGGACAGGGAGAGGTTCGGGCAGTCTCCGCCAGCCATATTAACGTAAGGCGCAGCCGCCTTGCAGACCACAACGATCAGGGGCGATTTTGGCAAATGGTAGAATTGCCTTATCAGGGAAGCAGTTTTCGGATGATAGCCATTTTGCCACCGGATGGAATATTGCCTGATGCGTTAAACGAAAATCGTGTGCGCGAACTGATGAGTGCCGCCCGTCAACAGACTGTCTCGGTTACAATTCCTGAGTTTACAGTTGATAGCAATCACAACCTTTCCGGCCTCAGGGATAATAATCAGAGTCAGCTTGCTGAATTATTTAATACCAATAATCAAGATAGCGTTTTAATGTCCACCAGTTCTCCTCAACCAACAAATACTATTTACCAGAGAATCATTTTGGGAACGTACAGGTCAACCTCTCCGGAAGTAGCTACTTCCCCGGAGCCTGAAGAAATGGGTGCGAGCAGTGAAACAACCGTAATATTTGATCACCCCTTTACCGTGTTCATCGTTAACCAGTTTGGAGCGGTTAAAATTATCGCAGAAATTCATAAGCCTTTGCCGGCAGGAACCAGCGAGGGTATGGACTGATAGTAAAGTCAGGCTCTATTCATATTACAGGCAGTCCCACATTGCCATGCCAACCGGCTGTCCAAGGTAGTTTATTCTAGCGTCATAACAAATTGAGGTTATTGCTGTGCCTTTTTTTAAGCCTAAAGTGAAAACATCTACTCCAAGCGAAGCACTGCGACTATTCACCTGTAATCGTCTTGCTGGCAGGAAGGTTGAAAACCTGATTTTATATTGTCACGGAGGTTATGAGCTGTCGCTGCTCGACCTAACCAACGCTTCCCGTGAAAAAAAATTTGCGGTGCCTTCCTGGCTATCTATCTATTTTTATGCTCCCCACGGCTCTGAAATATTCTCATCCATTTACAAATTCATGCGTGGATATTATGAACCTTACAAAATCTATACAGGCTGCGAAGAGTGTTTTGATTATACGCTAGCACGGACGGAGGAGTACTCAGAGTCTAAAAGTTATATCAAGCAGGTTCTTTTGGATTATCGGAGCAGTTTAGACAAAACTGACATTAAGCGATTAAGTAGACTGTTTGATATCGCCTGCCCTACTGATAACTGGTTCATTCGTTTGAGTGAAGTTCTCGACATAATGAAATTCCACAAAAAACTTTCCAGATACCGTAAAGTTCATTGTCTGTTTTGCCGAGGCGTGGTGTACCCTCTTAGGGAAGAGGCGCAACTGAACATACCGTCACTACGGCAAAGACGGGAATCTACCACAACAGTGGCTCCTCGCCTTCGCGGGAGTGACAATGGGATAAACTTGTCTGCTACTTCCCTTAATTCCTTACACTACTACGACCCAACCAGCCAGTTGCCTCCCAATATTTACAAGGGTGATTTAGGCAGGTGGCTGATCACTGACATTGACGTCGAAGATTGATCCTCCCTCCCTTTATCACAGCGATGGAATCACTTCAGCAAGACGGCGTAGCTTCATGCCTGGTCGATAGGGTCAGGAACCCTATCGACATAATCCGAACTTGCGCTAACCACCTGTTTAATACCACACTACTGCGTTTTGCCTGACTATTGTTTAGTATGAGCCAGACGCGATCGGATACCGACGATTTTAAAACCCTGTTCCTGAACGACACACCGCTAATGGATGTGCGAGCTCCCGTGGAGTTTGAACAGGGTGCTTTTCCAACCGCACAGAATGTCCCTCTTCTCGATAACCACCAGCGCAAGGCCATTGGTACCCGATATAAGCAGGAAGGACGGGATGCCGCCATCGCCCTGGGCTATGAACTGGCGACGGATGACGTTCGGACAGCCCGCCTGCAAAGTTGGAAAGCTTTCACAGACCAGCATCCCGAAGGCTACCTTTACTGTTTCCGGGGCGGTCAGCGTTCTCATCTGACTCAAGCATGGTTGAAGGAAACAGGCATAAACTACCCGTTAATCAAAGGCGGTTACAAAGCCCTGCGCCGTTTCCTGATTGATGAGTTGGAAACCTCGGTTGAGGCCTGTCCGTTTATCATTCTCAGTGGCAAAACCGGCACCGGCAAAACCCGCCTGCTCCATAAAATCGATGACAGTCTGGACCTCGAAGGTCTGGCTAATCACCGTGGCTCCAGTTTTGGCCGTCGCTGTGGTGGACAACCTACCCAGATCGATTTTGAAAACCTTCTCTCTATTGCTCTGTTGAAACATCTGAATCAGAAGTCCGGACGCCCCGCCCTGCTGGAAGACGAAAGCAAGCTGATTGGTCGTTGCAGCCTGAGTCAGCCCTTGCGGGATAAAATGCAACAGTCGCCCATTATTCTGTTGGAAACCAGTATTGAAGAACGGGTTGAAGTGGGCTTACAGGAGTATGTCCGTGACAACCTGGCTGACTTTATCCGTGTTTATGGTGAAGAAGCAGGCTTTGAACGGTTTCGCGAAGGTCTGACCGGCAGCCTGTACCGCATTCGCAGGCGCCTGGGCGGAGCCCGTTATCAGGCCTTGACCAGCCTGCTGGACAGCGCTCTGCAGGATCATCGTGACAACAATGACATAAACGGTTACCGGCCAATCATTGCCAGCCTGCTGACGGAATACTATGACCCGATGTACGAATACCAGCTGGAACAGAAACAAGGCAAGGTTATCTTCAGTGGCAACCACAATGACATCCTTGAAGCCTACCCGGAAATGATTAAAAACCTTTCTGCCTGATGAAGTCCTGCCCGGAAGGGATACCTCTCTTCCGGTCACCAGCCCTTCCGGTTGCTGACAAATCGTGATAGAACTGAAACCCTTTAACTTATTCAGCATCTGTCGCTTATAACAATGAAAATACTAAAGCACATGCTTATCAGCACCGGACTGCTGATTGTCCTTTCTATTGTCCTGATGACAAACGTCAGTGGAGTACCAGCCCCTGCTTCCCTTCTCGTTTTTTTACCATCTGCCAGCCTGGTCACTCAACCATCCATCATACCGGATCGCGTTTTTCTGACGATGACAGAGCAACCTGACCAGAGTGTTATGGTTCACTGGCGCAGCAGTACCCGGGTAAACACCTCAAAAATTCAGGTGATACCGGCAGACAAAGAGCAGGTTCCGTCACAAGAATGGCTGGCAGCCAGCCATTTAATGAACCATGCCCGTTTTCAGGCTGTTCATCATCACGCTCTGGTGACAGGCTTAACACCGGACTCTGGCTACCGCTACCGGGTTGGGGATGGTCAGCACTGGTCTGAATGGTTCACTTTCACCACGGCCACGACACAACCCGAACCTTTTACCTTTACCTTTTTCGGTGACATTCAGGAAGGGCTGGAAGACTTATGGCCTGCGATGCTCAAACAGGCAGAGAACTCTGCACCACAATCCCGCTTTAACCTGTTCATCGGTGATCTGATTGACCATTCAACGGATGACCGACAGTGGCAGGCTTTTTTTGCGGCTGACCAGACAGCCTTTGCCCAGTCACCCATCGCCGTGACACCTGGTAACCATGAATACGATGGGGCAACACAGGAGCGCGAGTGGGCGGCATACTTCCGTTTCCCGGCTAACGGCCCCGAAGACAGTAAAACACTGGATAACAGCAGCTATTACTTTGACTATCAGGGCGTGCGCTTTATTTCTGTGAATACCAATGTGATCCGGGGATTAACCCTGAAAGATACGCTGGCGCAGCGGAGCTGGCTGAAGGGGCTTCTGAAAGACAACCCAAACCCGTGGACCATTGTCTTTCAGCACCTGCCGGTGGCAACGTCGATTAAAGGGGAAAAGGACTCGCTTGAACTCAAACTGCTTTACGCACCGCTTTACAAACAATACGGCGTTGACCTGGTTCTGCAAGGTGATGACCATACCTATGCCAGGGGGCAGACAATCGACGATAATAGCCGTCTAACCAGCCCCGTTTATATCACAGCTAACAGTGGCAGCAAGGCTAATAAGGTGGAAGCGGACTGGGCAACGATAACAGCTGAAAACACGCCTTTGTTTCAGGTGATTTCTGTTGATGGTGACACGTTGAAGTGTGAGTCAAAAACCGTTTCGGGGCAGCTCTATGATGCCTTTGAACTGAGGAAACAGGGAGCGGAGGTGGTTATTACTTCAAACTTACATCCCCTTACTTTTAGTGAGGGGATGTAAGTTCAGCTTGCAAAGCAAGCTCTCTGTACTATCTTTTTTTGTCTTGGATGTTTTAGCGATTACGCTGCCAAGACAGGAAAGTAAAAAACTAAATTACCTCCGTTTTTTGCCCGTGTCGTTTACTCGACAATCTTAACCGTAGGGCAAGAAAGCGAATAAGGTGTGTCCCGCTACTGGTAAGGGATGCACTGCGGCAGGGCATTGCCGTCTAGCTGTAGGAATCCTCGTCGTTTACGGCGAGGAGGATGTCAACTCAAACCTTGCGGTAGAACATCCATAGCGCCAGTCCTGACAGGGCAATGATGCACCATTCCGCGGTGTCAGGCCAGCGGAACTCCAGCAGAAAGAACAGTACCCCAATCATCAGGGGTTCTGACACCATTGCCCGGGCTCTGACTGAATCGCTGCCGTAGGCCAGCTGGTTATTCCAGATAACCCGTGCCAGCAAGGTGCCGAAGAATCCGGCAACTATCATCCCAAACCAGAAAACGTACCAGTTTTTGTTATCCGGTTGTGAAAACAGCCGCCACTCCCCCTCCCCAACCAGAGCCAGCGGTAACAGTACAACAAGAGCAAGGCTGGTACACAGTCCAGACATCATCAAATGGTTAGAGCGATCAATCCCCGAATACGCCCTGACAATCCAGACTTGACGGTTTGCCGCACACAACCAGCAGCTTCCCGCCAGTAGCATCCAGATAACACCGGTGGCAAAGTGGTCTTTGTCCGAGCTGTCTTCCACCAGGGCCGCCTTGTCAAACATCAGCAGTACCAGTGAACAGAACAGCATGAACAGAGCCAGCTTCTGGCTGACCGGATGGTGTGTACCTTTCCGATGATGAGACAGGCTGAATAAGATAGGCAGGGTTGCAATCAGCAGGCAGGCAGCCATGCCACCCAGTGACCGGATTGATAAAATCAGGAACAGGTAGTAACCAATATGCCCTGTCAGCGCCAGAATCAAGCCATTTTGCCAGCGAGAACGGGGGGCTGCGGTCTCGTATGGTTTCAGGGCATCGCGCCGGAATGGCAGAACCAGGAGAATCAACAGGCCAAACACCAGAAAGCGGCCAAAGACAATCTCAACGGCAGAAAAATCAACCAGCCAGAGTGGCAGAATGCACACAAAGCCAAGCAGGCTGCTGGTGAAAACAGAAAGAAATAGACCTTTTTTTGACATCAGTATTATGTAACTTCGATGGTTCTTTTTTTTAGAATCGTCCACAAACCGCTGCTTTGCCAGTCACCGCAAGGGTTACAGCTCCGTCAAACAACCTTTTATCGGCTATCGGCTTTTCATTACAGGGAAGGAAAATAAAGAAAAACGGGTTTTAGAGTTTTGCTATTGCGATTAGTATTCCTGCAACACAGCCATAACGCAGGAAAATAACAAAGTGTCCGGAGAATTTAATCCTCTTTTTGATCCACAGATTGATCGAACGAATACGTCCAGCCTGAAATGGGACAAATATAAACACCGGGATATTCTGCCCTTCTGGGTAGCCGATATGGATTTCCGTTCAGCTCCGGAGATTCTTGAAGCCCTGCACGACCGTATTGAGCACGGTGTTTTTGGTTACACCAATGCCGGCGATGAGCTGGAAGAACTGGTGGTTGACCGCTTCCGCAGCCTCTACCACATGGATATTGAAAAAGAGTGGCTGGTCTGGACACCCGGTCTGGTTACTGCCCTGAACATTGCCACCCGCAGCTACGCCGCTGAAGGGGAAACCGTGGCAGTCCCTTATCCGGTTTACTACCCCTTCCTGATGGCTCCCAAGCTGTCGGCAAGGGAAATGATTGGACTGCGCTGGCAGCTGGTTAACAACAAGTGGCAACTGGATCTTGAACAGTTTCAGCAGGACCTGACAAACGACACCAAACTGTTAATGCTGTGCAATCCGCAGAACCCTAATGGCCGGGTGCTGACCAGGGAAGAACTGGAAGCTATTGATGCTATCTGTCAGCGGCACCAGCTGATTGTCTGTTCCGATGAAGTGCATTGCGACCTGATTCTCGACCCGAACTGTGAGCATATTCCTTATGCCTCTGTCAGTGACTACGCCAGAGAACATTCCATTACCCTGATGTCCCCTTCCAAAACCTTCAACGTGGCAGGCTTTGGCTGTGCCTTTGCCGTTATTCCCAATGGCAGTCTGCGGATGCAGTTCCAGCGTACCCGTAAAGGCATCGTTCCCGACCCGGACAATATGCTGATTGGCTACACCGCTGCCAAAGCCGCTTTCCAGCATGGAGAAGCCTGGCGCCAGTGTCTGCTGGAATACCTGCGGGGCAATCACGAGCTGTTGCTCAGAGAAATCAATGCCATTGACGGCCTGAGCATGGCACCACTGGAAGCCACTTATCTGGCCTGGATTGATGTCAGCGCACTGAAACTGGATGACCCCCACGGTTTCTTTGAGGAAGCGGGTGTCGGTCTGTCTCCGGGCGAACAGTTTGGCGACAAAAACTTTCTACGGTTTAATTTTGGTTGCAACCGTGAGCTTCTTAAAGAAGGCATTCGTCGTATGAATCGGGCGGTTTTAACGTTGAAGACTATTTAACGAATCTTGCGAAATTCTCCATCCATAATTGGGAGCGGAGCGACCTTTTGAAGGTTTGGTCTGGCTTTGCGCCCCCTCTCGACTCTTCTCTTTCTCAATGTTCGTCTTTCTCCGGTGAGGGGGGTTGCAGATGGCTCCACCCGTCCCGGGGCTGAGCATCATCACTGCTAAACACAATCGTTTTGGCGTCACAAATGATGATTGCCTGATAATGATCGGATTGCCAGTACTGAGGGTAATAACGGAGGCCTAATGCATGAATCACTGCATGAATGCGTTTAAGTGCAACTCCATACTCTTTGATCTGGGACTTTACCACTTCTCTGATGGAAAACTCCTGAGGTATCTTAAGTAGCTCTGCAAGCTCCTGTTCAGATGCCTGCAGGGATAAGTTCAGGCATTGATCCACCACCTGAAAAGCTCTTGCGCTGACATAGAGGCTAAACAGAATATGGTGCAAAGGATTAGCAACATCGAAGGGAATAGTCACTTTCCCCTGTGTCACTGATATATGGGCAGGATGCTGTCGCCCGGATGGCAAGGGAGCAAATGATTGGTCAGAGAAGTCAAACCGGTTGATACCGCTGGTAACATCAGCCCCCTGAGTGGAAGCCAGAAACGAAGAATAAATCGCAGAAAATGTTAGCCCTCCTAATCGTAAGGGAAACCTGTTACTCCACTGCTGGAATCGTGAAAGCGTATCCCAGACTGAGTAACGTGTCGGTAACAGCGACGCCATAAAATCGCTCTGTCTTACGTTTGCAACCTCCAGATAGTCGCTCATGGAATCTCCAATGACGCTGAGAGCGACCGGTGAAACCAGTGTACGACTGACACGATCAATCAGGCCGGGAACACGGTCAAAGCGGTCACTGGTCCACTGAAATCCGGAATCGAAGGTATAATCTGACTCACTAACGGCTTCCTTAAGCTCTAGCTTCATACCGACATACGCTTTCACCAATGACGGCAAGCTGGCAGCAACCACTATTTCCTGTAGAACTTCCAGACTGTTGTGGGCAAGAATCAAAAGGTTTTCCGGCACATCCATACCGGGCAAATAAACCCACCCATTGCACGGTTCCTCGCCATCGGTTTCTTCCATAACAGCCTCAGAATGATCTGCGGCCAGTTGCTCGCGCAATACCCCTGAAACCTGGTTTCTGTAAGCTTCCCAGCCAAGACTCCAGGGCTGCAACGAGTCATTTGCCTCCAGTAGCCACCACTCGCTGCCTGCATGCACAAGCTGTAGGGCAGGAATGGCTATGTCCGTCGCCGCCTCAATAGAAAACACCGGCATAATGTTGTCGGGCGTTACCAGCAAACTGTGTTCATCCACCTGCAAGTCCTGATTCACATGCCATACCAGAACCGGCTGTCCCAGCATCTGCACCATTGCTACCAGCTCGGGCAATCCCGCCCAGCTGTCACGATTGCTCAGTGACGGCGGCGCAGATATCAGCTGATTCGCCAGGGTATCAATGCTGCTGCCAACCAGCACATCATTTAAGTGGGCTTCCAGCACAGGATGACTGGAGGCGCTGGCACTATTGAGGAAGCCAGACAAACGCCGAAACAGTGGTCGTCCGTCACCTCCCTGCCCCATCGCCCTTGACATGGCATGATAAAAACAGAAACCATCGTGCTGAACTCTAGCCAGACTAACCTGGAAATTCATGCCAGCCATACACTGACTGACTTGAAGAGCTATAACCAAAAAAACTGTCTGACATTTTTTTCTGAAGCAACCGGGAAGGAAACTGACCAAAGGCAAACCTTATTCTGATTATTCTGACAGCTATGTATAGACCAACGAAAACAAGGCTGACAGGAACCTGCCCGAAAAGATTACTCAATCTTCGAAACAACCTTTAAAGGCCCAGACATGGGCCGACACTGACAACCCCCACTAATCACACACACTTTATCTTGAACACGTCCCATGGTTTAATCCTGCTGTTAAGCTTACTCAGCACTCTGTCGACCCACTGAAAACAGATCATCGTCCATCAGGGCTATCCAATACGACTCGACAGAATGTCTGCGATATACTCGGGCAAAATAACAAGAAAACCACTGGGGAATGACGATGTCAGCTGAAGTACACCCTCTTTATCCAAACCTGTTCCAGCCTCTGGACCTGGGTTTTACCACACTGAAGAATCGCGTCATCATGGGCTCCATGCACACCTATCTCGAAGAACAGGGCAAGTTCAAAGAGCTGGGTGCCTATTACGCAGAACGGGCTAAAGGTGGCGCGGGTCTGATCGTCTCTGGCGGAATTGCACCCAATCAGGCAGCCGGAGGGATGCCCGGTGCTTCTGCCATGTCTACGGAGGCAGACATTGAGCACCACCTGCCTCTGACCAGAGCAGTACACGACGAAGGCGGTAAAATCTGCATGCAGATTCTGCACACCGGCCGCTATGGGGTCCACCCCGCCATTATTGCGCCCAGCGCCAAAAAGTCACCGATTACGCCTTTTGTCCCCAAAGCCTTAACCAGCGATGAAATCGAAAAAGAAATCAGTGACTTTGCAAACTGCGCCAAACTGGCACAGAAAGCGGGCTATGATGGTGTGGAAATCATGGGCTCCGAAGGCTATTTCCTCAATCAATTCATCACCAGGGAAGTCAATGAAAGGGACGATGAATGGGGCGGCGATTACCACAACCGGATAAAGCTACCAATAGAAGTAGTCCGTCGTACACGGCAGGCCGTTGGAGAAAGCTTTATTATTATCTATCGCCTGTCGATGCTTGATCTGGTTAAAGGTGGCAGCACCTGGGATGAAATCGTCGAGCTGGGCAAAGCCATTGAGCAGGCAGGTGCAACCATTATTAATACCGGCATTGGCTGGCATGAAGCCCGTATTCCCACCATTGCCACCATGGTTCCCAGGGCAGCATTTACTTCCGTCACAGCAAGAATCCGTTCAGAACTGTCGATACCGGTCATCACCTCAAACCGGATCAATATGCCCGATACCGCCGAGGAAGTCCTGGCAAAAGGCGACGCTGATCTTATATCCATGGCCCGCCCTTTCCTGGCAGACCCGGAATGGGTCAACAAGGCGGAACAGCAACACGCCGACGAAATCAACACCTGCATTGGCTGTAATCAGGCCTGTCTGGATCATGTGTTTCAGTTGAAGCCGGTCAGCTGCCTGGTTAATCCAAGAGCCTGTGATGAAACCCGGCTAAACTACCTGCCTGCTAAAACGCCCAAAAAGCTGGCGGTCGTCGGTGCCGGCCCGGCCGGACTGGCTTTTGCGACAACGGCGGCATCAAGAGGCCATAAAGTCACCTTATTTGAAGCGTCTGACCGGATTGGCGGGCAGTTTAACATTGCCAAAACCGTACCCGGCAAAGAAGAGTTCAATGAAACCCTGCGCTATTTCCAGCGTCAGATTGAGTTAACCGGAGTGACTCTAAAACTCAATACGACAGTCGTAGCAGAAGACCTGGACAACAGTGATTTTGACGACGTGATTGTTGCCACCGGTGTCACCCCGAGAACGCCAGACATAGAAGGCATCAACCACCCCAAAGTACTCAGTTACCTGGAAGCTTTTCAGGGGGCAGAAGTGGGCAAGACAGTCGCCATTATCGGAGCCGGCGGTATCGGTTTTGACCTGTCAGAATTCCTGACCCAGAACGGTCCGTCCACCAGCCTTGACCCGGCTGCTTTTATGGAGGAATGGGGCGTTGATCTGGAAGTCAAACACCGGGGTGGACTGGTGTCCGGGCATGAAACTGAAACACCGGCTCGCAAGGTTTACCTGTTACAGCGAAAAAGCCAGAAACCCGGCAGCAACCTGGGTAAAACCACCGGTTGGATTCATCGCTCAACTCTGGCCAGGCGTGGCGTAAAAATGCTGCACTCCTGCGAATACGAAAAAATTGATGATCAGGGATTGCATATAAAAGTCGAAGGCCGGTCAGAAATTCTGCCCGTCGATCATGTGATTCTCTGTGCCGGGCAGGAACCGTTGAGAACCCTCGCCGACTCGATAACTGACAAGCCTGTTCACCTGATTGGTGGAGCCGATGTGGCTGCCGAGCTGGATGCCAAGCGGGCCATCAATCAGGGATGTCATCTGGCCGCTGCCATTTGACACTATCCGGTTTCTGGTGGTTCTGACCTGGATTCAGACATCACCAGAACACCAACCTGCAAAACAATAAACTCCCTCATCACTTTTTCATGGTTTTTTAGTTCGCAAAAACAATGACTTGCAGCAATATCATTTATAGACACCTTTCTGTATAATCCTCACCCAGGCCTCTAATACGGTCATAGCTAACTCCTGATCTTCAGTACAATAAGTCCAATAAGGCTGGGCTCAGGTCATTAACTTCATAGAAAATAAGAAGGGACCTTAAATGAATCAAGTTCAGTCGATGTTTGAGCGAATGATGAGCGTAAGTCTGGTACTCAGAATCGTTATCGGTATTGCTCTGGGAACCCTGATTGCAGTTGCTTCTCCTGCGACTGCCGGCTCCGTCGCCATTCTGGGCTCGCTGTTTGTAAGAGCATTGCAGGCCGTTGCCCCGATTCTGGTCTTTGTTTTGGTAATGTCATCTATTGCCAACCAGAAGAAAGGTCAGCATACCAACATCCGTCCCATTGTAACCCTGTACCTGCTTGGCACCCTGGCTGCTGCCTTTACCGCAGTGGCCCTGAGCTTCCTGTCTCCGGTCACATTGAGTCTGGTCACAGAAGGTGCCAGCGCAACGCCGCCGGAAGGTATTGGAGAAGTACTGAACACACTGCTGTTCCGTATTGTCCAGAACCCGTTTGAAGCACTGCTGGATGGTAACTTTATCGGTATCCTGGCCTGGGCCGTTGGTCTGGGAGTCGTACTGCAACATGCTTCCGACACCACCAAAGACACCCTGCGGGATCTGTCCGATGCTGTTTCCAGCATTGTCCGTTTCGTCATTCAGCTGGCACCTTTCGGTATCTTTGGCCTGGTGGCAAATACCCTTGCCAGCACCGGCTTCTCTGCACTGGCAGGCTACGCACATCTGCTGGCGATTCTGGTAGGCTGTATGCTGATTATTGCCCTGGGGGTTAACCCCCTGATCGTCTTCCTGAAGACCCGCCAGAATCCATACCCACTGGTGCTACGCTGCATTCGTGAAAGTGGCGTTACTGCCTTTTTCACCCGCAGCTCTGCCGCTAATATCCCGGTGAACATGCAGCTGTGTAAAAACCTGAAACTGCATGAAGATACTTATTCAGTGTCCATTCCACTGGGGGCAACCATCAATATGGGCGGTGCGGCGATCACAATCACTGTAATGACGCTGGCAGCGGTTAATACTCTGGGTATTCAGGTGGATATCGCTACTACCCTTATCCTGAGTGTGGTAGCGGCTGTTTCCGCCTGTGGTGCTTCCGGTGTTGCCGGTGGCTCACTGCTGCTGATCCCTCTCGCCTGTAGCTTGTTTGGTATTCCCAACGAAGTGGCGATGCAGGTGGTAGCCGTCGGCTTTATTATCGGTGTGATTCAGGATTCTGTTGAAACCGCCCTGAACAGCTCTACCGATGTCGTCTTCACTGCTACAGCCTGTATTGCTGCCGAACAGAGCGGCTCTACTGTGGTATCCGGGCAGAAAGCTCAAGCCTGATAGTAAACAGTGAACGTTTAAAGCAAAGCCCCTTTCTCAGAGTGACTGATAGTCCGCCTGAGAACGGGGCTTTTTCTTTCAATGAATCATTTTTTTACCTATAAATAGTTCCCGGGATAACTAGAATTGTTCCATAAGGTGTAGAAATGCCTGAATGTGCCAAAGCACAAGTTTCCACCTCAAGGATAGAGCTTAACCTTTGGGGAGCAAAAAATGCCTCTCGGTAATCCAACGCCAGTGACTGCTCCCCACCCTATCGGGTGAGGCTTCTGATTTCTTAGGCAGCAACCGACAGTCTGCCGGATTTACGCAAGCCTCCATCAGCAGAAACGGACAGTCCTTCCGCCTTTAATTTCAATATGCCTTGCTTCTTGATATTGCGAGCTGCATTAATATCCCGGTCATGGATAGCACCACAGCTACACTCCCATGATCGGATTCTCAATGGCATTTTTTCCTGTTTCAAATCGCAGACTGAGCAAGTTTTAGAGGATGCAAACCACTGGTCTATCTTCACCAGATGTTTACCTTCCTGCTTTGCCTTGTATTCGAGTTTGGTTATCAGTGAGTGCCAGCCAGCATCAGCAATAGAACGAGCAAGACGCTTGTTCTTGAGCATGTTTTTAACTTTCAGTGTCTCCACAATCACCGCTTGGTTTTCGTCGATGAGTTGTTTTGATAGCTTATGCTGAAAATCATTACGGGCAAAGGCTACACACTCATGCGCCTTTGCCACCAATAAACGGGCTTTGTGCCTACCTTTTGAGCCTTTCTTGCAGCGAGATAGAGCCTGTTGTTTTCTTTTCAGGTTACGTTGTGCTTTTTTCAGAAAGCGAGGATTGCCAGTCTTATGGCCGGTACTGGTGATAGCCAGATCAGTAATCCCCATATCAACACCGACAACCTGATTAGCTTCAAGATTATCAATCTGTTTTGGTTGTTCCTGGGTATCATCAGCCAATATGGAGGCAAAATACTTGCCGGTTAGCGTTCTGCTCAGGGTGACAGACTTCACCTTACCCACTATTTCACGATGCACTTTAGCCCTTAGGGGCGCAGCATTCAATGTCTTACCGGGCTTTTGGCGGTTGGCTATTAGCTGCTCAGACAGCCAACCACCAAAAGCTAATAGCCAACAGCGGTATATTCTAACCTTCCGTTCCCCTTATGGGCTTGCGCTTGGGGATTTTTATCCAGTTATCGCCCACAGAGACAAACGTACAATGGTAGCTACTTTGCTTGCCATGCTTTTTCTTGAAGCGAGGAAATCTTGCCTGCAATTTGGGATTGAAAAAGTTTTGAAAGGCCGTATCCAGATTGATAGTGGCCTGTTGCAGTGCAATAGAGTCAGCGTTTTTCAGCCATGAGTACTTTCGGCTTTTCTTGGCTTTTGCCAGCAAGGGCTTCAGGTGTTTTTTGGGAGAAAGGCTCTGCCCACGAACCTTGTAATAATGAACCTTAATAGCCAGGGCCTTGTTCCATACGAACCGCACAGCATCAAACTGACGGTCGAGAAATTCCGCCTGCTCTGATGTTGGATAGATTCGTACTTTGGTGGCTCTCAGCATGGAACGTTATTTCAGTACTCATTAATATAAACTTTATATTACAGGTATTTGAAAGAGGTTTTCAAGTGAGCGCACACAATAAAGATTTGCTTAAAGGGTATCTTCGCAAACGACATAGCGTTACCAAGCTGGTTGTTCATTTGGTGTTCACGACAAAGTACAGGCGAAAGCTTTTTGATGGCTATATGATCAAGCAGTTACGGGAGTCGTTCGAGAGTGCATGTGAAAAACTGGAATGCCAGTTACTTGAAATGGATGGCGAAAAAGATCACGTACACCTGTTGGTCGCCTACCCACCAAAACTGGCTATCAGTGTCATGGTAAATAATCTCAAATCAACATCATCAAGACGGTTGCGAATGCTGAATACCCACCTTACTGCTCAGAGCAAAGCAGGCTTAATGTGGTCAAGGTCTTACTTTGCTTGCAGTGCTGGCGGTGCAACTATCGAGACTCTGAAGGACTACGTTAATAGCCAGAGTACACCAGATTGATGGCGGAAGGCTCTGTGCCTTCCCGTCTTATATCCCCGCCCGCATTGGGCGAGGGTTTACGACGATTTTGCTAATGCAAGCATCTCGCCAAAGAGCTTAACGAGATTGGGTCTAAAATGTTTGCAAAAAGAAAAGCCGTCTGCTACCCCGTTATTATAAGCAAAGGTTTCGAGCTGATTGATAAGCTAGGTTTGAATACCTCAAAAAAGGAGTCTGGTTAAAAGCTTCATTAGCCATTTATCCCAAAGGCTGCTTCCCCATGCTTTCTTCACTACTCACCGATAGGGTAAGTGACTTTCAATGATTGAATTAAAGTTGAAATATTTCCTTCACAGACTAGCCTGTTAGAGCCTAGCCTAATCTGACCAGGTCTGTTATCAGTGTTTATCACAAGCAGTTCTGGCAGATTATTTAGTTTTAATTTTCAGACTCTAAATTGTTTTGTTTCTTCCACTCAGGACATCTATAGATATGAGACATCACTACATGGGATTAAAGATCCTGCTCGGGCTCTTTCTTTGCCTGGCGATAAAGACGGCATCGGCATACTCTCTGGCGAAATTCAATAACCAAATCATCGCTTTTTCTGATACAGAAAAAAAAGTTATCAAACTGGTCTTCGATGCTCAGCCTGAAAATTCACAACCCTTGCATTGTATTATTAATGACAAGCAAGTTGCTGTTAAGCGGAATTCTGCAAGAGAAAACCAAAGGGCTCAGCCTGATAACGGGTCTGCTTCAGAAGAAAAAGCTTCTGGAAAGATGGAGCTAATCCTCAGACCGGTTCCCGGACACGATGATCAGGTAGTGATCGATCTCAATGACAATTCTGTAATTATGGGAGCGTCCGGCATTTTGGTAGAACTTGGCAGTTCAGAGCAAAGTATGAACTTTGAGCGCATTCAAAGCCTGATGGCACTTTATTATGAACCCACGTCAAGAATGGCTGCAGCTATGCCAGAGTTCAGTGTTTTTAATATATTGACCGTGCGTAGTATAAGTGACTTTATTTGGAACAGCATAACAGGTGATTTAAGGATGACTGACTCTGACTCAAGCTCGTTACTGGTGCCAGAAACTCTGTCAATGAACGCAACAGTAAGAGACAGTGCGTCAGATTCCACGTACATTACTTCATTTTATGGGTACTCAGAGAATGTAACCAATGATGGCACCAGTTCTCCAGGCGGAGTTATCAGCTTTATTGAAAGCAATACGGAGTACAATTATTCTGTGTTCTATGCCAGAGAATCTCCCAGAAATACTCCTGTTCCTTTTCAAATTAATAATCAGTCTGTACCTGTGACACTGACGTATATAAACCGTCAAAGGATTGATCAAATAACGCGTGCCGATAATTCTGAAGTTCGAAATGAGCAGCAAATGCTGAGCGACCAGCTTCAAAGGCTTGCTCAGCAGGATGCTCGCAATTTATTTTACCGTCAATTTCTATTTACTGCTCCCGCTTCAAAGTAACGCCTTAAGTCACTGGGAATGAGGGTTTAATGCTGCCTTTTTCTAAAGTCGGTACCTGACAGGGTAGCCATTAAACCCATGACAAATTTCGATTTTAGCTTGAGTCATAGATATGAGACATCATTATATAGCATTAAAGATCCTGCTGGGCCTTTTTCTTTGCCTGGCGATAAAGACGGCATCGGCATACTCCCTGGCGGTATTCAATGAACAAATCACCGCTTTTCCTGATACAGAAAAAAAAATTATCAAACTGGTCTTCGATGCTCAGCCTGAAAATTCACAAACCTTGGATTGCATTGTTAATAACCAGATAGTTGTTGTTGAGCGGAATTCTACAGAAGAAAACCAAAGGACTCTGCCTGATAGCGGGTCTGCTTCAGAAGAAAAAGCTGCTGGAAAGAGAGAGATGGAGCTGATCCTCAGGCCGGTTCCCGGACACGATAATCAGGTGGTGATTGATCTCAATGACAATTCTGTAATTACGGGAGCATCCGGTATTTTGGTAGAACTTGGCAGTTCAGAACAAAGTATGAACTTTGAGCGTGTTCTGAACCTGATGGGACTTGATATTGGTCATGAGCCTACATCGATGGGGGATGCAACTATGCCAGAGTTCAGTATTTTCAATATATTGACTGCACGTAGCATAAGTAACTTTATCAGGGACTCTGTGACAGGTGATTTAAGGGCGGCTGGCTCTGCTTTAAGCGCTTTGTCGGTGCCAGGAACTCTGTCCATGGGCGCTGTAAGAAACAGTGCGTCAGGTTTCACGTACATCAATTCACTTAGGCCGCAGAGCAGGCTACCACCCCATGACGGGAGCTGTCCAGATAGAGTTATGTGGTTTAGTGAAAGCAATACGGAGTGCATTAATTCTGTGCGTTATGTGCGCTTGTCTCTCAGAAATATTCCAGTTCCTTTTCAATATAGTGATCAGTCCGTACCTGTGACACTGACATATATTGACCGCCAAAGGATCAATCAAATAACGCATGCAGGTGGTTCTGAAGTTCGAAATGAGCAGCCAATACCGAGTGACCAGCTTGAAATGCTTGCCCGGCAGAGTATTCGCAATTATCTTTACGACCGATGTCTATTTCCTAATTCCGCTTCAAGGTGATATCTCGCCATTGCTTACGTCCGGGGTGGCTATGACACCTTCAAACACAATTGTAAATTCAAACGCAAACACAACCCTGTCTTTACATGAACTGCTCCGGGGCGTTCCTTGCACTTTGGATGATAACTATCAACTGTCGTTGATTACTGAGGCCGATATTGATGATCTGGTTACCATGCTACAAGACGACGAGGTGACAGAATTTCTCTGGTTTGCCCCCGCGTCTGAACAGTTCTACTGGGACTACTTCGCGCCAATGGCTGCACAGAATGCTCTGGCCATGTCAGGAGAAGGTGAGCCAGTGATGACCTTGATCATCCGGGATAGCCATACACAGGCACTGGCAGGTAATGCCGCCATCATCCCCATGGGCATGATTCCCGGTGTTTATGAAATAGGCTATCAGCTGGCGCGAAAGTTCTGGGGCAAAGGGCTGGCAACCAGCGTCAGCAGGCTGTTACTGCGCTACGGCTTTGAACAGCTGAATGCTCATAAGATCGTTGCTGACTGTTACGCCAGCAATAAAGGTTCAGAACGAGTTATGCAGAAAATAGGAATGGTCAAGGAAGGTCATCAGAAAGACTTCTACCCATACCGGGGTGGACTGGACGACCGAATACATTACGGCATCAGCAGATAGTCAGAAACTGTATATTTAGCTATGCAATACTCAGCATGCTGAATCATTATTCAGAATACTTAGAATTATTATTCATTTATCGTGAATTTCTAATTGCATATAATTCCACTTTTATTGCATACTCCCCCCGCAAATCAGAGAGATATCCGGTTGAGCCGGATATTCAGACAGTGAAGGCTTACTCCTTCATGAATTAGACGCTACCGGGGAAAGGAGGCTCGTTATGAAGCAGTTTGCAGCCTTAAGCACCACCAATAAACAACCTTATGGATTAACAGAATGGATGGCATTTGTTATCCCATCACTTCTGGGTATCTTGTTATTCATTACTCCGGTCAGCGTAGGTGAACAATTCACCATCCCCGTTGCCCTGTTGGCAGCCGCTTTAAAAGGCGCCATTGGCGACTCGATTGCGCCATTAATCACGCTGATCATTATCTTTACCGGAGTAATGACTCTGGTAACAAAAGCGCTCAAACCCGACTTTATCAGTAACTCTTCCTTCCTGTCAGGACTGTTTAATGTCAGCCCTGTCTGGAGTCTGGTACGTATTCTGGGTATGGCTTTTGCTGTTCTCAGCCTGTTTAAAGTGGGCCCTGTCGCTATCTGGTCAGAAGCCACGGGCGGCATGGTTCTCTTTTCCCTGCTGCCAACCCTGTTTTCTGTGTTTATCTTTGCTGGCCTGCTGCTGCCACTGTTAATGAACTTTGGCCTGCTGGAACTTCTGGGGGCATTGCTGACAAAAGTCATGAGACCGGTATTTGGCCTGCCGGGCCGTGCAGCCGTTGACTGTATTGCCTCCTGGCTCGGCGACGGCAGTGTCGGTATTCTGATGACCAGCAAACAGTATGAAACCAAACATTACACCCAACGGGAAGCCGCCGTTATCGGTACCACCTTCTCCACCGTATCCATTACCTTCTCTCTGGTTGTTATTGCCCAGGTCGGGCTGGAACACATGTTTGGACCTTTTTACCTGACAGTCTTTCTGGCAAGTGTTGTCGCTGCCATCATTGTTCCCAAGCTGCCTCCTTTGTCTAACAAGAAAGATCTGTACATCACCGGCGAACTGCGTAAAGACGACAGTGATATAATTCCTGATGGTCAGAGCCCATTCTCCTGGGGTGTCAGCAATGCCATTAACAAGGCGACTGAGGCAGACAACCATCCCGCTAAAATATTCAAAGACGGATTAAAGAATGCCATCGACATGGTGTTTGGTGTGCTGCCCGTCGTGATGGCGATCGGTACAGTTGCGCTGGTCGTTTCAGAATACACGCCTGTTTTCAACTATCTGGGCATGCCTTTCATCCCATTGCTGGAACTGCTGCAGATTCCTGAGGCAGAGCTGGCTTCCAGAACCATGATGGCAGGCTTTGCGGACATGTTTGTACCGTCCATTCTGGCTGCGTCCATCGAAACAGAAATGACACGGTTTGTGATTGCGGCCCTGTCCCTGACACAGCTGATCTATCTGTCAGAAGTCGGCGCTCTACTGCTGGGCAGTAAGGTGCCTGTTTCTCTGGGTGAACTGTTCACGATCTTCATCCTGAGAACCCTGGTCACCCTGCCTGTGATCGCCGTTATGGCTCACCTGATCTTCTGAAGCTGAAAAGCCCCCTTCAGATAAACGAAAGCCCCTGAAAGATGGGGCTTTTGTTTATCTGCGACTACCGACACTATCCTTTTGCCGGACAAAAATAACATTGTAATCATTCACGGTAGAAAACCAGTTAACCAGTGTACTGGCCGCAAAAGCAGCGTACTCGCCAACCTGGTAGAACTGTGAATTAAACCCCATATACATCAGCCCCTGTAAACGATGAATACTCCATTTCAAAAGCCAGTCAAAGTTAAGCACCAGCACTTGCTCAGTTTCAGGGTTATAGCCAGCAATATTCAGGTAGTGCCACTGCAAGGCACCGGATGCGACCAGCGGAATAACTCCGTCACCCTTATCCAGATGCCTGGTAATCTGCAGCCACATATCATTAAAGTTATTTGTGCCGTAGTAAACAAATTCCAGCTCATGAGTACTCCTGTCGGCTTCAGCATAGGCGTTCATATACTGTGCCAGCCATTGAGGGGGAGCCCCGGCTTTGAGATTTCTGCCAGACAGGAAAGTCTGGAAAGCCTTAGGAATATTCAACATCCAGAGCAAATAGTAAGCTTCTTTAAAACCGTAGGTGTTATAGGACATGGCATCATCGTACTGATGGTCATGATAGATTCCGAGCCCTTTAGGTACTCCAAGAGCAAAACGGGTGTACTCAATGTTGCTGGTGAATAGTCTTCTGCCCGTCACCAGGCTCACTGTCCTGGTAACGGCGTCTGGCCCACAGGACCAGCCAGCAAGATCCCGGTACTGCAAGGGCGTTAGAGCCGGGACGGCCCTCTGCGACAATACCAGCCGCTTATTGCTGAATCGCTGCCAGCCTGTTTCGGCAAGCTGGTCTTCCTGCAGGACTTTATATTCCATTTGCTGGACACTCTGTTCCCTGGTTAGTTCTGGTCCAGATGGGGGATACTTTAACTGGGGCATAGTGACCAGCGAAAGAAAAAATAGTAGTTGTTTTGCAAACCAGGGCGTCATTTCTCACCTTTTTGTTTTATGGCAATCTCTGTCCCGAGGGATCGCACGACAGCCAGTTATGTGTTTGAAGTCAACAGTAACGCTGAGAAGTGGGTTATTTCAAAGCGGAGTTAGCACTCCAGGAGGCAGTACACTGTACTCGTTATTTTTTGGCCAGATTATCTTGGGAGAGTATTCATCAAAATTTTCCAGGTAGTGCAATATTTCAGGGGATTTCGTCCAGTTAAGCTTTGAAAAGTGGGCATCGGCCAGCTCCAGAAAACAGGCTAATTGACTTTTCTTATGTTCAAGCACACCGCATAGTTTTCTTGCCTTATCAGCAAATTGACTAATCGTTAAACCCGTAGAATGGAGATTTGATGCTGCGTATATAAAAGCCAGTTGTTTTTGCCACTGCCGCATAATTTTGCCTGAAGACATCGCCTTTATCTCGTACGTCTTATGTACTCTTTGAAAGTAACCATTGTCTAATTTTGTAACATCCGATCTCAACCAGGGAATTTGACACGCCTGAGACTTCAGACAACTTGTAAACCAGGCATTTAACTCTTCAGGCATTTTTCGGAATTGCTGGCTACTGTCAAGATAGTGCTTATAAATCATGTACATGAACGCCGCATGGCTTTCTCTCAAGCCATGATCGGGCTCCCAGGCCAGATGGAGTTGTTTTCCATCGTCATAGCCAATAATACGAGCGTAGCGTTTGCATGGTAAAGACTCATAAGCTACAAAATGTTTTAACTGGCTTAGTCCTGTCTTCTGTCCAGACAAAAATGCATTGGTATGGCGTATCCATTTAAGATCCTTGTTAAAAAAGAATGTCTTCCCCTGAGTATAAGGATCAATCTGCTCGTCAGGAGGAATATCAAAAAGAGGAAATAAGGGTCTATATGAGTTTTCTTGCCATCTAACAGGGTACCGTCTTCCAACAAGATTTTTATCGGCATCTACCTCCCAAAAAGGAAGAATAACAAAAATATTCTTTTGGGATATATAATGTTTAAAATCATAATGACCAGCATTAATGAAAGAGTAATAGCTGCTTATTGCATGAATACCAAAACTTTCAATCATATCACGAACATTTAAAAAACACTTTTCTGTAAGATCCTTAGTCGGCATTACTCCACACAGTATTGCCGATATATTTGTTATCCTAACACCATCAGTTAATGATCGATTTAGTAGCAGCTCATGAATATTTGATAGAAATACTGCGTATCTTTCTCCAAATTCAGAGGATATATCGGACAGTTTTTCCATTTTGGCAGGTGCTAAAAAAAACTTTTCGTTAGGAACGACATTATTACCAGAGGGCTCATATAAGATAAAATCACTAGAGCCATTACTATTATCACTGATGTACGATTTATATACGGGTATAGTTAGATTATTTTCACTGAGCCTGACAATGCAATCCACTGTTGCTTTTGAGTCTTTAATAATATACCCATCACCATCTGAAAATATTTTATTCAGAAAAAGCTGACACTCGTCTCTGGTCATATTCTCACTATGATCATATTGTGAGGATTGATAAAACCTATATAGATAGCCCAATCCAGCTCCAGCCCAAACAGCTGTGGTAACAACAACAATTTTGTCAAGTAAAGTGGACTTTTCCAACCATCTTCGATTGCTAATAATCCTATTGCTTTGTGATACGTCCTCGCTTGATTTTGTATTATCACCCAGAACATTTGATTTAGCTGACTCTTCCTGTGCACTTCTCTTATCAGGCTGGTTTTTATTTTTTTTAATAATATTTTGTCTTATTTCCTTTATCTTATCAGGAAAATGCTTTTGCAAACATTGCAGATTTTCCATGGAAGGATATGGCGAATCTGAAACAATAGCTAAATTCGCAGGTGCACCTCTCAGGTTATAGAGATCAGCTGTATTGAGCAGTTCATTGGTTTGTTCTTTTTGCGGACTCTGGCATTGTGCCTGCTCACGCTCTTGCCTTTCCTTCTCTTTTTTAGCTTTTTTCCGAGCAAGTTTTTCCTGCTGTTGCCTCTCCCTTTCTGCTTTTTTCCGAGCCAACCATTCCTGCCGCTGCTTCTCCTTTTCTCTTCTTTTCCGGGCAAGCTCTTCCTGCCGCCGCTTCTCCTCCTCTTCGGCTTTTTTCCGGGCAAGCTCTTGCCGCTGCCGCTGCCTCTCCTCCTCTTCTACTTTTTTCCGGGCAGTTATTTGCTGTAATTCTTGCTCCCTCTTTTCTTTTTCCTCACGATCGTTCCTCTCTATTTCACCCATCAATTTTTGCACTTCACGGTCGGACGAAGTACGCTGACTGTTACTTTCTTTCGGTTTCTGTTGGTCGTAAGTGGCTTTATGAGGGGGCTTTTCTTTATTTTGGTTAGATCCTTCCTGAGACTGTTTGTTCTGTTCTTTTAATTTAATTTTTTTCCCTGACAACTTTTCCAGCTGCTCTGTTTTCTTGGCTAGATCCTTTAACTCTTTTGTTTTTTTAGCATTTTCTCTTTCCAATTGCTCAGCTTTAGATTCAAGCTTCTTTTGCTGTTGTTCCAATCGTTTAATTTGTTCAGCCAGTTTGTTTAGCTGCACTGTTTTTTCAGCTTCATTTACAGTTTTTTCTCTTTTAACCTGCTCAATTTCATCTTTGAGTTTTTGCTGTTGCCGTTTCAAACTGAAGTTTTTCTTTTCTAGATCCTTCAATTTCTTTGTTTTTTCAGTTTCTTCCGGGGTAGCTTCAACCTCAATAGGTTGCCCTGCTTCGATAAAATTATTATTTCTTTGGTGCAGCCCCCTTATTCCAGGACGGGCTGGGTATACATGAAGAGGAAGGGGTGCTCTTACCTGGGCAAAGACTGCTTGTGGAAGTTGATGCGGAGGCCGCTGAAACTGAAATAGAGCCTGCTGAGGCGGAAGCTGTTGATACGGAGGCCCAGGAATCTGAGATAGAGCCTGCAGAGGTAGAAGCTGCTGAGGCAGAACTCCTTGATAAGGCATGGGTAGGTTCTCTGCCGGATGTTGCAGAAGTTCAGGCCGTAGAAAAAACGGCCGGAAAAATGGGTTATTGCTTAAAGCAGCGTTTAATGCGTTCCCGCCATTTAACAGAGTATCAAACGGGTCACTGATGTTGTTTTCGGGGGCATTGCTTGTGGCATTTTGTAAAAAATTATTAATCACAATGCCCACATGCGTCACAAACTCGTTAACTTGATAAGCACTAATTTGTTCAATATGAAAATTTCGAGATATAACAGTGGTAAGAAACTCTAATGCACTATCAACGGATTCGGACTGCATTACAGGCGAATTATTACTGGTCAGGTAATCACCAAGCTCCTTCTTGAGTTGCGCATCCGTAATTGATAAAACTGAAGTACTAAATAAAGCCATAAGGAAAAACAATGGATAATTTTTTTTCATCCCTGCTAATTTATAGTTTCTTTTCATGCTTCGAAAAACTGTCATATATAATAGTTAGATCAGATACAGGCTCAGAAGTTTAGAAGTTATTTTCTATATAGCAATTACAAAAGAGGCTGAGAGGCTCTACCTGTGGCACCTCTTTCAGGCTCATTTTAGGATTGGAAAATACTGCGAAAGCTGCTTGTGCCCGGGCGATCTCATTTGGCTTGGGGCAATAAAACGCCCCCCCCAAAAAAATCTGGCCTCTGCAACCTGGTTTTCAGGAGGCTGCCTGATCATGCTCTCAAACACCAGATTTGACTATATACGTCATTCAACACCTATATCAGGAATAAATCTCTTGATACGATCGCCCAAGAATTGAAATGATGGTTAATTGCCTCTCCTGCAAACCAACGACATGTTTTTCATGACCATCGACCAATCAGTGCCCAACACTTCTGCTGAACTTAGCTGGCTCCTGTCCAGATTGTTTGTTGCCAGCACAAAGCACCCCAGGAAAGCCTCTGCCAGTTTACGACAGTCAACAGATACCCAAGGATGACCGCTGACATAATACTCTACGCTATCTGGTTTGCTGTCTTGGAACCAGAGAATCCAGAAGGTTAGGGATCCCGAGCTCTTTGCACATACCGGCCACCAACCCCGTATAGTCTATGCGTTGAATGTGAAATTGATGAGGTTGCATGGCATATGCTCAGTCTGAAAATTTTTTACATTTTAGATGGTTTTAGAAAATTCTCAGATTAAGTGCTGAATGACGGTTACAGGCACTGCTGCTGTGTATTTCTTAGCAGAAACCGTGATACACAAAAACTTCACTATCATCAAAGAGCTGTTAAGCTTAAACAACCGTCTAGCCAGTATTTCCAGTTCACAGTAACACCTGTCAATAATGGGGAATTCCTGACCGCACCGCATGGCTGGATAAAAGGCAGTGCGCTGTTCGCTGGACAGGGACGTTTGCGTGGGC
Source organism: Endozoicomonas euniceicola (assembly GCF_025562755.1). Taxonomy (GTDB): domain Bacteria; phylum Pseudomonadota; class Gammaproteobacteria; order Pseudomonadales; family Endozoicomonadaceae; genus Endozoicomonas_A; species Endozoicomonas_A euniceicola. The sequence continues at coordinate 1,111,937 of NZ_CP103300.1, forward strand.
TGGCTTTTACAGATGCTGGAATGACAACCTCTTTTATACACGAAACCACTCCACGGCAGTTGGCTTCTATACATTTTTATCCGATCCCAAATAGTGAAGCAGATGAGAGTTACCTACACAAATTGATACATCCGTCTTCGACTACCACAAAGCTTGCTGAACTGAGCACTCAGCAGTCACTGCTATAAGTGAAAAAACATACAGATCAGCACAACTAGCGATTGATTATTTGGGTCAGCCTGAAAGAATAGCCAGATTTTTTTCGTCGAGGTGAAGCTGTTGACTTCTAAAGAACTTTTTCTTAAAGCACTGGGTAATAACAAAGCCGTTCGTACACAGGATATGGACTTGCTGACCGCATGGTTTGCCTTTCCCGAACATGCTGTAACTGCAGAGCAGGTTGCTGAGATAACCGGTGCCAAGCGTGCCTCCCTGATTGTCAATAATCTGGGCAAACGTATCGCCAGTTTTCTGGAAATCGAGCCAGAAGGCACGGCTGCATCCATTCTTGCTCTGGAAGGAGCGGTTGGCGAAGCGTCTGCATGGGTCATGCGTGACGAACTGGTTGCTGCCCTGGTAGAGTCTGGTGCTGTTGCCGCTGCCACAGTTAGCCCGGAGGATACCAAAAATGAGGAAGGTGTGGCTAAAATTGACATTGTCGTCGAAAAAGCCGCTACCCCTGCAAAACCAGAGGTAGACCATGAAGCAGCTGAGCCGGGCTCCCTGAAAGCGGTTCTCATTGAATATGACCAGAAAGTTGTTCGCGCTGCCTATCCTCAGACGCCTGTTGCTAATCGACTGCTCAACCCGGAAATGATCAATGCCCTGATCAATGAGCTGCCAGCGAACAAGCGTGTTTACCAGAGAGCAATCTCTGCCGAGCTGCGTAAAAAGGTCAGCACTCAGGAAGCTAACCGATTCCTGCAGCCCGTCCTGAAGCTGTTGAAAGAAAACGCCTGATTGAGCTTTTCATAAAGATTTATGCACTTTCCCCGGAAGGTGCATAAGATGACTCCAATCTCTAATCATCTGCAACCGGCACCTGGATCTACTGTTTACCGAATAGACGACAGCACAACAAATTTGGAATTAGACGCCACCAGTGTGCAGTTACCAAACAGTTTTTTCATCAGCGCATGGTAACCCAGATGGCGATTACCGATGACACGGAACTCACCGCCAGGTTTCAGCACCTGTTTTGCATCCTGAAACATACGCTGGGCAATCTGGTCGCCCACTGTATTTTGCTGATGAAAAGGAGGATTACACAACACGCAGTCGGCACTGTCGGCAGCAAAGCCCTGCAATGCATCATTCACTGTAAAGCTCGCCTTAGCCTCATCCATACCGTTAGCCTGCCAACTGGCCTGGGCCGACGCCACCGCCATATACGATTCGTCGACAAAGTTGATGTGCCCCGGATTTTGCATAGCAGTAGCAATACCGATAATGCCATTGCCACAGCCCATATCGATGATATTGCCTTCTATGCCCGCTGGCAGGTGTTCAATAAAAAAGCGGGCTCCAATATCCAGACTGTCTCTGGAGAATGTGTTGGCATGGTTAATCAGCTTAATGCCATTGTGCGGTTTACGGGCGTTATCAACCCGCCAGTGTCTGGGGTATTTAGACTCTGGAGTCTTGCGCTGTATTTCGGTGTCGGCCAGCAGCAGGCGCGCTTTTTTCTTCGCCCTGGACAGACTGGCAGGGCCAATAATCTGTTCCAGTTGTTCCAGTGCTGAGTGGGGCAGATGTTTAACCATGGCAGCCACGATCACTTTACTGCCTTCATGCAGAAAGGGTTTAATCTGAATCAGCTGTTCCCGGAACCAGGACTGATTTTTGGGTAGTTTCATCAGTACCACATCCCACTTACCCTTGTCAGCCTCAGGTTTAACGGTTGAAGGAATAACAGTAACAGAAGACACTGACAGGTTATTCAGTTGTGCGTTATGCGCCAGCGCCAGCCCGGCAGTATGGGAGTCGGTATACAGAACAGGTTCATATTCATGCAGATTCAGACACAGAGCACCAAAGTTGTCATTACAGATCAGTATGTTCTGCTCATCATCAGGCTTCCGCTGAGCAAACTCAGTAAAGAAATGATTGAGCAGATACTCATCGGCTGCATCCCAGGCCTGCAGGGTTTCCCGTCGGCGCAAAGGAATGCGTTGCAAAGTGAGGGTGTGAAAGGGTGAGTTAAAATGAGGATCAACGACAGACATGCTCAGGACACGCAAAAGCCAGAGTTTAACATATCTGTCAGTGCCAGCCTTCACTCGTTAATGAATAATGACCGAAGGCTGACTTTATTCGATGGCTAATGACTACATGGATTTTGTAAAGGTACGGGTAATCACGTCGCGCTGCTGTTCCGGGGTCAGGGAGTTAAAGCGTACCGCATAGCCAGAAACACGAATAGTAAGGGATGGGTATTTCTCTGGGTTATCCACAGCATCCTGCAGCATTTCCGCTGACAGTACATTCACATTCAGGTGTTGCCCACCTTCACGCAGGGATGGCTTTTCCACAGGCACTTCCCGGTATTCAATCTTCCCCAGACGACTCAGCTCAACCCGTTCATCCTGTTCAAAAGCCTGATCACGGGAACACAGACAGCGGGCGGCGTTGTCTTCTTCATCAATCAGCCAGAAAGAGTTCAACAGGGCTTCATTGTCTGCATGGGTAATTTGAATTCCTTTGACAGCTTTCATCGTTCACTCCTGATACTTATAGGTATTCATCAATACAAAGGCAGTGATCAGAACTATAACAAAGTCATTTTTAAGTTAAAACAAAAAGTTCATATGATTTACATGTTTTATATCTTTATAAATCAATAGGATGCAAACTCATAGAGTGACAAGTGACTGCTCCCCACCCTATCGGGTGAGGCTTCTGATTTCTTAGGCAGCAACCGACAGTCTGCCGGATTTACGCAAGCCTCCATCAGCAGAAACGGACAGTCCTTCCGCCTTTAATTTCAATATGCCTTGCTTCTTGATATTGCGAGCTGCATTAATATCCCGGTCATGGATAGCACCACAGCTACACTCCCATGATCGGATTCTCAATGGCATTTTTTCCTGTTTCAAATCGCAGAATGAGCAAATTTTAGAGGATGCAAACCACTGGTCTATCTTCACCAGATGTTTACCTTCCTGCTTTGCCTTGTATTCGAGTTTGGTTATCAGTGAGTGCCAGCCAGCATCAGCAATAGAACGAGCAAGACGCTTGTTCTTGAGCATGTTTTTAACTTTCAGTGTCTCCACAATCACCGCTTGGTTTTCGTCGATGAGTTGTTTTGATAGCTTATGCTGAAAATCATTACGGGCAAAGGCTACACGCTCATGCGCCTTTGCCACCAATAAACGGGCTTTGTGCCTACCTTTTGAGCCTTTCTTGCAGCGAGATAGAGCCTGTTGTTTTCTTTTCAGGTTACGTTGTGCTTTTTTCAGAAAGCGAGGATTGCCAGTCTTATGGCCGGTACTGGTGATAGCCAGATCAGTAATCCCCATATCAACACCGACAACCTGATTAGCTTCAAGATTATCAATCTGTTTTGGTTGTTCCTGGGTATCATCAGCCAATATGGAGGCAAAATACTTGCCGGTTAGCGTTCTGCTCAGGGTGATAGACTTCACCTTACCCACTATTTCACGATGCACTTTAGCCCTTATGGGCTTGCACTTGGGGATTTTTATCCCGTTATCGCCCACAGAGACAGACGTACAATGGTAGCTACTTTGCTTGCCATGCTTTTTCTTGAAGCGAGGAAATCTTGCCTGCAATTTGGGATTGAAAAAGTTTTGAAAGGCCGTATCCAGATTGATAGTGGCCTGTTGCAGTGCAATAGAGTCAGCGTTTTTCAGCCATGAGTACTTTCGGCTTTTCTTGGCTTTTGCCAGCAAGGGCTTCAGGTGTTTTTCGGGAGAAAGGCTCTGCCCACGAACCTTGTAATAATGAACCTTAATAGCCAGGGCCTTGTTCCATACGAACCGCACAGCATCAAACTGACGGTCGAGAAATTCCGCCTGCTCTGATGTTGGATAGATTCGTACTTTGGTGGCTCTCAGCATGGAATGTTATTTCAGTGCTCATTAATATAAGCTTTATATTACATGTATTTGAAAGAGGTTTTCAGTGTGCGCACACAATAAAGATTTGCTTAAAGGGTATCTTCGCAAACGACATAGCGTTACCAAGCTGGTTGTTCATTTGGTGTTCACGACAAAGTACAGGCGAAAGCTTTTTGATGGCTATATGATCAAGCAGTTACGGGAGTCGTTCGAGAGTGCATGTGAAAAACTGGAATGCCAGTTACTTGAAATGGATGGCGAAAAAGATCACGTACACCTGTTGGTGGCCTACCCACCAAAACTGGCTATCAGTGTCATGGTAAATAATCTCAAATCAACATCATCAAGACGGTTGCGAATGCTGAATACCCACCTTACTGCTCAGAGCAAAGCAGGCTTAATGTGGTCAAGGTCTTACTTTGCTTGCAGTGCTGGCGGTGCAACTATCGAGACTCTGAAGGACTACGTTAATAGCCAGAGTACACCAGATTGATGGCGGAAGGCTCTGCGCCTTCCCGTCTTATATCCCCGCCCGCATTGGGCGAGGGTTTACAACGATTTTGCTAAACATTCACACAACTTGCATGTATTATGCTTTTTATAAATCAATAAGATATAAACTCATACCTTAGTAACCTTAAGCATAACTTTCACCACAGGCAAAGGAGTAAAGCATGCAGTGCCACCGTATAAACGAACTGCTGGAACTGTTGAAAGACGAATGGACGGCCAGCCAGAATGACAGCTTAATGACCTTTCTGGGCAAGATGGCTGAAGAAGCCGGACACAAAGGCGACCTCCGCGCAATGAACGACGATATGCTGATATATCACCTGAAAATGCGCAGCCGTAACAGCCGTGAAATGATCCCTGGTATTGCCAAGGACTGTGTTGACGATTTTAAGTCCGCTATTCTTAAGGCCCGAGGCGTTAGCTGAAGAATTTATCGGCTCTTTCTGGCAGTCGCTGCTATTTCTTATAGACTTCTAATGACGCTTGATAGCTATGTTAGGAGTCCAAAATGTCCACAAGACTGGAAGGAGAGGCACTGGCGCCTTTTCTGCATATCATCAGACAATATGAGCGCTGTATACAGGACAAGGATGTAGACAGCATGATGTCCCTGTTCGTCGATGATAACGAACCACACAGCTTTGGCCTGCACGTCAACCTGAACAGTCGCTCTGCCATGGAGCAGCGCTACAACGACTATTTCAACAGTGAAGACGGCTTTGTCTCAGAAACTGAAGAACCTGTCGTATACCTGCATGGTGAGGCAGCCTGCATGTGTACCCAACTGAATGTAAAAGGCCACGAGCATCCGAAAATTCGCGTGACAGCGTTTCTGGAAAACCATTCCGGAAAATGGCTGATTCGCCACCAGCATTTCTCTCCCTCTCCGGAATAACTGAAAATACCGTTATTCAGGTTCTGTTTAGTCCGAACAGGCTGGTATGTCCACAAACAGATCGCCCGACACAAACACACATTTAACCCAGCTCAGCCTTTGCCCTTACCCTCAGCTGGAATTTCAACACCTTACCCGATGCGTTGAATACGGTTCCACTGTTCAAAGTATCCTTTGATCAGGTTTTTGTACGATCTGTGTCGTCTTATGCCATTGGTGCATTAAAGGGGCAGTGAATGAACACATTGAATTTAACCTCAACCATATTTTTCTCAGTGATTGCAAGGCCGTCAGGGAAGAACCGGGGTACAGCAAGCGCCTACCGATGCCTTGAGAGCAGCTTGAGGCTCAGGTGGGCTTTCAAGCTTTCTCTCAGAGAAAAATAAGATGCTTAGTTAAGCCAGAACTGATAGCACGAGCACCATAGAAAAGCATTACTACAACGTGCAAACCCACAACTCGGGGGATTAAGTAGTAAAGATCATCATCACTCCAGGGTTTGTTAATGGGAAGAACCGTCGGCACACTATTATCAGTGGCAGTTATTTCGTGATCCGACATTGGCCATTGGCAATCACCGCCTTTAAAAGCCTGGTTAACAGGGGTATGCAGGCTGCCATCTCTCCCTTCATGCTGGTCAATCAGGCTGATCAGCAGTGCATTCGCTGATTTTAATGCAACAATATTTTTTGACCAGGAGGCTATGCTGGTTTGGTCCGCCTTTATGGCCTGTGCTTTTTCAGCAGGTTCCTGACCACTTATAAATAGTGGCTTAAATATAGGATTAAACTGCGAAAGATGGTGGTTTACCTCATTCTGCAAGGGCGTATAGGGTAAATAGACCGGCAGCTTTTCCAGAGTCATGGCAATAAATAAACTCTGGTTACTGGTCACGCCTACCACGGATTGAGAATAAGCAAGCAATGCGTAGTACAGATCATCCTTCAGATGGGGAAGCCGGGAAAAATGCACCGTTCTCCCTACTGCCCGGAGTATGGTTTCCCTGGACGGAGCTGAGGGAGGATAGTAAATCAGTTTTCCAACACCCTCATGAATTAGAAATTCAGTCATTATTTCACTATTCAGAAAAGTGTCATCCATATCAGACAAAATCCAGGACTCAGCAGCATCGCCTTCAAGGTGAGAGACGATGGCAATAAATTCGACAAAATTACGGTCGGCATGCTGGTAGGCCATATAGTACTTAGGCGTGCTATTTGAAGAATGTTCCTTTGTCAGACGTATAAACTTTGCCAGTTCAGGGTATTCCTCCATTATCCGATCGAAATCATCCTTAAAAGCCGACTCCATACCCTGTTCTGCTTTTTGCAGTAGTTGCGGCTCTATCAGCATGCCATCTTCATCCGGCCCTACTCCCAGATTAATTCGATACTTGCAGTGGCAGGGAAGCCCCTTCCAGAAATCCTGTGTACCAATCTGCGCAATGAAAAGGCATTGCCCGGATGAAAGATTAAACCCCCGCCCCAGAAAGTTCAGGGCGATTATGACGAGGGAGGATTCATCAAGCCACTGCTGTGCCAGCGACCTGTCTTCAGCATTATACGACTCGGCAGTGCGTGTCATTCTTCCCTTGCCGGGTAAATAAAGTATTTCAACCTGACCAGGAAACTGAAACATCCGGTTAAATTTCTCCCGGATACCAGCATTGTCCTGATCGTAATCCAGAATCAAACGGATACGCCGACCGGGAAACTGCCCGGCAACAATATGCGCCACCGAATGAGCGGCAGCAATATAGCCCAACTCGGTAACGTGCGAAGTGAGAATAGTAATCGGTTTTTCAGCCTGTTCATCCCTTGCAATTTCTGATGGGCTTACTGATGGAATAGCAATAGGTGCAGATGCCACAACACGGACATAACAGGACAGACAAAAGACCAGACAAAACCCAAAAACAACGCTTCTGAATAAAAGAAAAATTTTTAATAACAGTTTTGGCGCAATCGAAACCAATGAGACCTCTCTCATCATTGGATGTGGTCTGACCGCAGCTGCTTGTTAGCTGTTAGCTGTTAGCTGTTAGCTGTTAGCTGTTAGCTGTTAGCTGCTGGTCAGGCAACAAATTGAAATTTACTGAACGGTCAAGGATAGACCTGTTTTTAATTTCTGGAGGATAAGAGGTGGCAACGTCGAACTTTTTTACTTTACAGCCCACCATTGCACTGTGTCATGATAAACCCTGATCACCTGAATAATGCCAGCTACATTTATTGAACGCTGGTGAGAATAATAAACAGGATTCTTCAGTTATGACTCAGGTACTCTGGACCCCTTCAGAAAAGACGATCAACATCTCGAACCTGCAGGCTTTCAGCCAGGCAGCTCAGCTCAAGACAGGTCAGGCATTCCCCGATTACAAGCACCTTTATCAGTGGAGTGTTTCTGATCGATCATCTTTCTGGGAACTGGTCGCTGATTACTTTCAGGTCATCTTTCACGACCCTCCTCAAGCCATTCTGGCGGACGACGCAATGCCCGGTGCCAACTGGTTTCCCGGTAGCACTCTGAACTATGCGGAACACTTGTTACGCCACAGGGAATCTGACCAACCTGCCATTATCTTTCGAGGGGAGACTGGACGAAGGGAGTCCGTGACCTGGCAGGCGCTTTATCAGGCGGTTTCCGCAGCACAGAGCGGACTGGTTCAACAGGGTATCGGCAAAGGCGACCGGGTCGCTGCCTTTATGCCAAACTGCCTGGAAAGCATCATTATGATGCTGGCCACCACAGCACTGGGTGCAATCTGGTCTTCCTGCTCCCCTGATTTTGGCCTTCAGGGTGTGCTGGATCGTTTCGGGCAGATAGAACCTAAGCTGCTTGTGGCCTGTGACGGTTATTTCTATGGCGGCAACGTCATAGACTGCAAAGGCAAGGTAGCCGCTATTCAGCAGGCGATTCCAGAACTTCAGTTGACGGTTCTGGTGCCTTTTATGGAACCTGAGCCTGAACTTTCTGCGTTACCGGATACGGAACTGTACTCTACGTTCGCGGCGCAAGGCGGCCGTGGGGTTCACTTTGAGCCTGTCGCATTTAATGACCCGCTGTTTATTATGTATTCCTCAGGAACCACCGGAGTTCCCAAATGCATTGTCCATGGTCACGGTGGTACGCTGCTGCAACACCTGAAAGAGCTGGGGCTACATACCAGCCTTAAGTCCACAGATAGTCTTTTCTATTTCACAACCTGTGGCTGGATGATGTGGAACTGGATGGTCTCTTCCCTGGCTCTGGGTACTACTTTGGTTATATACGACGGTTCTCCTTTTTATCCCAGGCCTTCCACATTGATTGATTTACTGGAAGAAGAACAAGTCAGTGTTTTTGGAACCAGTGCAAAATACATAGCTGCCCTGGAAAAGGCCGGTGTAAAACCCGGTGAAACCCATGACCTCAGGCATTTGAAAGTCATACTGTCCACCGGATCGCCACTGCTCCATGAAAGTTTTGACTATGTTTACCGTTCTGTAAAAAACGACGTATGCCTTTCATCCATATCTGGCGGCACTGATATTATTTCCTGCTTTGCCCTGGGCAACCCAACACTGCCGGTTAACAGGGGTGAACTGCAATGCCGGGGGCTGGGTATGAATGTGCAGTTCGTCAACAACGAAGGACAACCACTGACCGATGAAAAAGGCGAGCTGACCTGTCAGTCCAGCTTTCCCAGTATGCCGGTTGGTTTCTGGAACGATCCGGACGGAAGCCGCTACCGGAAAGCTTACTTCAATCGTTTTCCCGATGTCTGGGCTCATGGGGATTATGGCGAACTCAAAAAGTCCGGTGGTATTGTAATCCATGGGCGTGCCGACGCGGTTTTGAACCCGGGTGGCGTTCGGATAGGAACGGCAGAAATCTATCGGCAGGTCGAGAAAGTTGAAGACGTTCTGGAAAGTATTGCTATAGGACAGGAGTGGGACAACGATATTCGCGTTGTGCTATTCGTTAAGCTGCGCCCTGGCCGGCAGCTCGATGATGAGTTGATTAAAACTATTAAGAGTACTGTCCGCAGCAATACAACACCCAGGCACATGCCAGCTGTGGTATTGCAGGTGGAAGACATTCCCAAAACGATCAGTGGTAAAATTGTCGAACTGGCAGTCAGGGATATTGTCCACGGAAAGGCCGTCGTCAATACCGAAGCACTGGCCAACCCGGAAGCTTTAGAGTACTTCCGGAATCGGGCAGAGTTAGATTAAAAATCTATCGTCAAAACAAGAATCAGACAGCAACCTGCTCTTGTTCAGTACCCACAACAAATTGGTAAAGGTCTTCGTAAGCGTCCCAGAGATGCGCACCAAACAGGGGGTCAGGGTTGCCATTCAGTGCAGATTTGACGGCTGCAACGTCTTCCTCTGTTAGCAGCTTTTTCATGGCTGGAATCATGAAGATGTTTTCCATTTTGATGTGGTTAATCTGCAGCTCGGCGTAGCGCTGATAATCCGCCAATAGCTTATCAACAGGAACAATCTGATCATTTTGTATGGACTGGAAGCGATCAATAAGATTATTGGTAAGCTGGTAGATCTCAACGTGCTGTTCTTCAATAGCTTCGAGCTTTTGCCGCAACCCGGCATCCGTAATTCTGGGACGTAATTTTGCCAGCAGCCGTGACTCAAGTGGATGATGAAAACTGTCAGGGTAATTATGAAGGTAATCCAGTGCATCAATAATCACAGATAGCCTGGGTTGACGGGTCGCACCCTCCTTGTATTTTGAGATTTCCCGGTCCAGACAAACCAGCAAGCGTGTCAGGTGTTCATGATCTTTTATAATTCTATCGATCAATATCGACATGGCGCTCCCCCTTTTGAAGGACAGCTTTTTATCAATGTCAGGAGGAAAGCAGGAATTTTTAGACCAATTTATTGCAACCGCAGTAGGACAGTCTTAAGTCCGACAGGCTCCCAGGATAAAAAGACATCCAGAATGTATTGTTTTTACTTCATTCAGAATACTTGCATCATGCAGTGCTCTAAAAGTGCTTGCCTTTCATCCATTGACTTATATCAATTTTAAAACGCTTTTTCAGACCTCTGAGCTGAAGAAACAGCTGCTCGAACCCCGTCAGGCAACGATGAGCAGCTTGATACGTTGCAATCTCAGGGAGGCAGCAGACTACTGGCTTCAATGCATGCCTGAAGCTGATTGCTCAGTACATTTCCGTCTGAACATGGCAATATGGGGAATACCATCTTCGTCGTACAGTTCCCCTGACGCCACAAAATCACAACTTCCATAGTAGTGTTGCAGATGAGCCTGGGCGCTGAGGTAAATATCATTGTCAGGAAAGGTTTCTTCCGATAGCCGGACTGCTTCAGCAAGCAAGGCTCGCCCTAAACCCTGCCCACGAAAAGCATCAGCAGTAATGACTCTGCCTATTGCCAGCTCTGTTTTTACAATTTCCGGTGGAATAATACGAGCATAGGCAGCCAGGGTTTTACGTCCATCGTCGTCGAAAGACCAACCCATCAGGTGATAAGCTAGCTGATCCAGACCATCAGCATCCTGATAGGCGCAGTTCTGTTCTACGACAAAGACTGACTGTCGCAGTGCCAGAATCCCATAGAGCTGATCCAAACTGAGTTTTTCATAATGACTCCATTCCCATTCTATCACTGCTCTATATCCTGATAATTAAAATGGGAAATGTATCAGATCAGAATAAAAAAAGCCGCGCTACCACAAAGGGAAACGCAGCTTATGGAGAATAGAAGGCAGGAATTAACGGTTACAGCTCGTTCAGCATTTCTGCTGCCGGGCGGTAAGGTAGGTTTTGAGCATCAGCAACGGACTGGCAGGTAATAACGCCCCTGCACACATTCAACCCTTCAAGAAGGTGTGGGTTTTCTTCCATTGCCTGTCGAGGACCTCTATCCGCCAGTTGTAATACATAAGGCAGGGTTGCGTTATTCAACGCCAGTGTTGATGTGCGCGCCACTGCACCCGGCATGTTAGCGACACAGTAATGCACGACATCGTCGACAATAAATGTGGGTTCATCGTGAGTCGTTGCCACGGCTGTTTCTGCACAGCCCCCCTGGTCAATAGCAACATCAACAATAACGGAGCCTTTTTTCATCTTGCTGATCATTTCCCGGGTAATCAGCTTAGGTGCCGCAGCACCTGGCAACAGTACTCCGCCAATAACCAGATCTGCCGTCGTAACATGGTCATTAACAGAGTGTGACGTTGAATAGACGGTGCGAACCCGGTTGCCATACTGCTCATCCAGTTTACACAGTACTTCAACGGAACGATCCAGAATGACGACTTCAGCACCCATACCTACCGCCATGGCTGCTGCGTTCTTCCCCACAACACCGCCACCGATGATGACTACTTTTGCGGATTCAACACCTGGCACGCCTCCCAGCAACAGCCCGCGACCTGACATGGACTTTTCCAGACAGTGAGCTCCAGCCTGAATAGACATACGACCAGCGACTTCTGACATAGGAGCGAGCAGAGGCAGACGCTCCTTTGCATCGGTGACCGTCTCATAGGCAATGCAGGTAGCGCCGGAATGAATCAGATCCTGTGTCTGGGCTTCGTCCGGAGCAAGATGCAGATAGGTAAACAGTGTGTGATCCGGACGCAGACGGGCGCGTTCTTCAGCCAGAGGCTCTTTAACCTTGACGATCATCTCAGCTTTAGCGAATACGTCGTCAGCAGTTTCCAGGATGACTGCACCTGCAGCGATGTAGTCTTCATTACTGAAACCGACGCCTTCTCCTGCATTTTTTTGAACACAAACCTTATGCCCATGTTCTACCAGCTCTTTAACAGAAGCTGGAGTCAGTCCAACACGGTATTCATGATTTTTTATCTCCTTAGGCACTCCAACCAGCATAATTCGCTCCTATTATTAGAAAAATTTAGTCTTATAACTAAGTATAATGATTTTTGTTAGTTGTATATTTCATATATACGCACTTATCAACAATTAAACCCACAATAACAACAACAAACAAAACTATTCACCAAAATAGATTTACCGGCCACGCAATATTAGTACCTACACCTACTCATGTAGTAATTGATACTGAATTTTTTTGAATTTAGCCTGCAAAATAGTGCCTCAAGTCAAAAAAACTTAACAGGAGAGTGATATTCTACGCCCGAATTTTACGAGACAGGCCAGCCCTGGAGACTGAAGTGCCAGACCCCGCATTTATGCTTGAATACCTACAGCGTGTAGGCGTGGAAGTAAAACAAACATTAGACAGTAATGACCTTAAAGCCAGGTATCTGCGCCATATTTATCGTCTTGACGCCCGTGATAAGCTGATTGGCCAGGATGGAAAACCAAAGGGTAAGCCATCCAATCCAAGACACCTTCACTAAAATAACAAAAGTTAACCACTGCAAAGTACGCAAAATTTATCCTGTTAAAAACATCTGTTTTTCTACTGAATACAATAAAAGTTATCTCCAGAAGCCTTCGGCGTAGTTACCGGAAGGTAAAAAACACCGAAGGTTTAGTTGCTGAGGCCGTGCTCCATAGGTATCTTTGTTTGTTCCGAAAATTTTAAAGCTTTATTTCTATGCTTTTGATGGACACCATTCTCTGGATAATTCCTGCGGCACTTGCCTTCTGGTACTGGTCAGACACTTCCAAAGCGCGGGAAATTGCCATCGCCCATGGTAAAAGAGCCTGCCGGGATATGAACCTTCAGCTTCTGGATGGTACTGTCGTGCGTTATAAAACCAGGCTTCGAAGAAGTTCCGGTGGACAGATGTGTCTGGTGCGAGATTTCAGCTTTGAATTTACACCGGATGGCATCCGCCGATACCCGGGACATATTCGCTTGCTGGGCTCCAGACTTCAGATGCTGGATATCCAGTCTCCGGATTTATCAGGAGAGCATGACACCAGCGTTATTCTTTCAGCTTCCTATAGAAAAAAGAAAAACGTCGAGTCTGACAAAGTGATTCCGTTCCCAAGGCAGAAACAGTAATTTTGTTGGCATTGTCGCTTTCAGATAGTTAGCCTCTCTCGCCCAGCAGCAGTCTCTGGTAGAATGCCCGCACTTAATCATTTTGAAGGACTTGCTGTATGAGTTACGCAAGAGAACTGAAAAAAGGTCAGATTGTTCAGATTGATCGTCAATACTATCTGGTTCGTCAGATTGAAACCAAAAGCCCTTCTGCCCGCGGTGCGTCAACGCTCTATAAAATACGTTTTTCATCCGTCCCGGGCGGACAAAAGCTGGAACAGACCTGTACAGGTGACGATCAGTTCACTGATGTCGACCTGCAAAGGCGTACCGTTTCCTTCCTATATAAAGAAGGCGATGAATATACGTTCATGGATTCAGAAGATTATTCCCAATACCTGGTCAACAGCAGCACCATTGAAGACCAGCTTCTGTATCTGAGTGATGGAATGGAAGGTGTGACGGCCCTGCTGGTTGAGGGACAACTGCTGGCTATTGAACTACCGACTTCCATTGCCCTGGAAATCGTCGAAACGTCTCCGGCTATCAAAGGCGCTTCAGCGGCTGCCAGAACCAAGCCTGCCCAACTGAGTACGGGTCTTGAAGTACAGGTACCTGAATATTTGAGCATTGGTGAAGTGATCAAGGTGAACACTGAAACAGGCAAGTATATGTCCAGAGCCTGACAGGTCACAGCAAGCAGCAGGGCGTTAACCGCTTTGCTGCCTGTCAAAACCACCTTCTGTCCATCTCGCAAAGCAGGGTTTACTCCATCTATTCAAGATCATCAAAGCCCATCCGATAAATCCCTACACAGGATGTTTTGTATGGATTTAAGTTTGTCGAAAGAACAAATCACAAAAATGAAGCTCGCGATAATGAAACAATGTCTGGCAAGAATTAGAAAAAAATTGTATTTCATCTGTCATCTATTTCGGCGTAATAATGACTAATCTCCTATGATAATAAGGTATTTTTAAATTTAGACTTAATTGTTATATAGCGGATATGAATTAGAAGTGCACCTATTCGCATGCTTAACTAATCAGATAAAGAATATTTCCTTGCCAGCATAGTGTACTGGCTGGCAATATATTTATTGGCGTTAATGGGTAAACGTCTGGAAAGGATAGACACCATGGATGGACACAAATTAATTCAATGTCATCTTATCTATCGATCGATTAAGCGGCTGCTAATCCTTACGGTCACTCCTGCTGTCTGGGCTGAATCCCATAACTCCAACACAACCATCAGTTACGCAAAATACCTGAACCAGTTTTCCAACGATGTCGCGCATGTAGACTCTTACACACCTCCTGCTTCTCAATCGCTTTTTTCTACCAGACGCCAAAAAGACATGCCGAAGCTTGATGTCGACCATAAGTCAAAGCCGATTTCCCAGAAGAAAGTCAGCAAATTTGTTTATAAAGCTTTCACAGACCCTAAAAAACTGACCAGTGATGCCGCAGCCAGTGCCGCCTATCTTGGGTTGGACGCATTAGGATTTGCCAAGCCTCTGAAAGAACGGGTTGAATACATTAAGGAGAAAACCCAATTTAACTTTGGCCAATGTGGAAAGGTTGAATTCAGTAGTCAATTAAAAGCAGAAAGCTGCCTGATGGACAACTCCAAAATAGAGCTCAATTCTGATTACAAGCTTGACTCTGTCACAGTCAACTTCAAATGGGCTCTTTGAGCCAGCGGTTTTTCAAGATAGCCAGATAAACCATTGTCTTTTTTGTCAGACAAGTACCCATCTACGCCTCTCCTGATACAATACGCCTCCTGATTCAACAGCAGGAAGTCACCTTGAATACACATAAGCAGTATGCCCTGTTTCGTGACAGGATCGAGTCATTCTCTGACTGGAAACTTACAGCGGCTGCCACTGCCGTCACCGAAAGAGCCTGGCCAAATTTTGCATTATTCTCAGAGCTGGCTGAGTTTGGCGACCGCTCAACGGTCAGACACTGTCTGAACATGCTATGGGATAACATTGCCGGACATCAGTCCGCCAAAAACTTTGAACGGCTGTTGGAAAAAATAGACGACAACACACCCAATCCGGATGATTATGATATGTTTGGTGTCCAGCCAGCTCTGGACACCATTGTCAGTATCAACTGTGCCATCAACTGTGCCATGACACCCAGCTCAGATGAAGCAGCCAGCGCCCTTACGCTTTCTTTCAGCACCATTGGTAAATTTATTCGCTATGCAGAAGTGCCTGAACTGAACGGTACAGAGCTGGCACAGTATATTGAAGAACACGATCTCTACAAACAACATTTAGACTTTTTGGATGATATCCTTAACAGGCTAAAAACCCAGAAAAAACAAAACCCCGATTTTATGAAAGAAATCAGGGCGCAAGCTCAAAATAATGGTGTCAGTCAACTGGGAATATCGCTGGATTAAAAGCTATCAACGTCTACTTGATATTACTGATAATATCCTTTAGAAGACTGTAGATTCTACTCTGCGAATTAGACATGGCATCATAATTCTGATTATGGGACTGCATGGCTCTTTGCAGTTGAACAGTCTGCAGCTGGTTACTGCCTGTCAGGTTCTCTTTGGCCACCTGAAGGTCTGCCTTAAGGGTGGCCCACTCCTGTGGTGTCAGGTCACCTCGTATGGTCGCCCAATCCTGGGCGACCAGGTTGCCTTTACCATCATCTTTCTTAATTGAAATTTTCAGGATATTAGCCAGAATGTCTTTCTCTGCTTTTGTCAATGACGGTGTAACACCACTGTACTCATTATCGACATTGTTTTGAAAAGCCAGTTTACGGGCTGCGTATCCACTGACCTGAACATCTGCATCATTGGGGTTGGTTCGGGTCATACTGGCAACATTAACGCCATCATATTCCCAGGCATTCAGCCCTCCCGCTTCCAGCAGAATATGGCCATCGTTATCCAGGGTGTCCAGGGCTGCACCATTTAACGCGGCAGGGATAATCTTTGGATCGGCCGTGTTGACATCATTAATTGTCATCCCCTGATTGCCCCGCTTAATGGTAATCTTCTGGATATCAGCCAGGCCACCGGAAAAATTGTTGGGGTCAAAAGCTGTAGCAGGTATTCCGGTATCAAAGGTAATTTCAGTACCGTCATCCAGAACCATTGTCATATCGTTCATAACAGGGATGCCAACTTCGCTTGCATCAACACTACCCCCCGCTGGCACTGGTATCAGGGTCTGGTCTTTATAAATCAGCTGATTACCTTCAGCATCCACCAGCGTAAACGTGGTATTTCCGACATCATCCGTCTGCAACCCCAGCCCGTATCCATTATCCAATACAATATTCTTTCCATTTACCGTCCAGCTTGCATCAGCGTAATTACTGTCGCTGTACTGAGCAATATTAGCCTTATTAATCATGGTATTAACGGAGTGCAACAGATTGTTGGACGTTTCTATATCCTTGGCGATTCTGCGGACTTCGCCATCGAGCATACTGCCTCGTTCAAGGTAAACGGCCGCAATAAAGTCCTGCTGGCTTAGCTCAGCCGGATCAATCGGCTGAAACGAAATGTTGTCATTATTTACGCCATTAACATTGCTCATGCTGCTAGCATCCTTGCTGTATTAGCAGAATCGTATGTCTTTTTTTATACAAATCCGGTACGGCGTCTCCGGACAGATGACTTACTCTTGCTTTTAGGTTTGAGAAGGTTATTAGCCAGACGGATTTCCCTGCGTTTTTCAGACGCTTGCTCAGACATATCCTGTTTCAGTTCTTCACTAAAACGAATCAACTCCTGACGAGCTTTATGCCTCTGCCCTGCGGTCCAGCGGTCGCTGTTTATGAAATCTCTGAGCGCCTTGCGATCCAGGCCAACATTTTCTATAAATTCAGCCTGTTGCTTCATACTTCGATGTGCTTGATTGAGAACTGCTTCTGATTCCTGCCGCACAAGCCAGGATGACTTGCTGAGTTTGGTAATGTCTACCAGGCGGATACGGGATGCCATTCCCTCTCTCCATGAAAGTCCATGAAAGTTGCTAATTCTCAGTTTAGACAGATTTCATACAAACATTCACCCGCCAGACTTGAGCAGATAGAATGACAGCAGCAGAAGGTTGCAGATACAGAACAATAAACAACAGAGTACGCAGTAATGGATATAGAAAATTTTGAGTCCCTGATGCTAAAAACCCTGCTAACAGGGCTGATTTTATTTATGGGGTTTATCGTTTATGACCTGTCGAAAAAGTCCAGAGCCGGTAAGTTCGGTACCTTTATTTTATTTGGAGCTCTGTGCCTGGGTGTGCTGGGGTTTCTTATCAAAGGCATTATTATGCGTTCGATTGGCTGACGGTCGCCTACTGGAATGACTTAAAAAAAAGCCCGGGTCAAAACCTTGACCCGGGCCAGAATAGAAGAACGAACATGACAAGTCGGTAAATCAAACAGGTAGACTTACCGTTGAGTACACCAGCACTCCATGACAAGAGATAAGATAGATAGCAACTTATCTGTCCTGCTATTTTGAACGTTCTGATAATTTCATTAATCCGTAGATATACGCCAAATAACAACACGAACTGACAAGCACACACAGAAAACCAACTTTACGACAACGCCTGTTCGTACTTTTACCCATCCTGCCACGGCACCAACCCAGCTTTAACATAATCATCCAAAATAGCCCAGCCATTCCATCCAGGCTGTTCCTGCGGTAAGCCAGATCGTCAGATAAACAAAACTCATCAGAAAACCGGCTTTCCACCAGGTGGTTAGTGGAACATATCCGGCACCAAACAAAATCGGGGAAGGGCCATTGCCATAATGCGTCACCACCGCGCAATTACTGCTCAGGTAAGCCAGCGTAAGAGCGGCACCTGTTGGATGAATACCGGCACTGATCATGATAATCAGAAAACTGGCATACATGGCAGAGATTTGAGCCGTTGTTGCAGCAAAAAAGTAGTGAGCAAAGTAATAGACCACGCTGATTGAAATCAGACTAAGCCAAACTGGTAAACCTTCAAACCATAGGCCTATAGAGCTGCTGACATACGTAACCACTCCAAACTCACTCAGATAATGCGCCATAGTGACAAAAGCACCAAACCAGATCATGGTATCCCAGGCACCTTTATTACCTTTAATTTCGTCCCAGTTAAGTACGCCCGACACCAGCAGCAGACACACGCCACACAGAGCCACCAGTGCAGCAGAGAGCCCCAGGTAACGCCCCGTTACCCAGAACACCAGCAAACCCGCAAAGGTGCCTGCCATAATCCATTCATCTCGCTTAAAGCGGCCAAGTTCGTGTAACTTTTCTGTCGCCATCTCGACGGCTTTTGGGGTTTCCCTTAATTGGGGAGGTGAAATTCTATAAAGCAGGACAGGCATGACCGCCAGACAAATTAACCCTGGAACAATCGCTCCAATAGCCCAGGACGCCCAGGTAATATCAATACCCTGATCACCTGCCAGCTTGATAACCAGTGGATTCCCCGCCATAGCGGTAAGGAACATTCCACTGGTAATCGCATTGGCATGGAACACTACCAGGGTTAAAAAGGTCCCCATTCTTCTGGCGGAAGGATTACCGGGATAACTGTCATACACCTCAGCGATTGAACGCATAATCGGATAAACCACAGCACCGGCTCTGGCCGTCTGGCTGGGCATGGCAGGCGCCAGCACTGCATCCGTCAGAGCCACACCATAGCCGAGCGTAATAGTCCTTTTACCCAGCAACCGCATAAAGCAAAACGCTATTCGCAGGCCCAGACCCGTTTTAATAAAACCGTTGGAAATAAAGAACGCCAGCACAATCAGCCAGGTAATGGGTTCACTGTAACCAGACAACGCCTGTTTCAGAGTCAGAGTCTGGGTAAGCCCCAGAGCAGCCATGCCAAAAAAAGTAACCGCTGACATGGGTAAAGGCATGACCATGACTCCGAGCAGAGTACTCAGAAAAATAGTCATCATTTGCCAGCCCCTGATATCCATAGCTTCCGGTGCAGGCAGGTTCCAGAGAATCACCCCAAAAAGCAGAGGAAAACAATAGCGCAACAACAAGCTTGGCTGAGTTAAAATAGAACGATTGTCAGCAGAATTTGAAGTACTCAACGTGCACCCTGTCCTGTATTTATCATTTTGTTATCCAGCCGTGAAAGAAACATCCTGTTGACTGGCGCATTGACCATGCTTCCAAGGCTTCAGTGTAGTCCAGATTCATGTTTTAAATATTTATTCAAACAAAGGCTTAGACCATCATTCTGATAAAAATTTCTTAAAGCTATCGCTTTCACGTAAAACCGATTTTAAACAACGGCACCGACACCTATAATCCCCCGCTATTTTTCTTCGGATCGGAATCATGCGAAAGAATACTTACCACCAGTCCCAAAAAAATACAGATAATCCTAATGAACCGATCAAGCTGATCTTGTTCAATAAACCCTACGGTGTTTTGACTCAGTTTACCGATGCAGAGGGCAGGGCAACCCTGAAAGAATATATTCCTATTCCCGGTGTTTATCCTGCTGGTCGCCTCGACCGGGACAGTGAAGGTTTGTTACTGCTGACCAATAACGGTAAAGTTCAGCATCAGGTCAGCTCTCCCTTACATAAAATGCCGAAAACCTATTGGGTTCAGGTAGAAGGCATTCCCGATGAAGCCGCTCTCGACCAGTTGAGAAAAGGCGTAAAACTGAATGACGGCATAACCCTGCCCGCTCAGGTCAAACGAATAAACGCCCCTGAATTACCGGATCGTAATCCCCCTATTCGTGTACGTCAGTCTATTCCTGACTGCTGGCTGGAACTGACCATAAAAGAAGGTCGCAACCGCCAGGTCCGCCGTATGACCGCTGCGATTGGCTATCCCACTCTGAGGCTGGTTCGTTATAAGATAGGAGACTGGACGCTGGACAACCTGCCTCAGGGGACTTATCAGGAAGTCCCGGTACCAGAGGCATTAAGAAAACAACTGAGCCAGAACAAACCTAAATCAGCCCACCACTGGCATCGCCGATCAAGGACCACCCATTGGAAGCGATAATAAAAAAACACTACACCTTGCTTGCCAGAGTTTTTCTGGCAGTTGCTCTTACCACGATGACGGTTCTGGGGTTAATGCCCCCGGAGCACATTCCCCTGTCAGACTGGAACGATAAGTTACAGCATATAATAGCTTTTGTAATACTGGCATTTCTTATTGACGCCAGCTGGCCCGAAACAGAACTGAACTGGAAGAAAGCTCTGGCACTGCTTGGTTATGGCCTGCTTCTGGAAGTGTTGCAGGGGTTTACGGATTATCGCGAGTTATCCGGGCTTGACCTGCTCGCCGATGCGGCAGGCATCGGGCTCTATGCGGTGACAAGCCCCCTGTTCAGAAAAATACCTGTGATTAACTGGCGATGGAATCGATGCTTCAGTCAGAACTGAGTATCAAGCCACTCCCCCGGAGCAAGCTCCGGGGTATACCATTGATGACTACCGGGTGTTTAGGAAGGGCATAGCTGCAAGGCTACACTCTATTCCCAATATTCTTGGCTCTTCAGCCTCAAAAGTCTGCATTGTAATAGTACGAATCTTCACCGATTTTGAGTTTTTCGTATTTGTAAAAGTCCTCAAGACAATAGTCTAAATAATAATGGTATTTAATAAAGCTCGAACCTTCACGGATACTCCGTTGTTTGTGTCTGCGAAATTTATCATGACATACATATAAGTAATGATTGTATTTATCGTGACCGAAAAAATTTTCCATGAGCGAGTGATGGAGGGGGCCTAGATAACCCCCATCTATTAATTCGTAAGATGGAGTAGAAGGTTCATCCTCTACCATAAAATCAGAGTTTTTGCACTTTAAGACCCCATTATCGCTAGTAATCAGGTTGCATTTTGCCGGGTTGACCATCAGGTTAACCTGTATATTTCCATCTCTATTTTCACAACCTGTACTCAACAAATTGATTTCATTATAAAATTTAATATTCTTACAATCGTAGTAGAAGGAGTTTCCTGCTTTTATATTTCTGACTGGGCTTGACTTTCCTGTTAATTCTTGAACAGGTGTAAATGATAAAATACTGTCGGTTAGCAACAGATACTCTTCTATATCAGATTGCTCATTTCCATCATTCGGTACATGAATATAAGGGTATATAAGCTGTTGGTATCTGCTGGAAACCTCATTTCTCAATTCCATGGGATGCTGCCACCAGTACTGACCTATAACCTTTAATATTTCAGGGGAAGGGTTAGTTTCAATATCATTCGGAAACAGGTCCTGAATATTACGATAAAACCGTAGCAGAACTTTGGCTTCCTGAGCTAAACGTAGCTTTTCACAGGAGTCTGAATCAGAAAAATCACTCCTGAGACAAAGACTCATAATACCTGCAAGGAAAGCATACCGTTCAGAGGAATCACCCCTGAAATAAGAGTAAATAGTGTCTGGAAGGAAAACATCCAGTAGTGGATAATTAAACCTTAGCCTTTGTAAGGTCGCCATAATTTCAGAATATTTTCTATGCCCCAAGGCCGGGTGATGAATAAAAGCATCATTCTGGCGATCCGCCTTTACCCCTTCGAATAAATAACTGCATGATAATACATCATTATCACAGACCCAGGTGTTGATATTGAAGTCCTTCTCCCTATTGGGCAAAATACCAATACTCCGTTTCCAGTCCTGCTGGGAAAAGTCCAGCCTTTTGCCTCCTTCCCACTCAAGAGTTTCTCCATTGTAAATAATCTTTAAACCTTCCTGTTCATGAAGGCTTTCTAACTGTGGCTTAAAACCGATTCGTGGATGATCCGAAATGGACCATAACCGGCTGATTAACTCTCTCCCGACCTCATCATTTTTCACCATGATGATGCCTGTATTAAAAGGTGTCACAGACTCAACACCATCACGAGCCAGCAATAGCGACTTGCCCTTGCCGTACTCTTCAACGGCTCGATCCAGCATAGACTGAGTGGATCTGAAGTCATTCACCACAACATCACTATCCAGCCAGACCACCCACTGCCCCTCTGGTATTTTTTCATGTTCAAGTATGTCTTTGAGAACAGCCACTTTGACCCAGTACTTTTGCTTATTACCGAGGGCATTAAATACCCGCCACCATGACAAATTTTTCTTTCCATATATGAAACTGGCTTGTTTATCTAACGTGTAAAAGTGGTACTCCACTTGTCGGCTAACCGCCCATGAAAGATGATTCATCTGTACTGGCTGGCTAAAATCCTTTATATCACCTCCAGAAACCACTTTATGAACATGCTTCAATCTGGGTAGCTTCTCCGAGTCGAGAAAGTAAAGCTTTGGAACAACCCCTTTTCCATTGGTTCCCAGCGGTGCAGATTTTTCTGCCAGGAAAGAAGCGCCTGACGCAATATCTTTTTTTAATGCATCATCAACCAGCCAGTTTTTTGTTGCCAGAGTCTTCCCGGGTATAAATTCTACCAATCTTTCATTTTTAAATACGCTTTGCTCCACTTTATTAAGCCGATTTATTGAGAACCCGGTCAGTTCCCAATCATCCGCGGAGTAGTTTGAATACCTGAGGACTTTGTCACTTACTGCTGCCTGGTATACCGGAACAGATGAATTGCTCTGCACCTCACTTGCTCCTCCCTCCCTCACAGAGTCAAAACTAAAGTCTGGTTCAACTAATGAAGGGTAAATCCAGAAGGCTTTAATGTCACCACCAAAATAGCGTAACAAGTGATGGTCAATTTCTTCATGGAGAGGGTTTAGTTTTTCCAGAATCTTTGGAATAGAAGTATGTCGTATAACCCAGGCATAGGTACCACTGTGGCAATCCGTTGAGGCGTCTTCTGTACTATAGGCGGTGGTATACAGGGTCTCAGTCACCCTATCTCTCAGACAGCGGTTATCCCAGGCGCCCAGAAACAAAATATCCCAGTTATCGGGGAGAGAACGGTAACTCTCTTCATATAGACGCCAAAAATCTGAACCCACCGGAATACGAACGTCATCTTCAAAAATCATAACGTCCTCAGAACTATGAAGTGCCCTGCTGGCCCTCTCCAGTATCTTTTTATGGGACAAAGCGCAGGCTGCGGTTCTGGCAGAAAGAGGGTATGAGTGAAGTGCCTGAGAGCCTGTTGTCCGACGGTTATGATGTAACCAGTGGTATTTTGGCGTTGGGGTCCAACGAGTATCAACAAGACCCTGCTCCAGCATCATCGGAACAGACATAACATCACCGTCCAGAGCAGAGAATCGGGTATAGCGAATACTTGCGGCATCAAGCACTTTTACCATAGATGCCATTCTATCTGCGCTTTTATCCAGATTTAAAACGTAGACTCGTGGCTTTTTAAAGAGGGGGCTATTGGCTGAATCCAGACCATAAGTAACAACTGGCAATAGTATCAACAGAAAAGCAGCGCTCTTCAGTCGAGAATAAAAAAACATGGACATTTTCTGGCATCCTTATCTGCTGTATTCTTAATTCACAGTTATACCGACCTGCTTCAAGCAAATTATTATCTTCGAAGGTAGCGAAATTCATATTTTTTCTCTTATGCTTTTTGGTTACACGCTACGGATTCCGCTTTCACTAATTAGCCATCTCCAGCAGTTAGCTAGTACATCCATCCTTCAAAAAGCTCCGGGGTCGGATGAACGGATCGATATAGTCTTTAACGCTTGGCCGCACAAGTATTGTCCATAATCACGAAAAGTCAATCAGCCACTACTTTTTCTGGAAGATCAGAAAACAGTAAGAACGAACTCAGGTTTCATGCACTTGGCTTTACAGACAGCAACAGGCTTCTGCATATCACTTTTACCCTGAAAAACAACAACACCTTGATTGAAGTCAGGGTGGCTCTTAGGGGAGCAGCATTCAATAACTTACCGGGCTTTTGGCTGTTGGCTTTTGGCTTTTGGCTATTAGCTGCTCATACAGCCAACCGCCAAAAGCCAACGGCGGTATATTATGTTCTGCTGCTTCCCTTAACTCCCTTTCAACAGGCCTTAAGAAGCTTTCGGAATAATCACCAGCCTGCCCTGCTCCACCCTCACCGCAGCAGGAAAGTTGCCAAGCTTACGGTACAGTGCGTCCCCGTCATCAAGAGGAATGATTGGCAAGCTACCCAGCTCCTGCCTGAGAGCTTTCTTCAGCTGGTCAATCATCAGTGTCTCGATCATGGCAATGTCCAGATCGATATGCGCCTTCTCCAGCAGAATGTTTGAGAAAAAGAAGGCCCGGTCACCCGGCTGGTATTCCAGGTTGGCAATGCCTTCTACCTGGAAAGGAACAGGATCGGTAACGCCTCCGTCCAGATAGTTACTGAAGACATCCGCATCCAGCGTTCCCCTGAACTGGAAACCAATCGCCTGATAATCACCATGAAGCGTCAGTTTTGGGGTTTCCAGATAGAGCTGAACATTCACAATGGGCGGTAATACCTGCAAATTACGAATCTGTGGCGACATAAATTTCTGGTTAACCAGAGTCTGCAACTCCTCTGAGGTAAGCGTTACTGACCGGGATTGCGAACACCCGGCGAACATAGCCAGCAGCGAAAACACCAGCGCCAGCGAAAGGTTAAATGGAACGCTCCAGAATCCGACTAGCTTTTTCAACGATTTTCCCTCGACTTGATGCCAACCCGTCAGCCCAGCGAATGGGTTCAGGCAGCTTGTAACCGGCAAGACTGTCCTGCACAAAATGCACAGCGGAGGTCAGAGAAATTCTGTGCCCAATACTCACATACAGAGGCTTAACGCCGGTGCGGCTGCGCAGAACAGAACCAATGGTTTCCTGGCCATCCATCAACGCAACGAGGCTATCCTTTTCAACAGGCAAGGCGTCATGTTCTCCACAGAGTCTCTGTTTAGCAACACCAATGGCAGGAATACCGGACAACAGACCCACATGGCAGGCCACGCCAAATCGCCGGGGATGCGCCCTGCCCTGTCCGTCACATAATAAAAGGTCTGGTTGCACCGTCAGTTGCTGCAAAGCAGTCAGAACCGCAGGTGCTTCACGAAAAGATAATAGCCCTGGAATATAGGGCATGCAGGTAGGCAGCTGGGCAATGGCGAAATCCACCAGCCGCATGGTTGGAAAATCAAGGACGGCCACTGCCGCCCTGGTCACAGAACCTTTTTCTTCAAAGCCGACGTCCACACCAGCCACTGTATAGACGTCTCCAACATCATCACAGCAGACAATCTGTCTGGCCATTGCCTGTTGCCAGTCCCTGGCTTCAGCAACTGTCAGGCAACGACCTTGTGATTCAAAGGTAAACAAATAGTGACCTCCAGACCCGGATGAACATTCCTTGCTGTAATGGTGCCGCCATGATTTTTCACAGCCCCCATCGCAATGGACGTTCCCAGCCCAAAGCCATCATTCTCTTTACCACGAGTGTCGTCCACCCTGAAGAACGGCTCAAACATTGAATCCAGCGCATCTTCCGGCATACCCGGCCCAAAGTCCCTGACAGTGACAACGGCATAACGCTTGTGCTTCTTCAGTGCCACTTCCACACGGCTGCCTTCGGGCGTAAAACGAATGGCATTGCGCACCATATTTTCAATGGCACTGCCCAGCCAGTCTTTTATACCATTGATGTCAATATCCAGCAGTTCCGTTGCGACCACCGACTTATCCTGAGCCTGAGCTTCAAAGTCAGCATCATCGACAATGCCTTCAATCAGTGCATGAAGCGGGACAGGCTCCCAGGCCAGGTCCGTCACACCGTTCTGAATACGGGAGAAACGGATAATTTCGCCAATCATCTGATCCAGACGTTCGATTTCACGTTCAATACGACTATGTTCAGATTCCGCGTCCGGCGACTTTCGCCGGGCCAGCGCCAGAGACAGTTGCAACCGGGTCAGTGGCGAACGTAATTCATGGGACACATCCCTGAGTAATCGCTCTTTGTCGTTTATAAGCGACTCAAGCTGTTCAGCCATATGGTTGAAGTCACGACCAAACTCACCCAGTTCATCCCGCCGTTCACGAACAACCTGAGCCACTCTGGCAGCCAGATCACCCTGAGCCAGCCGGCGTGATGTACCCTGTAGTTGTCGTATGGGAACCACAAGGTAGCGAGCCAGCATAATACACAGCAGAAAGCTGACCCCAAGGGCAATAATGATCAGATGCCATTGCTGAGCAAACACTTTCTTAACCCGCCAATGTACCAGGCGAGGCATCTCTTTGGTCAGGTAAAAGTCAAAAGGGGTACGGTCAATCCAGATTTTGCGAGGCCCTACCACAACAACACCACTACGGAACGTGATAACCGGCTCCCGCCGGTCATGGGTTTTGTTGTAAGCGAACTGAACTTCAGCAGGTACTGCCGGTCGCCCGACAGGTTCGCCATCAGGGGCAAAAAGATAGTAATAACTACCAGGCAACTGTCTTATAGAAAGGCTGGTCGACCAGCCGGCCGCCATTCGTTCAACCTGCCGGGAAGCCACTTCCAGCTCCCGAAACAGGGCTCTTCGTTCAGACAGGAAATCCGCTGGGTCAACCGTAATGGCAACGGCCACCAACAGTGCCACCATCATTGACACCATGGTCAGCCAGAACCATAAGAACAGTTTCCAGAATAAACTGCGAAATGGCCAGACCAGCATTTTGTGCATTTGAGCTTTCATTCAATCAGGTACTACAAACGTGCTTACCGCCCATGACTCCTCAGGGGCGGATATAGAAATAACCAGCCCCACGCACTGTTTTAATGCGTGCGGTCCCGTCAGCGCGGGTACCAATCTTTTTACGAACGTTGCTCACGTGCATATCGATGGCGCGATCATACAGGGTCAGACGGCGATTCAGTGCAATCTGGGTCAGTTCATCACGGGAGATCAGCTCACCCGCTTTTTCGATCAGGGCTTTCAGCACCATAAACTCCGTGGCCGTCAGCTCCAGTACCTCACCATGAATAGTGGCTTCACGGTTCGCCAGATTCAGTGTGATGTCGTCAATACTCAGGGTTCTTGGGTTGCTGTCAGCTGCCTGGGGGCGGCCGCGACGCATAATCGCCTTGATACGGGCGACCAGTTCGCGATGGTTATAGGGTTTCGGCAGATAATCGTCTGCGCCAAACTCCAGACCAATGATACGGTCGACATCATCGCCACGGGCAGTCAGCATGAGAACGGGAATATCAGAAGTCTGGCGAATTTTTTTCAGCACATCAAAGCCGTTCAGTTTCGGCAGGGTGACATCCAGCAACACCAGCTGGTATTCACCGGTCAGTGCAGAAAGCACACCCGATTCTCCATCGTGAACTGCCTTTACGTCATAACCTTCTGTGGCCAGATATTCGATCAGCAGCTCACATAATTCGACATCATCGTCTATCAAAAGAAGTTTTACGCTGTCGCTACTCATTTGATACTCCATCCAGACAAGCATGAGCGAAGAGCAGCTGCCACTCGTGCAGTTACTCCAGATAAAAAAGACCCCGGCGGGGGTACGTCGGGGTTAAAGTACAGCTCAATGTAACAGGGAAATTTGGCAATATGCTACCGGTCAATGCACTTGAACCTGCCGGTATCATATTGGATTTTAACTGACAGTGCAGTTACAAAATCGTACGTACCATACTGAAGCAGGCTCAAACGTCTGAAACCTGATTCAGAGTGGCTTTAAGTGTATGCCTGTTGATCTATATTTGGCGGTTAGAATCGGTAAGAGTCCTGTAAATGAATGATTTAATTATGGTCAGGTACATTTACAGTACAAAATTTGTAAAACACGACTCTGGCACTATAAGACAAACCTATGAGCAGGTAGAATCTACGCATCTTTACTATATACCGCCTACCACAAAGCCCGCAAACCTTGCTGTTTTTTCTGACCGGAGCTACCAATGAAACCGATAACTTCTCCCCCCCGCCAGCGACAATTATTATTGATTAGCTTTTTAATTGCATCTTTGTTTGCGCTGACCGGTTGTGATCAACAACCTCAACAACAGGGGCAGATGCCGGCACCTGCCGTTTCTGTGATTGATGTTACCCGGCAACCCGTTGGAGACTATCAGGAATTCGTTGCCCGCACCGAAGCCGTTAAAACCGTAGACCTGCGTGCGCGGGTTGAAGGCTTTCTGACCAAGCGTGATTTTATAGAAGGACAAAATGTTAAAAATGGTCAGCTACTGTTTGAGATTGACCCTAAACCTTACGAAGCAGCTCTGAAGAAAGCTGAAGCCAACCTCACCAGTGCCAAGGCCGAACGCACCAAGGCGGTCAAAGACCTTCAACGCAGTAAGGATTTATTCCAGAAAGGCCATATCAGTCAGGCTAATCTGGATACCCAGACCAGCAATCAGGCACGTGCCGAAGCCGCTGTTCAGGCAGCAGAAGCTGGTTTGGAAACCGCTAAGCTGAACCTTGGCTATACCCATATCTATGCGCCATTTGCCGGTCAGATTGGTCGTGCCACTCAGAGCGTTGGCAACCTGGTCGGCCCATCTTCCGGTTCTCTCGCTACCCTCACAACCGTTGACCCTATGTACGTCACCTTCCAGGTCGATGAGCGCATGCTGGTCGATTATCTCCAGGATACAGGGGGGGAACGCACAAACAACGGCAATTTCGATATGCGTCTTCGCCTACCAAACGGCTCGGAATACGACCAGCCCGGCGTCTTCAATTTTGCGGACACTCAGGTTGACCAGACCACCGGCACCCTGACCCTCCGAGCCCAGTTCCCTAACCCCCATGGCATTATTATTCCCGGCATGTACGTGACCCTGATCGCCGAGAGCCGCAACAAACAGGATCGCCCCGTAGTGCCTCAATCCGCCATCCAGGAAAATCAGAGCGGTCGTTTTGTACTGGTGGTCAACAGTGACAACGAGGTAGAAACCCGCCAGGTCGAAATGGGACGACGCATGGGCCCGTTCTGGGTGGTTAACAGCGGTCTGAAAGCTGGTGAACAGATCATCGTGGAAGGTTTGCAGAAAGTTCGCCCCGGCGTGAAGGTTCAGCCGAATCGGGTCACTCTCGACCCGGAAAGTGGCGCTATCATCATGCCAACTCAGACCGACACTCAGGCTCAGCAGGGTAAGTGAGATGTTCAGTCAATTCTTTATTAACAGGCCCAAGTTTGCCTTTGTCATATCGATAGTCATCACACTGGTCGGTCTGATAGCCCTTTATGCGTTGCCCGTGGCAATGTTTCCGGACATCACGCCGCCCCAGGTAAACGTCAGCGCCTCCTATCCCGGTGCCGATGCGGAAACCATTGAAGAAGCTGTCATTCGCCCCCTTGAAGATAATATCAACGGTGTGGAAGGCATGATCTACATGGAGTCCTCTGCCGATGAAGGCTCCGCAAGTGTCACGATCACCTTCGAGTCCGGCATTGACCAGGACATAGCGATGGTGAATGTTCAAAACCGTGTTGCCATTGCTCAACCTGTACTACCAGAAGACGTTCGTCGCACAGGTGTACGGGTGCGAAAGCAGTCGTCCAATATGTTGCTGGGTATCAACCTGATTTCAGATCGCCCGGAGTATGACGGTATATTTCTGAACAACTATGCCAACAACTACCTGAAAGATACTCTGTCCCGGGTTGACGGTGTCGCTGACGCCAGTATTCTGGGTGCCCAGATCTACAGTATGCGTGTCTGGCTGAACCCGGAGCGTATGGCTGCCCTGGAAGTGACTACATCGGATATTGCTGCGGTCATGCGGGAACAGAACACCATTGTGGCAGCGGGGCAGTTAGGTCAGGGACCCAACGTGCCGAACCAGATGTTCACCTACACCATCAAAACCAAGGGGCGTCTTGTCGAAGAACCGGATTTTGAGAATATCATCGTTCGAGCTCGTCCGGACGGTACCATTATTCGCCTGAAAGACGTTGCCCGGGTCGAGCTGGGCGCTCAGAGCTACAGCGGCACTTCCCGTTACAACAACACCGACACCGCTTTTCTGGTGATTTACCAGCAGCCTGCCGCGAATGCGATGAGTGTTGCTGCGGACATAAAAAAAGCCGTTAAAGAGCTGTCCGTAAACTTTCCGGACGGTGTTGAGTACGAGATTGCCTTCGACACCACCAAATTCATCGATGCCTCCATCAGTGAAGTGGTGAATACCCTGTTCCAGGCGATACTGCTGGTTATTCTGGTGGTGTTCCTGTTCCTGCAGAACTGGCGCGCTACCCTGATTCCAGCCATTGCCATTCCAGTTTCCCTGATTGGTACTTTCGCGGTCATGCTGGTGCTGGGTTTCTCTATCAACACCATTACCCTGTTTGGTCTGGTACTGGCGATTGGTGTTGTCGTAGACGACGCCATTGTTGTTATTGAGAACGTTGAGCGCCTGATCACCAAAGAAGGCATGGACCCGAAAGCGGCAACCAGCAAGGCCATGAAAGAAGTAGCCGGCCCGATTGTTGCTACCACTCTGGTACTGCTGGCGGTGTTTGTACCGGTTGGCTTCATGCCGGGCATTACCGGTGGCCTGTACTCCCAGTTTGCCGTGACCATCTCCGTAGCGGTGCTAATCTCCTCCATCAATGCCCTGACCCTGAGCCCTGCGCTGTGTGCCACTCTGCTGAAAAAAGAGTCAATGGGACATGTCGCCTGGCTGAAACCACTGGATGTATTCATCCACAAGATGACCGGAGGGTACAAAAGCTGGGTAACCCTGCTGTTGCGCCGTTCTGTATTGGGTATTGGCCTGTTTGCCATCCTCATTGGTAGCACTGGCTACCTGTTCAAGGCTACCCCTACTGGCTTTGTCCCTAACGAAGACCAGGGCTTTGTAGTACTTGACGTTCAGCTGCCAGATGCCGCTTCGGTGAATCGTACCGAGGAGGTCATGGAAAAAATCACCAACATGATCCGTGCTGACAAGGATGTTAAAAGTGTGATTACCGTTTCCGGCTTCAGCATCTTCTCCGGTTCAGGCTCTAATGGTGGCATGGCCATTGTCAACCTGAACGACTGGAGTGAGCGCCCTGACCCGGATCAACACCAGTCTGCCGTTCTCCAGAGAATTCAGGGCATGGTATGGAGCCTGCCTGAAGCCCAGGCCATGGCCTTTGTATTCCCACCCATTCCCGGTCTTGGCTCCTCCGGTGGCTTTGACTTCCGTCTGCAGGATACCAGGGGACGTTCAGCACAAGAGCTGGGGCAGGTTCTTAATGGTCTGATTTACCAGGCTAACCAGGATCCTCGCCTGTATCGTGTATTCAGCACCTGGCGCGCCAATATTCCCCAGTATTATCTGGATATTGACCGTGACAAGGCCAAGGCACAGGGTATAGCGCTGTCTGAAATCTTTATGACACTGCAAACCCAGCTGGGCTCTGCCTACATTAACGATTTCAGTAAGTTCGGTCGCTCCTACCAGGTGCGTTTACAGGCTGAAAGTGAATACCGTACCGGGCCAGCTGACCTGAGCCGGTTCTTTGTTCGTAATAACAAAGGTGAAATGGTACCTCTGACGACCGTTGCCACCCTGAGCCCTGTTCTGGGGCCAAACAGCCTGAAGCACTACAATATGTTCCGTTCTGCGAACGTCAGTGGTCAGGCTGCAGCGGGGCTGAGTTCCGGTGACGCTATCGTCGCGATGGAGGAAATTGCCAAAACACTGCCAGAGGGTTACACCTACTCCTGGTCTGGTCAGAGCTTGCAGGAAATCGAAGCAGGCAACCTGGCTCCCCTGTTGTTCAGCCTGGCGTTTCTGTTTGTCTACCTGTTCCTGGTCGCCCAGTATGAAAGCTGGACCATGCCACTGGCGATTATCAGTGCGGTTCCTGTGGCTACCTTTGGTGCTTTTGCCGGTATTAACCTGTTCCGCACCTTCGCTCCGGAAATGGCCAATGATATTTACGCCCAGATTGGTATTGTTCTGCTGATTGGTATTGCCGCCAAAACCGCGATCCTGATCGTTGAATTTTCTATGGTTCAACGCCAGCAGGGCAAGAGTATTCTGGACGCCGCGGCTGATGCGGCCGCTTTGCGTTTCCGTGCGGTACTGATGACAGCCCTGTCGTTTGTGCTGGGTGTATTGCCACTGGTATTTGCCAGCGGCGCTGGCGCAGCCAGCCGCAAAATCATTGGTACAACGGTCATGTCCGGTATGATCGCCGCCACCGTAATCGGTATTTTGCTAATACCTGTGTTCTACTTCCTGTTGCAGCGACTGCGCGAACATTTCAACCCGGATAAAGCTAACTGCTAACAAAAGCGGTAACAGAAAGCTAATCAGAACATCGTCATTCCTGCCTGTGCAGGAATGACGGGACACAATAGCGACAAAGTTTTAGCGAGGCGAATCTTCAAGCCACCAATATTTCCCACCACATACCCACATTTGATCTAACATAAAGGGCTCCCGGTAAAGACCATCAGGTAATAAAAAAAATGTTAAAAAAATTTATTCTTTTAATGTCTCTTTGCTGTAGCTCCCTGAGTGCCATGGAGCTTAGTGATGAAAATATAGAATCAATACTGGTAAAGAGTGCAAAGGTGTTTGATACCCTTCCTTTTTCCCTATTGAAATTACCAAAAAATTCTCAAGATGAGTATATATTTTCTTTTTGCGTGTCGGATAAAGGTCAATGGGGCATTGCACCATTTGATAAATCACAAGGTTATGGATTTAATCAAGCTACTGATGAGATTGAAGAAATCAACTGTGAAATAAATACGATCTCAGAAGAACTTATAAAGTTTTCAATGCAAATCTTCAAAATAAATCAACAAAAAGAAACTCAATGGTCAGTGAAGCGCTACCGGCCTTGTTACAGTAAAAGAACCAGAAGAGGTACTGTCAGCATTTGTCATAATCTACCTGTTTGCCCCGATTGCCAATCAAAAGGCTATTCCTTGTTTGACTGGATTTATAACCTTTCACTGCCAGCCGCCGTATTATCTATAGGATTACACATATGGATTGGCTTTGTGTCCAGATATGGTTCTGTCGTTCGTGAATGCCCGAAATGCCACCACGAATGGCTACCTAATTAATGTAAACAACCTTTAGGGGGCGCAGCATTCAATAACTTACCGGGCTTTTGGCTGTTGGCTATTAGCTGCTCATACAGCCAAAAGCCAACAGCCAACAGCCAACAGCCAACAGCCAACAGCGGTATATTATGTTCTGCTGCTTCCCTAAACTGTCCAGCGATGCTGATGCCACCCATTTCATGTCGAAAGGTTGTACGGACTTCAAGGCGCAATCCTTTATTCACTCTTTCCATATACATCAGGATCAAGGCAAGTAATAATCAGAAACTGGCAGAACGGATATAAGCTGAGGGGGAAGTTATGGGGGAAACCATACGCTGTCATTCGAAACTGTACGCAATAACAATGATTGCCAGCTTACTGCTTTCGGGTTGCAGCATCAGCAACAACCGGAACTGCCGTTATGAGCCCATTAGAGGTTCCGTCGTTGTAAACAGCACAGTGAAACCTCTCCTGGTCAGCTTTACACCAGACTCAAAGCCTCATGCCGACAGGTTCAGTCAATACAATATTGATATGTCAAGGCTGCATCTCTCACTGCATAAACAAAGTCGGGATCTTAAGCCGGGCCAGCGCTACGATGCAATTGTTAACATCAGAACCACTGGCCAATGCACTCCCTATGTCGTTTACCTGCTTAGATAAGCGGCTCTCCATTCAGCAGGAAGTGAGCAAGAATACTGGCGATGTAGCCGAGGACAATCACCCAGCTCCAGCGCAGGTGAGACAGGAAGGTGTAATGCCCCTTAGACGTTCCCATCAGGGCGACACCCGCAGCAGAACCCACTGATAACAAACTACCACCCACACCGGCGGTCAGGGTAATCAGCAACCACTGGAAAGTATCCATCTGCGGATTCATACCAAGAATTGCAAACATCACCGGGATGTTATCAACAATGGCTGAAATCACGCCGGCAGAAATATTCGTCCAGCCTGCGCCGATGTCTTCGTACATCAATTTGGACACCACTTCCAAATAACCAAGGTAGCGCAGCCCACCCACCGAGAAAATAACACCAAAGAAAAACAGCAGCGTATCCCACTCGGCACGTGCCACCCGCTGGAAGACGTCGAGGTCTTCATGATCGTGCATGCCGGAGGGAAACTGTTTGCTACTGGTCAGCCCCTGCACCCTGAGAAAGTAGGTATAAAACATCAGCAGCGCCAGCCCTGTCATCATCCCCATAAAGGGTGGCAGGCCAAGAGAGTGCTCAAAGGAAACGGCAATCGCAATAGTCAGCAGAAACAGCAGGCATATCATCAGTCCACCCGGACGAATAGCGACCTGATCCTTAACCGGAAGTGGCTGACCTTTGCTGACAAAAGCACTCATAATCATTGCCGGCACCAGGAAGTTCACGAGAGAGGGGATAAACAACGAAAAAAACTCCGCGAACTGGACTTTACCTGCCTGCCAGACCATCAGCGTGGTAATATCGCCAAAGGGGCTGAAAGCCCCACCCGCATTCGATGCGACGACAACATTGACCATAGACAGAGAAATAAAGCGAACATCTTTCTGCCCTACAGCCATGATCACCGCCCCCATCAACAATGCTGTTGTCAGGTTATCGGCTACCGGGGAGATAAAAAACGCCAGAACCCCTGTTACCCAGAACAGCTCCCGGAAACTATAACCCTTTTGTACCAGCCAGGAACGCAAGCTGGCAAACACCTGTCGCTCTTCCATGGCGTTGACATAAGTCATCGCCACCAGCAGGAACAAAAACATCGCTGCATATTCTTCCAGATCATGCATGACCGCCCGCTTCAGGTCATAGTGCGAGACGCCCTGCTCTTTCGCCACCCAGGCAATCAGAGCCCAGATCACCCCCGCAGCGAGTATGACAGGCTTGGATTTACGCAAATGGATTTTTTCTTCCGCCATAACGGCGATATAGGCAGCCACAAAAATAAAGACACAGACCCATGCCACAGGATGAGTGGTCACTCTTAGCAGATCCTCTGCTGCCCAGGTAAGCTGTGGGAAAAAAATCGCTAATGCGCCTGCTGAGGCAGATCTGGCTTTGCGCCACATATTCATTGCTAACAACCATAAGTATTTAACGGAATTCCAGAAAGGATACCGTCGTTAAATGAGGAAAGACAGGGTGAAATCCCATACTGAACCATTTCAATGAAAACAGGGCAAATTAGCAAAATATATACGACGTTGCTTTAATTTCCTTTTGTTCTCAGCTTCTGTACTAACTCATCAGGCATACGCTCTTATTCCATATAAACTTTACCCTTATCTCTACTTTGCACAGCTGTCTGGCTCTTTGCTTTTCAGCAAATGGTTTACCGGAGTTACTGATATGGCTATTGCCCAACAACTGCAATCTTTTCTCCATGAGCACCATGCAGACTACGAACTGGTCTGCCACCCTTATTCCGAAAGATCGCTGGATACGGCCCGTTCCGCCTGTATACCGGTGAAGAACATGACCAAAGCGGTTGTACTTCACGACGAGCAAGGCTACATGATGGCCATAATGCCCTCCATGAATAAGCTGATGCTCCGCTGGATCAATGCCAAACTGGATCGCCATTTACGACTGGCTACCGAAAAAGAGCTGAAAAAACTCTTTCCGGACTGCGATTCCGGGGCAGTTCCGGCCATGGGCACCGCTTACGGCATAAGTACCTGCTGGGATGATGAACTCAACTCCGTTCAGGACGTCTACCTTGAAGCAGGCAACCACAGGGAGCTGGTTCATATGCACCGGGAGCAGTTTAAACAGTTGTTACAGGGGCAGAACCACGCTGCCATCAGCTGTGATCCTGAAGAAAGTGAAGCGTACAAGACCGGTTGAAGAAAGGGACTGTCACCGAGACATTTTTTTTACAAACACCACCACAAACAGCGCCATACTGAAACTGCCGGTGAAGGCCTCCAGCGCCGCAAAGAACCTTGACATGCCCACAGGCGTAATATCGCCATAACCCAGTGTCGTAAACGTGACAACACTGTAGTAAAGGGTATCAAACCAGTTTCGTGCATTGACCAGAAACGACTGATCCGGGGAATACTGAATCAGCCGTTCCCCCTCCTGAACCCCAAACAGCAGATAGATGAAAGAAAACAGAACAATCAAACCAGCCGCAAACGAAATGACCCGGCGCGGTTTTTCCCCATAACCACTAATCAGGTCAACCAAAAGTGACAGCCCTCTATCGTACGACCACTTAGGATAACGCTGACGTCTGATTACCATTTCCCGATAAAAAAAGTCACCCGCGATGGCAAACAACCCCTGACTCTCGCAATTGCGGCGAATATTACGTGCAACCTCTTCTGCTTCCTGAAACAACGACTGAGCCGATTCATCCTGATGACTGCGCTGTTGCTCATAACCCAGACGTTCCTGCAGCAACCGGTCGCCCCAGTAAACCTCGTCGAGCCGGGCCTGTTTAAAATTAACCCCCAGAAGATTGCAGCCTGAGAGATCAGTAAAGTGCAGATTCGCACCACTGAGATTGGCTTTAAGCAGATTACACTGCAACAAACTCACCTGATATAAATGCGCCTTATGCAAATTAGCTCGATTCAGGTCTGCCCCTATCAGCCGGAAGGGTTCTCCGCCATGATTGACAAGATTAACATTCTCCAGATTGGCACCTTTCAGCAAAAAGCCTTCCATAGAGCGTCCTGTCCTGGCTCGCTTTTCCAGTCTCCTGGTGAGCTCCATGCCCGACTTGTCAATATCCGGACAGTGCCAGAAACAAAACGTTGAACCGGATACCACCTTCCCGTCGCAGCCAGAGCCTGACGAACCTTTATAAGCACAGTGCAAATCTTCCGAGTCCATGATGCAGCCAGCCTCAATAAATCAATGAATAGTCATCCTTATTCTGTCGGCACATGGCCACAGGCTGTGAAGCCCTTGCAACAGGCTGGTATTTGAGGCGTATCGGTATTTAAGGCATAGTAAGCGCGGCAAGGGCTTCAGAGTACATCAGGAAACACTATGACCATTCTTTACGACAGCACTCTTTATGGCATAACTCTTTATGGAATAAAGAATTGTGACACCATAAAAAAGGCTCGCCGCTGGCTCGATGACAATAATGTCAAATACCATTTCCACGATTACCGCAAAGACGGGTTAACCCTTCAGCAGCTACAGGGGTGGACTGACGAGTTGGACTGGGAACAACTGCTGAACAAGCGCGGCACCACCTGGCGGAACCTTCCTCAAGCGCAAAAACAGAACATTAATAAAGATCGCGCCCTGGCTCTGATGGTGGAGCATCCCGCCATGATCAAGCGTCCACTGCTGGATACCGGCACAGAAAAACACCTGGGATTCAAGCCAGACCTTTATAAACAGATTTTTGCCCCCATTACCTGATTCAACTGAAAAATTGCAATAAGGCAGCACATTCAATGAGTACAACCAACACTCTGTTCAGCCTCGCCATTGGCATTGGCACCAAAAACAACAAAGGCGAATGGCTGGAAGTGTATTATCCGAAGCCGCTGATGCATCCGGAAGCAAAGCTGGTTGAAGCCATTCAGAACCTGATTCAGTACGAAGGCGGCAACACTTACGCTGAACTGGACAGCGAAACCTGCCACGCCCTGGAAGAACTGTTTGAAAACCTGGGTGAGAAGGAACTGGCCAGAATTATGCTGAGCCTGGAAGAAAGCGACCGCCCGCGGGTTATTACCTTCCTTGAAACCGACAGCGCCCTGACCAGTACTCCCGAAGCCTATCTGAAACTGCATCTGCTCTCTCACCGAATGGTCAAGCCACACGGTGTTAATCTGCAAGGAATTTTCCCTTTGCTGCCTAATGTGGCCTGGACCAGCGAAGGTGCAATCGATCTGGCTGAATTACAGGAGCGCCAGCTCAAAGCCCGTGCTGAAGGTCGCTACCTGAGCGTCAATTCCGTCGACAAATTCCCGAAAATGACCGACTACGTTGTTCCGGCAGGCGTGCGCATCGCCCACACGGCCAGAGTACGTCTGGGCGCTTACGTGGGTGAAGGCACTACGGTGATGCATGAAGGCTTTATTAACTTCAATGCCGGTACTGAAGGCAAGAGTATGGTGGAAGGCCGTATTTCGGCGGGTATCTGGGTGGGCGAAGGTTCCGACCTGGGCGGTGGTTGCAGCACCATGGGCACCCTGTCTGGCGGTAACGATATCGTCGTTTCCATTGGCAGAAACTGTCTTATTGGTGCCGAAGCAGGTGTCAATATCCCTCTGGGAGATCACTGCACCATAGAAGCTGGCCTGTATCTCACGGCTGGCTCAAAAGTCACCCTGTTGGATAACGAACGCAATCCGGTTGAAACCGTTAAGGCTTCAACCCTGTCAGGACAGTCCAACCTGCTGTTCTGGCGCAACTCCCAGACCGGCGCCGTTGAATGCCTGACGAAAAAGACCGCTTTCTCCCTGAACGATGAGCTGCACGCTCATAACTAAGGGGGAACCGAAGCTTAGAATATAACGCTGTTAGCTGTTAGCTGTTGGCTGTTGGCTGTTGGCTGTTGGCTGTTGGCTGTTGGCTGTTGGCTGTTGGCTGTTGGCTGTTGGCTGTTGGATGTATGAGTAGCCAATAGCCAATAGCCAATAGCCAATAGCCAACAGCTAAGGGAAGCAGCAGAACATAATATACCGCTGTTGGCTTTTGGCGGTTGGCTGTATGAGCAGCTAATAGCCAAAAGCCAACAGCCAAAAGCCCGGTAAGTTATTGAATGCTGCGCCCCTAAAAGCCCGGCCCTCCCCATCCCAGTCAAAAAAACAACGACCTGCTTAGTACCTTTCCCCATTCCTTTTAATTTGCCGACAAAACACCTCTTCTCCCCTGCCAGTCATAAGCATGCCTATACTCACCACAAAAGCACCCGCAACGTTTTCCACTCGCAGGGGCAGGGACTATCAAAAAAAACCATGGATGGAGAAGTACCATGACGGCCAGGAAGCTGAAGTTTAGCGCCATCATACTTACCATGCTGTTCACAGCGGGCTGCGCCTCAACCTCAAACCAGCAACACACTTCTGCACCTTCCCGGCACTGGGCTGTCTGCGCCGCTAAAGGGGGGGCTGTGTTAGGCGTTCCGGCTGCGGCCTATAGCTGGGCTACCGGTGGCGTTGCTTTTCTTACCGGCGCAGTAATTTCCGGAACCGCATGCGCCCTGGCTGACCCGGTTGCAGACGACGTGTTTGAGATACCCTACCAGGATCGTCTGGACACTCTGTACTTCGCCTTTAATTCGACGGCTATACGGGCGATGGGTGAGCAAAAGTTGAATGGGCTTTTGACGCAGATAAGCGATGATAGTCGTATTATTATTACGGGTCATGCCTGCGCCATTGGCACTAGAACTTTCAATCAGGATCTCTCAGAACGTCGGGCTATGACCATAAAAAACTGGCTGATAAATCGCGGCGTACCAGAAGAACATATTAAAACCCGGGGCAGAGGTGAAAGTGAGCCCGTAAGAGGCAATGAAACGGAGGTAATGCGGCGAGAAAACCGCAGGGCTGTGATTCGCGTTACTCAGAGATAAGATAAAATCAGGCCTGCAACCGCGAATTTGCCTGACAAACTCATCAGAAAGGTCGGAATATGACTTCGTCAACGGCTTTCAGTTACCGCCATGAGTAGTAAAGAATAAAAGCACTCAAAACAGTGCAAATGCAAAAAAAGAGTAACCCGTAGCCATCCTGCGGGTTACTCATTTCACTTTCCAGATCCAGGTCCTGCTCTTCCTGCTCTTCCTGCTCTTCCTGCTCTTCCTGCTCTTCCTGCTCTTCCTGCTCTTCCTGCTCTTCTTGATCGTCCTGATCGGTGCTTAATAATCCCATCTGACTGTATGTAAAAGAGCTACCTGAAAGAGGCTCACAGTTTATAAAAGGTGTACTTCTGGATTTATCAGCAAAAGGTAGCGGCATTGTCACTACTGAATGTTCTGAGTAAAGATACGTTCGGACAGTTTGTCGCTGTCTGTACGGGTTGTTTCCTTGAGAAGCTCTCTCCTCTCCTCGACTGAATAACGGAGGAGCCGGTATGTTATTGAATGCTACATCCCTGAGAGGGGTGACCGTAACCCTCAGATTTTCTAAGCGTTCCAGTGTCAAAAGCGTTAAACCATACGAGCCAGGAGTACGTAACCAATGCCCCCCGGAAGCTTGATATTCCTGACGATCCATTGCCACACCGGAGGATAAGGCCTCATCAATGAAATACAGTACCTCGTCGTTGAAAACTGTAACAGCGGTTCGACAATAATGCGAAAGAGTATGATAAGTGGCAAACATATCGTAATAGGTATCATTAAAGTCAAAATCAACGAATTCACCTCTTTCATTACGCAGACACAATTCAACTCCCCTATAAAAAGAACCAGTCGCCTCAGGGAAAACGACCCGAAGAAGATGTCGCTCAGGACTGAAGACCCTTAGCCTGGGACGGGCCTGTTCATTTGCCAAAGACTGCAAGTGTAGAGCAAGTGATAAGCCAACCGGGATGTTATCGATTTTGTAATCAGTGTCAATACCAGCAGGGATAGAATTAAAATAACGGTGAGGAATAACATTATGAGGAACTATTTCCAGTTCAGGTTTTGTATTGATGTTGTTCGAATGACAGCGTTCAATACTGCGCCGCATTACCAAATGTTTACCTATCCTTTTTTCATAGCCATACGCCGGACTGTCACTTAATAACAAAAAAAACAGCAACACCAAAGCGCATCGATGAAAAACAAACATAAAAAAGTTACTTGTTCTTTATTTCGGTGAAGTCTATATCAATCTTACATTTTTCCAACCCTCAGTATTACTCGCCACTAATTAACCCAACGAGTAGCCTTTGTTAAAGAACATGTGAATCTCTGTTTTATGATACCTTGGTATCATAAAACAGGAAGTCACCTTGAAGCAGCCTCTTAAGTGGTAAAGCCCCTTCTTCAGTCGGTCATTACCTTCAAAATATCCAGCGCACTGATAATACCTTTCAGCTGTCTGCCTTCCGTTACCAGAACCCGGTGAATTCGGCCTTTCACCATGGCTTCTGCCACTTTCACCAACGGCGTGTCCGGCTCAACCTCAAAGACCATTGGGGTCATTATGTCGTTTACCAGAACAGTCTGGTCAATGCTTTCATGGAAAGCGCGCATATCTTCTTCAGACAGTTCAGCATCGAGCATGGAGCTGTAGAAGTCTTCGTCACGACGTTTCATATCCACCAGACCACTACCGGTCTGACGGACAATATCAGACAGTGTCACTACCCCCACCAGACGACGGGACTCATCGACAACCGGCGCACCTGAAATCCCTTTATCTGTGAAAAACCTTGCCAGACGGTCAACCGTCCAGTCGTAGGGAACACTAATCACCTTATGAGTCATGATCTGCGCAGCGGTGACAGACTGCAGAGAATAGTCCTGATTCATGGCTTGGCCTCCTGCTTAAGCGTCTGGGGTTGACTACAGTATGGACGATTTCTGGAAACCACTATTGTGACCTGGATCAATATAACTCACCCCGAACTGGTCTGCTTCTTGCCGAATGATTTACTTTAACTGCCCCTGCCTGCCTGCAAAGTCTTATGTGCCGTCTTTAATGCTGCTAAAGTACGGTCATCCACCGATTATTCAAACCAGATCTATTTATGAGTGATACTGTTTATCTTGAGATGGCACGATCGCTGTCCAAACTGTCAAAGTGTGTGCGCCTGCAGGTAGGCTGTCTGTTGGTGAAAGACGGGCGGGTACTGTCTACCGGGGTGAATGGCACACCGTCTGGCTACATCAACTGTAATGAAGCCGACTACGAAGAGCACCATCACTGGTCACTGCGCCACGAAATCCATGCAGAGCTGAATGCGGTAATCTGGGCTGCCCGCTGCGGCACTGCTATTGAGGGGGCAACCGCCTATGTCACCCACAGCCCCTGCGACCAGTGCACCAAGAACCTGCTGGCCGCAGGCATTAAACGCATTGTTTATGACGAACAGTACGACCGTAACCCTCAGGAAGAACTCTCCCGCTTCTGCCGCGAAAACGGCGTAACCATCGAACAGGTTCCCCTTAGCTGATTCACCGGGTTCATACCGAATTTAAAAAATGACACCAAAGAAGACACTGGTGGTATACGCCCACCCGAACCCTGAAAGCTTTAATGCTGCCATTAAAGCGCAGGTAGAGATCACCCTGAAAGAAGCTGGCCATGAGGTT
Organism: Endozoicomonas euniceicola; assembly: GCF_025562755.1. Classification (GTDB taxonomy): domain Bacteria; phylum Pseudomonadota; class Gammaproteobacteria; order Pseudomonadales; family Endozoicomonadaceae; genus Endozoicomonas_A; species Endozoicomonas_A euniceicola. The sequence goes on from NZ_CP103300.1 coordinate 1,154,559, forward strand.
AATGTGCTGGATCTGTATCAGGAGAATTTTACTGCGGCCATGAGCAGGGATGAGCGCCTGCGCTATACGACCAGCGATAACACCACTGGCATTGAACAGGAGGTGTGCCGACTACGCTGGGCTGAAGCACTGGTGCTGGTTTACCCCACCTGGTGGTCAGGACCACCCGCTATCCTGAAAGGCTGGCTGGACAGGGTCTGGCTCCCGGGAATTGCGGCAACGTTTAATGGCGGTGCCGTAGAACCGGGGCTGACAAAGATACGAAGCGTTGTGGTCATTACCACCCAGGGGGCTTCCTGGTGGCGCATGAAACTGATCGGTAATCCGCCCAGAAAAATGTTGAAACTGAGTCTCCGGGCCTGTACCCGTTTCCGCCGGTTTCACTGGCTGGCTCTTTACCGCATGGGCAAGAATACACAACAGCAGCGGGAGCAGTTCTTACAGAAAGTAAAAACCAGACTCCCGAAGCTGATCGGTCGTTAATCGTCTGAGAAAGAGATAGCGGGTGCCGCTGCAGCCTGACTGTTTTTCAGTGACAGTTCGGCAGCCAGCCTGCGTGCCATATCCCTGTAGATCATGGTGATCTGAGAATCCGGCTCGGCAACGACTGTTGGCGCGCCGCTATCCGTCTGTTCACGAATCATCATGGACAGCGGCAGAGCACCCAGCAGATCGACGCCGAACTGTTCGGCAATACGGGTGCCACCCCCTTCACCAAACAGATGCTCACTGTGACCACAGCTGGAACAGATGTGGACGGCCATATTTTCCACCACCCCCAGTACAGGAATATTCACTTTGTTAAACATCTCGATACCTTTTTTAGCATCGATCAAGGCAAGGTCCTGCGGTGTGGTCACCACCACACTGCCGGTAACAGGGACTTTCTGCGCCAGCGTCAGCTGGATATCGCCGGTACCCGGTGGCATATCAATCACCAGGTAGTCCAGGTTGTTCCAAAGGGTCTGGGTAAGCAGCTGCTGCAAAGCGCCACTCACCATAGGGCCACGCCAGACCACGGGCGTATCTTCAGTAATCAGGAACGCCATAGACATAGCTTCAATGCCATGAGCCTGAATGGGCATAAAGAACTTTTCATTCTTTACTTCAGGGCGGATGCCATCGGCAATACCCAGCATCATTCCAACACTTGGACCGTAAATGTCGGCATCCAGAATACCCACCCTGGCACCCTCAGCTGCCAGCGCCAGCGCCAGGTTAGCCGCGGTCGTAGACTTACCCACACCCCCTTTGCCAGAAGCCACAGCAATAATATTTTTCACATTGGTAAAAGCTTCCAGTTCTCCCTGAACCGGTGCAGAGGCAATACGCCAGCTAACGCTGACACTACTGTCTGCAACGCCGTCAACGTTATTGATTTTGCTACGCAACAGTTCCGCCACGCCATTGACCAGACCGTCTGCCGGATAACCCAGTTCGACAGAGAGCTGCACTTTGCCCCCGTCGATCTCAAGGGATTTCACGCAACCGGCAGACAGTAAATCCTGTTTTAAATAAGGGTCCTGGTAGGACTGGATCGCAGCTTCGATAGCAGAACGACTGGAAGAACTCATAGACACCTGACTCCAGAGAATGTGTATCGGGTGCGCATTATTACCAAACAAAACGGTTTAGTAAAAAATATCACCGGATTGGCAGTCACGGACCAACTCACGTAAATATATGACCGATGACTTTTAAATGAAGGACACATAACAATCTAAATAATAACTATTCTTATTACACGCCTGCTTAAATTACATCTAAACTATTCAGGCAAAAATATTATTACTCTATAGCTCCTGCTTTCCATCTCAACAGTAGTCAGGCTAATTCAATATTGCTCTGCGATAGAAAAATGACAAGCTTTGGCTCAAACGACACTAGCTGTGTGGTCAGGTAACTATGAAATCTCCACAATATCTGCATCTTTTTACCTTTTTGATAACAACTTTATATTCATATTATTCTGTAGCATTGCCTACTTTCACTCCTGCCTATAATGCCACCTCAGCCACCACTGACTCGTCATCTGCTGAACTAAAGCTCTATAAACTGTGTTCCGGAAATCTCGAAGGGATAGAGCGTCTCACTAACGAAGCCATGAAGAAGGCAGCAGTAAAAGCCCTGGAGCGAGCTTCTGCAAATGACCCTCAGCCTATTGACCGGTGCGTAATCATAACTCCTGTCAGGGGTAACTACATTAACGAAGCTGTAGATAGTTTCAATAATAACAATAAAAAATGGGAAGATAGTGTGGGTACCGCTTTTCTTCTGGTTGCAGCGGGCATGAAATCAGAAATCATAAAGGCCGGGGAAGATTGCTCCTCGAAAAAAGCTGTCATTGCTGGAAAACAGGACGGCCAGGCTTCCGCTTTGCCCAGTGATTGGCTTGACCTGTTTCAAGCTAAAGATGGCATCCAGCTGAAGGCAGGGCAGAAACTAATCGGGGTTCCACTGAACAGCAGCAATGGCTCTTTTGCTGAAGGTTATTTTGTAGGTCTGCAGCAAAAAGTCGTACCCAACCATCAATGTTCTAACGGCTCTTATGGCGCTCATTATAAGAGTACCTTTAATAAGAAGGTGCTGATTTACTTCAGTGGTGCAGGCATTCTGGTCACCGGTGTAACAACACTCCCAGCAATTACCCAAAGTTATACTGAACAGTTTCGCGGAGAACAATATTGCGATCGGGGCAGCATAGTAAAGACTATCAGTGGCTTAGCCCATGATTTTTACTCAGAGATGCTGACAGGAGAGCTGAACCTTAAGTCGATGGCAGTACCGGAAAATGGCTATATGGTTAATATTACTGGAAATGAGTTCTTTCAAATAATTCAACCTGTGATTAAAATTCGGCTTGATCGTCAATCCGAGACTGGCGATTCAACGTTATTCAGCAACAGAACTCTGATTGGCTTTTCAAATAACCAGGTTTACTCCTGTTATAAAGGTGAAGTTGAAACACCGATGGACATTAACATCGCCTATCAGGATGCATCACCACAACCTGAGTTTGTTCAGGCTTTAGAATTCAAAAACAATCAGATCCTGGGGGATACCCCCGAGGCACTGAGCCTTGCTCTTCCTGAACACGTTACAGCTGAAATCACCAGCAACGAGTTTATCACCACAAAAAGCCAGGCATTAAAAGGTATTAGTATTGCCGGCCCCAGCCAAACTAGCGAAAACTGGCAAAACCCATTGACGGTCAATATCACAGGCAACACCTTGAAAGGTTATCAGGTTGCGTTGTCTTTAACTGGTTATCAAAAGCTGGTGTTGGAATCGAACCAGCTTCTTGCTGACAGGGTAGTGATTGAGCGGCGAAATGATCTGACACTACCAGTTACACTGGCAGGCGACAACAGGAACCAGTTTAAACCAGGCGACTATCACCCCTGCTATCAACTTGAAGACACAAATATCATCGGTGGCTTTGTGTTTTCTGATGGAAAAACCACCTGTCCGAAAGGGTTCGTAGCCCCAACCGTACGACCACCTGAGTTTATTACTCCTTCATTCACAACGCCTGTCAGTCAACGAAGCCATCAAAACAACGATACTTCAACAATCGCCCTGGGTTCTACACCTGCAATGACTACCAAGACTCAGAGCAGCCTGCCTGATACAACAACCAGAGGCATTCAGGATTCTCCGTCCAAAGGGGATGCAGCCAAAACATCGTACACGGAACCGAAACCAACCATAAGTACACCGATTCAACCTTCAGGCTCACAAATTCTGCCCGGTTCCAGTAAAAGCCGGGACAGTTCCTTTATCACTCCCTCTCCCACAACTCGTCGTTCATCATCAACATCAGCCAAGGGAAGTCACCTGAGTCACCACTCTGACTCATCCCATAGTGTCGGAACTAGTGTCGGGATGTTTCTTTCCCCAACCGAGCAATCACCCCAACCTCTAAAAACAGCCAGGACAACCACCATGCCGGTCTTTAGTTCCCACCCCCTGCGCAATCCTCCCCGGCATAACAGTGACTCATTCATCCCTGGCACGACCTCCAAAAGTCACCTGTCGTTAAAATCAACACGCGGAAGTATCCATAAAAGTTTTTCAGATACACCTGACTCCTCCTACTCGCCCAGTGTCGTGAAGCAAGTCAGTAGTACCAAAGGATTCTCTCCCCAATCTACGCCAGCCAGCAAGCCGTCCGGCTTCTCACAAAGTCTGGTGACAAAAACACTTTCGATATCATCGGTCTCAGCTTCAACAGGCTATAGCCAGCTATCGGACAATAGTTATAGCCAGTTATCGGACAATAGTTATAGCCAGCTATCGGACAATAAAGGAAATGAAAACTCAGAAGGTACGGAAGACTGGCAAATGGGAGTGGGTATAGCGGCCGGAGTCATAATTTTGCTGCTGGGTACAATTATGGGTGTTATGGGTGCAAGGTACAAACTAAAGCGCTCTGCCATTCCCAGATCTTGGGAGGCATTACCTTTAAACGACGTGCAGTGAGAGTGTGAAAAATTTCCGGAACAAACCTGCCTCAGCGAAAGTAAAGAGGCAGGGTAGCTGCTGCAGTGCCTGTTCAACCTGAGCGCCATGGATTTGTCACCGTGCCATATTGAAGAAGACTAAGTAATAAAATTTTTAGCAAAACCCGCCAGAATAACCTAATTTTCCCTTCTGTATCTTAAAGCACCAATCCCAATCAAAAGGAGTGGTAAACTAATGACATATTGCGCCGGAAGACTGCCTGACTTTAATTTTTGCCATGCAGTGATCTGCACTTTGTTATTGTTTGCCACGCTACTCACGACAAATGGATACGGGCATCAGGGTACGTCCTGCACAGTATTGTCAACATCACCCTCTCCTCTGAAACGCCCCTTTATTCTTGATGGCGACACAAGCTGCACTCTTAATAAAGAGTCGAAATCTGATCGTTATAAAACATCATTTAACCCGTTTAAAATAATCAATAGCAACCCGGGCACATACCTTCCCGTTTTAAACTGGAAAGGCGTACAAGTGCCACTATTCCATCACTCCCGGCTGCTGCCTGATTTTCATTTACCCGAAACAAAGCCCGCTTTTCAAGCACAACCGACCGCTTTCCTGTTGCAGATAAAGACCCTGTTAATTCCCGACAGTATCGGAGAGCCTCAGCAGACTGAACTTAAGCGACAGTTTCAACGGGTGATTAATCAGCAGCAAAAACTTGCAATCCAACCAGCCTCAGAACATTCATCCACTGCGTATATTTCTCTAATCAATCAGAAACCTGTCGTTGTTGTAACATTGTTCCAAAACTTAACAGATCAACAGCGGAGCAGACTCTATGAAGCTTTTTTGAACGGGTTATTGGCAACCTATTTGTCCTTATTAAAGACATCAGTACTCATCGAATCGTTACAGGACATGGTGGGCGCAGTAACTGCCACTGGAAAAACCCTAAGTGGAGGTAACGATGGAGGCGGTGACAAACTTAACCGCGATAAAACTCTGTTTGATTTTCACATTTACCCGGAATTAACCACCAGCGAACACTGGTTTGAGCAATTGATTAACGAGGGAATAAATCAGAGAAATCAATTATTAGCCATTCTGCAAGACAGAATAGTTCAGGCTACAGAAGAGCGTCATTCCGACCTGGCTCTTATTTTACGTGACAGGGTTATGGTCATCGAGGCGGACTGGCGGGATATACATGAATGGCACACCTCTTCATCCGTACCCGGTCCAGCGTTATCTGTAAGATTGGCTTTGCTGATTGAAGGCTTACTGACAAATGCCAGGGAAGTCCAGGAGTATCAGGAGTTAAGCCTGATCAAAATGATAGAGGAATCACCGGTCTTTTTAAGTGCAAATCCGGAAAGTGTCATTATTATCACCCGCAATCTGAATCAAAAAGCGCTGCAAATGTATGCAGACTGGCAACAAACTGCAGCAGGTATTCTGTATAATGAGCTCAAAAAACGACTGGGATTGTTACTGCAAAAAACATCACCTGACCGGCAGAAACTGATTAACCTGGTAACTAATCTTGAAACTCTTGCCCGGCAATTTTACAGGTATCAGTCATCCAATGGAGTGAGTCCCTATGAAAAGAACAATATTACTGACGAGCCGGCAGACGGCAATACTGAGGAAAACAGCAGAAAAGGCAAACGGCACTCAGGTAAAGATGGGGCAGGCCAGAATAGATCAAATAACAGGCCGTCGGGCTCAGGAAGCAGTAACAATAACTACAACTCTTTTAGTAACGGCGGAAATGATGGGAATGATGGGAATGATGGGAATGATGGGAATGATGGGAATGAGCCGCACAGAGATGATAATCCCACAGATAATGACGATCCTGATGAGGTAGACGACTCAGAGCAGATTATTGACGATTTTGTTGCTGCAGCAGGAAACGGAGACTTTGAAAAAGTTAAATCGTTTCTTTCCACGAAAAACAAAAAAGAAATACTATTTGGAAAAAGTAAAACATTCTATGGCGATACAGCCTTGCATGCTGCCACTAGAAATAACCACTATGATATCATTGAGGAAATAAAAAAGCAGGCTGCTTCCATTTTTGTTGACTATACCTTCCTGCAATCAATATCAAACAGTGAAGGTAAAACGCCACTTCAGCTTAGAGAGGAAAAACCCTGGCCTTACATTGTCAGTTTTTCACCTGTTTCTGAAACTTTTCTTACCGAGGTTAGCCCTCAAACTATTAGCAGTAAGAAACAACTAAGACAGCATATCATCAATGCCTGTGATCTCCCTCGGGAGGTTCAACAAGAAGGGTGTTTCCGCAGGCCTTCTGAACCCGTCAAATTAATTAATAAGTCAATTAATAAATTCCGCGTGCCAAATCATAAACCAAAAGATTTTTTCCATGACTTTATCGCCTCAAAAAGCGGCCAGTGGCTTCACAGAAAAGCTGCAGCATCAAACGTCATGTCGATCCAGACCGTTATGCAGGAGGCTGGCGTTGATATTAATGCCCGAAGCAGCAAAAGCGGCAACACCCCGATGATCAGTGCAGCGTTAAATAACCACTGGGATATGGTTAAGATATTGCTCGACAAGGCTCATCCGGGGAGCGTAGCTGTGAAAAATAATAAGGGGCAGGACCTGTTGAGCTTACTGCTGACCAAAAGCGCAAAAGAAAAAATCGGTGACAAAAACTGGAATAGATTATTAATAAGTGTTCTGATAAATGGTTATGATCTGAACGCTTCAATTAATGTCTCACGCTCTTTTACTGCATACGCCTTTTGTTTAATTGCTGACCGTTGTTGCCATGGTATTTTGAAATTTGCAGGAAAAAAATTATCTAATTTTTCATACCCACCACTGAAAGATCAATATATTGCAGAGATGATATTTCTGAATGCAGCAAGCAAACATAAGGATAAATCAGATTTAATCCCTTACCTTCTTAATTTGGAAAACAGCATAGGCCGCCCGCTGATTGACCCAAACGTTATAACACCAAAGGGCTGTACTGCTTTGATGTCAGCCGCCATCAATAACAAACCCGAAACAATGAAAAAATTATTGGCAGACCCCCGTATAGTTCGGGAAATTAATAGAATAAACCCTAAGAAGCCCAAAACGGAGGGGCCTTGGTCTGCTTATACCTATGCCCATTACTATGGACACGGCGAGATCATGGAATTACTAATTGATCATAACGCACAAGCTATTAACGCTCCTATTACCAGGGCTGAGAAAATAAGGGCACAGAGGGCGCGCTCAAACACCGCTGGTGTTAGGGCCGTAGGTGTTGACGTAGGTTTTGGCGTAGGTTTTGCCGTAGGTTTTGGCGGAGATTGTGACGAGGGTTTTGGCGGAGGTTTTGGCGGAGGTTGTGACGGGGGTTGTGACTGATATTAAGCACTCAGCCATGTCCGGCTCCCGGCAGCCGATGTTATGCAAAAAATAAGATAACGATGTGAAAAATTTCCGGAGCAACCCCGCCTCAGGCGAAAGAAAGAGGCAGGGCAAGAGAAAGAGTTATGATTTATTTCTGAGCAGTTGGTCACGCATCTGAATAAACGCATCACGCCCGGCATCCGGGTCAATCCCCTGCTTTTCCATCTGCTGCCGCAGTGCCTGTTCAGCCTGTTCATCCGCCAGCCTGACCGCCTCTTTGTTGCGACTGTCTTCGAGACCCTGAAAAATCTCTGCCTCAAGGTCTTCACCATCGAGTACACGGTTGCAGATGATTTCGTAATTGCGCTCAAAAACTGGCAGAGCAATACGCTGCTCTTCACTGCGCAGCGTCATCCAGCCTGTCTGTTTAGCTGCCAGATAGACGGCAATGTGCGACCAATGATAATCACGGGTCTGCACCGGCGCGTAACAGGCTTCATAGTACGCCTGCAGGGGTTCCTTCAAACCCACCTCGTCATAGCGCAACTTGCACAGATCACGGATATCACTCAGGTCCGGGAAGAACTTACTGGTATCCAGCGCTTTCTGTGCCGCCTTAACAATACGCCGTGGGTGAAATTCCTTGAGAGACTGAAACCAGACCCGCTTGGCCCGGTTCAGATCTTCTTCGGTTGGGAATGCCCGTTTGAACTTTAACGGGTAAGCATCTTCAAGCAGTGTAAAGAGGGTATTGATAGCGTAGCGGTAGTTTTGTTGCTGTTCTGCGCTTTCACTCTGACCAGCACTCTGGCGAGTACCAGCCCCCTGCACAGGCTCAGTCGTCGGTGTCGTCGAAGTCGAGCTGTATGCCGTCTGCCCAGCTGGTGTCTGTAAGCTTTTCAGCTGTTGATCGATTAGCTCTCTGCCCTGTTTCACTTTGGCTCCGCTTCCACTGGTAGATCACATGGTTCTTGAACTTGTTCTGCCATGCCTTGCGTGCTTCCCCGGTCTCACGCCAGTACAGTTTGAACTCAACCAGCTGAGCCAGAGTAAATTCACGATCAATGCCATGGTGAACTTCGAGAAACTCGATATATACCGGATCAGGTTGAAAATCATCCGGTAAAGGCTGCACCCTGGCACCGTCGTTCAAGGGTGCTGCCGGAACTTCCTGCTGGATACCCTGAGAAAAAACCGGATGTTCCGGCTCGACAGGTGTCGACTTTTCAAGCTCCCAAGGCAATGCACCGGCGTTGCGTTGACGAATATAACGCTGTTTTCGATCCTCTTCGGTCATGGATTTAACAATACCTGCCTTCCCGGTTCCGGTCTACCGGTCATTGAAATTAAACATGGATCGGGCGAACGCTTGCTGGCGATGATCCGGGCCTGTCGCCGGTTCTGCCCAAACAGCCATGACAAAACACCCTGCAAAAATATCAGGATTTTTCTGAAAGAAAAAAGGGCGGGCAAGTCTGCTCCTCTGCCGGCAAAAGAGCAATGCGTATATTTACACTTTTCAGCACTTCCCACCTCTGATTGTACTGCGGGTAGTTTACCCCGAGCCAGAAGTGAGCAACAGAGACAATTTTTCATCAGGCTCAGAATGATTTCGCCGATAGCCCTGTCATTCCTCTTCACCGACAACGGAAGGTAAAAACATGACAACAGGCAATGATGGTGTGGCATCGGGCAGTTATCCGAACCTCTATGACTTTTGTACAAAAATTCGTGCGTATGCCGAGAGCCATCATTCAGAAGATCCGCTTGGTTTGTCTTCCGGTGGAGAACTACTTTCAAAAAGCGAGTTTGACAAAAAATACGGTGCAACCGATAGCTGGTCAGGCTGGGCTCTGGCAAAAGTAAAAACAGTCACCGACACACAAGGTCTCACGTTCAACCAGTATCAGGAAAACCTCGTAAGCTGTATCAATAATTACGCAACTGCCACACAGTTAAATGAACGGGGAATCAGTGCAGCAACTGTGTCAGACTTCAGTGGAAGTGGCTTAAGACCCTTAGCCTGCAACTTTGAAGACTCCGCCCGGAAACCCTTTCTACCCAACGTCAGACCCTATACCCAAAACAGATCGGATAACAACGCTATCTCCTACTTACCTGATATAAGAGAAGGTGATTATAAAAACCTGATGGTATTTCTTGAAAAAAAGATGTCTGGGGAATTTGCCGGTGACTTCAGTGATGACCACTCCCGGCGAGCCCTTTTTCAGGAGCTATGCTCCATCAGCAGCGCACGAGTTAAAGAGCTGGCCATCCGAAAATCGGGTTCTTATCGGGATGACCAGACAGAATCAGCATTACTAAACCAGCTAACCAGTGAACTCCGGGCAAAAAGAAAACGGGCTCTTGCTACTCCACTGACAGCGCAAGATTCGGCGCTGCCTGACAGCGAAAACCTGTTCAAACCTGCAAACAGTAACGGCAAGGCTTTTACCACCTGCAAAGAGCAGCTCAATTTTACCGGTTCAATGCGTAGCCTGGGGGTAACACCTGAAGACCTGCGTGATATGGACTATGAAGTCACCGTTGATAAAGACGCCCTGAACGCAGAGCTTGCTGAAAACAGAGAAAAGGCGGCCGCTCAGGATAAGGACAAAGAAACCACCGGGCACTATGAGAAGTTCCAGCAGCTTCTCGAAGGGAAATTAGAATTCAGGACGCCTGCTTACGGCTATGAAATTCAATATATACCTCAGGATATGTCATCAACAGGCATCGCAGGGGCCGGTGGCGACATCTCACACGATATGGAAGACCTTGCCACTGCTTTTGTCCGGCATGGCACTATTGCCGGGCAATGGGTTCCTGTAAAAATGACAGCGGTACTGGATGGACACAGCTCGAAAAATGATAACAGCGCTGCCAGAAAAACAGCTCAATACCTGCCTTCTGCGGCAATCAACCGGTTAGAGTCCCACAATATCGACCAACTGACCAAAGTCGGACTGGTATCTGCTTTTCAGGCAATGGCTACAGACCTTGATCGTAAAGAAGACTATAAAAGTGGCGGAACAACGCTTAACCTTGCGACAGGTGTCGGTCAGTATTTATGTATCGTTAATGTCGGCGACAGTCGGGCCATCTACGTCAACCCTCAAAAAGCGCCCAGCGAAACGGGTGGTTTCATCCAGTTATCAGAGGATGCAGAAATCACCGGCAACAGCAACGCCCGCTATGACAAGCAAGCCCTTGAACGGGGTGGCGAAGTAACAGAGTTGCAGAAAAAACCGGGTGAGTTTCGCATTAAAACCAGGCACCCAACCCATGACGGGGATAAAGGTATTGGTTGTGCCAGCTCAATTGGAGACCATATCTATGATGGCGCTGTCTGCCCCAGGGCGGTAGTCACCCTGTTCGACCAGTCAGAGTTGTCTCCGGAAGGCTACATTATCCAGATGAGCGATGGCATGACCAAAGTCGCCACCACAGAACAAATGGCCAGACTGGTTCACAAGCTGGTTAATGAAAATAATGCTATTGCACCCAATAAAATTGCCGCCAGCCTCAGGGATCATGCCGCCCTGTGCCGACCTGGCGATGACCTGATGGTGGTGGTCACCCCCGTAAAGGCACTATTACAGGGTGACTGAGCATCACCCTCTATACCAAATGGCAGGCGAACACTGATTAATGCATTCAATCCCGGCCTGTTTGACAGCTATAATCTGGACTTTCTTGATCATGCCCTGCTGCGTATGCAGGAAAGGGAGGTCACGTCTGGTGATCACCACATGGGAGGGTTGATTATGTACCATTATACCGCTTGTGGGCTGGATAATATTTACCTGAAGAACGGCTATCAAAAGAACAGCTCGCCTTCCGGTGAAGGTATTTCAATCCATGATATGGACGGTCTGCACATGGCTATCGCCAAAGGGCTGGTCAACATGGAAGCTCCATTGCAGGCTAAAGAGTTTCGTTTCCTGAGAATAGAGCTGGACTTGTCCCAAAAGGCTCTGGGTAGTTTGTTGGATAAGTCTGACCAGATTATTGCTATGTGGGAAAAAGGGACTCAACCAATCCCCGTACTGGCAGACAAGGCCATTAGGGATTTATATATGGAATCCATCGGTGAAAGTGCTGTTACAGGTATTCTTAATAAGCTGGCAGAACTGGACAGGAAGTATCACGAACTGGTGCTGAATCTTGTGGAAACCGGTGAAGGCTGGGATGTAGAGATTCAGGCAGCATGAAACCAGACAAGAAAAAACAGCAAGAAGCTGGCGTATTACGCTCAGGGCTTTTACAGTGCTGTATTCGGCAGAGCCCTTTTCAGAAATGAAATTGCCGCCTGGACTCACGGGCCAGTAGTAATTGACTTGTACCACGATTACAAACACTTCGGAAAAAATTCAGGGAGGCGATTACTGTTTTTCAGCTCTTAATCAAGAGCATATATAGCAGCCCCCACTATCTCCCCTTATGGCTCCCGGAACACAATGAAGTATAATGGCAGATTATTCCCCAAAATCTGCCAGTTCGAGCGAAACAGTACACGCATGAGCCAAAGAAAGATTCTCGTTACCAGCGCCCTGCCTTATGCCAACGGGCCGCTGCACATGGGCCACCTGGTCGAATACATCCAGACTGACATCTGGGTTCGTTTCCAGAAGCTGTTCGGCAACCAGTGCACCTACGTGTGCGCCGATGATGCCCACGGCACCGCCATCAGCCTGCACGCTGAAAAACAGGGTATTACGCCGGAAGCGTCCGTCGCCCTGATCAACAAAGAGCGTGTGCGTGATTTCAGCGAATTCCACGTGGCGTTCGACAACTACCACTCAACACACTCCGATGAAAACCGTGAGCTGTCCGAAGCCATCTACCTGGCATTAAAAGAGAAAGGTCATATTGCCAGCCACAACATTGTTCAGGCTTACGACCCTGAGAAAGAAATGTTCCTGGCCGACCGTTACATTAAAGGTGACTGCCCGAAGTGCAACGCGCCAGACCAGTACGGCGACAACTGTGAAGCCTGTGGCGCTACTTACTCTCCGGCGGACCTGAAGAACGCCCGTTCCGCCATTTCCGGCGCGACACCGGTGGAAAAAGAAAGTGAACACTTCTTTTTCAAACTGTCTGACTTCGATGCCTTCCTGAAAGAGTGGACCCGTTCCGGCACCATCTCCGATGAAATCGCTAACAAGCTGGCAGAGTGGCTGGATACCGGTCTCCAGGACTGGGACATTTCCCGTGATGCGCCTTACTTCGGTTTCGAAATTCCGGGCGAGCCAGGCAAATACTTCTACGTCTGGCTGGACGCGCCTATCGGTTACATGGCGGCGTTTAAAAACCTGTGCGACCGTCGTGATGACCTGAACTTCGACGACTATTGGAAGAAAGACAGCGACTGCGAAGTGCACCACTTTATCGGTAAAGACATTGTTAACTTCCACTGTCTGTTCTGGCCTGCGATGCTGCATGGTACAGACTATCGCACCCCCACCAGCGTCAGCGTTCACGGTTACCTGACCGTAAACGGCGAGAAAATGTCCAAATCCCGTGGCACCTTTATTACTGCCCGCACCTACCTGGATCATCTCGACCCGGAATACCTGCGTTATTACTACGCTGCCAAGCTGTCCAGCCGTATCGACGACCTGGACCTGAACACCGATGATTTCATTCAGCGCGTGAACTCCGACCTGGTGGGCAAGGTGGTTAATATTGCCAGCCGTAACGCTGGTTTTATCAAAAAACGTTTTGGTGGCAAGCTGTCTGCCAACAACCTGATTCCTGAGCTGACCGCAGACTTCCAGAAAGCCGGTGACAAAATTGCCGAACTGTACGAAGGCCGTGAGTTTGGTAAAGCCATGCGTGAAATCATGGCCCTGGCCGACAAGGCCAACGCCTGGATTGATGAAGTGAAACCGTGGGTTGTCGCTAAAGAAGAAGGCAAGGATCAGTTGCTGCACGATATCTGCACCGCAGGCATCAACCTGTTCCGCCTGCTGATGATCTACCTGAAGCCCGTTCTGCCTGCCATGGCTGTTAAGGCTGAAGCCTTCCTGAACGTTGAGCCACTGACATGGGCTGACAGCCAGTTCCTGCTGTTGGATCACGGGGTCAACAAGTTCAAACCGCTGATGACCCGTGTTGAAGCCGATAAGGTGGGTAACATGATTGAAGCCAGTAAAGAAGTTCTGGCACAGATGGCGGCACAGACGCCTGTCAAACAAACGACCGGGAACGAATGGCTGGAAAAAGAGCCGGTGGCGGAAGAAATCAAGTTTGACGACTTCGCCAAAGTGGATCTGCGTATCGCCAGAATTGTAAATGCCGAACACGTTGAAGGCGCTGGCAAACTGCTGCGTCTGACGCTGGACATTGGTGAGGCGGAAACGCGTAACATTTTCGCCGGTATCAAGTCAGCCTATGCGCCGGAAGCTCTGATCGGCAAGCATACGGTCATGGTCGCCAACCTGGCACCACGCAAGATGAAATTCGGCGTGAGTGAAGGTATGGTTCTGGCTGCTGGCCCTGGTGGTAAGGAGCTGTGGATTCTGGAACCTCATGAAGGTGCACAGCCTGGTATGCGGGTGATGTAATCCCTATGGTAAAGATCAGCGATGGCTGCCTGCCGTTCCCGCTGATCTTTACCAGCTCAAATGAGCTGTACCTTCCCCTCTCCTCCCTCTCCCGTATTCTACAGCAACTCTATCCCCAATTTCCGGCACAGCTCAACTTGAAAGAGGAGATAGAAGTGATTAAAAATTAAGAAATTACTGCCAAAAGAGCTTTTGCATCCTGCGATAACCACTGATGAAACTCATAGCAAAGCTTTGCAAAAAATGGAAGGGGAATGATGGGATCATTGACTCATAAGTTCTGTTCATTGCTCTTCCATCCTTTCCAACCCTGTACAAAGTATGCTTTCCCAACTTCAGTTCAGGTTTCATGAGATCCAGAGGATGACCTTTGCCTCCAAACCATTCACGCCAGAATTGTTCGAGCTGAGCCATCCTGCCCTGAAAAAGAAACCTGTCATATTCATCATCAGGAAGTCTTCTTCCCAGATGAGCTGCTAATACATCGGAAGAAAGGTGATAATTAAAACCACCAAGTAAAGATTTGTTTAAATCAAGAACAGAAGACATGAGCCATTCAGTTGGACCGTAATAAGGAAACAGCCCTCCCTGAATATCAAACACCTTCCGCCGTTCATCAAAATAGCTGCCGATTACCCGAGTGTTATTAATCTGTGCCAGTTTCTTTAGCCCGCCAGCAAAAGCCGCATCATTCGTACCGAAAAAAATAGATACCGGCAAATTGCTTCCCCTTTTACTGCGAATTTTTTTAAGCAGGGATAACAACGCCTCTCCTCCAGTATCCAGCCCATAGTCATCGGTTGGATCGCCGTCGGTAAAGATTATCAGGTGTTCCGCTCTATGGGCTGATTCATGAACTGAGCTGATCGCTGAAATCAGTGGTTTCTTGTCTTCGGTGGCTTCCAGGTCTGGCAAACTCTGCATTATTGTATCAACATCAGCCAGATTAGTGTCCCATGTCACAGCTTTCGAAATATCGTTTAAAGGTATGATCCTTATCTCTCCGAATATTTTCCTATACAAATACAGAGCTGCCTCTAACTCAATCTTTGCTTTCTCAAACCTTGATAGTTGTTCTACCTCATCATCGTCAGCTCCCGGACTGGTTCGACTCAAAGCCGTATCCCTGGTGCCCATTGACGAGGTGTTATCCAATATTATGTTGAGTCGGCGACTTTTGACACTCGTCTGGTTGAAGCTATTCCCGACGAATTCTTCCTTGACAAACCATCGTACAAAACTGGAGGCTACCCCGGTTTTTTCTTCGATATCAGCCGTTGGATCTGAACTATTAGCATTGAGATGCGGACCTTCAGAAACGGCCGGCTCCCATGTACCTGTATAGCTGTTGTACACTACCGTATCTACATTAGCTGCCGGAGGCTTTTTTTTCACCCAGAGAACAGATCCATAAGAAGATATGTCTGGCTCCATCTCCCCTGAGTTATCCCCAGAAGATGAGCCCGCAGTTGCAGGGGAGTCATTATCGTTCACTGCATTCAACGTTCCATTGATATGGGCCGCCGGGTATGTGGCCTCATTGATTTCCAGATCCTGCCGGGTTTTATACTCGCTGCTCACCCCCAAAGAGTCGTCACCATGCATCTGCAGGGCTTGAATCTCCGGACTCTCTCCGGCAACATCAAAGGGAAGTTCGGGTTCTCCCTGAGCCTCCTTTTCCGATGCCTTGTGCCTGTAAAAAGCTTCACGTTCCTTAAAGTTTTCCGAGTCCTCCATGCCCTCACTGGCAAACCCGGGCATGATATTCCGCCCCTCATTAGTGACGCGCGGTTCTTCCAGCCGTTTATACCGGGTGTCAGGGTTCAATACCTGCTCCGGTGTCTCCCCGGGAGAGATATACGACATCATTTTCTGAAACTTTTCTTTGACAGTGTCCATAAAACCTGGGGTTTTGTCCGTCCTGATAAGGCTCTCGCTATTCACACCGCTTCCCACGCCGGGCAAATGACGAGAGCCTGCTAACTCCGGTGTAATGAGTTCCGATCGGAACACTTCAGCAGGCCATAATCCGCTCCCGGAACCGGGCAGAGAAAGCTGCAATAGCGGGGCAGGTTTCTCTATGGCTGACTGTTGAGCCCAACCATAAGACCCGGACAGAAGTGAAACTGCTAACAGCAGGTAAAAAACATAATGCGGGAATTTTTTCAGAGACATCATAGGACCAACCTAAGACCTGAGTTCATTAAGGATTCTGATCAAGATCAGACCGGGAACTATAGTCAACTCAGCAGACCTTAGTTATTTTTTCTCTTGTCAAATTCCAGACTGCCGACCAACTCAGACGAACTCTGAGCTTTCCCGCCACCAACATTCCACAACAACTCAATACCCAGTCTCTGACAAAGCTCAACCTCGGGAGTGTTGTCACTTTTACGATCACCGCCGTTGGCAAAATAATCCGGCTTCAGGCGCGCCAGAGCCTCACACACTGAGTTGTCTGCGTCATCTACCAGAATCGTCCTGTCCACACAGGAGAAACCCTCCAGCAATTCGCAACGCTCAGCCAACGGCATAAATACATAGCCTTTTTTACGCAGCAACCAGTCATCGGAATTGACAATAACAACCACCTGCCCATACTGGCCCGCTGCCTGAAACATACGCAAATGACCGATATGAACCGGGTCAAATCCCCCTGATACACAAATAACTTTTTTCTTGTCTGTAGCGTCCATGTTTCCTTACCAGTCGTTAAACCGTCTACCAGCACGACGATAACGTAAATGAACGACAATGCGACGCGCCTGCAGGTGCAGGTGGGTCATCATCGTCACGAAACCCTTTGTTAAAATAGACATGAGGTGGTAAAACCTCTATTTCGTTATTAGCAGTATCAGCTTTTTCAAAAATGGAAATAAGATAAAGCGTCCATTGACTGTTACCATCAACCTGATTTTGACTCTCTGACAATAACGGACAGGCAGCCGATGCTTCAGGATCAAGGTAATTGTATGAGCCATGCCGGGCATCGTTTGCCCAGTTAGTCATCTGAATAAACAAATTAGAATGGCTTTGCAAATTTACCAGCTGGAAACCGATAACCACCTGATGAGGAGCCATACGACCATTCCACAAAACGCTTTCTTCAGAAGACAGCACCACCGCATAGATTGACCAGCTCTTATCAACGCCAAAAAGGCCATCATAAAAGTCTTGATCCCACAGCCCCCTGGTGAAAGACATAGTTTTTGAAAGGCCAGGCATCACACGAGCATCAGCACTTTTAATTCGCCACTGTTTGTCTGTCCTGTCAAAACGAACGTCCCTGCGTCCCATGCAGTCTTCAACATCAATCAGGAAATTGATCATTGAAAGGGGGTCTACAGCCATTTTACGATGCAATGTCTTACCGTTTGGCCAGGTTCTTTTAACGGAAAACGAGTGGTTATTTGTCTTGCTGACTTCAACCTTTGCCAGGTGCGGCTCTGTGTCAGAATGGCTTCCTAAAAACGCAGGTAATTGTTTTTTTCGGTGTTTTTCTGAAGGCTTAGAAGTACTTTTCAGTGTCTCACGCCGTAATGCCGGATTTGTCATGACAGGTATCTCAGGGCTTCTCTGAACGTGAGAATTTGCGCAGATGAAATATTGGCTTGAATTATGATCCACCTGAATACTTCTGATGAACTCAAGCTCTTGAAACTTCGTCAGTAACCGGGAATATTCATAAGCCTGCTTACCTTCTGTAAAATACTCATCAAGAAAACCAGTCGCATTATAAACATCAATTCTAAACTCGCCTGCTTCTGCCAGACCTATCAGGAAAACGATAGAAACAACAAAACGTAAAAAGGCGAACATATCCCCCCCCCGCAATTTTTTAAAGACTCTTATTCTATCATCAATTGGCAACTCTGCCCTGAAATGGAAAATGGATGACTCGACTCGATATCACTCTGAAAAACTGCTGCCTCCTGGTTTGTCTGATGTTTACTACGGGGACAGAAGCTTTTTATCCCGACCGGACTTTTGCCCTCGGTCAGTGGGACGACAAGCTGTGCATGGTGGATATTTCCGGCAACCAGTCAACACTGGTCTGTTACCATTCGGAGCTGTTTAAAAAGGCGGCGTCAGGAGCAAGGCTTCCAGATCATTCACAGTTTCTTAGCGGGTGCCCGAGACGCTGGATAGAAAGGGAAAACTGCACCATTATCAGAATTGAAAAACCAATACTACTCAACGCAAGAGAACGCCTGCAAAAGATTTTTTACACGGCATACACCTCTTTTCGCAACGAGATTAACTATTTTTTCCATAACTCGCTGGATGATCTGGTAGAGGATGCTATCACTATCGGCCTTCCCCTTATTGCAGGTTACGGCATCTACGTCTGGTGGGGTAAGAGCTTTCTACATGCTGCCTTGCTGTTTGAAGTGGCAAATTCCTTTCTGAGCATTCAGGGGCTGGGAGATAACGCAGGCGACCTCGTTGAACATTACCAAAGCAGAGAGTACCAGAACAGTGAATATCAGTCTGAAGGTGAGTCAGAGTATTCTATACGCGGGATTATCAGCAACAAAGTTGAAGACCATACCAAAGTAATCAGCTACATCGTCACTTATAAGTCGACGATTATCATTCAGTATCTTGAAAACACTTACAGGCAGACACCTCCCGATATAACCGATGGATCAGGAACTCATCTCGGTACCCAAGCCGTATTGCTGTTGATAAAAGCGGGCGTTTTTGCCTATAACACCTTGCAGGTAGCAGAGCATTACAGCTGGATAAACGAGATATCGGATGCGCTTGCTGACATGCTGACGGAAATGCTGTTTAGCGAACCATAGCTTTTTCAACCCTTCCCGCATAGAATGCCTGCCTCTCAAATTTCCCCATGATTTTTCTCGAGGACCCGCCCTTGATTTTCTCCGAACTGGCACTGCATGAACGCCTGCAAAAGGCTCTGGACCAACAACAATTCACTCAGGCAACGCCCGTTCAGGAAGCCACGATTCCTGAGGTACTAAAGGGTAAGGACCTGATCGTCAACGCAAAGACCGGCAGTGGTAAAACGGCCGCTTTCCTGTTACCCATGCTGCATCATATGCAGAATAACCCGGCTCCCCGTTCCAGCACACGGGGGCTGATTCTGGTACCCACCCGGGAGCTGGCACGTCAGGTTCTGACAGAGTGTGAAAAGCTGGCGAGCTTTACCTGGCTGAAAGCAGGCCTTATTACCGGTGGTGACGACTTCCGCCATCAGGTTAACACCCTGCGTAAGAACCCGGAAATCCTGATTGCCACCCCGGGCCGCCTGCTGGAACACATGGACAACAGCAACACCGATTTCAGTGATCTGGAATACCTGGTACTGGATGAAGCCGACCGTATGCTCGACTTTGGCTTCAGCCCCGATATGCTGAAAATTGCTGACGAATGTCGCGAAGAACGCCAGACCCTGCTGTTCTCAGCCACCATGAAACAGAAAGGCATGGGCGAACTGATCCGGTTTGTCCTGAAAAATCCTGAAACCATTACTCTGAGTACTGCCCGGGACAAGCATGAAAACATTCACCAGCAGATTATGTTGTCTGATGACAACCCGCACAAAGAGCGTTTGCTGAGCTGGCTGTTGAAGCACGAAACCTTTGACAAGGCGCTGGTCTTTTCCAATACCCGTGATAATGCCGAGCATCTGTTTAATCTGCTGGAAAGACAGGGGTTGCAGGTGGGCGTGTTACACGGCGATATGGATCACAAACACCGGAAACAGATTATGAACCGGCTCCAGGATGGTCAGATCAATATACTGGTCGCCACAGACGTGGCCGCCAGGGGTCTGGACATTAAAGGCGTGCAACTGGTTATCAATTTCGATATGGCCCGAAGCGGTGACGATTATGTGCATCGAATTGGTCGTACCGGACGTGCCGGTGAAAAAGGGCTGGCTATTGCCCTGATCGGCCCTAATGAATGGAACCTGATGTCCAGCATTGAGCGCTACCTGAAGACCCGTTTCGAAAAACGCTCCATTAAAGAGCTGCGCGGTTCATGGAAAGGGCCGAAAAAGGTTAAGGCTTCCGGTAAAGCAGCCGGGTCAAAAAAGAAAAAGATCAATAAAAAAGAGGCTGACAAGACCAAGGCTCGTCATCGTGTGAAGAAAAACATCGGTAAACGACGCAAGCCTCCTGAAACCTCCAGCACTGCCGTCGACGCAGGCTTTGAGCCACTGCGCCGCAAGAAAAGCTGATACCTGATGCCATCCCTGCGAACCCCGCAGGGATGGCAACATGCTGGCATTCCAGTCAGGTAGACAGGATAACTGAGGACTCAGCCGCATTCCCGCACAGCTTGCTCCAAAAGCGCTTGAGACAATAGACGCTGATCACGGCTGTGATCATTTCTGCCATTATCAGGTTGTACCAGATTGCATCCGTCGAAAATAACGCAGGCAACAGAAACAGCCCTGCCAGTGGTAAAGCCAGAGCCCGCGACAGGGAGATCAGGGTTGAATAAGCGGCTTTAGCAACGGACTGATACAGGGTCACCGTCATCAGACTGACAGCCAGTGGCACAAACGCCAACGCATACAGCCGTAATGCATGTGCACCAAGTGACAGCAACTCGATGGGCGGCTTATCAACAAACAATCCGACTATCGGTTCGGCTAATATCATCACGGCCAGTGATAAAGCAAAGGCTATCACTGTAGCCAGCCCAAACCCTCGCTTAATAATTTCCTGAACTCTGTGACTGAACCCGGCGCCGTGGTTGAAACTGATAATCGGCTGGGCTGCTTGCCCGACACCATAGATAAGAAGAATAACCGACCATGTGCAATTAACCGCAATGGTAAACACAGAAACAAACAGGTTGCCACCCAGGTCCAGCATCACCCAGTTGGAAACCATAATAACAATGCCAACCGCTGACTCCATAACAAACGTCGGCACACCGTTCCTGAACAGCAGTTTTACACTGTCCCACTCCGGCAGCACCAGTTTAAGCTGCAATTCCCGGTTTGGACGACGGAAGTGTAATAACAAGGTTCCCAACGCGACCAGCTGGGCAAGGCCTGTAGCCAGGGCAGCCCCTTTCATGCCCCAGCCAAACGGGAACAGAAACAACCAGTCCAGAAAAACATTGGTACAGGCGCTGCCCATCATCGCCATCATGACCAGTTTGGGGTTGCCATCATTACGAACAAAGCTGGACATGGCCCAACCCACACCGTAGGGAACAGCAAACATTGTCAGTGTCCCCAGGTAGTCACTGACCAGTGGCAGAAGTTCTTCGTTGGCACCAAAAAGGAAGGCGATACTGTTCAGATTCAGTAAGGTAAAAATCGTCAACAGCGCCATGATGATTGCGGTCAATGAGAACGCCTGCTGAAACATTTTCAGACCTTCTTCTTTACGACCTTCACCAAAGCGAATAGCCATCAGTGCCGAGCCACCCACACCAATCGCCATAGCGACCGCAAACATAAAGGTAAAGTAAGGTATTGCGATATTAATCGCAGCCAGGCCGGCGGAACCCTCGCTCTGGCCAATAAAAATCAGGTCTGCAATCACGTAAACAGACTTGACTATCATGCCCATAATCGCAGGCAACAAATAATGCCGGAAGCAGGCCGATACGGAGTCGGTACCTAAATTGACAACTGTGCTACTCACGCTTGATTACCGAAAAAAACAGGTTAATAGATATGAGGATTGTGAAGACCCCTGCAACAACAGACAATGAGTAGTACTACCGCACAACAACCGGTGATTATACGTAACCCCGCTTTTTGTGATCATTTTTTAGCTAACTATTTTTCACCCGACCCGAGCCTGATTATCACCACGCTCACCACAGGCAATGGTAAACTAGGGATAAATCTTTGTTACTGGATATAGACCAATGGAAGACGTCATTGAAGAACTTCGGGAAAATGCGCAACAGGTAGCCATTCCGCTGGATCTTCCCAATGAAGACGACCTGATAGAAATAGAGGAACAAATTCTGCTGCCCATACCTTACGAATTTCGTGAGTTCCTGTTGCAGGTAAGCGATGTCGTCTATGGTTCCATGGAGCCAGTCACCATTGCCGACTCCCACTCTCACACTTATCTGCCTGAAGTCACCGCAACGGCCTGGGATCTGGGTGTTCCCAGGGACCTGATCCCGATCTGCGAATACAATGGCGATTACTACTGCGTTTCCGCGGAAGGTGAAGTCGGTCTCTGGTCAAACGGTGAACTGCAGGAAGAAGAAACGTGGCCGACTGTCTGGCACTGGGCTAAGGATGTCTGGTTGCAGAGTTAACTGAGGGAGCTGACCCATACCCTTCCATAGCAAAAGGGAACGGCTGTTACATAACTATCCCTTTTGCTGCGCTGCCTGACTCCGTCCTGACTAAAAGGTCAGATAATCGTTTTCTCGCTTCACTCACGGTTAACCGTTGTTCTTCATTCTCCCTGAGCAATTCAACCGTAATACTCATAAATTCAGGGTCAGGCTCATGGTGACGCTGTGCACGAATCATTTGAACTAAAACTTTCTTTTTATCCTGGTCATTTAGTTTGGCAAAATTCATCGTATTTTCTTCCAGCTTCTTATAACTCATTTTATTGAGTCTGTTTTTTCTAGGATCGAACTTTTGGGAAGCGTTGTCATATTGACTGGGAGCCATCCCGATCATACAGTCCATTAAAACGCAGCCAAGCCCCCAGGCATCGCAAGGGTAACCGTAAGATTTTGAGCGATCGTTAACCCGGCTCCATACTTCGGGAGGAAAAAAATAGTTCGTTCCGACAAAGGAATTAGTTCTTTCGTTTTTTATCTTTTTTAAACACCCGTAGTCAATGAGCTTGACTGGACTGTCATCGTTTTCAAGGTTAACTATAATATTTTCAGTTTTAACATCCCGGTGAACGATGCCTTCTTCGTGCAATCCCTCAATTGCTTCAGCAACACCACTGGCAATTCGTAGAAGTCTGTTTTTTTCAAACAACGAGTGTTCACCTATCAGTCCAAACAATTCTTCTCCCGGTGCAATATCGTATACAGCAGCCGCAATGTAGTAGTCACTTTTAACAGCCTCCGTTAATGTATCTCTACTTTTTATAACCGCATAGGTATTGGAGTCATTTTTTTTCAACAAAAAGGCATGAACTGATACAAGGTTAGGGTGCGTTCCGAAATCGAGCGCACAAATTTCCCCTTTTTCAAAGTGCTGCCTTTCACTTGAATCTTTTTGTTTCTTAAAAATTTTGACCGCCTGACCTTTATCATGACTGTCATACCATTTTTCAACCGATGCATAGCCACCTTTGCCAAGCGGTTTTTCGTTTCTAAAAATTAAACCGTATGTTTTTAAAGCTTCCCTTACATTAACAGCCTCAAAAGGATGAAATCCTTCCACAGCAACAGCAACCTGCCGGGTATTGAGAGGGGTAGCTGATGAAGACTTCCCATCACCTGAGCCTTCCTCACCTTTTTCTGCACCCGCTGACGGGGTACAGGTAACGTCAAACTGTTTAAAACTGGATTCCAGATCAGCCACTTTGGCTGGTAAGGGGGCATTTTTTTCTTCACTACCGACCGGTGCAGTTGTAAAACCAGTTACTGTATCCATAAGCATATTCCGTCCATGTTATCAGGCTAAAATATTTGCACATTTATTTTTCAGATTCAGAAAGCAATTCGTCCAAAGCTTTTAGTGCGTCGTCATTAGTGAAGGCATCGTTACCCTCCCCCCCTGGTAGAGGTTGGTCCTGTGGTAAGAATGTTGAACGCTCCTGCATTCCAGACTTCAGCTCATTTAAACGCTGATCCACCTTAGTAAGAGCCTCTATCGAGCATTCCGCTTGCTCCAACTTATTCGAGATACGCAGATTATCCTGGCGAATCCGCTGAAGCTCGATTTGTAAATCTGCGTTGTATTTTTCGCTATCTTTAAGTTTTCTCTCAAAATCGTTGACTTCCGTTAGTAACTCTATCGTGACGGCATTTAACTCATCTTCCAGATCAGCATCAAACTCTTGTTTGATTTTTTCCTTTATCTCTCTGACTTTATTGTCCAGCTCTGTAAATCGCTTACAGACTGTTTCAGCACGCTCAACGACAGGTGTAAAGCTTTTAATTAACTGATCCAGCCCAGTAGTCAATCGACTAATTTGTTCACCCTGTTCAGCTTGCTCATTTTCGTAGTATTGTGTCAGGTTCTGTTCCTTTAATAATTTTCCTCTCATTTCTGCAAGTTTGCCTTCGATATCGAACCTGCTACTTTCAAGATCAGAAATTTCCGCTTTATATTTTTCCAGTTTTAGTTGTTGATCATTCTCCCTAACCGTTTGTTCATTCTGACACTCTCTGGCCTCCTTTAATTGTTTACCTAATTCAGTATTTCTCTCTGTTAGTTTCTTAATTTCATTGACATGTGAAGCAATATTTCTATCTGACTTCATTTTTTCATCTTTAAGTTTTTGTTCTAAATCTTTAACCTTTTCTTGCAAATGGCTTGCACTTTTTGTTGGTTCCTTAATTCTTTTACGCTTGGCTTTCGTTGATTCAGGCTCATGATCAGTCTCCAGCGAGCGTTTTCTGGCTGGCTCTATCTGTTCTTTCAGCTGGTCATAAGCGATCTGCCTGACGAGATGCACTTTACTATTTGCTTCATCAATCATCCTGGAAGCCTTTTCTGTATCGCCTGCAGCAAGATATAATCGTATCGCTTCGAGATGAGAACTGCTTTCTTTTTCAATCTTAGGGTGGTTCCGCAAGCATTGAGTAGCCCTTTCAGCATCCCCCTCCTTCAAGTAGCACCAGCCCTTGAGTATATCCACGACACGTTGTTCATATGGCGGCAATTCGCCTGACCCCTTCAAATGCTCCCGCGCTGTTTGAAATTCCCCCTTATCAATAGCGGCTGTTGCAGCCTGCCAGCCATCTTGCAACAGTATGCTGCAATATTTGGCAAGGTACTTTGAAATCGTCTCTTTCCATACCTGTTTTTCGTCTGAAAAAGAGAGTTCTCTGATTACTTCATCGGCGAAATCACGCATCGCTTTCTGACGAGGTAGTATAGGAATACTCAGTTTTCCCAGGCTATGGATATTTCCAGCCATTCTATCAATGGTATTCTTAATGGCTCTCTGACTCTTCCCCTGAAGAATTCTCCAATTGCATTTAAAGCCAAATATCAGCAAGCCATATCCATAAAAAAACGTGTTTTTCTGCCTTACGATTTCCTCATCGCATTGCCTGCTGCGTATCCATTTATCATTAAATACTTTCGACCCACAGCCCATCATTACAGCGGCCTCCCTGGTAACCCCCTCATTGAGAAGCTTTTTGTGCTGTTCCTTCAGAACACCTAATGCGTCTTTACGGGTCTGGGCGGAAGAAACGGCTTTGTTCAGTTCAGCGATTTTCTTTGCCTGTTGCCCCTCTTCTGATTTTGCAAAATCCGGGTCTTTCTCTATGAGTTGAGTACAAATCCTTGAATAACACCCCAACCACTGACTGTGAAAGCCTCGACTCAGGGCTCTGCTGTTCTGTATCCAGATTAAGTGGTTTCTGGCCGCTTTAAGGCGATCAATAACCGCAGCATCTGACCGATCATTATGCAGATCGTTATTGAGGAGATAATGGTCGATAAAAACCATATAATTGCAGAGCTCTTCACAGTCCAGACTTGAATAGTCTTCTGGTAAATCCCTTTGCCATCGAACCCGGTGAAGTTTGTTTTCCCCAGCCGATTCATTCCCGCCCTCAAGCGGCTGTGGAGGAAATTTGATAATTATACCCAGTGAGGTTTTTATGTTATTGATTTCATCAATTTTTTTCATGGTATCGGGTGAAAGGTTATGCTGTTCGCCAAAATCCTTAATATTGCCCCAATCAATATTTAGCTTCGTTTCCATGTCATGGATAGCCAGTAGAGCAGCCTCAAACCTATAATTGCGCATATGTCCGTAGCAATTGTTATGAACGTCCACGATTTCATTGTCAACTTCACTATCCAGCCTTTCCAACGGTTTTACGGATGCTATTTTTTCTGGGTGCTTTCTGACCGCTGTAGAGACAGACCGGTCCGGATTGGTGTGTAACCCGGGTTCAAACGACCGTCGATCATCACGCTTACGAAGATGGGATTTATATTGAGGTTCTTTCTCAACATGTCTAGATGATGTCTTCCCACGACCCGATGGCCTTTCCCTGCCTGACTGCCAGGTTGAATAGGATTTTCCTGAAGGGGCAGAGCCCGTACCATGTGGATGCATTGATATATCTTCCCTGATTTTTATCACAGAACTTCAGACCCTTTTATCCAGAAAGAGTTCCATGACCTGTTGCCACTACACCTTCTCCACTACTCCAACCCCTTATTGACTGCTAAACTCTTCACCAAACTCAACTCGCCAGATTCAACCAACCCATCATCCGGCTTCCTGGGATACCCCCTGATAATGCGTTGTACAATCAATGGACAACAATATGGACAACAATAATGAAAACCGTTGTTTGCGCCCTCTACAAATTCGTGACTCTCACTGACTACCAGTCCCTGCGCCAGCCATTGTCAGAGGAATTACACCGGCTTCGAATCCGGGGCACACTGCTGCTCGCCCATGAAGGCATTAACGGTACGGTAGCCGGAAGCCGTGAAAGCGTTGACAACCTTCTGGGCTGGCTGCGAAAAGACCCCAGGCTAAGCGACCTGACCACCAAAGAATCTTTTACTGAGCAACAGCCTTTCAAGCGCACCAGGGTCAAACTGAAAAAAGAGATTGTCACCATGGGGGTCGAAAATATAGACCCAAACCTTAGCGCTGCCACTTATGTAAAACCTCAGGACTGGAACCGCCTGATTTCAGATCCGGAGGTTGTCGTGGTCGACACCCGCAATGATTACGAAGTTGAGGTGGGCACCTTCAGGCATGCTATCAATCCTAACACCACAACGTTTCGTGAATTTCCTGCATACGCTGACAAACACCTTGATCCAGCCAGGCACAAAAAAGTCGCCATGTTCTGTACCGGTGGCATCCGCTGTGAAAAATCAACGGCTTACCTGAAGCAGCAAGGTTTCGAACAGGTGTACCACCTGCAGGGAGGCATTCTCAAATACCTGGAAGACGTTCCGGAAGCTGAATCTTGCTGGGAAGGCGAGTGCTTTGTCTTTGATGACCGCGTTACCGTCAACCACCAGCTGAAGCAGGGACAATACGATCAGTGTCATGCCTGCCGCCTGCCGATTACCGAAGAAGATAAAGCCAGCCCGTTTTATGAACAGGGGGTCAGCTGCCCACGTTGCTATGACAAACATTCCGATAAGCAAAAGCAACGCTTCAAGGAACGGGAAAAGCAGATGCAACTGGCAAAAAGCAGAGGCGAAGCACATATCGGTGAGCAGGTTGCGGATACCGTACAATCACGGCGTAAACAAAAAACACTCGAACGGGAGCGCCAACGCTCCCGACATCAGGCGATCAGACAAAAAACTGAGTCACAACAGTCAGAGTAAGGAGCCCGCTGCGAATACCGTGAACTAAAAAACCACTGGCTGCCAGGGTCGCCAGTGGTATAAAACGTTTCTTTTCTTCACGGCTGAAATACCAGACGGTTCCGGCAGACGTCACCATCAACATAACCAGCTGGGCAAAATGCGGCTCAATATCAAGGGAAGCCGCCATAATGCCAATACAGCCCACGATATTGATAAACAGCCATAGCGGCGACAGATTTTTCCCGATGCTGCCCAACACTGGAAATTTTATCAATGCCCCACCTGTCCACGCCTTTGGCTGAATATCAGAAGACAGATGCAGTGCAATTCCCAGCGATAACCCGGCAGCAAGGGCAGGCGATGCCATATAATACACGACGATAGGCAATAGTATTGAATGCGTCAAACCGGAACGATGGCTTAAGCCTGGTATGAAAAAATCCCAGTCCGGCCAGCGTATCCCTGCCATCAGGCCAGCCAGAAACAGCAGAGGCTCTTTCCAGTGCGCAATCATTGTCCAGTAGGGAAAAGCGTGTTCAGCAAGATAAACAGAAGCGGTTATAGCAATCGCCGCCAATGGCGCAGTAAGGAGTCGCATAGACAACAAACAGTCGACAAATAAAATGGTCACGAACTATACAACTATTAGCCAATGAATTAAAAGGCCTGTCGTGTCGTTAATAGTAAAATTAACAACCATTGCTTTCATCATCAGCCATGTAGCCATCGTCGTTTCCGACATCAGGCCTGCGAAACCGCAGCTCAAATATAACAAATGAAGCCTCTGACAAAACGGCTCTCATGACCCCATGTACGACCACATCCTGAGTCGTCGGGATCTCAATTTCAAAATCTCTGGTTTGCGGGTTAATCCCGACTCTAAACAAAGTTCCTAAATGTAGCCTTCCAAAAACAGCTATTAACCTTTCACAATCGTCAGGGCTGCACCGGTTACTTAAAATAAGACCTTCACTGTCATTTCTAATGAGATTATAACGTCTCAGTTCGTCTACAAATGACGTCAACTGCCTTGATAGTTGCACTGACAGATCCCGGATAACAACAAGGTGTTCTCCCGTCGTTTCAGTTCCCTGTGCCATTAAGCGTTCGGCAATATTCCTGTGGGATGATTGATTTCGACAAAAAATAATCATGTCGGATGAGCCGTGCTGTATAATAATGTCAAATCCGGCAGAGGTCAGCTCAGTAAACTCGTCAGGTGCCCTTATCCTGTTTGTATAAGCAACCCATATAACTCTGCCCTGTTGTTGCCAGTACGCAATATACAACGCCCTCACCTGCTGAAAGTCTGTAACAGCGTCCATATTGCCTGTATCCAGATTCGATACCAGAATAACAATGTCGTTGTAACTCCTTACTATTGTCTCAATGGTTTCCACACCCTCTACTGGCGACTCTAAATTAAGCGTCCCATCACCCTGAACCCTCTCAGCATTGTCAGATAAATCGCTTAAATCTTCATCTTCAGACAGTGAAAGTGCCTGAAGGATTTGCGCCTCAGCGGAATATGTTGATACTGTCGTCAGGCATCCGCAGCCATTACCCGATCCTTCGTGAGTCGTCTGATTCTGAGCAACCAGTATTTCGCAGAACATTAAGTGAATAAAACAGATAATTATTTTGGTTCCGACAACGCCCATAATATTTCAGAGTCGAAAAATAATGGGAAAGGATAGTACATCGGATATCGTCCTGAAGAAGAGAGTTTCACTAAATTGATAATTCGCAGTAACGAAAGAATGAGGTTTTACTGATGGAGATTTATATTGGAAACTTGCGGAAAGGTGACGTTATCATTATGTCAAAAGGGAAGTCTGCATCTTCCGGCCTGTTTAATCATGCAGCCATAATTTCTCAAATTCATAAAGGGCTCAGGCCTTATATTTTGGAGCTTACAGGTTTTGGCTTTGAGAGAAGCCTGTATATGCCCAATACCGGCTGTGACTATGTGTATCGCTTAAAGTGTGCTGACGGTGAAGTGACTGCCGGCAAAGCCGCAACGGCAGGCAATATTTGGGTCACCAGCTACCCGAATACAAAGTATAGAGGTAATACCCATACATTGAATTCCGGTGTTTACAACACTTCATCCGTATTCACGTCCTATTTTGGAAACAGCTCCTATGGCATTAAAGCAATGCGTTATGCGGAGTACCTTTATGAAAACTGCCAATGCAATCCACCACGTGAACTTAATCGTTCGGCAAGTTTCTTTTCAGGGGCTATTTGCACTTACCTCCCTATTGCTCTATACCAAACTGTTATGGGGGGTCTAGGTTGCATTGGCAAAATGGAGATAGATGCCAGAAAGTCCCTGCCGCGCGATCTGGCAAGGTATTTAGACAATAATGAATTATGGGCTTGTTGTGGTACCGTAACAGAGCGTAGCACCTGACCTGTGATTTGAGTTACTGCCAGTAAAAAACCGAACAGGCTATTTTGTTGCTACCCATTCGGCTTTTTTTAATCAGCAGTGGCTAATCAGTGCTCGTGGCCGTCCGGTCCATGCACATGCCCGTGCTCCAGTTCTTCCTGAGTAGCATCACGCACTTCCACCACCTCAACATCAAAGAACAGGTCTTCACCAGCAAGAGCGTGGTTGGCATCAATAACCACCTGCTTCTCTTCTTCGTTGATAGCAATGATGGTCACAATGCGAGGACCAATAGCGGTGTCCGCATGGAACTGCATACCCACTTCTACCTGGTGTTCACCAAACTGGTCCAGAGGTACTGGCTGAACCAGACTTTCGTCGTATTCACCATAACCTTCCGCCGCTTCGATAGACACCTTCAGCTGATCGCCTGACTGCTTGCCTGCCAGCGCACTTTCCAGGCTTTCCAGAATGTTACCGGCACCCTGAAGGTAAGCCAGAGGCTCATGGCCTTCAGAGCTGTCCATGACCTCACCGCCCTGATTTTTCAGGGTGTAATGAATCTTTGCGACCTTGTTGTCGGAAATTACCATTCGTTCATTATCTCCAAGATGTATGCATTCAACAGCATACCTGCCTGCCCGGCAGACTGGTAGTGTGTTTAACCCAAAAAAAAAAAGGCTATGCCTGCTTTTCTGCTTTTAACTTGTGGAAGCCGAAATAGAGTTTAAACTAATTGGCTCTTGAATTTTCAAAACCAACGATTTCCTTAAAAAATAAGGTTTTCAGTTCATCTTTAATCGTGAACCAGAATCACATTTTCTAAAATGGTATCCGCTATGAAATACTACCCTTTTAAATGTTTCCGTTATTGCTTTGTAGTTTTAACTCTCATTGCGTCGTGGAGCAGCTACTGCTTAGCTTTTTCCCGATATGAGGAAAATAATTCCCCTGTCGAGTTGCTGACACGAAGCAAAGCCCTTTACAGTTTGCAAAAGCATTTACCTGAACCGATGCCAGATGCTACAGATACGTCTGGTGTCGTTAATAACGATTGGCCAGACACAGGGCTGATCGCTATAGGGGGTATGTTTTTTTCCTTTGTTAAAGCCTGGCTTACCAGCGAAGAAAATAATGACTATCCTGATAAGCTCATTGCTATCGATGAGGTGTCTCTGGTCACGGTAAAGAGCGACGCTGATGAACTGTTATTCAATACTTATCAGTTTGAGCGGCTGTCTGAAACCAGTGACTCCGACACTTTTCAGGTGAACTACCGAATCAGAGAAGTGCCCAACACCGGAGATACCCCTTCCAGCCAGTCTCCACAAGCCGACGGCAGTTCTTCGAATACAAATACAGTTACCCGTGGCAACGCAGCCACGGTGAGTCATAGCAGCGTACTTGCAGGCGGTGCGTGTGGTGGTGGCGGTGGCGGCGGTGACGATAAGAAACCAGATGGCACAAAATACACAACAGATGCGGGTCTTCCCGATGATATTACAGATTTACTGGAACTTATGGAAACACTTTACACAGCTGCCATTGGTCGTCTTAATTCAAGTCATGAGGCACAACTAGTAAAGAAGCTGAATGGGAGGATTATATATCTAAACAGGGATATCAGAAAACTTCAGTCAGACTTGGAAGGTCTTAAGTCGACAACAATCTCAAGGACAGACATTGATAATGAAATAAGAAAATTAAATGATCAAATAAAAACACTTGAAATCAAAATTGCAGGAACAAACAGAATTTCAGAAGTCCATTCCCTCGAAATGACCACAATACAAGAACGACTCACTAATATGGAACAATCACTTACCGAGCTTCAAAGTCAACCACAGATCGCTTCGCAGAGTATTGCGAGTTATAACGGCGTACTTGTATGGAGAATAGATAACTTCAATCAAAGAAGAAACGATGCAATTAACGGAGTTAAAACAGCCATGTATAGCAAACCTTTCTATACTGACCGGTTTGGCTACAAATGCGGTGCAAAGATCTACCTGAATGGTGACGGTTTTGGAAAAGGCTCTCATATTTCACTGTTTTTTTTAATAATGCGAGGTGAGTACGACGCCCTGCAAGTCTGGCCCTTCTATAAAAAAATCACTATGCTATTGCTTGATCAAGGTAGTGGTGACCATATGATTGACGCATTCCACTCTGATCCACAAAGCGACTCTTTCCAGAGACCAAAGAGTGATTTAAATATCGCTTCCGGTAGCCCACTTTTTATGCCTCAGGAATCTTTGAAAAACCGTCAATACGTGAAAGATAACGTAATGTTCATCAAAATAATTGTCAATAGTAATTAGCCTGCTGCTGTAGCTCATGTACCTTGCTGCAAAATTTCTGATGAGCAGATGCTGACTTAATACCACG
Source organism: Endozoicomonas euniceicola (assembly GCF_025562755.1). Taxonomy (GTDB): domain Bacteria; phylum Pseudomonadota; class Gammaproteobacteria; order Pseudomonadales; family Endozoicomonadaceae; genus Endozoicomonas_A; species Endozoicomonas_A euniceicola. The sequence goes on from NZ_CP103300.1 coordinate 1,187,212, forward strand.
CTGCTCACTCAGGTTAAAGAGTTCTCTGGCCACCTTCCGGTTCACACCGATGCCATCCACACCATAGAGAAAGCGTAAACCCCAGCGGTAGACATCTTCAGCACTCAACTCTTTTATCCGACCTGTTTCTATCAGCTTTTTCTGCCCTTCCAGCGTTCCGGCCTGCTCCGGATCCGGATGAAGAAACATGCAGTCTGCATTTTGCGCTCTGCTGACCAGTATCTGCTCTGCACAACCCCTGATATCGCCCTGGGGGCTCGTGGCAAGGTTCTCAAGTTTTGCCACCGCTCTATAGAATTCATGGATGTCTTTTGTACGGGTCAGAGTTTCACCGCACACCGCCAGAGTGGCATAAGGGTCGTTCGCCTGAGCCTTTTCTTTCAGCCACTCACTGGCTTTGTGGTATCCCCCCCTGGATGCTCTCGCTAACAGTCTGGCAACCCTGGCCTGCTGTTCACGAAACAGTTCTTCATCCTAAATTCAGCAGTTGAACGCCACTGAGCCATGCCATTAGGAATAGCTTCTCACGGTTCTGAGCAGCGTTTTTTTAAGTCATTAGCCCGATCGAATTAATGGTTGCATCGTAATAACCTGCCCTTTTTTCAAAAATTTTGAGACCGCTTTCGTTAAAATACGACACCATGCGTTAATTGGATTCAACTGCGGTGCGATACTTTTGATTGAATCAAAAAAATCACACAGTTCACTTTGTAATTTCGCAATTTTATACATCCATCGATGCTGGCTTGTCAGCTTTATTTTCTTTTGGTTGCCAGAGTGGGTCAGCTTGCCAATTGAACTCATTAATAAGGGACGGCTGGTAATTGATTCTTTATGGGAGTCCGGATTACTCAATCGAACGTATAGCGTCCACCAGTTGTAAACCAAGGCAACCATTCGGGCCAGCATTCGACATCTTGCCATATCTTTTGTTACATAACCGCCCCAGCCCCATTGGTTTTTGATTTCATCAAAGTTATTTTCACAGTCAGCCCTATTGCGATAATGATTAATGATCGAGACTATATCATTATCAAGAGATGTGACCAGAACCGAATACTCGTAAGCTTTTATATTTTCTGGCTCTTCTATTAATGCTAACGTTTGTTGACGTTCTTTTATTCCTTTTTCCAACATCGGTATTTCATTTTCAGGACGCCGTCTTCGAACAATAATTATGCGTCTTTCTTTTTTCCAACCTGACAGTTTAATTACGGATTCTTTTCCCTCCCAATGGTTGTCGTATTTTACCCATCCTCCGCTACAGTGTGCATTCCCTATGGCTTTCTTAACGTTGTCGTGCTTCTTCATTTTAAAAAGATAATGACAACCAGCATCTTCCAATTCGCTCATTACCCGGTCACTTCCCCAATCACAATCACCACGAACAAATTCAGGCCAGCAGCGTTTTGGAAGTCGATTTAATAGCTCCATTAAACCGGGTAAAGAGTATTTACTTTGACTTTGATTTCCGGGTCTGACTTCAACCTCCAGTATTAATTTAAGATTAGCCATCATATATGAGTGGTAAGTATGAGAGGGTCTCCCTTTCTTATGTGGGTTATAGCCATTAACCGCTCCTTCCTGATGCCCATAAATGGTTTTCACGGTAACATCAACATCCATAATCCATGGAATGGTTAATAACGGATCAAAACAGAGATGGAGGTGTTTTTGCATCCATTCAACGCCTTCATCTTCGTCAATCTTCTTTAAACCACGCCTGGCAGAATCATCGCTGACAATTTTTTTCATCCCGAGCAACTGAGCGTTTACTTTATCACCAATAATTGTTCCGATATGCGCATAGCGTTTATGTCCTGAAAGAATGGAAAGCATTAATGAGCCAATCACATCCACTTTTTGAGGGGCGTTTGGGCTTTTATAAGTTAGTGGGCAATCGTTAATCCAGGGTTCAAATCGGTGACCTGTTTTTAAAAACTGTATAAAAAAAGGAAGCTGTCCCATTGGGGTGACCGATGCTTCAGGCTCCCACTCGACATGAATTTTACCGTCGAAAGAATCGACTTCGAGTTTGACGGATAAGGGATCTTTTTTCATTTCAGACAACTCACCCTTTGGGGGAGTGGGTTTTGGTGGTCGAACCATCTTCGAGCCCTCAATATTGTTGAGGGTTAGAGTTTAGCTCAGGGGTTAACCGCTGAATTTAGGTTCATTACTACTGCCCTTCAATGGCGGGGGTTCTGATGAAGTGTCTGTCTGATCGCTCAGAAGTCGGGCGGCAAAATAGTTCAGCCTTGGGTTATAGGGTGTTTGCTCCAGAGCCTGCTCCATCACTGTCAGGGCTTTTTCCTTTTCGCCTTCCCGTTGCAGGTTCTGAAATAAAAGAACAGGATCAACCAGCCGGGCATAAGGCTCAGCACTGAAAGTATCCAGACTTTCAGCAGGCGACTGGATAAATTCCCTGATCTGTAAGGCTCTGTTGACTGTTTCCGGGTACTGAACGAACAAACGGTAAAGCTCCGGCAAACCGGCCACGACTTCCGGATTTCCTGTCCGGGCCTGCTCCTGAATACTGCTGATATCAACCCGCTGAAGAATATTGACGGCCTCCTGCTTCCGGGCCAGCCTGCAGGTTTCCTCCAGCGTTTGTAAGCTGCCTTTTGTTCCGGTATTAACACTATGCAGTAATTCCCGGTAGTTGTTACTCATATCCATCAGTTGCACACCAGTGTTTTCATGCAGCAGCCCGGATACCGATATCCCACCTTTTTCATTAATATGCTCTGAAGCAACCCTGAAAAGTGGTACTGGCAAATGCCAGCCTTTGATATTCAGCTCCAGCCACAGCCGTCCTTCATGAACATTGACAGCCGATACATCCAGACGATTAACCAGCCCCTGTAACATCCCCAGCAAATAGCCTGCTGCCTGCCCCATCATGGTTTTACCGGCTTCCTTAGTATGCTGGATATCCAGGCCTGATACCTGCGACTGGTCGGTAAGAATTTCGCCATTCATAACCTTAAGCGAGATATCACAACGAAACATTCGCCCCTCAAGCAGTGCCGGGGTAATCCACTGCCGGTAAACTTCCGGCAACAGTTCAATATTGTTCAACAACTCGCTGCCATCCAGCTCAACCCGGTTTAACCGGATCGTCCCACTGCCCTGGTCATCCAGATCAACTACTACTTCACCTAGCCGCCCCCCCGCTATGCCAAGGTCATTTAATTTAAGGGTCTGTAACTGCGCATAAGCCAGAGTTTCAGGTACATCCTGAACACCTCCGGTATTTTGCTGTACAGCCAGATCCAGCGCTTCAACACTGCCTGAACCCCGCACTGGCACACGCCACTCATTGCCCGAACTTTTCACTCGAATATCGCCAGCGCCTTTGCCTTTGAGGCCATCCATTGTGACGTTATTGTCACGCCCCGCCTTCTGTGCCTGGCTCTCCATGACAACGGAACCAAACGACAGGCTGCCACTACCGGGCAGAGAAACTTCCATCGAGCCTTTTGTAATCGTCATGGCTTCCGGAGTTGTCTTTATATCAACTTGCTCCAGTTCACTCTGGTAATGGGTTTTACCGTCTTTTTTAATCACTGACAGCTCTGCACCAAGTCCCTGAACACGACCATGAAGATCCAGTTTCAGTTCTTTGTCCGGTAATTCCTCGCGCAGATCCACATCCGCCATAAAGTCATGCAACCGGGTCGTAACCGAACGGTCGCTTCCCTGCCTCTCAACACAGACATGCACTTCGCTGGCACCGAGATCCAGATCGGTTGCCCCTTCATTAAACGCTTCCAGCTGGTCAGCCCAGATATCCAGTTTCTCCGTTCCCAAAGCCTTGCAAGAGTGCTTGTCGTGGATACAGTCCAGGTTGAAATTTATTTCAGCACGGGCAATATTTGCCCTGAACCGCTCAGAGTGCTTACTCAAAATACCAGAAGCTGTAGAAGTGACCGGTGCGTCACCCGGCATAGCCGTCATCGGAACCTGTACCATTTTCTGCAGAGTGCGACTGGCAAGGTCAGAAGCCTGTTGCGTATCACAGTACACATTACCGGTTTGCAGGCTAAAGCCTCTGGTTTCCTTTTCACCCTCTTTTATTTCATCACCCTGCCGGCATTTTACCCGGCCGGATAAGTCTTCAGCCTTTAACATGGGATGCTTCTGACCCTGGTCGAACAACTCCAGCTTATTTACCTGAAAGTCGACAGGTAATTTCAAGTCCGCAATCAGCTGCTCAATTACACGACGATTACCATAAACTGATCGTGCGGCAATACGACTGACGGCTCCCGGATCAATATCCCCCAGCGTTGCTGACACTTTCTCTGCTGACAGTCCCAGATGGCTTAGCTCAAACTTACCTTCCCTGTTCTGACGAAAATGGCGGATATTTTTAAACAGGTTGCTGACCGTATTCCCCTGAATGTAGGAATTAACAAAAGGCATTACCCGCCCTTCCAGGGTCAGTTCGGCACCCTCAATATCAACACTGACACGAATCGGGTCTTTACCGGGAACGGCGACGACCAGGGTCGCCTTCAGGTCTGCCTTCAGCTTTGGAACCAGTGCACCACTGGTGCTGCTGACCACATCAACGCCTGTTACCGTCATATCGATATCTTCCAGGCTCGCTTTGCCTCCCGCCAGCTCCATGCCCGCTAAATGCACCTTATGACTGCCGATTTCTCCACGGTTGATTTTCTTGAGCGCCTTAACCAGCTGGATGTAATTATGGGCTTCATCCAGTTTTGCCTGTTTAGCCTCTTTAACGCTCCTGCGCAGGTTTTTGACCAGTTCTTTGGATTTTGCACGCTCATCATCGCTCAGTGAATCACCAAGCTTAAGCAGTTGTTGCAGTTTTTGCAGCTGGCCTTTTATGGCGTAAAAGGTTGCAGAGGTGTACGACACAAACTTCTGCCGAACGGCACTCAAATCCAGCACCATGCAAACCGCAAGCGCCATAAAACGATCAATAAATTTGCGTTTAGGCAGACCCGCACATTGTTCTTCAGAAAGAGGCCGGGTCGAAGGGTGGGGTGCCTGCCGGGAGGTTGGCTGCCACAATACCGATCCGGGACCCATAGTGTCATCTTTCACATGAACCGGTCTTATGGTTCTGCGCTTAAGCTGGCGTGTCGAGCTTTGGCGCTGTCTGGCTCCGTTGTGCGAAGGGTCTGCCGAAACGACACTGACATCCCTGTAGTCGGACGTTCTGCCTTTTTCTGCTGCACCCTTTTCGACAGCACTATGCTCTACTGGCCCGATGCTTTCCGTTGCAGTGCTTCTGCCTGTGGACTGAGGTCCGATGCCATTAAACATTGCCAGAGTATCCCGCTCACCGTTTTTTGTCTGGTCAGTCGTCCGGTCTGCCCGGTATATCCTGTGTGCTATCGGCAATGTTCAACAAGCATTTATTCAATGCCTGGTTGACTCAAGGTAGTGAATTCAGCGGGAATGAGTGTGTGTAATCAGTCAGAGTCGGATTTTGTACGACCAATATTCGCCAGCCAGATGGACAAGCCTTTCACCTGTGGCATAAGAACCACGTTGATTGGGGCTCATATTACCCGCGTTTGTGTGTCCGGAGAACTATAACCACTTCAAAACGCACTCTTGATTAAAACCGCAACGAACGCAACATTCGTTGTTATGATTAAGGCTCAAGCTGCCTTGTTAGATTTTTAAGAAGGACGTTTCTCGCACCGTTGATGTCTCTGTCAACGGTGAAACCATTGCCTTTTATAACTTTTGATGAACCAAGCCGATCATCAATACTGCCATCCCATGAGCGGGTCTTTGACGTGTACGCTTCATTGCAATCCACAACGTGCTTTCCGTACTTTCTGGCGTACCACTTCAAACGCACCTTAAACCCGTAATGATTGAGATCTAGCATCTGGCGGCAGGTATTCCGGCGTATGGTACGCACCTTTTTGTCTTTTCGTGTGACCATACCCCTCGTCTCGAAAGACGGCAGAAAGATAACGTCATAATTGGATACAAGCTCGAACGCCAGTCGGTTATGCAAGTCCAGAATAATGTCATCTTTCTTGCACTTGAGGCGGTTAATCTCTTTGTCAAAGTTGACAATACGATCCTGCGCCCACTGAGGCATGTCAGGAAACTTTATGCCTTTTTGGGTGTTTAGAATCTTTTGTTTTTGCCCAATGAAATTGTCAACTCGTTTCATAAGCGGGAACAACTTTTCTTTGGCAAAGTCATTTCCTGCAATTAAAGCCTCTTTATCGCTGAAACAGGTAGCAAAAGTTCGCACTCCGGGGTCGATCCCAACACACTTCACTGCGCCTTGGATATCGGCATTGAGTTCTATGTGTTGTTGAACCTGAATGAACCAGCGCCCTTTGTCACAGGTAATAACGCATGATTTACCAATGGCTTCGGCAGGCACTTCTTCCGTTAGATGGATTCTGCCCAACGCATTAACGCAAGGGTTCAATCCCTTTGGCAGTCTATCAATAGAGAATGAGTGCCTGCTTCCTTTACGGCTCTTAAAACTTATTTCTGAGAAACCTCCACTTGCCCCTTTGAGTTTTTTGTTTTTACTGCAAACAGACTTGAATGTTGTCGCTGCCGCTAGTGTTCCATTATCTGAAATAATAGAGTTATAAGCCCGTCCATTGTCTTTTTGCTCCTTCTCCACCTGAGCCTTTATCGACGGGCGCATATTAATAAATTTACCATTTTCGTCCTTGTATTTGTCATTGCGGAACCGCTCTACAGCCAGGTTGTAAGAACGCCTGTAAAGAGCAAGTGCATCCCTGTAGGCCGGTTCATTCTCCGGGTAAATTCTGATCCTTTTTGATGCTACGATCTTTGCGCCTTTTAGCGGAACGCTTTCCGTAGTGGCTGTTGCAGAACGAGGTAATGAAACCGATAAGCTCATGGATATCAAAGGCTTCACCGGAACCATTCGAGTCATCCAAAACTTCGATTTGTCCTCCTGATAATTCAACGAGCCACTTGATAAGTTCGAATCCTGATCGTGCGAGCCTGTCTTTTGTGGTAACCACAATGTGGGTTGGATGGTCGCACATCGCTGATTCCAGAATGGTTTGCAGTCCTTTTCGTTTAAAGTTGAAAGCACTGGCAATGTCACTGATAAATTCTGCGTCAGGATGCCTTTCGAGCAAGCGTCGCCTTTGCGTAGCAATGGAAGATTTTTGCTTCCCTGAGCTAACCCTTGCATAGCATATCTTCCTCTGCTGGTTGATGAATATGCGGTAGTGACCCCCGCTCGTTTGCATTATTTTCTCGTAATGACCGCTTTCGATCTTTCGCCTTATTGTCTGGGTTGTTACGCCCTCAATCTTGGCAAGTTTGGTTGTGGATACCCACAAAATAAACGCCTCTGGCTATCTATGTTGTTGTCAGTATAACAAGTTATGTTGCGATTGTTGCATTTTTATTTAACTGACCGGTTTTGATGTGCAGAAAGTGGCTCAGCATGACGAAACCGATGTGGAGCGACTTTTAAACGATAAAGACATTATTCGTAATCGCTTAAAAATAAACAGTGCCATGATCAACCACTGGCAAAAAACCATGAAAGAAGTTCCCGTCACCACCCCGGAGTCAGACGCCATGAGCAAAGACTTGAAAAAAACGGGGCTTCAAATACGCAGGCAGTACGATTTGTTACGCCTGTATGCAGGCGATGGGGATGGCGGTGTCCGGAGACTTGCCTATACTGCTCTCTCTCACAGGCAAAATCGGCTAGCCCGTCCGGTTTAATGTTAAATTCCGGGCTTTGCAATATTACTGATTAAATGATTTTCGGAGCGTTATGACTTACCTGACCAAAAAAAGTAAGGCGATATTGACTGTTCTTATTATCAGTTTGAGCCCCTGTTTTATTTTGTATGCCGCTTCAGAGGATATACCCAAACTCAAAAAAACAGAACTTTCGGACTTTATTTTGTATGTTGCTTCACAGGGTATACCCAAACTCAAAAAAACAGAGCTTTGGGACGAGTATGGCCAGATAGGCTTTGTTAGCTATTCAAAAGGCTGTGAAAAGGCAACAGACAATTGGAAGGCAAAAGCCTTTCTTTCAGGTTGTACTATTGAGTTAGAAGGCATTCCAAAAGAAACACAGAACGAAAATGAGCACGCCTCGTGGGGCTCACGTTATTACTTAAACACCTTAAGACCTTCTCACTCAAACCCTATCCGGATTACCTTTGAGGATATCAGTTCAGAAAGACTGGATGGTACTAATACAAAATACAGTATAAAGATTGGCGATCTGTCGAAGACGAATGAGTACACCACCTACCTGCAGCTGGATAAGGACTATGAATTGTTCGAACAACAACCCGAATTACTGGCACTGTCTTTAGCTCTGCAGCCCCAGTTTTTGCTTAATTTCACTAATTTAACTTCTTCCCGGAAATTTGTGAGTGATTTTGCATGGCCTTCTTCAAGTTATACAACATTGAAAATACCTTATCTTCCGGATGCCAGCCCTCTTGAAATAGTTCTGGAACAGGATTATTTTTCCCATGGCTTCCGTCTTGCCTCCTCCCTGGACAAACTTGAAAAAGTAGTGATTTACAACGTTAGGAGTAAATGGAAGATAGATAATCTATTGGCATATCTTACAGATTTAAGGATGCTTTTGGCTTTCAATATCGTTTCTGGCCTGGTAAGCATTTCTATTGCTTTAGGGTCTGAACGGCCTGACACAAAGTTCTACTACAACGGTTTGGCAGCCTGTCATGGCCTGATGTCTTTTGTGCTATTCTTTCTCCCCTCCAAACAAAGTGACATATTGAAGACCCTCAGGGAAGCGCCAAACTACTCTATGCACTATGGCACAGTGACCCTGCCTATGCGGTCTGAAGAATTATGAACGCCAAAACTCTATTCACCCGCCAGAAGCGCTGCCACTGGTGTACAAACGATGAACTTTATATTCGTTATCACGATGAAGAGTGGGGAGTCCCCTGCCATGATGACCAGACCCTGTTTGAGTTCCTGGTTCTTGAAGGCGCACAGGCCGGGCTGAACTGGCTGACGATTCTCAAACGGCGTGAAGGTTACCGAAACGCACTGGCCGGTTTCGATGTGCAGAAAGTGGCCCGGTTTGACGAAACCGATGTGGAGCGACTTTTAAACGACAAAGGCATTATTCGTAATCGCTTAAAAATAAACAGTGGCATCACCAATGCCAAAGCCTTTATCAAAGTGCAGGAAGAATTCGGTAGTTTCGATGCCTATATCTGGCAGTTCGTTAACCACCAGCCCATCATCAACCACTGGCAAACCATGAAAGAGGTTCCCGTCACCACCCCGGAGTCAGACGCCATGAGCAAAGACTTGAAGAAACGGGGCTTCAAATACGCAGGCAGTACGATTTGTTATGCCTATATGCAGGCGATGGGGATGGTGAATGATCATCTTGTGTCGTGTATTTCCTACAGAGCCTGTGCGAAGGATTTTGTTTGACGCATAAAGTGTAGGCTCATTATGGGTTTCAGGGAGTTAGCTTAAAAGCAACTCCAGTAAGCCTGTTGTAGATGCTGTACTCGTCTGCTCAAATAAGAATTTCAGGTGTTCTGGGATTACGTCTCACCACATTGGACAAGAAAATATCTGGATCGTTGGTGCATAAGAGTCATGCGGTCAAAGATAGACCCAATGAAGAAGGTGGCCAAAACTGTTCGACGACATAAGCCGCTTATACTGAACTGGTTCAGGGCAAAAAAGCCGTTTTCGAGTGGAATTGTTGAGGGTTTGAATACCAAGATAAAACTCACTACGAGAAAATCGTATGGATTCAGAACCTATAGATGTGCAGAAATCGCCCTATATCATGCGCTTGGCAAGCTACCTGAACCAGAAACTACCCACAGATTTTGCTGACGAGGCAAAAATTCTGAACAGCGAGGTCAGGTTAAGTCTCCGATGCAACCCTATGGAGATACCAATCTCCTCCCATTTTTGTATAGATGGTTCTATAGAGGTCTTTTTGAGTCAATGAACTTAAGTGTGAGATAAACGTTTCTCGATCGGTGTATTCAAAAAGTCCATGGTTAGGTTCAAACATCTGCATAACGTCACGCTCATAACGAAAACCTATTGTGTGACCGTTATTCAATGAGTCGCTACCCCTCTCGTTGAAGAACAACAATATGTAGTGTCCGGGCTCGCTTAATACCCAGTTGACAATGCTTTCGACACTGAAAAAACCATTTCCAGTAATACACGCTTGAGTAATAAGGTGTTGGCTCTGCAATAAATAAATCAGGCCAAAGCCGTAACCCTGATTTTTGGAGTCAAACAATGTTTTTTTTTGCGTAAGCCGACTGGACTATTCCTATTCCTATTCCTATTCCTATTCCTCTATAATAATAAGGATCCAACTCTTCATATTCACGAACCCCTCTCCCATTTGAAGCGATACTTTTTTTTATCCAGACCGCCACCATACCTGAGCAAAAACCAGCATATTTAAGAGACTGAATCGTGTGCCGGCTGCCGTCACTGAAAATACATTGTCTCCATCGGGACTCAGTTGAGTCTAGATTATAGGTGGGAAAAATGAGTTTAGTCATGCGTAATTACTCAATAACCCCTACATTGACCACACGGAAGCCAGCAAGAAGCGTATTCAATAACATCCTCCAGTCTCGGAAACGAACCGGTGCCGTTTAACCTGTCTGTCAGATAATCCCAAAATGAAAGACCATGCTGGCGACACGTTTTCTTAAGGCTGGCAAAGGTGTCGCGACATTGCCGCCCGTCATCGGAACCGCTGTCGTCTGGTGGCTTGGTATTGGGCTTTATGTTGGGTTTTGGGTTGAGCTTTTTCAGGCGGATGATTTCATTTTTCAGAACCTCTATCCGATCCTGGAGCCGGGCAATCAATTCCTGATGCTTGACTATGTATTCAAGCAGGCTGGGGGAAAGGTCTTCAGGAGGAAAAGTAATCATGGGTTTGAAGTTTAGACGACAAATTTAGTTTTTTCCTCTTCATATACCGGCTTTTGAGTACTTACAAAATCTACAAATAAAAAGGTTTTTTTCTTAATATCACCTAAGATCTTATTATCATACGAGTATATTTAGAATTTTTTGTCTAATTTTCATTTAATGCTGTCAGACCTATTTTTTCAGTTTATGCGTCATATTTAATATGCATTGGTATTCAAGGCTTCTCATTTACAGCTTATAGTTCAGCCAACAAAGGAAGCCTGGTGACTGCTCCCCACCCTATCGGGTGAGGCTTCTGATTTCTTAGGCAGCAACCGACAGTCTGCCGGATTTACGCAAGCCTCCATCAGCAGAAACGGACAGTCCTTCCGCCTTTAATTTCAATATGCCTTGCTTCTTGATATTGCGAGCTGCATTAATATCCCGGTCATGGATAGCACCACAGCTACACTCCCATGATCGGATTCTCAATGGCATTTTTTCCTGTTTCAAATCGCAGACTGAGCAAGTTTTAGAGGATGCAAACCACTGGTCTATCTTCACCAGATGTTTACCTTCCTGCTTTGCCTTGTATTCGAGTTTGGTTATCAGTGAGTGCCAGCCAGCATCAGCAATAGAACGAGCAAGACGCTTGTTCTTGAGCATGTTTTTAACTTTCAGTGTCTCCACAATCACCGCTTGGTTTTCGTCGATGAGTTGTTTTGATAGCTTATGCTGAAAATCATTACGGGCAAAGGCTACACGCTCATGCGCCTTTGCCACCAATAAACGGGCTTTGTGCCTACCTTTTGAGCCTTTCTTGCAGCGAGATAGAGCCTGTTGTTTTCTTTTCAGGTTACGTTGTGCTTTTTTCAGAAAGCGAGGATTGCCAGTCTTATGGCCGGTACTGGTGATAGCCAGATCAGTAATCCCCATATCAACACCGACAACCTGATTAGCTTCAAGATTATCAATCTGTTTTGGTTGTTCCTGGGTATCATCAGCCAATATGGAGGCAGAATACTTGCCGGTTAGCGTTCTGCTCAGGGTGATAGACTTCACCTTACCCACTATTTCACGATGCACTTTAGCCCTTATGGGCTTGCACTTGGGGATTTTTATCCAGTTATCGCCCACAGAGACAGACGTACAATGGTAGCTACTTTGCTTGCCATGCTTTTTCTTGAAGCGAGGAAATCTTGCCTGCAATTTGGGATTGAAAAAGTTTTGAAAGGCCGTATCCAGATTGATAGTGGCCTGTTGCAGTGCAATAGAGTCAGCGTTTTTCAGCCATGAGTACTTTCGGCTTTTCTTGGCTTTTGCCAGCAAGGGCTTCAGGTGTTTTTTGGGAGAAAGGCTCTGCCCACGAACCTTGTAATAATGAACCTTAATAGCCAGGGCCTTGTTCCATACGAACCGCACAGCATCAAACTGACGGTCGAGAAATTCCGCCTGCTCTGATGTTGGATAGATTCGTACTTTGGTGGCTCTCAGCATGGAACGTTATTTCAGTGCTCATTAATATAAAGTTTATATTACAGGTATTTGAAAGAGGTTTTCAAGTGAGCGCACACAATAAAGATTTGCTTAAAGGGTATCTTCGCAAACGACATAGCGTTACCAAGCTGGTTGTTCATTTGGTGTTCACGACAAAGTACAGGCGAAAGCTTTTTGATGGCTATATGATCAAGCAGTTACGGGAGTCGTTCGAGAGTGCATGTGAAAAACTGGAATGCCAGTTACTTGAAATGGATGGCGAAAAAGATCACGTACACCTGTTGGTGGCCTACCCACCAAAACTGGCTATCAGTGTCATGGTAAATAATCTCAAATCAACATCATCAAGACGGTTGCGAATGCTGAATACCCACCTTACTGCTCAGAGCAAAGCAGGCTTAATGTGGTCAAGGTCTTACTTTGCTTGCAGTGCTGGCGGTGCAACTATCGAGACTCTGAAGGACTACGTTAATAGCCAGAGTACACCAGATTGATGGCGGAAGGCTCTGCGCCTTCCCGTCTTATATCCCCGCCCGCATTGGGCGAGGGTTTACGACGATTTTGCTAACAGGCTTCCAATGTTAAAAGCAGAGAGTAAAGAACAGAAACGATCAGGAAGCTCTCACCTCAGAAAGATAACTGCCATCCACAGGCTGGAAAGCGGCATAAGGCCGTTCCGGCAGATACTCATTGCTGTAACAGCTATCAGCCTGCATGGATTCATCGGTAATGCCCAGTTCCTGCGCATAACGACCCACCTTGTCCCAGTCGCGGTCAACATTGACCAGATCCCTTGAAAAATAAGGAAGACAGCTGATGTATATCTTGCGGAAAGTGTCGTTTCTTAAGCGGGGTATGTTCTGACAGAGCAGGTCCCAGGCTTTTTCCGGATTTTCCAGCGTCCACTGACCACCACGCTGGGTTGCCTTCATAAAGCGACGAACCTTGTCCTCGTTGTGGGCAAGGTACTCTTCATTAACCAGAAACAATATGCTGCAAAAACAGCAGCAGCCCAGGCCAGCCAGCTCATCTACCCGAAGAATTCCAGTTTCCTGGCCACTGCTCTGTTCCAGTTCTACCTGTTGAAAACAGCCTATTCCCATGCCAGCATCCACCTGGTTCTGAAGAATGGCATCGGTCATATTCATTCCAACCCGAACCGTTTCATAGGCACTCGGTTCTATGCCCGCTCGCCGGGCCAGATCATCAATGATGATTTTTCCAAAACGGCCAATATAGCCAATCCTTTTACCCCGGATATCTTCAAAGCCACTGATGCCACTGGACTTCAAAAAGATAATGCCTGTTGGCGGCTCATGGAACAGTGTGCCGGTTGAGACCACTTTGTACCCTTTAGCCCTGGCCGCGTAGGTGTGAATCATCGCCTTGAGGGCAATATCCACCTTGTTCTGACCAATTAAGTCCGTCACATCAGAAGGGTCAGTCGTTTCCATGATGGCCGGCGACAAACCTTCTTCTTCGTAAAACCCAAGGTAGTGCGCCATGAAAATCGGGGTGTGATAGGGATTGGCGTACCAGTTCAGCAGCAGGGAGAGTCTGGATGTATTGGTCTTTGGGAGAGCCTTAGAGATAGTTATGTCTGACATGCGTTAACCCATAAATACTATTAAAGGAATAGCAACGCATTCAGCCTGAAAGAACACCGTCTTCCTGTTACAACCCCAAGGAGAAGCTGCATTAAAAAATATCCTTTCCACGACAGTCCCTACGCCGGTACTAACCGGATCAGGTTCTACAGGTATATTCTCAGCCTGGTAATTTACACATCAAACAGGCACCCTGCGTCACTGGATCAATAGTATAGATTAGATAGAAACGAACAGTGTCTATACAAACATTGTGAGTAGTGAAAATAGCCGGTTTTCTCTTAAAGCGACTCTGGATGACGGTGTTCCTCAACCGTCATAAAACTCCAGGCCAGCAGATGGCTAACCTTTTGCCCCTGGCTCATTGGCCTGACTTTCACTTGTCTGGCACCCACCCCTTCCAGCACTTTACGCAAAGGGGCAATGTTGTCTTTTTTAGACACCAGACTGGTAAACCAGAATACCTGTCGGCCAAACTCAGCACTTTCTTTCACCATATCCGTCAGAAAGCGACTTTCGCCCCCATCACACCATAACTCGTTACTTTGCCCACCAAAATTCAGCTGCTTTTTAAGAGCTCCGTGGGTTTGACCGCCACGTTTAACGGCTGACTTTTTCAGGTTTTTCCATTTACGCACCGTACCTGCCTCGGCCTCCTGCTTTGAAGCATGGAAAGGTGGGTTACACAGGGTCAGGGCAAACCGGTCGGTTTTCCCAATGATGTTGTAAAAAAAATGCTGGCGGTTGTTTTGCTGAACAACCTTCACCTTGTCAGACAGATTGCTATTACGGTTAACGATCGTCTTTGCCGACTCAACCGACACCGGGTCAATATCACTGGCAACAAACTGCCAGCCATAGACCTGGCTACCAATAATGGGGTAAATCAGATTAGCGCCGGTGCCAACATCAAGAACCTTCACCGGGGCTCTACCCAGATTTACTGACCCCAGCAGATCCGCTGCATAATGGATGTAATCAGCCCGCCCCGGAATAGGAGGACAGAGATAATCCTCTGGAATCGACCAGTGCCGAACCTGGTAATGTCGTTTCAATAATGCCTGATTCAGACAGACCACGGCCTGTGGATCAGAGAAATCGATGGTTTTATCACCACGGGGGTTCGCTTTAACAAAGGCTTTAAGCTCCGGATGACAGGAACAGAGATCGTCAATGTTATAGCGACCCTGATGAATATTGCGGGGATGAAGCTGAGCGACTGGGCGCTTACCGGACATATTAATGACCAATGAAAATGAAACAGGGGAAAGTTTAGTCTGAAAACCCATGAAAAACGCCTGTTAATATCCGAAGTCGCAGCGATCTGCCGACATTCATAAGAACAACAGAAACAACTCTCTGGAAGCGTTAACATGTCGATACCTTCTGCTGGAAGACCTTCTTCCAATTCGAAGCCTTTGATAAAAGACGGGAAGGAACCAAAAGCACCTTCAGAGGGCTTGTTTCAGGCATCAGGCGGAAGTCGTTCTGTCCATCCCTTCGATGATAACCCGCAATACATTTCCCCGGAGACAGACCAAACCGTAAACCGCCCTCTGGATGACTGGGACATAGAGGTTCTGGAAATAGAAAACCGGTATTTTAAAAACGTAGCCGATTTGTCCGATAAACCGGAAGCAGACATACCCCGCTCTCAGCTAAAGCAAACCATCGCCACTATTAAAAACGGTCTCAATACCCTGTTCGATCACTACCGTCAGCGGGTGGCGCAACTGGTTGTCGAAGACCGTATTGAAAAGAAAAACGCTGACAGCGTTATGGTCAGCAACAATAAACTTACCCCCATACTGGAGGAGCTCAACGTATTAGAGAAGTCGATAAAGTGGCCGCTTCTGAAAAAAAGTCATCGGAACTGCATGGCTCAGCTCAGAAACCTGATGACAAAGGGATCAGCTGTTATCTCGGAAACCAGAGCGCAATTAAACGAATCAACGACCCCTGTCCCGCCAGAACAAGCCCTGCCATCAGAATCAACAACGCCCACACTGCCGGGCATTGCTCCAACAAATGCAGCACCTGCTTTCAGTGAGCCTCCTCCGGAAAACCCTGAACAACTGCTGGCAACCCTGATACAAAACTTAAAACAATCTAAAGCCAAAACGTTTAAAACAACGCTGGATAGCTCGGTTAAAGAGCTTGGCAGACTGTTGACGCTCCTGCCGCAATGGATACAGGAAGCACAGGTTTCTGATGATAACGCCGAGGCTCTGGCAACCTGGCAGAGCATTTTTAATAGCGCGTTTGAACAATTGCAGTCCATGAGTCTGAGATCCATCGACAAAAAAGACATCCCCTCAAACCAGCTGATAGCCATTCAGCTGTTTGAACGATGCCGGGAAATGGTCGTAAAAGTTGAAAGCGTCAAAAACGGAAAGTTTGATGCCTGGGTTGCCTCCCGGATCAGGAACCCGACACTGAAAGCCAAAGTCGCCGCTATTAACCACGCAGGCAGCCCGGAAGACCGTCAGCAGGCTCAACAGCAGCTCCATCATTTTCTGTCGGAAAACCTCGAGCATCACAGCCGTCTGGAACCGTTACTGAAACTGGCATTAGAAAAGAGTCGGCTTCAGGAACAGCAGGCGCCTGAACTCTGCAAAGACGCCCTGAAAGCACTGACGTCACTGCCAGACCTGATTAAAACCACTGAAAACCCGGAGCTTACGGTAAAATGGATGCAGGCCGTTGAAAACGCTGACCAGCAGCTGGCTTATTTACAACAGCTGGAACAAACCCTGCCAGAAACTATTCTGCCCGTTCTGACCAGCAGCCCCAAATCAGCCCCCCATTTTCTTCACTTGCTTAATCCAGTCTGCCGTGCGTTTTTAGCCGATGAACCGGAGTTAGTCTCAAGCAATGCTTCCCTGAAAATGTATTCTTCCATGGCAGAGTTTCTTGAAGGGCGCAAAGAACAGAACGACCAGAAACTGGCTTCGGCAATGATACAGGTCGCCTCTGAGAATTTCTCATCCCCTGACTTTTTATCCAAGATAATGAACAAAGTAAAAACGTTCGAAGAAGTACATGCTATTTCACAATCACTGTATGACTGGGATATGCCCGGATTTATGGATATACAACAGGCTCTCAGGGTAAAGATGGATTATGAAGTAGGCGGCATTGAGGCAGGCAGGGATGCCCTGTTTTATCTGATGAGTGAATATCCTGAGTCTATAAAAGAACATGCCGAAGAAACGTCTGCCAAACGTTTTGAGGAATTAACTGCTCTTTTGCACACATCACTAACAACACAATTACCAAAGATATTCGCATCCAATAAGCAAAAACCAGAGGAACTTGAAAAAGACTTAAACCAGGCATTACAGGGTATTGCCAAAGTGACGTTAACTCCGGTTGAGGGCAAAAAAGGTGCAGTATCCAGCTCAGTGAAGATGACTCTCACACCAGAAACCCTGAACGACAAAAACTTCAGGGCATTTTTGAACAGCACCACTGACCCCCAGAAAACCATTGCGGACGCCTTCAGACAATCACTCCCTGACGACAGAATTCACTTTGACCCCCTAACCAGAAGCTGGGAGATTTTACCGCTTCCACCCGAGCTGCTAAATGACTATAAAACGGCTTTTCTGAAAGATTTCAATCTGTATCACAATGCGTGCCAGCTGGCTCAGGAAAACAAGGATACCATTGACTTCCATTTGCAGGTCAGAAAACAGATTGATACAGACGTCATTCAGCTCACCAATGCTATGAATGAACTGGAAAACCAGTTGCTGACGCAGCACGCTAAACGACCCAAAAAGTTAAAGGCATTAAAATCTCATCTGACTCACCTGAAGTCCTTAACCACGAACCTGCAGGATAGCCCACTTAAGAATATGTCAACCGCCAGCAGTGAGGTCTCAGAAACTTTAATGACCATGGTGTTCAATAAACAAATAATGCCTGAGCAGGCAGCTACCATCTTAAACCCTTTGTATCAGGTGCTTGAAACCGCAGAAGGACAACTTACGCCTGCCGGTCAGCGAAAAACAACGAATGTAAAAAAAGCACTTGATGAACTAAACGACAAGTTGCAGAAAATGGATAAGACGCTCAGACCAAGAGTGCTTTACCGATTGTTTGCACGATCACGGGTAAAAGCCTTTGAACAGGCCAAAGCTTTGGTCACGATCTGTGAACAGTGCCCAAAGGGCGCTAAACCAAATGCAACAATGATTGACCAGTGGTTACAGAGATCGGGTATAGAATTAAAGCGGAAGGATCAAAAAGAACTGGCTGCCAGCCTTAAGCACTACGCAAAAAACTTGTAAATAGTTGCGGAAATCAGAAGTATCCACCACGCTTGGATCAGCTGACTGCCTGCTGCCACAACGAAGGCTCTGCGAAACTGTGAAGTCAGAGTGGCGGCAGCGAGACCAGCACTAAAAATTCAAATCTCCGTTTATTCGGTCAGGGAAAAACTTGAGAGTCGAGTATCGTGAAAAAAAAGTATTGGTATCGGTTGGGTATTCTTTTTCCTGGTGTTGTCTCGTTTCTGATACAGAGTGTTCCGATTGCGGGAGCAGCACCATATTCCGAAAACACCTACAGCAAAAGTGATTACACTGGTGCAAAAAATCCGGAAGATTATAAAAAACTTTGCCAGAAATTCCCTTTTCAGGTATTTGAGTGTGGCAGGTCTTATTGCAATCCCTTTGTTGAGAACGCTGCACCTTTTGAACCTGCTTCCAGTTCAAACTCTGATTTGAATGATTATAATTATTCACGTTTTTTAGAGAAGGGAGTGGGTTTAGAAGAAGAGGAATCATGTATTGATATGGCGCTTCTTTCTGATTCGAGCAAAGGGTACACCATCAATGAAATGGCGGATAAATTGTTATATGGAGCCATAAAAGTTCTGGAAATAAAAGACAACAAGATATGGTATATCCCTTTTGAAACGTCAGGCTTACAGGAAATCTCCGCCAGTGATGGATATGAAGCCACCTATGGTTTCAATATCAGGCAAACTATGAACTGGGCTGTGTTCAAAAAACATTCGTTGGGAGCGGAAGTGTCAGAATGGAGAGTCTATGAAGAGGCTTTTAATGAAAAAACCTCCGGTTATATAGCATTTATTGCTCTGACTATTCTGTTTTTTATGATAGTGGCGAATTCATCCCAGTCGGGTGGGAGATCGCCGGACTTCGGGCCGGCAGCGGCGGCAATTATAAAACAACCCTGGGCAACACTCCCCCTTTCCAGCTTGATATTGAAGCTAACCAAAAAGCCTGATCCTTTCCGTAATTATGACCAAAGGAGCTTATATCACGCAGATTTGAGTGGCCCATTGAATCTACCCAGGGATATGCAGGGAGATATAAATTTCACATCCGCTGTCAATATAAGATTTGCCAGATCAGGGGCATTAAACTTCAGGATGGATGCGAGATATCCACGAACGATCAGCCTCTTACCCGTTAATGGTGCTGTTCAAACAAAAATCTACAGTATTATCGAGATAATACTGATCCCTCCTGAAGGCGATGAAAAACCCTTATACAGGTCAAGTGACTTTATCCTGAGGGATGAGCTCTGAAGTTAAAAGACGGTGGTTTTCTATTGCTAAAGTGACTTTAACTCTGGTTGAGGGTATAAACGCATCCGCTCGCCCCAACCAGAAAGTCAAAAAATGAAACGATCAACTATCAGGACTCAATCCCGACAATCCGCCAGGGCGTATTCTGTCGGGTCAGGTCACGTTCAAGATGCCAGGTATCGGTAATATCTTCTTCCACGCCTTCGACCGTATCCCGATATTTACCCGTAAAACGAACACTGATCTGAGCTACCGTCGCCGTGTAATCGGCACGTACCATCTCAGCGTCAACAAACATTACTTCCGTATGCTGCTCACCCTGCAACTGTTCACGAACCGGTTTCATCTGTTTAAACAGTTCCGGATCAAGGTACTCCTGCATGGTTTTGAAATCACTTCGGTTCCAGGCTTCCTGAAGGGTACGGTAATGATCCCTGGAACCGTTCAGAAAAGCATTCAGGTTGAAGTCAGAGGGTACATTCATAGGCACATCGCTGGCAGCGAAACCCGTTTGAGCCTCTGGACCGGATCTCCCGGAAGGGTCAGAGCCTGAAGGGGTATCGTTAAAGTCAGCATCACGAGACTCTTCGGGGGTGTCCTTGTTGAACAGGTCCTGCAACTGATCGCGATAGTTCTGGGTGCCCTGACCGAAAGGCTGGTCTTGACGGGAAGCCCCCGAGTGGTTGCCCGCCATGGCTTTCGCACGGTTCATTTTACGGAACACCTTAAACAGTATGAAGGCGAGAAGCCCCAGTATCAGAATATCCATCATCCCGATGCCGCCAAAACCACCACCGCCCAGCAGGGAAGCGATCAGCCCGCCAGCCAGTAAGCCACCCAGCAAACCGCCAAGCATTCCCTTACGACTGTTTTTCTGTTGAGCGCTGTTGGTATTCTGTTGTTGCCGGTCAGCACGGTTCTGCTGAAAAGCCGGTTTTTGGGGAGCCGGTGCCGTTTTAAACGAGCGCCCAAAGCTTTTGCCGCCGCCAAAACGCTTGGCTTCAGCTTCGGGAGCCGTTATGGCAAGGCTGAAAACCATTAACATGGCCATCAGCGAAGCAAGTTTCTTCATTCACTATTCACCTCTTGTGGAGTTCCTATCCTATGGGTATGAGTGAATTTTTCAACCCGTAACCACACCAATTTGAAATTTAACATTCCAGCATTTCAGCAGTAAGCGCCAAATAAAACAACGTACCTGCCTGCTTCTCAACTGTGTCAGCATAAGACAGTTCTTTTAAAAGAATTCATTTTCTAAGAAATACTTCAGCAAAGTGTTTTTGATAGTACTAACCTGTATGGGGTTTATCTCAGTGACCACGGTCAGTTGTCGTTCGCTATAACAAGTTTGACCATGGGATATGAACCTGCAAAATTACTTTCATCAATGATTAATACCTAAAGTTAAATATCGCTACAAACCATAAGTTACAAGATCAGGAAGCGACCTCGTGTCAAATCTTACGACTTGAGGCATGTAATCAGAGGGACGAACTACTACCAATGTTTGTAGTCGCAATTCAGGATTAAGGTCATGCCTAAAAGAAAGAATCAGCTCAAAAAAAATAAAGCCTCAGATCACAAGTCAGCCCCGGTCGAAAAAACAAAAGATAAACAGGGAGCCCTGCACATAATTTCTGTCAGGCCACTGACCCGGCGTCAGGCGAGCATTATCCATCTCTGGAAACGTTACAGTGGTTATACCGTTAACGTATGGGTGGACAGCGAAAGTAATTATGATGGCCTGAAATCCAAGGTACTGGCTAAGAAAACCTATGATGAGATTGAGAATATCTATTCTCAGAAAAATGCCCGATATTTAAATATCCTGGGCAATACAGCCAAGCAAGAAGTGCATCAGCTCTTCAGGGATGCTCAGGAAAACGCAGAAGCTGAAATAGCAACCCGACAGATAAAAACGAAAGATAATAAACGGAAAAAGGCAGTTGCTGATTATCTGGTTGAGCAACACAGTGTCAGCCGAGATGACCTTGAAGCTATTGACACCGTCCAAAACCAGATAGAATGGGAATTTAGGGAGGAGGGAATTTTAGTCCGCAATATAAGGGATACATTAGCGCATGCTGATCCTGAGCTTTATAGCTATTACGAACGTGCCGCCTACAAACATAACGACGCGGATCTAGGGGAGAAAATCACCCAGCTTTCTGTGTTAACCAGCGAAGGAGGAGGCATCGCCATTCCTCTCGATATTCTACCCGAAATAAATGAACAGATTTTTACTTCTCTGGATTCAGAACTGGATAGGATTCCAGCCATTCACAAGCCTGTGGCAGAAGGAGCCAGGCTTGAACTGCTGCTTGACCGCCTGGCAAAAGAGCACGGCAATGAACAGCCGTCATTAGGTTCGCTATCATTGGAGCAGAATAAGCACAGCTATGTAAATGAACTTACAAGATTGGGATACGCCGATCTTGTGGATCGTATACGACAAAATATTACTAAAACGAAGTCAATAAATTTTTTCAAACCTTTAAATCCCATTGATACAAATCAGCAATCTGTTTTTATCGCAGCACAACCTGCGAAGCAGCACACAAAAACACTGCCAATCGGCGCCAAAAATAGCGCCAGGGCACGAGAAATACTAAGAGCCATAAGAGAAGAATTCCTGCTCCTGATCAGCAACACATCCTACAATGCCGACAATAAAGGCATTTACACACCGGATAAAATAGAGCATGCCTTGCACAACTGTTTAAAAAGCAGTCAGATCCAAAGTCCTGATACAGAAACCAGAAAGGCTTATATCAGTAATGTGTCAGCAGCAATAACAGGATTCCCTTACAGAGGCTTTTATCCCGAAACAGACCCCGATGGCCACTGGCTAGGCATCGCCGCTTACCAGAGAAATATAGAAATCAGTCAAACCGAGGTCTTTTCTCCGGATCTTACATTCACGGTAGATACCGAAGCCTTTACAAAACTTGACCTTGACTGGGTGCCCATTCAGAGATCCGAGCTTAAAAAAACAAGAACGTACGATAATCGGGTTATTATCACTTTAGGCAATGACCATACTGTTCTTCAGAGTAGCGCTATTTTTTACTCGAAAGATCCGGAGTACTCCCAATGGCTCATTTGGGATAAAGACGCACGCCAGCTTGTTACCATGCAAGGAAAATACCGCCCAGTGGGGGCAAAAACAAAAATTGTAATTGTCGGGCATGGCAGGGGGCAAGGTGAAGAGAGCATGCAGATAAGCTCTATTACTCCTGAGAATCTGGCCAAAGATATTATCGCACCGTTAATTCTCGACCACGGGTACGGGGGAGAAATATCACTTTTAACCTGTAATCTGGAAACGCCTCACATTTATGTAAAACCAAATTTTGATATCAATCCGGATGCTCTGGAAAAATCTTATGGCGGCCGTCTTTTAAAGGCTCTGGATAATTTAGATAAAAAAGCTCAGTTTGTAACCAGTCGTAACAAAATAACCTCTTTAGACTTCTTTGGTTTAATGATGTACAGGTTTTTTAAAGGCAAATACAACATTATTCAAAGAAAGGAAGAAGACACCGTTCTGAAAACCTGGTTAAACGATGAGGGGCGAATCTCAGGAGAATTTAAACCTGGTGCTGCTGTCGGACAATTGAAAGAACAAAAGACGACTGAGCGTTATAAGGATTATCAAATTCATCTAATTCTTAAAGATACACCTCTCTTTCCTGATAGTGTAATGGACAGACTTACGGAAGATTTAAACAAAGGGAGTATAGTTATACCTGCAGACATGAATGCTCTGGCACTGGGTATGCGAGATGGTAATTTTATCGGAAAGATCCGGTTTACAGATACTTCAAGCCGATACGTTGAAGGGGTTGCCCACGCTTTAGACCTTGCTAAAACATCCCCAAATTCACAGAAATGGATTGATGCGATTGCCAAATACTATTATTTTGAGTATCTCTCATCGGATAAAGTTATAAAAAATGATCCCGTAAAAATACTTAATGATATGTTCAGCAAACTTCCTGACAGGGAGGTGGGTTTTAATAAGCTCAAGCAACGAATATTTGAAGGACTCTTCGAACCCTTTAAAGTTCCAGGCAATATTTTAGCCGACAGTTCAACCAAAGTTTACCCTGAACTCCATGAATCTATTTTAATCGATAATCCATTAGGCGCCTCCTGCAGCTCAAATAGAAAAAAACGGTCATTAACAAGCTGTGCAAGAAAAATCGATGACGCCGTAGAATCATTATGGTCATTATCAGACCACGAAACACAGATTCTTATGGCTGAAGATAATTACAAGAATATAGCCCTGGTTGACACCGGGAGCAATTCTGCCCTGACTACAGTAGTACGTAAGCTGAATGCTTTGCTCCGCGCTGATGCGGGCAATAAATTATCAGGCGAAATCGGTCACCACAATGTCATCGCTTTAGATGATGCGTCCTTTTCCGCGGCACAGGCTATGGCAAATAAATCAGGTGCCCGTGTCAATGTATT
Organism: Endozoicomonas euniceicola; assembly: GCF_025562755.1. Lineage (GTDB taxonomy): Bacteria > Pseudomonadota > Gammaproteobacteria > Pseudomonadales > Endozoicomonadaceae > Endozoicomonas_A > Endozoicomonas_A euniceicola. Next base: position 1,211,275 of record NZ_CP103300.1, read on the forward strand.
GCAGTTTATTCCTGATAAAGGCGTTCTGGTTTCCACGACTGGCAAGGTCGTCTATCTGATTGCAGGGGGGCGCTCGAATAAAGTAACGGTTGTTGGAACCTCTCAATCGCTGTCGGGCTCGCTACCTGCAAAAGTCATCGAATCCTTAACAGTGGGCGGTCATATTGGTCAACTGGGGATTGTCGCCACCGGTATGACCGACGAAGCGCTTTCAACGCTTATTGACAATAGCGGTCTCAAATCGCTGAATTCGGTCAGTGATTCAGTTATTTACAGTACGGCTAACCCGGAAGGAACGACACCCGACCAGAGTTCAATGAAAATTGAAAGACGAGGTTTGGAAGGCGCCATTATTACTGACCGACCGATATTAGAGAATACCAGCCCCATTGTCGAAACCGTATTTTATTCTCAGAATCAGGAGGCCAGACCAAAGCCTCAGTATGAACTGATCAAGAGTAAAGAAAATGCAGCTTTTAATTCTCTGCCAGTCCGGCAGGCGCATGAATTCGAAACCATAGAGCATCATCTGGATATAATTGAAAGCCGGTTAAAGCCCTTTTATCAACGGCACTCGTTAAGCACTGATGTTTTTCCGGTTCTTGCCTCTCTACAAAAAGCAGAACGCCCGGGGCAAAAATTATGGACAATAAAACTCTACAACCCCACCAATAAAAATTATCAAACCATCGAGTTAACCGATGCTCTGCTGGCTAACTCCATCGAATCCGTAAATAAAAATATACAGAGCAACCGAAAGGTACTGGAAGATACTCAACGTAAGCCTGCCACCGGCAGTAGTATGGACAAGACCAGTGACGGGCTCGGTATTGCCCTTTCGGTCAGTATGATGATTTATCAGGAACTGCGCTCCCAGAGTACTGCACAGGGAATGAAAAACCAGCCTGACCTCTCCGCCGCAGATCGCCGGCTGCTTGAAGCCCAGGTTGTGTACGGCACACTCAGCGAGCTACTTGAAGTCGCAGACATCGCTCTGACGGTAAGTAAATACGGTGTCGCCCTGAAAACAGGGAAAGAAGCGGTAAGCCTGACTGAAAGAATCGCTCACTCTCTTAATAAATACCTGGCAAAGACAACCAGCGCTAGCGGAAGAACGGCGGCCACACTGGCGATAAAGAGTGTGAGCAAAGCAGGCCCCTTATTAAATGTCATTACCAGCGGTATTGGAATGGGCTTTGATGCGGCCAGCCTGAGTCGTTGCCAGACTGCATCCTGCAGAGAACAATCCGGCACTATGCTGGGCCTCAATACGGCAATGACCGTAACAGGCCTGACCGCTTTGGGTGCCCAGGTACTTGGGGGGGCACTTATCAGTGCCGGAACCGCCGTTGCCATTTCGACGGCGGCCGGTGTTATTACCCTTCCTCTGACAGTAGTCGCATCGATCATTGCACTGCATTTCATGCAAAAGGATGCCTGGGAAAGCGAATTCTATAAAAACATGGAGGTGTGGGATCAGTTATATAACGACCTGGTGTTTGACGGTGCCTGGAATAACGAAACAAAGACACTGGACCTGCTTTCCAAACCTGTCCAGACGAGAAAATGGCTTGGAAAAATAAGAAGAGAATGGGTTGATGGTGGATGTGAACCCTGGCAACGTTTATGTACCTCTTCGGGTTACTATAAAAGCGTAAAGGTATTGGAACCCGTTACCGTCAACTTATTACGTTTGGCACCAACAACCGGCATTAATTTTGCCCAGGGTACCGTACAGTATGGGGAGATATTAATTCATGAGATAAGGAATGAATACTACCGTTACGATACTTTCTCGGGCTCCGATCCTGCGGTAAGCCGGCGGATAAATGGTGTTAATTGCGCCGACAATCCCTCAGTTAATGTTAAGGTCTTTGATGATACTTTTAATCTTTTATCAGAGAATATGGTTTTAAAACAATTAAAAGAGAATTCGAACATACCCTTCTCTGACCAGGAAATAAAAAAAGTTATTTTACCCGCCATGGGGGATATAGAGGTCAACAAATGGGACAGTGACCCTATTAGTGTATCAGGTGCCAATACCTGGGGCTGGGGAGAGTCGGGCAGAAACGGCTGGAAAATGCTTATGTATGCATCCGCCGGATATTCCGGAACAGACAGCATTAACTCTCACTTTGGTTTTGTTTATCGCTGGCGAGTACCCGATTCACCTATAGCAGGACGCCGCAGAAGAAAGAGAGACGCAGTAAGGCTCTCGGATGGGCCTGGCAACCAGGGGGAAACCTGTAAGAACAAACATACACAGGTCTTTGTTTTAAACGACGTAAATAATCCATTTAAAAAGACCACTCCCCGTAAGATATTCACCGTACATACGGCAAACTATGAACAGGAATTTAAAATACCGGATACAGAAATAACATTTAACTTTCACGCTTATCCCGGTACTTCTGAGCTATATAGGGTGGTGACCCCTTATGAAGGCAAAGTCAATATTCACTACGATGGCAAAGAAACCTGGCAGATTGTTATTACGGGTAAGAATTCTACCGTCCAGTTAAGTCAGTATCAATATAATGCGGACCATGCTTACCTGACCACGAATAATAATGACAATAAGGGGCTATTTAATTTTTACAACCTGAAAAGAACGCCTGGAAAAAAATCTTTACCCATATTTGTATTTTCCAGTGAAGGCAAAACTATTCATGCCTTTGATACAGTGTCAGGTCGATTTAAATATTTTTACCCCGCCAGAGATGTTAGTCCTGAACTACTGGGAAAATATAAACGGGCTTATGATGGACAAGACAGTAATGTTATTCCTCCACCACGACTCATCAGTTTGGAAAAATGGAAATGGTACGACCTGAAGCCAGAAACACCAAAAGAACTTAAGTTTGACATGGCTTTCTCTTTTCCACCATTGACTCAAAAATATATCTATAAAGATGATTATGCGTTATTGCGTGAAACTCCGGCTGCTGAAGATATCAGTTTTACTGCGGATATCTTCACGGGTTCTGTCAGTGAAGGCTGGTATTTATTGACCAACAGGGAGGACAGGCATTTACTTTATTATTTGAACCCAGTCAATGGCCTGAGGCTATTCAGAGTTCCCGGCACTTACTCTGAAGCCAGCCTGAAAGCTGGAGAGCATGATGAATATATCTTAAAAAGTACGAATCATAACTACTATGAATTAACATTTATTGACAGCGGCAGAACGGACTTCCCGAAACTGCCAAGAGTCGTTCCTTTGGCGATGGACTGGAGCAGCCTGAAACACACTAAATCAATAGAAGAGCTTAGGAGTATTGGACACACCAATAAACTGATGATCGAGGATGCACTGCGTTCAGGTAGAGTTATTCGTCATCAGCGCATTACCCCTGCCATTCTGTATCCCAACCATCCATTCAGAACAGGATTTTATGACCCGAACGCCATGGGGGGGCAAGGTCAGGCTCTATTATGGAACGCCTGTAGAAATGACTTCATTGTCTTTCATTGGGAAACCAGCGCACCGAAAGGATTGCACAATCTCGAAACCATACCCGACTGCATACCAAATTATGATTTTCTGCCATTTTATTCAAGTCACAACTGCAAAAGCAGCTCCCTCCAAAAAAGTGACACCTATTTACTACTAAGATACAACAGTAAAGACCGAAATAATGACAATGGAATATACTCCCTTCAAACTCCATGCAATTATAAAATATCAGCATGGATTCCAAGGAAGATTTCCATCTTTTTTGGGACAGAAAACAATAAAGAAGCGCTATTTATACATCACGCTTTTTATCATAATGAACGTAATGAACTTCAAATTACTAATAACAACGGATTAATCTTCCACTTCAACAAAGACACCTTTGACAATCTGGCGTCCTTAAAAAGCCACAATGTAATTATTGAGCCGAACATAAAGCACTGGAGTATTACTGCCATTAACCCTCACCCGGAATGGTTGAAATTGACAGATGCTGATTTTGAGAAAAAAATACAGGATGTCGTTTCTCATTATACTACTGGCCTATATCAAGACTCTGGCGTTGTCCCTTCTTTTTTACCTGTTTTTCATTTTATCCCGAAATCATTAAAATCCAGCAATGATGTACTAAGCAGCTGGTATATCAAAGATAAGCGCAGAATTTACACGACCCAAAAAGACATTACACTTTTTGATTTTGATGCATCGCAAAACATATTGTATGGCTATAAAAAAATCTCCGGACAGGTTTACTCTACAACATTGCCTGACCACCTGACGACTAAAAACCCACAGGAAACTTCGTCTCAAGCGATTATACAACCCAGCAGAACGATTGTAAGACCGTCTGCAACAATGGTTTTGCCAGTAAGAAATGAGTCGCCACATGCAATAGATAGCAAACGTTACTTTCCGCCAATGGCCTTGTATAACAAGGACTCATACCAATATCAGCATCTTTTTTTGCGTCATGAGCAACTGTATGGAACCGATGAATCCGGCAATGTATTTCGGGTCGATACTGATTCAAAAACTCTGATAGAAATGGATATCACCAAAAATTTTTATGAATACAGCAAAAGCATTGTCAATGAGGTGACCAAAAACCCGGATAAAAAAATCCAATCCATCAGCGATGCTAAAGAGCTCCTGGAGGGATGTGGCATACATGTACTGACCCGGGCCCTGAAAGATACGCTGCAACCTCTGGTGACAGCCGTTTCTGAGCTGCCATTCACCCGTACGGCTCCGGTTATCAATGTCAAAGTGTCCGACGATCTCCTGAATATCAGTGTCTGGCAGGCCACCCAATCGTCGCTGGCAGAAACAGGGACTTACGCCTTCAAAGGGGAAGGTCTGTTTATTGGCAGTGGCAACGATGGACAAAATACTACCGCCTGGTTTACGGACCTTTCGGGCAAGACGCTTTTTTACCAAAAACAGACTGACCAGCACATAGCAGGGAATTTTGCCAAGGTCACCTCTAACGAGGATAAACAATCTCTGTCCATTGTAGGTACAGCGGGTGATGATCGCTTCCCAGACATTGTTGTTGGCAGAAAAAAGGGGACTCTGCATTTGTCAGGCCGGGGAGGCAATGACCGCTATACGATCAGTCGCGCAATGATGGAGAACTATAAAACCATCACCATTGATAATACGGCGATCATAGAAAGCGCAACGACAGACACTCCCCGTTTTACGCAGACGATTACCTTCCACCTTTCGGCCAATGAGTTCTATTCTGAGCTGGGAAAACAGTCATTAATATTGACACATGCCTTTACCGGGAACAGCCTGTACCTGCCCTGGAAGGCCACGAACAAACATCAGGACGAGTATTTACAATTTAAAACCGGCCAGACGAATCTGGTATTCGATGGCCTTGAGCTGTCTTTGCAACAATTGAAAGAACGCTCTCTCACGCCCTGGCAACTCCCCGTTAGTTTGAGTTTGTTAGAAAACAAGGCTGAGCTTACTCTCCATAAAGACTATCTGTTAAAAATTGATATTCCTGACGAATACACTCTAAAAGACATCAAGCCCTTCAACACAAAAGGCATAACTAAATACAAGGTTATATTTAATAAAAGAAATAAAAGAAAACAAATCGTTATCAATCCTGCATCCACTGCCAGCAAAGGGGAAACCTTAATAACGACTCAAAATACACTGTCAGGTGCTGCCCCTTCTCCAGCAATGGTCGTTCAAAATACACCGGCAGACGTTGTTCCCTTTCCTTCGTTCTTAATTAACAGTCCGGATCTTGGCAACAGATACATACCGGTTTATCTTTCCACCTCAAAAGAAACTGAAAGGCCACACACTAAAAACACATATTTAAAATTCCACCCTGACTGGTACCAACAAAAATTACCGCGACAACTGTATGCAAAACTATATAATCTGGATCAAAAAGATTTGAATATCTCTCTGGTGTTCACAGCGTACCCCACAACATATACCAGACATTGGCACATAACCTATAAGGGTCATCTGATTGATAAAATAGAGGCTGTTCCTGAAAAACCCTGCGCTCTCACCCTTACCCTCATGAAAAAGGCGGACGGTAAAACACTCAGCTCTTCCCTATATCTGGCACTGCCTTATGCCTTTGAAGACCTTCATCTGAATAAAATGGATAATACCGAATCTCCCTTTATTCTTGGTTCAGGGAGAGGTGGCACATCGATTCAGTTAACCCTTTTGGTCAAAGGTCAGTATGTACAGGAACCCTCGCTGGCTACCTTACTGACCGCTAAGCCTTTAGGCCGTTACCGTGGGTTTTATTTTACCGATGGATATAAAACCCTCACCGAAGTTCGTGACTGGTTAGCGGAGCGCCCCCTGACGTGGATTTCTGCCCGGAAAGTGCCAGTATCACAATTTACATTTATGGGGAATGCTCTAAGTAATATCATCCCTGTCATGGTTAAAAATAGCCGTGCTTCGTATTCCGTTCAGGGTGGGCTGGGCGATGACCTTATTCAGGTCTTTCAGGGTGAACAACAAGGAGTTACAGGAAAAGTGTACACCTCAGAGAAAAGGGCGATTCGGCACATCCTGAATCCTGCTCCGGTTACTGTGGATAGCGGTTCGGGTGATGATATTCTGGACCTTTCGAAAAATACCAAAGTCATGGTGAACCCGTCTTTGGGCAGGATGTCTGTCATTGTATCTAAAAATTCACGGGCTGATTTGTTTAAAGCCAGAAATATTACACTGCTTATTGAGGATCTGAATCCGGGGCAGGTTCAACCCGTATTTTTTAAAGCGTTTGGAAACACCGGCTACCAAAAAGCAGACAGTCCGGATAGAGCAACTGATATTTTTATTCGGGATACCTCTGTTGGTACAGCGCACTATCGTTTTATCGCAAGGTTATCACCGCAAAGCCTGAGTGCCATCTATTTTTTCAGCAACGGTCAAAGGGTGGATAATGTTAACGGCTGGTTTAACGGTGATAGCGTTCTGAAAGGCTCCCCCTCCATCACCCCCCCCGTACAACCAACAGCAACCATGACTACAGCACCCTTAGCCGCGACCCCAACCCTTGCTGATCGCCCTGATACGATGATAGAGCCCACAACAACACTGATACGCCCAACAGCGAGCGCCAATGGAGAAACAAAAACCATTGACCCATCAGTGCGTACAACAGAAAGGAGCGAACCCGCCAAAGATATTGTCACCCACGTCCAAGACAGCATCGATAGTGCACTGGACTACATTGCGCAGAACAGGGACAAAAAAGATCACATGGTCGAGGTTGAACAACGGCTAGGGATACTGAAACAAAATATGGTTGTTTTTCGTAGGGAAACGCAGGGCGATATGTCTGGTTTTACCGCCGAAAACCATCAGACATCATCGCCTTATCTGACCAGTACTCTGATGAGCCGCTCTGCTAACGCAACAGCCAGTGTCGGTGGATCTTTTTCATAAATGATTTCCTTTTTACCACAGAGGCGCGCAGAGTAAAGAAAAACACTTTTTCTTTCAGACTGTGCGATCTCTGTGGTGAAAAAACGCTATTTTAACGTCCAGCTCTGAATAAACATTATCGCCCTCAAAAGAGTCTTTTTCGGCTTGGCTTGGACTTACTCCGACAGGTGCTTCTGAACTCATGCTCTTGAAGTGATGAAATATCTTTTTTGGGCCTGCTTTACGTTTTGTCCAATACATAGACTTATCAAGCACCAAACTCTTCAGCCATCAGGTTCAATTCATTTTCTGAGAAATACTTCTGCAAAGTGTTCTTGATAGTACTAGTATTTATGGGATTCATCTCAGTAGCCATGGTCAGTTGTCGTTTGCTATAACAAGTTTGACCGTGTGAGATGAACCCGCAAGATTAATTCCATCAATGATTAATACTTAAAGTTAACTATCGCTGCAAACCATGACACACAAGACCAGGAAGCAACCTCGTGTCAAATTTTACGACTTGAGGCATGTAATCAGCGGGACGAGCTGCTACCGATGTTTGTAGTCGCAATTCAGGATTAAGGTCATGCCTAAAAGAAAGAATCAGCTCAAAAAAAATAAAGCCTCAGATCACAAGTCAGACCCGGTCGAAAAAACAAAAGATAACCAGGGAGCCCTACACATAATTTCTGTCAGGCCACTGACCCGGCGTCAGGCGAGCATTATCCATCTCTGGAACCGTTACAGTGGTTATACCGTTAATATATGGGTAGACAGAGAAAGTGATTATGATGGCCTGAAATCAAAGGTACTGTCTAAACAAACCAATGATGAGATTGAGAAAATCTATTCGCAGGAGAACACCAGATATTTAAATAGTCTGCAAGTGAAGACCCATAAAAACGTCTATCAGTTATTCAGGAATGCTCAGGAAAGTGCAGAAACCCTAATAGCTTATTTACGGGCAGACTCAGAAGACAACAGCCGAAAAACAGCTACTGCTGAGTGGCTGATAACAAAACACAATATCAACAGAGAGGATCTTGAAGCCATTAGTGCCACCCAAAACCAGATAGAACAAGAACTAAAAAATAATGGAGTCAATGTCCGCAGCATACAGGAGTGTACCGATCCTGAACTTCAGGAGTATTACGAAAGTGCCACCTATCAGTATAACGATACGGCTCTTGGGGAGAAAATCGCCCAACTCTCTGTGCTAACCCGCAACGGAGGAGTCACCCTCCCTTTCGATATTCTGCCCGAAATAAATGAAGCAGTTTTTACTGCCCTGCAAAATGAACTCGAGAATATTCCGGCAGCTCACAGACCTTTGGTAGAGGGAGCCAAGCTTGAGTCATTGCTTGATCGCGTGGAAAAACAACCCGGCAATGAGCACATTGCATTCAATTCGCAATTATCAGAGGAGGATAAACACGGTTATTTAAATGAACTTAAAAAATCAGGCTACACCAAGATAGCGGATCAAATACAACAGTGTGTCACGAATGCGAACATAGATCATATCTTCAAGCCGATAAACTTTATTGATCTGACTGATAAATCTGTATTTATTGCAGAAAAAAACATGGGGCTTTCCTCAAAAATCATGATAATCGGTGCCAAAGCTCACGCACCGATACTAAAGGCTGTTAAAAAAGAATTCCTGTTTCTGAGCAAACAAACATCCCGTAATTTTTACGGCAAGGAAACTCTCAACGCAGATCGGATCGAGAACTTTTTTAATACAATTTTAAAAAAAAGTAAAATCAATACGCCTACTAACAAAGAAAGAAAGGCTTATTTTAACTCTGTATTAAAAGCAATAGAAAACTTCAAATACAGAGGTCTTTATCCGGAAACAGACGTTCATGGTCACTGGTTGGGTATCGCTGCTTACCAGAGAAATATAGAGCTCCGCCAAACAAGTGTTTTTTCTTTAGAGTTTAAATTCACGGTAGATACCGAAGCGTTAACGGGACGTGATTACGATCTGGCTCTCATTCAAAAAGAGCGACTTAATAAAACAGCAAGAACGTACAACAATCGAGTCATTATCACTTTAGATTACGATTCTATCATTCTTAAAGCAAGTAGCATTCTTTACCTGAAAGACCCGGACCACACCCAATGGCTGCTCTGGGATGATAAGACAAGTCAGTTCGTTACCATGGAAGGAAAGTACCGGCCAGTAGGAGTAAAGACAAAAATTATAATTGTTGGACATGGGAATTTTATGCAAGTAGACTCCTTTAAACCGGAAGTCCTGGCCAAGAACATTATTGCACCGTTAATTCCTGCCGGTAGCCAAGGAGGAAAAATATCGATTTCTAGTTGTAGAGTAGAAAAACCTCATATTTATGTAAAACCAAATTATGACATCAATCCCGATGATCTAAAAAACTCCTATGGTGGTAAGCTTTTAAAGGCTCTATATGAATCAGGAAGAACATTTCGACTTGTATCAAGTCGTAACTTAAAAATCTCCATTGATCCCTTTTCCTCTAGTATATATAACTTTTTAAATGGACAAATTGAAACATTTCAAAGACGGAGCGATAGTACCGTTCTGAACACATGGTTAAATGATAAGGGTGAAATCTCAGGAGAGATGAAAGCGGGTGTACCGGTCCAACAAATGAGCGAAGAAAAGACAAATGAACGTCTTAAGATTGGAAAATTAGAACTGATTCTGAAAGAGAGACCTCTTTTTCCTGATGACATAATGGCCAGGCTCACTGCGGATTTAATAAATGGGAATGTAGCAATACCTGCAAACACAAATGTTCTGGCACTAGGTATGCAGGAAGGTGATTTTACCGGGAAGATCAAGGTTGCCCATAGCCTAAGTCGATATGTTGAAGGGGTAGCGTTCACCTTAGAGCTTGCTAAACAATCTACATCTTCACAGGAATTGATCGATAAGGTTTCCAGATACTATGATTTTCAGTATGTTTTATCAGGGAAAACTGTAACAAACAATCCATCAACAATATTAAATGATATATTCGCTAAACAACCTGATAGAGAAGCGGCTCTTCACAGACTTAAGCAACGAATATATGAAGGGCGTTTTGAACTTTTAAAAATTCAACTGAACACTTTATCCGATAGCTCAACCAAGGTTTACCCTGATGACTACAAATCTATTGTAATCGAAGATCCACTACCAGACTCTGCCTGCGCCTCAAAAAGAAAAAAACGGTCATTAACAAGCTGTGCAAGAAAAATCGATGACGCCGTAGAATCATTATGGTCATTATCAGACCACGAAACACAGATTCTTATGGCTGAAGATAATTACAAGAATATAGCCCTGGTTGACACCGGGAGCAATTCTGCCCTGACTACAGTAGTACGTAAGCTGAATGCTTTGCTCCGCGCTGATGCGGGCAATAAATTATCAGGCGAAATCGGTCACCACAATGTCATCGCTTTAGATGATGCGTCCTTTTCCGCGGCACAGGCTATGGCAAATAAATCAGGTGCCCGTGTCAATGTATTGCAGTTTATTCCTGATAAAGGCGTTCTGGTTTCCACGACTGGCAAGGTCGTCTATCTGATTGCAGGGGGGCGCTCGAATAAAGTAACGGTTGTTGGAACCTCTCAATCGCTGTCGGGCTCGCTACCTGCAAAAGTCATCGAATCCTTAACAGTGGGCGGTCATATTGGTCAACTGGGGATTGTCGCCACCGGTATGACCGACGAAGCGCTTTCAACGCTTATTGACAATAGCGGTCTCAAATCGCTGAATTCGGTCAGTGATTCAGTTATTTACAGTACGGCTAACCCGGAGGGAATGACACCCGACCGGAGTTCAATGAAAATTGAAAGACGAGGTTTGGAAGGCGCCATTATTACTGACCGACCGATATTAGAGAATACCAACCCCATTGTCGAAACCGTATTTTATTCTCAGAACCAAAAGGCCAGACCAAAGCCTCAGTATGAACTGATCAAGAGTAAAGAAAATGCAGCTTTTAATTCTCTGCCAGTCCGGCAGGCGCATGAATTCGAAACCATAGAGCATCATCTGGATATAATTGAAAGCCGGTTAAAGCCCTTTTATCAACGGCACTCGTTAAGCACTGATGTTTTTCCGGTTCTTGCCTCTCTACAAAAAGCAGAACGCCCGGGGCAAAAATTATGGACAATAAAACTCTACAACCCCACCAATAAAAATTATCAAACCATCGAGTTAACCGATGCTCTGCTGGCTAACTCCATCGAATCCGTAAATAAAAATATACAGAGCAACCGAAAGGTACTGGAAGATACTCAACGTAAGCCTGCCACCGGCAGTAGTATGGACAAGACCAGTGACGGGCTCGGTATTGCCCTTTCGGTCAGTATGATGATTTATCAGGAATTGCGCTCACAGAGTGCTGCACAGGGAATGGAAAACCAGCCAGACCTCTCCGCCGCAGATCGCCGGCTGCTTGAAGCCCAGGTTGTGTACGGCACACTCAGCGAGCTACTTGAAGTCGCAGACATCGCTCTGACGGTAAGTAAATACGGTGTCGCCCTGAAAACAGGGAAAGAAGCGGTAAGCCTGAGTGAAAGAATCGTTCACTCTCTTAATAAATACCTGGCAAAGACAACCAGCGCTAGCGGAAGAACGGCGGCCACACTGGCGATAAAGAGTGTGAGCAAAGCAGGCCCCTTATTAAATGTCATTACCAGCGGTATTGGAATGGGCTTTGATGCGGCCAGCCTGAGTCGTTGCCAGACTGCATCCTGCAGAGAACAGTCCGGCACTATGCTGGGCCTCAATACGGCAATGACCGTAACAGGCCTGACCGCTTTGGGTGCCCAGGTACTTGGGGGGGCACTTATCAGTGCCGGAACCGCCGTTGCCATTTCGACGGCGGCCGGTGTTATTACCCTTCCTCTGACAGTAGTCGCGTCGATCATTGCGCTGCATTTCATGCAAAAGGATGCCTGGGAAAGCGAATTCTATAAAAACATGGAGGTGTGGGATCAGTTATATAACGACCTGGTGTTTGACGGTGCCTGGAATAACGAAACAAAGACACTGGACCTGCTTTCCAGACCTGTCCAGACGAGAAAATGGCTTGGAAAAATAAGAAGAGAATGGGTTAACGGTAAATGTGAATTCTGGCAACGTTTATGTACCTCTTCGGGTTACTATAAAAACGTAAAGGTATTGGAGCCCGTTACCGTCGATTCATTACGTTTGGCACCAACAACCGGCATTAATTTTGCCCAGGGTACGGTGCAGTATGGGGAGATATTAATTCATGAGATAAGGAATGAATACTACCGTTACGATACTTTCTCTGGCTCCGATCCTGCGGTAAGCCGGCGGATAAACGGTGTTAATTGCGCCGACAAACCCTCAGTTAATGTTAAGGTCTTTGATGATACTTTTAATCTTTTATCAGAGAACAGGGTTTTAAAACAATTAAAAGAGAATTCGAACATACCCTTCTCTGACCAGGAAATAAAAAAAGTTATTTTACCCGCCATGGGGGATATAGAGGTCAACAAATGGGACAGCGACCCTATTAGTGTATCAGGTGCCAATACCTGGGGCTGGGGAGAGTCGGGCAGAAACGGCTGGAAAATGCTTATGTATGCATCCGCCGGATATTCCGGAACAGACAGCATTAACTCTCACTTTGGTTTTGTTTATCGCTGGCGAGTACCCGATTCACCTATAGCAGGACGCCGCAGAAGAAAGAGAGACGCAATAAGGCTCTCGGATGGGCCTGGCAACCAGGGGGAAACCTGTAAGAACAAACATACACAGGTCTTTGTTTTAAACGACGTAAATAATCCATTTAAAAAGACCACCCCCCGTAAGACATTCACCGTACATACGGCAAACTATGAGCAGGAATTTAAAATACCGGATACAAAAATAACATTTAACTTTCACGCTTATCCAGGTACTTCTGAGCTATATAGGGTGGTGACCCCTTATGAAGGCAAAGCCAATATTCACTACGATGGCAAAGAAACCTGGCAGATTGTTATTACGGGTAAGAATTCTAACGTCCAGTTAAGTCAGTATCAATATAATGCGGACCATGCTTACCTGACCACGAATAATAATGACAATAAGGGGCTATTTAATTTTTACAACCTGAAAAGAACGCCTGGAAAAAAATCTTTACCCATATTTGTATTTTCCAGTGAAGGCAAAACTATTCATGCCTTTGATACAGTGTCAGGTCGATTTAAATATTTTTACCCAGCCAGAGATGTTAGTCCTGAACTACTGGGAAAATATAAACGGGCTTATGATGGACAAGACAGTAATGTTATTCCTCCACCACGACTCATCAGTTTGGAAAAATGGAAATGGTACGACCTGAAGCCAGAAACACCAAAAGAACTTAAGTTTGACATGGCTTTCTCTTTTCCACCATTGACTCAAAAATATATCTATAAAGATGATTATGTGTTAATGCGTGAAACTCCTGCTGGTGAAGATATCAGTTTTACTGCAGATATCTTCACGGGTTCTGTCAGTGAAGGTTGGTATTTATTGACTACCAGGGAGGACAGGCATTCATTTTATTATTTAAACCCAGTCAATGGCCTGAGGCTATTCAGAGTTCCCGGCACTTACTCTGAAGCCAGCCTGAAAGCTGGAGAGCATGATGAATATATATTAAAAAGTACTAATCATAACTACTATGAATTAACATTTATTGACAGTGGTAGAACGGACTTCCCGAAACTGCCAAGAGTCGTTCCTTTGGCGATGGACTGGAGCAACCTGAAGCACACTGCATCAATATCAGAAATTAAAAATATTGAACACACCAACAAACTGATGATTGAGGATGCACTGCGTTCAGGTAAAGTTGTCAGCCCTCAGCGCATTATCCCTGCCATTCTGCATCCAAACCTTCCATTCAGAACAGGATTTTATGACCCGGACGCCATGGGAGGGCGAGGTCAGGCTGTATTATGGAACCCATGCAGGCGTGAGTTTGTTGCCTTACATTGGGAAACCAAGGTACCAAAAGGAATGCAAAATATCGAATCCATACCCGATTGTATATCAAAACCAAACTATGATTTTCTGCCATTTCATTTAAATCACAACTGCAAAAGCAGCTCTCCCAAAAAAAGTGACACCTATTTATTACTAAGATACAACAGTAAAGACCGAAGAAATCACAATGGAATATTCTCCATTCAAACTCCGTGTGATTATAATATAATGCCAGTCGCAATAAGACATCCAAGGAGGATTTACATCTGTTTTGGGACAGAAAATAATAAAGAATATCTATTTGTACACCACATTTTTTATCATAAAAATCGTGGTGAGCTTCAAATCACTAATAACAACGGATTAATCTTCAACTTCAACAAAAACACCTTTGACAATCTGGCGTCCTTAAAAAGCCACAATGTAATTATTGAGCCGAACATAAAGTACTGGAGTATTACTGCCATTAACCCTCACCCGGAATGGCTGAAATTGACAGATGCTGATTTTGAGAAAAAAATACAGGACATCGTTTCTCATTATACTACTGGCCTATATCAAGACTCTGGCGTTGTCCCTTCTTTTTTACCTGTTTTTCAGTTTATCCCGAAATCATTAAAATCTGGCAGTGATGTACTAAGCAGCTGGTATATCAAAGATAAGCGCAGAATTTACACGACCCAAAAAGACATTGCTCTTTTTGATTTTGATGCATCGCAAAACATATTGTATGGCTATAACAAAATCTCCGGACAAGTTTATTTTACAACATTGCCTGACCACCTGACGACTCAAAACCCACAGGAAAGTTTATCTCAAACTATCATACAACCCAGCAAAACCGCTGAAAGACCATCTGCTACAATGGCTTCACCAATACAAAGTGAACCATTACCTGGCCGTTACACCATGACAACGGCTCTAAATTCCCAAACAAGGATAACTCAAACGCCTATACAACCCAGCAGAACGCTTGTAAGACCTTCTGCAACAATGGTTTTGCCAGTAAGAAATGAGTCGCCACATGCAATAGATAGCAAACGTTACTTTCCGCCAATGGCCTTGTATAACAAGGACTCATACCAATATCAGCATCTTTTTTTGCGTCATGAGCAACTGTATGGAACCGATGAATCCGGCAATGTATTTCGGGTCGATACTGATTCAAAAACTCTGATAGAAATGGATATCACCAAAAATTTTTATGAATACAGCAAAAGCATTGTCAATGAGGTGACCAAAAACCCGGATAAAAAAATCCAATCCATCAGCGATGCTAAAGAGCTCCTGGAGGGATGTGGCATACATGTACTGACCCGGGCCCTGAAAGATACGCTGCAACCTCTGGTGACAGCCGTTTCTGAGCTGCCATTCACCCGTACGGCTCCGGTTATCAATGTCAAAGTGTCCGACGATCTCCTGAATATCAGTGTCTGGCAGGCCACCCAATCGTCGCTGGCAGAAACAGGGACTTACGCCTTCAAAGGGGAAGGTCTGTTTATTGGCAGTGGCAACGATGGACAAAATACTACCGCCTGGTTTACGGACCTTTCGGGCAAGACGCTTTTTTACCAAAAACAGACTGACCAGCACATAGCAGGGAATTTTGCCAAGGTCACCTCTAACGAGGATAAACAATCTCTGTCCATTGTAGGTACAGCGGGTGATGATCGCTTCCCAGACATTGTTGTTGGCAGAAAAAAGGGGACTCTGCATTTGTCAGGCCGGGGAGGCAATGACCGCTATACGATCAGTCGCGCAATGATGGAGAACTATAAAACCATCACCATTGATAATACGGCGATCATAGAAAGCGCAACGACAGACACTCCCCGTTTTACGCAGACGATTACCTTCCACCTTTCGGCCAATGAGTTCTATTCTGAGCTGGGAAAACAGTCATTAATATTGACACATGCCTTTACCGGGAACAGCCTGTACCTGCCCTGGAAGGCCACGAACAAACATCAGGACGAGTATTTACAATTTAAAACCGGCCAGACGAATCTGGTATTCGATGGCCTTGAGCTGTCTTTGCAACAATTGAAAGAACGCTCTCTCACGCCCTGGCAACTCCCCGTTAGTTTGAGTTTGTTAGAAAACAAGGCTGAGCTTACTCTCCATAAAGACTATCTGTTAAAAATTGATATTCCTGACGAATACACTCTAAAAGACATCAAGCCCTTCAACACAAAAGGCATAACTAAATACAAGGTTATATTTAATAAAAGAAATAAAAGAAAACAAATCGTTATCAATCCTGCATCCACTGCCAGCAAAGGGGAAACCTTAATAACGACTCAAAATACACTGTCAGGTGCTGCCCCTTCTCCAGCAATGGTCGTTCAAAATACACCGGCAGACGTTGTTCCCTTTCCTTCGTTCTTAATTAACAGTCCGGATCTTGGCAACAGATACATACCGGTTTATCTTTCCACCTCAAAAGAAACTGAAAGGCCACACACTAAAAACACATATTTAAAATTCCACCCTGACTGGTACCAACAAAAATTACCGCGACAACTGTATGCAAAACTATATAATCTGGATCAAAAAGATTTGAATATCTCTCTGGTGTTCACAGCGTACCCCACAACATATACCAGACATTGGCACATAACCTATAAGGGTCATCTGATTGATAAAATAGAGGCTGTTCCTGAAAAACCCTGCGCTCTCACCCTTACCCTCATGAAAAAGGCGGACGGTAAAACACTCAGCTCTTCCCTATATCTGGCACTGCCTTATGCCTTTGAAGACCTTCATCTGAATAAAATGGATAATACCGAATCTCCCTTTATTCTTGGTTCAGGGAGAGGTGGCACATCGATTCAGTTAACCCTTTTGGTCAAAGGTCAGTATGTACAGGAACCCTCGCTGGCTACCTTACTGACCGCTAAGCCTTTAGGCCGTTACCGTGGGTTTTATTTTACCGATGGATATAAAACCCTCACCGAAGTTCGTGACTGGTTAGCGGAGCGCCCCCTGACGTGGATTTCTGCCCGGAAAGTGCCAGTATCACAATTTACATTTATGGGGAATGCTCTAAGTAATATCATCCCTGTCATGGTTAAAAATAGCCGTGCTTCGTATTCCGTTCAGGGTGGGCTGGGCGATGACCTTATTCAGGTCTTTCAGGGTGAACAACAAGGAGTTACAGGAAAAGTGTACACCTCAGAGAAAAGGGCGATTCGGCACATCCTGAATCCTGCTCCGGTTACTGTGGATAGCGGTTCGGGTGATGATATTCTGGACCTTTCGAAAAATACCAAAGTCATGGTGAACCCGTCTTTGGGCAGGATGTCTGTCATTGTATCTAAAAATTCACGGGCTGATTTGTTTAAAGCCAGAAATATTACACTGCTTATTGAGGATCTGAATCCGGGGCAGGTTCAACCCGTATTTTTTAAAGCGTTTGGAAACACCGGCTACCAAAAAGCAGACAGTCCGGATAGAGCAACTGATATTTTTATTCGGGATACCTCTGTTGGTACAGCGCACTATCGTTTTATCGCAAGGTTATCACCGCAAAGCCTGAGTGCCATCTATTTTTTCAGCAACGGTCAAAGGGTGGATAATGTTAACGGCTGGTTTAACGGTGATAGCGTTCTGAAAGGCTCCCCCTCCATCACCCCCCCCGTACAACCAACAGCAACCATGACTACAGCACCCTTAGCCGCGACCCCAACCCTTGCTGATCGCCCTGATACGATGATAGAGCCCACAACAACACTGATACGCCCAACAGCGAGCACCAATGGAGAAACAAAAACCATTGACCCATCAGTGCGTACAACAGAAAGGAGCGAACCCGCCAAAGATATTGTCAGCCACGTCCAAGACAGCATCGATAGTGCACTGGACTACATTGCGCAGAACAGGGTCAAAAAAGATCACATGGCCGAGGTTGAACAACGGCTAGGGATACTGAAACAAAATATGGTTGTTTTTCGTAGGGAAACGCAGGGCGATATGTCTGGCTTTACCGCCGAAAACCATCAGACATCATCGCCTTATCTGACCAGTACTCTGATGAGCCGTTCTGCTAACGCAACAGCCAGTGTCGGTGGATCTTTTTCATAAATGATTTCCTTTTTACCACAGAGGCGCGCAGAGTAAAGAAAAACACTTTTTCTTTCAGACTGTGCGATCTCTGTGGTGAAAAAACGCTATTTTAACGTCCAGACGTTAATGAGCCCTTTTTCATCCCAGGTTATCAGCTCCCCCTCAAAAAATGAGGCCATGCCCCTGACAGGAAAATCACTGTACCCTAAAATAACATGATTCCAGTGACTGTCTCCCCGGGTCCATAAAATAATGGCTTCCCGTGAATCCGCCTGATCCGAAATCATCGTGGCCACCAGCTGGTCTTCATTCAGTCCAATTATATTTTGCCAGGCTGTCAGGCTGCGATCCTGCACCAGAGAAAAACCGGCAGGTAACTCCAGATCAGATGCTTCCCAGCGTTCCTCTTCATTGGACAATAGGCGTATAACCCGACTATCGGAACTTTGGGCACAGATTCTTCCTTCGGACAAAAGACTAATTATGCTCCATTGCCCAAGAGGCAACCCGGTTAACGGTTCCCAGACATTTGTGTGATCGTTCCAGAACTGAGCATGACCATCCTGATCCGCCGGTACAATAACAGCAAGCAGGCGGTTATCCGGTAAAACCTGAAAAAATGACTGCCGGACATCATTGGCTGTCAGATATTCCCGGCTAGTCCACTGCCCGTTCCGTTCTTCCCAGAGTTGCAGATGAACGTTTTCTCTCCGGATAATGTCCTCTGAGTCGGACTCCGAAACGTCAGGCTCATCCAGCCCGGAGTCATCTGAGTCAGTATCTTCTGACTCAGATGACTCTGAAACAGAACTTTCTGTTGTAGAAACAGTAAGGAACGTCCCGTCAGAAAGGACATGAATTTGGTCGACTGGATTTACATCATCTGTCAGCGGGGTCGCCACCCATTGCCCACCGCTATGACGCCATATTTCAAGCCCTCGCCCTCTGGGAGAATAAGTAACAATTCGCTGATCCGAAAGCACACCGGCGGTGGTCAGGTACTCAGCAAGAATGTGGTGACCTGTTAATCGCCCGATCTCATCACGCTCAAAAATAACCAGTGTATCGTCACCGAAAACAATCACCTGGTTATCGATCACTACGATCAGAGCATTCTGAAAGAGAATCACCGAATCCTCTGGAATATATTCACTCTGCAGTTCCCACTGTCCGTCCTGTAAATGCCAGGTATTAATTATTCCGTGATAAGAAAGCGTTAAAAACTCATGATCAGGACCCAATGATTGCGCACCAATAACTGAAAACGGCCTCTGGTCCGGGTGAAAATTGCATACTCGTGAGCAATCCTCCTGGGTGTCGCATTTAAACTCTGCAGGACGATTACAAAATATATGTCCATATCGCTCCCAGTAACTCCGACGATCCAACCCATCAGGCAAATGTTCTTTACCCTGTCTGAGAGTCGTTACTGATTCAGCCCCCCGACAGTGAACACATTCACAGGGTTTATTGCCACAAGCCGGACAGGTTTTCTGACCACAGGCATGGGGGCATGAAGCGGGCTGCTCTCCATCACCATTGCTGCGATGACGCCCGGAAACATGACTGCTCCTGTGGTCTGATGCCTGTTGCCCCGTCGGGCTTTTTTTACTGTTTTCTTCCTGCTTACTTTGTTTGCCTGACGCATCCTTCCCTTCTGTGTCAACAGGAACAGTTTTGCTATAAAAGGATTGGCCAAAAAGTGCTTCGGGGTCCTTCTGTGCTTCAGATAGCGGCTGCTCGTGAAACAGAACACTTAAAGAGTACATAAAAGTGGCGGAAAGCAGTGCCGCCTCAGGGGAAACTTCCGACGGTTTCATGTTGTATGTGTTAGTCAGCGCCTGGGCAAATGACACCCACATGAGCAGGAATAAAACTGTGCTGCACGTCGTTATCTTCATCCGGCTCTGATTTCCTGATAAGTAGCCTTTTGGTACCTAAGTACCTTTTTTATTTGTTTATGGAGTAGACAGCGTAGCAGAGAACTATAGAGACACCTGAAAAGCCCCGGAGTCTGTCGGACTTACACTGCCTGCCCCTGGCTTTCAATAACTTCATGCCAGCCAAAACGCTGCAATAGCTGCAGAAAAAGAGCATCCACCACTATTAAAGTTGTACTAGCCTTAGCTCTCACCTGCCTTAAGAACTCCGGCAGACCCACTAAGTAAGAGAAAACAGAATGTTTACGATGATGAAATTCTCCCATGCTGTTGTCCTGCTTTTTTTATCCACGCTCTCACTGGTGGCTCAGGCTGTCTGTGAAAAGTGCCGCTCCGATTCAGAATTCTGTCCGTGTCATGACGCAGGATCACTGTATCAGTCAATGAGCAGCTATCCGGGGAATACAGGAGAAAACTCTATGCCCTCCAATATAGAATCAGACAGTAGCATAGAAGTGATCCCCCCCGATGCATCAAACAATGGCGCAGATGGTCAAATTGAAACCGATGGTTATGTTGTAGTTCAGCCTATCTACCTTCAGGGAGGATCAGTTTCATTGCCGCCCTCTGCCCCTCTGTATCATCCGCTTAGAACGCCTGAGTCGCGGTCATCGAATGCCTTCTCCGGCGTGGTTAATTTGGGATTTTATCACCCTCAAAGAGCACCAGGCTCAGGTTCTGGCAGGAATACAAATCAGTTAGCTCCTACTGTCAACCGGGTAAATCTAACACCGAACCAGTATGCCACTTACTCCTCTACTCCCACGATTAATGAATGGTATTTACTCCATCAAAGGTTTGCCGAGGCTAAAGATAAAATAAATCAATTAGACAGGAGAAATAAAGAAACTCAACAGCGTTTCAACCAGGCAACGTCACACATCGAAATCCTAAATATTGTTCAGGAAGTAGGAGCTGGCCCCCGCCCTTATGCTGAAAGTGACGCAACAGCTTTAATAGAAGACTTTCAAAACAGTTTGCAAATCGCTCTCGGTACAGTACAAGCAAACAATTTCCATTCACTTGATTCGCTGGTAAGTCCCGTAGAAACCAGTCACTCGCTCGAATGGGCAAGGGGGAACTTCAGCTTTATCTATGACTCTTTATTAAGGAGCCTGCAAAGGCATCCAAGCAATCCCCAGATGGACATTTATTCCCAGTATGCCGTACAGGTAAGGGAACAGGTTTTTCAGTTTTCCAGAAATCCTGAATCTCAGGAAAATATTCCCTATTATCAGATTGACAACTTTACGCAAGATATTGAGCGGGCACAGACAATAGCAAACCGTCTGGTTGATCATATTAACAACGAACTAAGGCGAGGAGTCAGAAGCTTTCATTTCACATATTCAGGCATTCCCTCACCTTTTAACCTGGGAGGTCTGTATCTCTTCGTTATTCAGGATGCCGCTATCATCATTTCACCACATTTTGGCGTTTTGATAGGCCATGATATTGATGGAGCTGTTCAGTACATCATTAACTACACCCTTTTGCTGGCCGTTAATGGCATCAGCAATAAAATTCATATCCGCAAGGTTAAGGCGAACAGGTCAGAGTAATGACCCTGGCCTGTCAATTATCAATAAACTCAAACCCTTCAACAGATGCCAGATCATCCATTTCAAACACTCCGGGCCTGCCCATCTGTGCAGGCGTTGGCAAATTCTTTGCCTCGTCTTCAACCCACTCAAACGATTCCGTATCAATGTCATCTTCAATAATGGGGGATGTCTTCTGAAGGTCATCACACAACAGCCAGCCTTCCCCGGTGGCCTTTAGCGTTAACAGCTCAGGGTCAAAGGTTTTCAGCTGATTCTCGTAATCACGGTTGAATTTGTACCCTGTCCAGCTTTGGGCGATTCTGGCGGGTTCCGGACACACGGCCACTGCGCCTCCCAGTGCTAATTGCCCGATCAGAGGATAGTACGTGCCAATGGCTGCATGGGCGGCATTACGAAGAAAAAATCTTGGAAGAATACCATTGACCGTTCGGTTGACAGCCCAGTTCACAATCCCGGGGCCGTACTGCACACCGACACTGCGCCCTAATGCACCCGCCAGAATCGTTGCCATTGGACGACCGTAGCTATTGAGCATATTTTTGATGGGAGCTGCAACAGCAGATGGATTCATAGCGAACTCCTTTTCTTCTCACGTTCATATTGTTGCCTAAAGACAGTTACCACAATAGAGTGAGTTTCAGGTAAGAAGTTCCAGCCCCTCAGCTTTTGCGCAGTTTAACTAACCATCCTGTTAGCCAGACTGACCAATGGGTGACAACGGCTCATTAGGAATAAGCGGCTTTTTTCCAGACGCTTATAGTAGAGACAGAACCCGGTGCTGCCTTCATTAATCGCTGGCTTGCCAGGCTTCAATATGATTGAGCCAGTACTGGCGTTTTTGGTCCCTGTTCATGAAAGCCTCCTGAGTATTGGAGGCTTTAGTATTCAAGGAAATAAAAAGGAGTTGAAAATGGGGTTTGCTGAGCGCCCACCATTTAATTCATGGGCGTTCTGTCGTAACTGGTTCAAGTCAGCCACACCTTCTGCTGCATAAATACCCTGCCTTGCTTACTGTTGTGTCTCGTCAGTAAAATCTGCAGGTTTAGCTGCATCCCACTGTGGCAGCAGAATATAAAGTTTGATTTTGCCCTCACTGTCTCCTGTGACTATATACTTACCTTTATTGATGATGCGGCTGACCACTTTTTCATTCAGTAATAATTTCTTGCGCCAATGGTCATCGGTGCCCAAACCGGCAATAAGGAGACTACTATGGTCAAATTTGATGCGATCGTCGTCGTTCTCATGATGATTACCCGTAAGTAATATATAAACTTCATCGGGTGAGAACTGAGTGTTCAAGCCACCATCCTTACTAATAAAACGGCCGGTCTCCTGCCAGGCATCTTTTATCCATGTGAACACTATGCGTTGTTGCGGAGTGCAATAACTTCCCATAATTCTGGTAAGATTCAAGATTGCCCGGCTGGTGCTGACTAAATGACGACCGCTCGCGCTGAAAAATAAGTAGGTAACAGCATGGTCAGTCTGGATGTTACCTGTCTTTTTCCATTGACTGTCGCTTTCCCTTTCCCATACGACGATGGATGACTCTCCAATGGGCGTTGGTGGCTGTGAACGAGAATAGCGTAAATAATTATTGTCGTTGGTACCAGGTGGACAAAGGTATGTGCCGATTGCTATGCGATCACTGTTTGAACTGATGCATATTGAGGCAATTTTTGAACATTTTGGCAGACTTTCTGACTCTGCTGTTATTTCCTGGCTGTGCCATAGCTCATTTTCAAACCAGACGTCATCCGCTTTCAGACTCAAGACGTAAAGAGCCTTGCGGTTATGTATCAGTAAGTGACGACTGTTATCGCTGAATTGTGTCTTAAACGGGAGTTTGTCATGGCCACCAGGTTTGTCACTGATGAAATACGTTTGTTGTAACCACCCGTTATTTCCATCTGAACCCAGTAGAGTGATGGCATTACTACTATCACGAAAGGCTACATAATGTGCATTGGGGGCAATCAACAATGAGCCGTCTTGAATTTCCTTACTATGTGAATAAACAAATTGCTCCAGCTTGCCGTTCTCTGTGGTTGTCCAGAATGTGAGTTTGAGTTTTTTGCGATCAATGCTTACGGCCAGCTGCTGATCTGAGCTGATAACGCAGCTTGAAATATGGCTTTTAATCAAGGGTTCTTTAATTTCGGGAATATTCGTCCAAATCTCCAGATTATGGGTATTATGCATTAGAAGGTGTCTGTTTCCGAGAAACCGGGCGACAGGACAGGGATGTAGCGAGTTGTATTCATCATCCTCAGAATCCATTGAGCCGGGATCATCCTCGTAGTAGTCGTAATCTGCGGCATCATCCCAGCCATGCCTGAAGCGGTCGCTTGTACCCCGAACTACCCATGATCCACCGTCTTGCTGATTGTAAACTCTGAGTTTGCAATGTACGTCTAAAGTCAATAAATGCTGTTCGTCCGGACTGATTATTACCGAGCTCTTGTTATATGCATTAAATGAAGTATGCCTCTGCTTGATTATTTCTTCTTGCAAGCATTCATCTGCATTACTGAGAAGGACTTTTATATCCACAACGTTTTGACTGAAAATCCGGCTGTTACCCAGATGCTGGATTTTTATAATCGTTTTTCCATGCCCACCATAAGCCCCTATTGAATGCTTAGCTTCTGCTAGCTTTTTTAACTGGAATTTCGGAGCAGTGATCATAATTTTAAGATAATCGGACAATATATTTTCCGATTTTAAACTCCTCAAAGGGAGTTTTGGTTCACTGTCTAATGAGTTTGCAGTATTAACTACCCCAGGGGAGGCGTTGATGATATCGATATAAAACTGTGGGTCAGCTTCTATAGCTCTAATCAGTTCCGGATACCGTTTTGCGTCTGCAATTGTTATTGCATAATCCTCCTTTATACACTTGTTAAAGCACTTATTCGGTAACTTCTCATTTTCTTCTGCTGCAGTTAAGGCACTCCCATCGGCTCCTGATACCTTCTGACTGCAAACTCCGTGGTTGCAGAGTGGGCAATTATTGCTTCCTGTATGTACCTTTTTTCGAGGCGGCTCATCCCCTTCGTCGCCTTCCTGATTAAGCCCCTCATAGCTCTGGAATGCTATATTTGTGTGGGTGTTACGACTCACTCTGATTTCTTGCCCGTCTCCGGCTGCCCGGGCTGCGTTAGACTCCTGTTTTCCTATATGTTTGCCTTGATGGGGTACCTGCCTGCCATCGTACGGGCTTGAAAGATCAGCTGAAAACATCTCCCGGAATTGATGCACCAGTGCTTTAAGACCGGAAACCATAGGCTCAGTTTGTTGTGTTGACACATTAATGTCGTCTGTTTCTGACCGCAACTGTTGCATCAGTCGTCTTTTCAATGCCCGGTAAACCAGCCCCGTGGCCGTATTTTGCCACCGGTCATAGAACAGGGCTTCTTCGTGCGTTAACTCACTGGAAACAATAAGAACGCTCCGGTAATCAGTGCTTAAGGGGTATTGAGACAGTGTCTGTACCAGGGCGTTGTCATCACGCTGCTGCAGTTCCTGGTTATCAGTAACCAGCGATGCCATCAGGAATGACAAAATCCCCAGAGAACCCTGATCGTTTTCCGTTATTCCGGCTGATGACGTCTCTAAATCATTCAGGTGCTCAAGGTCAGCTTCAATCAGCATGACTCTGTTATCAAGAATCCGGGCCAGATCAGCACGGCCCAGAGCTATGGACTGCTGCATTTTTTTCCTGAGGACTTTCAACAGTCGTCGTTTATTTTCCTGATTCTTCGCGATCAGCTCTTCCGCTGAATCCTGCGCCGGATACTCACTGTCGTCATACACCATAACCAGCGGCTCAGCATCGGGTTCGGCATCGAAGGAATAATGAGTGCTGTCATTATCGTCACCATCACCGCCACTTCCGGAAGCCACCAGACCACCAGTGACAATACCTGCAATGTCATTCAGCGCCTCAGTATCCAGTAGTGCGAGATAGCTTTGCGTCTGGATGTTGATCAGCTCTTCGTACAGAGAAGCCAGGCTGGTGCCCCGGAGAATGTCGCTCCGGGTAATGACTACCCGCATAGATGCATCGCTGACAGAAATAGCCACAGCAGGATAAGACGGTTTTTTAACAAGTTGCTGCCAGTTAACAATCGCCCGCTCCAACTCGCCCTCAAGCCTGTTTCTTTTTCTGTCGTTCACCTCTCTGGAAAAAGAAGCATCAGGAATCAATCTGTTTTTTAACAATGTTTCTAAAACGGATGCCTGAGAAGGTGATTCCGTCAGCCACTGGTTTTTGTGGCTCCATACATCTCCGGACCTGCCTGAAAAAACAACGCCGGCGCTTCCGACAGCTGATAAAACGGTTGACGGGAAATAGAAAAGTGAACTGGCAGAAGATGGAGTGAAAACCGCTCTGTTATCGTCAACCGTTTTAAAACACACCTGACGACTGTCTGTTAAAAACGCCTTTCCCGGAAAACCTGAAGTTAAATCGCCAACGGTTTCACAAACAACACTGTCGGAGGCAGCAAAAATCAATGAACTGTTAAACAGGGCGGACAAGGAAAAGTGAATAAAAAAAAAATGAAAATATGGTACGCACGAATAACTTTGACATCTTCAAGTTTGGTCTCCTGCGAATCAAGATTATTCAGATGGCTTTGAGGATGATTCGAAGACTAACCCGATGGTTTAGTGCAACGAGCATCTACATCACCCAAAAGCAACAAACCAAGATTAGCATCAATCTCAAATGACGCATTAAAGAATGCCCAACCTCCAAAACCCTGTTCTTGCACTCCTCACAATCCCGACTGTTTTACTTAGGGGCGCAGCATTCAATAACTTACCGGGCTGTTGGCTTTTGGCTATTAGCTGCTCATACAGCCAAAAGCCAACAGCCAACAGCCAAAAGCCAAAAGCCAAAAGCCAAAAGCCAACAGCGGTATATTATGTTCTGCTGCTTCCCTTAGTGGATAAGTACGTATTGTTATAATGACTCAAGGTAACTTCCTACTTCTTCTTACTGCTAAGGCTATTATCCCTCATCCATGGCCTCAAAAGAAATCCGGAAGTTATTTCGGGACAATTCCTTAGTCATCTTTCAGTGCTTAATCCGGCCACGCAGTGACTTCACCTGACCACGCTGGCTCTTCTTGTCCATGCGCCGGGTCCTGGAGGCTCGGGTGGGTTTGGTCGGTCGACGAGCTTTCTGAACTGCACCGGCTTTTTGAATCAATTCAACCAGTCGCGACAAAGCATCTTCCCGATTTTTCTCCTGGGTACGGAATCGCTGTGCCTTGATGATGATAATGCCATCCTGAGTGATTCTCTGGTCACGTAGCTTCAGTAACCTTTCTTTATACAAGTCCGGCAAGGATGAGGCCTGACTGTCAAAACGCAAATGAACAGCAGACGAGACCTTATTGACATTTTGCCCACCGGCACCCCCGGCCCGAATAAAAGTAATACTGACTTCCTCATCACTGAGGAGAACATTCTGAGATATTTTGATCATTATTAATTAAGTGGCTACCTGTTGATCCAGATCAATTTTTCGTACTTTGTAATATTTCTGTCATATTTGAGAAACCTTCCTGTCATATAACCTTCCTACTCTCAGCGTCACTATCAATTTACTTCTGATTTACAATCAAACAGCCACTGGCTGAGAAGTCAATTAAAGAGGCCATAACGTGAAAAAAGCCATTCTGTCTACTCTGGGTGCTATCGGTGTTGCTGCGACCCTGGTGGGCTGCGGGGGTGCGGAAACACAATCCAGCCAGTCTATCAGTATTTCCGGCTCTACGTCTGTCACTGAACTGATGGAAGTTCTGGGTGAAACATTCCAGGGCAGCCACCCTGATGTGGTGGTTGAAGTACAGGGTACAGGTTCTTCAGCCGGTATTCGTGCTGCCAACGACGGCACCAGTCAGATCGGCATGTCTTCCCGCTCAGTTGCAGACGGCGAACTGTCGGAAGGTGTTAAGAAAATCACCCTGGCACACGATGGCATCGCCGTGGTGGTTAACAACAGCAATGCCGTTACCAACATGACCACTGACCAGATTTCTGCCATTTACAAAGGCGAAATCACTAACTGGAATGAAGTAGGCGGCTCTGACAGCCCGATTGTTGTTGTTACCCGTGACCCGGCTTCCGGCACCCGCGGTGCTTTTGAAGACATTATGTCCCTTAAGATGAAAACTGAAGATGGCAAGAAAATTTCTGCTATCTCAGCTTCTGCCCAGGTAGCCGCCGGTAACGGTGCCGTGAAAACCACGGTGGCACAGAATGACTTTGCCATTGGCTATATCTCTCTGGGTTCTGTCGACAACAGCCTGAAAGCCCTGTCTGTCAATGGAGTCGAAGCAACACCTGCCAACATCAGCAGCGGTGATTACGGCGTAGCACGTCCATTTGAACTGATGTTCAAGAGCGCTGACCAGAGTGAAGCCAGCCACGCTTATCTGGACTGGATGCTGACTGAAGAAGCTCAGCGGATTGTGAAGGAAAAAGGTTACATCTCCGTAATCTAATTCTGTCAGAGCGCTTTTAAGAGGCCGTTGAACACCAGGTTCACCGGCCATTAGTTATAAGCCCTGCGAGAAAAAATACAGTATTCGCCAGCAACAGGATGAGTACTGTATTTATCTTGTTATTAGAGAGCCACACTTACCATGACGCCCAACATGCGACAGGTTCGAATCGACAAGTCGTTCCACAGCCTGTTTTTCCTGAGTGCCCTGGTCAGCACCTTTGCCGTAGCCACCATTGCCGTTTTTATCTTTATTGAAGGATTACCGGCTCTTCAAAGCGTTGGTGTTGGAAATTTTGTGACCGGCTCCAGCTGGAACCCACCCGGTTATTTTGGCATTCTGCCCATGATCAGCGGATCGCTTCTCTCTACCGCTGGTGCCATTGCGATTGGTGTACCGATGGGACTGCTGACCGCAGTCTTTCTGGCAGAAATTGCGCCGGAGCGCGTCGCTCATACTCTGCGTACAGCCATTGAACTGCTGGCAGGTATTCCTTCTGTTATTTATGGCTTTTTTGGCCTGGTGGTCATCGTACCGCTGATCGAACAGGTCTTTAATATTCCTGCCGGTAACACGACACTGGCCGGTATTATTGTGTTGGCGATCATGATTCTGCCAACCGTTATCACCCTCTCTGAAACGTCCCTGAGAGCGGTTCCGAAAACATACCGGGAAGGCTCCCTGGCACTGGGTGCCTCGCAAATATTTACCATATTCAAGGTGGTTATTCCGGCTGCCCGCTCCGGTATCCTTACCGGTGTCATTCTGGGTATTGCCCGTGCCATTGGTGAAACCATGGCGATTATCATGGTCATGGGTAATGCGCCCATGATTGCCGGACTGCTGGAACCTTCCCGAACCCTGACCGCCAACATTGCACTGGAAATGTCTTATGCCAGCGGCCTGCATGCCAATGCCCTGTATGCGACGGGTATCGTACTGTTTATCTTTATCATGCTGCTGAACTCCGCACTGCTGTATCTCAACCGTAAGAAGGTGTCCAAATGACCACTCTGGTTTCTGAACAGTCTATTCCTGCGGTTACAGAAGAATCTGTTGACCTGAGAGCAGGACAGAACAAACGACGCATTCAGGACAATATAGTGTTTGCCCTGATCGTACTCTCTACCGTCGGAACCACGGGCATTCTGGCCTGGATTCTCTGGCATATCGTCAGCAACGGCATTGCCCATGTTGACTGGACTTTCCTGACCAGCCACTACTCCCGGACCGGCAGCACCTCCGGTATCTGGCCAATGATCGTCAGCACCCTTTATATGGTGGGCCTGTCCCTCGCCATTGCTGCGCCCATAGGCATTATGGCGGCGGTGTACCTGACCGAATACTCAAAGCCCGGCAGCAGAGTCGTTAAGATGATTCGCTTTGCCACTGAAAGCCTGGCAGGCATTCCTTCAATCATTTACGGTCTGTTTGGTCTGACTCTGTTTGTTTCGACCCTGGGCATGGGCTTTTCCATTCTCGCCGGAGCCATGACCCTGAGTATCCTGATTCTGCCCGTGATCATTCGCACCACGGAAGAGTCTTTGATGTCAGTGCCTCACACTTATCGTGAAGGTTCCTACGCTCTGGGTGCCTCCCGCATTTACACCATCTGGCGTCTGATTCTGCCCAATGCCCTGCCCGGCATTATCACCTCAATCATCCTGTGTATTGGCCGGATTATCGGTGAATCAGCCCCCGTATTCATGACGGCAGGCATGGTGGCACGCATTCCCCACTCTGTATTCGACTCTGGTCGTACACTGACCGTACACCTTTATAAACTGACCACTGAACTGTTTTCCATCAGTGAATGGAATCAGGCGTATGCCACGGCTACCACTCTGGTGCTGATTGTGCTGGGACTGAACATCCTGACCCGTGTGATTTCCAAATATTTCAAGGCTAAATGATATGCGCACTCCTGAGCTGCACCAGAGCAAATTCAAGATTGAAAACCTGAACCTGCACTACGGTGAAAAGCAGGCTCTGTTCGATATCTCCATGAACATTCCTGAAAAGGAAGTCACTGCACTCATCGGTCCTTCAGGCTGCGGCAAGTCTACCTTGCTGCGTACCCTGAACCGCATGAACGACCTGATTCCGGATGCCCGTATTAATGGTTCGGTACAACTGGACAAGCTGGATATCTACGGTCAGATTGATGTGCAACGTCTGCGTATGAAAGTCGGCATGGTGTTCCAGAAAGCCAACCCGTTCCCAATGAGTATCTACGACAACATCACCTACGGACTGCGCGCCCAGGGCATTAGCAACCGGCGCACACTGGATGAAGTGGTAGAAGAGTCACTGCGGGGTGCGGCCCTGTGGGACGAAGTGAAAGACCGTCTGAAAGATTCTGCACTGGGCCTGTCCGGTGGTCAGCAACAGCGTCTGTGTATTGCCCGCACCATTGCCATGAAGCCAGACGTGATCCTGATGGATGAACCCACCAGCGCGCTTGACCCCATCGCCACCGCCCGTGTCGAAGACCTGATGGATAAGCTGAGCAAGGATTTCACCATTGTTATTGTGACGCACTCCATGAACCAGGCGCGCCGTATTTCCAACAAAACCGGTTTCTTCCTGATGGGTGAACTGATCGAGTTTGACGACACTGACAAACTGTTTATGACACCATCGGATGAGCGTACCCACGACTACATCACCGGACGTTTTGGTTAAACGTAATAGAAAAAAAGACCGTACAAGCTTCCGCTGTACGGTCTTTTTTTCAGTGTTTTATCAAAAGCTTTTCAGGAACGATCCTGAACCAGTATCCAGGGGCGCACGACGACACTCCATAGCTCCGGGTTCAACTTATGCCATTCAAGCGCCTGCTGGTCAGTCACCTTTCCTAACTGCCCACTTTCAAGCCACCTCTGTACCTGCCCTGTATCATCTTTTGCAAAAGCACAACCAGCCTCAAGCAAATCCAGCGACTCAGCAACGTTCAACACAATACCCTGTGCGAAAAAGCGTTCCAGCTCTAGCCACGAGATACGGGCGGTTTCAAGATTGAGTTTTTCTTTTACTTCCATAAGCCTTCTTTAAAAATGCCTATATAGGTGTTCAAAGCGCCTTTTCTTTATCCCCAGCAGGCATTCTTTTATCAAAGCCTTACCTATCGCAATAACAGTAACGGTGAAAACAAAGACAGTACCAGCGCCAACAATACCGACAACAGCATACCATAGCAATAATCCAAATTCGGCAATGGTGTTTTTCCAGTTCTGGCAGTCACCTGTCAGCTCATCAAGGTAGTATCGGGTTGTTTCACAAGTGTCCTTCATAAGGAGAGAAACCGTATACTTCGGATACATGTATCGCCATACGGAGCTTGTCGCTGTACATGGCAACTTTTCTGCACCTGTTCCCGGAGTTTTCTCCTGAGCCTTTAGCAAAGCTGACTGAACAGCATCACGATTCAGGCATTTTTTCATTGCCTGAATATTAACACGTGAAGACTTATCCGGCAGAGTCTCAAAAACAGTGCGCTCCCATTTAAATACAGTGGCTCCTGTCGTCGTGTTCAGCGCACAGCCCCCCAGGCAGTCAACCGGATGATTCTCACAGATTTTTTCACCATTCGGACAGGTGGCATCAAACACAATGCCATGCCCGTTGCCTGCCATTACCGGATTGGCGCTTGCCGAAAAAGAGGCAAGGCTTATCGAAAGGAAAAAGAGTCCACTCATCAGGACAACAACCATTACTGCTACCACCCGGAATTCAATGAAAGAAAGCACAACAGTTCACCTTAGAGCTTGCCGAAAAAAGCGATTCCAGAATGGCACAAAATCAAACACTCGCAAACGACAGGGAGGATATCAATGCTGAGCACAACCAGCCTCAGCCAAATCCAGCGAACCGCTAATGAGGTGCATATCCACGGCACGTTCTCTGTATACTGGTATAGCCACTGACTAAGATGTCCCCAATGGTAATCAAATTGCCGCACCCGATACATCTTCCTATCTGAGCGGTTATAAAATAGCTCATTATCGCAGCTGCAACACCGGCAAAAGCATACCCAAACAACAATAAACCTTCGTTCACTGAATTTTTCCAATCCTGACAGCTGCCTGTCAGCTCATTAAGATAGTCACCAGCTGTATCACAAGTGTCCTTCGCAAGGAGAGAAACCGTATACTTCGGATAGATATAGCGCCATACGGAGCCTTTCACTGTACATGGCAACTTCTCTGCACCCGTTCCCGGAGTTTGCTCCTGAGCCTTTAGCAAAGCTTCACGAACAGCATCACGACTCAGGCATTTTTTCATTCCCTGAATATCAACACGTAAAGACTTATCCAGCTGAGTCTCAAAAATAGTGCGTTCCCATTGAAATACGGTGGCCCCTGTCGTCGCGTTCAGCGCGCAGCCTCCCAGACAGTCAACCGGATGATTCTCACAGACCTTTTCACCGTTCGGACAGGAGGCATCAAACACAATGCCATGTCCACTGTCTGTTATTACCGGATTGGCCATTGCCGAAAGAGAGGCGAGACTTATCGAAAGGAAAAAGAGTCCACTCATCAGGACAGCGACCATTACTGCTGCCGTCCGGAATCCACTGAAAGAAAACACAGCAATTGACCTCAGAGCTTACCGAAAAAAGCGATTCCAGAATGGCACAAAATCAGACAATCACAAGCAACAGGGAGAATATCAAAGCTATTAAGCGTGAACCCATATTTAAGCTTCATTTTTGGCGGTACATACTGAATTAAGGCATTAACAAAAATTACAAGTTGAAGAGACTCGCCACTTTCTTTGCAGCTGCCACCCCCCTCAGTTTTCCCATACCCTTGTC
Source organism: Endozoicomonas euniceicola (assembly GCF_025562755.1). Lineage (GTDB taxonomy): Bacteria > Pseudomonadota > Gammaproteobacteria > Pseudomonadales > Endozoicomonadaceae > Endozoicomonas_A > Endozoicomonas_A euniceicola. The sequence goes on from NZ_CP103300.1 coordinate 1,244,536, forward strand.
ATAGTGCGGGTTGACAGCAAGTTTAAGCTTGTGTGACATCAAAGGCCAGACAGGATTGCGGTAGTGGGGTAAACCTGTTATATTGCATGGATGTCAATGCCAAATTCGATTTTGTTGATCAACAGGCCAATAACAATATCGTGCATTTGCTCTAACTTTGAAAAACATATTGTCTTTCTGGTCAGACGCTTAATCCAAGTTCTAAAATTCAGGTTTTTACGTTCAATTTTCTGAGTATTCTCTTTTCCGATGATGTGACTACTTTCGTCGATATTACGCTCATAGGCTCCCCAATCATCAGTATAAAATTTCTTGATACCAAATGGCTCAAGAAGCTCTTTTAGTTTTTTGAAAACCTCATCCTTTCGTTTCCCAAAAACGTAAGCCAAAACAGTATTGGTCGCATGATCAACTGCATGCCAAAGCCAACGCTGGTTACTTTTTTCAAACACATAAGACCACTGTTCATCTATCTCGGCCTCTTGGCAGGCGAGGCCTACGTGAATTACAGCACCCGTTCCAAGATCCATTTTCTGAATATTGGGATTAACTTGAACTAAGCCTTTCTCTTTTTTTTAATGTGTTTATTACTGTTTTTTTATTGATTCCTAAAACCCTGCTTGTATCCCTGATGCCGCCACCATTAATTGCCATATCGACGACTTTTTCTTTAACGCCTGGCTCATAAGCTTTGTACCGGTACTCAAGCATAAAGGACTTGGTTTCACATTCAGCATTACAGCAAAAGTAGCGAGGAACATTATGAGCACTGTAGCCAAAGCTTTTAACGTCATTACCGCCACATTTAGGGCAGTGAACTGGTGTGGAGCACATTTTCATATCGCTCTATGATAAATACGGCATACGCCGTATTTTAGCAAACAACTACAAAATATCAGGTTTGCCCCACTACCCCCTCCACATTTTCCGGCCAGACAACGCCTACAACATTGCTGTTGGGAATACTATGCATGAAACAGACCTCACAGAGTTTCGGAAGAATTGGATATTTCGGATAAGAACTGAGGTCATAGGCCGGGGACGGTATGGCAAAGCCAGTAAAATAAGCGGCATCGATAAGATAAACGCAACCGCAAACAGAGTCTTCACAATATCGAGCAGCTACGTCTGCACAGATAGTGGCTGAAACACCCTCAAGACCCGTATAGCAGTATGGATTTACCGACCCCGTCATAGTTTGCAGCTGGCGCATTGTCCTAAGGGGCCTTCGCATAACAAACCCCTGGTTAAAAATGATATTCGGGGGTCTGCCGTCCCCCCGGAAAACATAGCCTCCGATAAAATAACAGACTGCACCAAACTCATTTGAGCCAACAGCCGGAACACGGCGGGTACCTAGAATTTGCGTAGTATTCTGAAATTTTTCCGGGTTGGTCAATAGCAGTACATTGTCTGATGAATAAATATCATTATCAGGCACGGCAGCATTTCTTCATGGCTGCTGCCGGGTCGCAGCGACAACCACTTCACGCACGCACACATTTTGCGGTTGCCCATAAGCAAAGGACACGCAGGCGGCAATATCCCCCGCAGTGACGGCTCCTCCAATACTGTCTTTCCAGCCTTCATAGCCGTCTTTAATATCCTCAGAAGTCGTGTGACTTAACAGTTCTGTTTCTACTGCACCCGGTGCAATGACAATAACACGAACATTGTCGTTCGCTACTTCTTCCCTCAGGGTTTCACTTAAACCATGAACCGCAAACTTGGTGCCACAGTATGCGGTATGGTTTGGGAACCCTTTAACGCCAGCCACAGAACTGATATTGATAATCGTGCCACCCTTGCGCGCCTGCATTGGCTTCAACACCGCATGAATGCCATTTAGTACGCCTTTAACATTCACATCAATCATTCTGTCCCACTCTTCCGGGTTCTGTTCTGCGGCAAAACCCAGCAACATTATGCCTGCGTTGTTTACCAGGCACTCAGTGGGTCCATACTTCGCCTCCGCTTCTTTAACCGCTGCTGCAACGGCAGCCCGGTCAGTGACATCGACTTTTCTGCACAGAGCCTCCGGCAGATTCAGGGCTTCCAGCCGCTCAATCCGTCTTGCCAACAGAAGCAAAGGGTGACCCTGTTCACTAAACTGACGGGCAATCGCCTCACCAATGCCGGAGCTGGCGCCTGTTACTACGATTAATGGCTTGCTCATTGGTTTTCTCCTGTTCGCCTTGTCGTTTCAAAAAACGCTACTGTGACTGCTCCCCACCCTATCGGGTGAGGCTTCTGATTTCTTAGGCAGCAACCGACAGTCTGCCGGATTTACGCAAGCCTCCATCAGCAGAAACGGACAGTCCTTCCGCCTTTAATTTCAATATGCCTTGCTTCTTGATATTGCGAGCTGCATTAATATCCCGGTCATGGATAGCACCACAGCTACACTCCCATGATCGGATTCTCAATGGCATTTTTTCCTGTTTCAAATCGCAGACTGAGCAAGTTTTAGAGGATGCAAACCACTGGTCTATCTTCACCAGATGTTTACCTTCCTGCTTTGCCTTGTATTCGAGTTTGGTTATCAGTGAGTGCCAGCCAGCATCAGCAATAGAACGAGCAAGACGCTTGTTCTTGAGCATGTTTTTAACTTTCAGTGTCTCCACAATCACCGCTTGGTTTTCGTCGATGAGTTGTTTTGATAGCTTATGCTGAAAATCATTACGGGCAAAGGCTACACGCTCATGCGCCTTTGCCACCAATAAACGGGCTTTGTGCCTACCTTTTGAGCCTTTCTTGCAGCGAGATAGAGCCTGTTGTTTTCTTTTCAGGTTACGTTGTGCTTTTTTCAGAAAGCGAGGATTGCCAGTCTTATGGCCGGTACTGGTGATAGCCAGATCAGTAATCCCCATATCAACACCGACAACCTGATTAGCTTCAAGATTATCAATCTGTTTTGGTTGTTCCTGGGTATCATCAGCCAATATGGAGGCAAAATACTTGCCGGTTAGCGTTCTGCTCAGGGTGATAGACTTCACCTTACCCACTATTTCACGATGCACTTTAGCCCTTATGGGCTTGCGCTTGGGGATTTTTATCCAGTTATCGCCCACAGAGACAGACGTACAATGGTAGCTACTTTGCTTGCCATGCTTTTTCTTGAAGCGAGGAAATCTTGCCTGCAATTTGGGATTGAAAAAGTTTTGAAAGGCCGTATCCAGATTGATAGTGGCCTGTTGCAGTGCAATAGAGTCAGCGTTTTTCAGCCATGAGTACTTTCGGCTTTTCTTGGCTTTTGCCAGCAAGGGCTTCAGGTGTTTTTTGGGAGAAAGGCTCTGCCCACGAACCTTGTAATAATGAACCTTAATAGCCAGGGCCTTGTTCCATACGAACCGCACAGCATCAAACTGACGGTCGAGAAATTCCGCCTGCTCTGATGTTGGATAGATTCGTACTTTGGTGGCTCTCAGCATGGAACGTTATTTCAGTGCTCATTAATATAAAATTTATATTATAGGTATTTGAAAGAGGTTTTCAAGTGAGCGCACACAATAAAGATTTGCTTAAAGGGTATCTTCGCAAACGACATAGCGTTACCAAGCTGGTTGTTCATTTGGTGTTCACGACAAAGTACAGGCGAAAGCTTTTTGATGGCTATATGATCAAGCAGTTACGGGAGTCGTTCGAGAGTGCATGTGAAAAACTGGAATGCCAGTTACTTGAAATGGATGGCGAAAAAGATCACGTACACCTGTTGGTGGCCTACCCACCAAAACTGGCTATCAGTGTCATGGTAAATAATCTCAAATCAACATCATCAAGACGGTTGCGAATGCTGAATACCCACCTTACTGCTCAGAGCAAAGCAGGCTTAATGTGGTCAAGGTCTTACTTTGCTTGCAGTGCTGGCGGTGCAACTATCGAGACTCTGAAGGACTACGTTAATAGCCAGAGTACACCAGATTGATGGCGGAAGGCTCTGCGCCTTCCCGTCTTATATCCCCGCCCGCATTGGGCGAGGGTTTACGACGATTTTGCTAAACGGCCAGTAGACAGGCAATCTTTCGGGGCAAGCCTGGAAGCACTGAGGGCATTGGAACTAATTACCCTCCCGCCTGTCTTAATAAGAGCTGTTACTCACTGTGCAAAATCATATCAATAACAGCAGTTCATTTTTGGTAACTACTCATTTTGGGGAGGCTAATGCGCTCATTTTGAGAATGTACTTCCTGATTTTACCGGGCTGTACTAATCGAAGGCGAAATTTGTCTACAAATTCGAAGCAGTTACCATCTTTTTTCAGCCTTTTTGGCCAAAAAAGACACATTCTAAAAATACGCAATATTGAGGATATATTAATGGACATAGCCATTTCCAAACTTCGTGTAATCTGTTTTTTTCTTACCACCTCATTGTGGTTCTGCACTGCGGTTGCGGATGTAAAAGACAACGTCAAACTGATAGAAATTTCTGCTGAATATGATTCCAACTCCACAGCAAATCGAAACAACTATTCTATCCTGGAGCAAATTATGTTCCCTGCTCAGAAACTTTATAAAGAAAGAAACTACGCTGAATACTCCAAAAATAAAATAAGCCGAATTAAAGCAGTGCTCGAGGCTGGGGCAGACATTAATTATCAGGAAAACGGATATTACCTCTATTCGCCCAGTGCATTACTAAAATCATCTGATTTTATCTCTAATACGGCACTAGGGTTACATGACCTCACAAAGAACTTTGTCTATTATCACCTGGCAAACATGAATAATAAAGAAATGTATCGGGAAAATACACCTGCTGAACCTGTGATAGGCGAAATGGGTTACTATGCTCTTCCCTTATTTCATGACCCCAAAGGGGTTAGCGGGAATACAGCTCTGATTTTTTCAGTTCGAGAAGGATTGCCTGATGTGGTGAAACTTCTTTTAGACAAAAAGGCAAATGCTAATTTGGTTAACAAGAACAGTTTTAGCGCTCTTGATTACGCTATAAAATTTATGAACATGTATAAGAGTGAACTTAAAAATCCAAAAAACTTTTATGATAAAAAAATCAACCGGATATATTTTCAGCGCTTTCAAGACATTGCATGTATGTTAAAACCTATTACTAAGGTCAGCATATATAAAGACATAGAGCTGAATTGCAACTCAGCTGATTAGCAGGTAGTAACTCGTCCCCCAAGTTGACATCCTCCCCGCCCTAAAGGACGGGGATTCCTACAGCTAGACGGCGATGCCCCGCCGCAAGAATGACTCTGGCGCTGTTTACGTCGCGCAAATGTTCAGCTCCGCACTCTGAACAGGCCCATTCTCTTATTCCAAGACCTGCCCTACCTTTCGGACTACTGTCGGGTATCTTCCAACAGTTCGAGCAAGTCTGGGTGGAGCCAGCTTCGTTGACGACCTCAAAAAACACGCCTGCGTGATCGCATTTATATTCCAGCATGGTTTTCAGCATTCCCCAGCCAGCATCCAAAACCGATTTCGCTAGTTTGGTTTTGGTCATTGCCAGACTGGACACATTGCCAACGAAAATTGCCGCATTCTCATTGACGAGCTTACGGCTGTATTGATGCAAGATATCTTGCCTTCTGTTTTTGATTTTGGCGTGAATCGCCTGAACCCGTTTTTTATTCCTAGCTCTCTGGGCTATACCCAGTTTCGCCTCAAGCGCTCTGTACTCACGACCTTTAACACCGTCGCCGTTAGAGTCTGTTGCAGCCTCCTTGCAGCCCAAATCAATACCTACTGAAGACTCACCCTCTGTTGCTTCTGTATCAACATCAACAACAACATTGAAATACCAACGGCCACGCACGTCTTCATTGAAACTGGCCGAGCGAAACTTGTACCTACTCAAACCGTAAGAATCCCAAACTGAGAAGTAATGACCGTTATGAAATACCTGACCACTCTTCCACTTTGCTTGACCCGTGTTGACTGGAATCCAGCCGAGAGAACGACGAACGCCGTTTGACTTGCGCCAGTTCAGCTTGGCTTTTTTGAATTGCTTCCGGCGAGTAACATATTCAGCGGCTATGCACTGCAAAGATTGGCTGTGCAAACCCAGTTCCTTGCCTGCTCCCTTGGTGTACGGGTGTATGTCGTAGGCAGACAAAAACTTGCCACGCTCCTTGATAGAGCGAGTACTGAGTTCGTTGATGTAGTTCCAGACAAAGTTAACCGAGCGAGCCATGCCGTTAAGCAAGTACACATGCTTGTCTTTTACCCGAACCTTCAGTGTCTTTGTCTTCTTCATGATCTAAGTATACAATTGGTCTATGAGCAAAACAAATGAATATAGAACTGGCAGGCATTGTGTTTTTAAACTTCACTGCCACTTGGTCTTTGTAACAAAGTACCGCTATAGTGTACTCGAAGGCTATATGTTTCCAGTGCTTAAAAGCCTGTTTGAGAAAGTCTGCGCTGACTTTGAGACAGATTTGGTGGAGTTTAATGGGGAGTCTGACCACGTACATTTGTTGATTAACTACCCGCCAAAGGTTGCTTTATCAAAGTTAGTTAATAGCCTGAAAGGTGTTTCAAGCAGAAGGTTAAAGCTGCATCATCCTGAAGTGGCAAATAGGTACTACAAATCAGCACTATGGAGTCCGAGTTACTTTGCAGCAAGCTGTGGTGGCGCTCCTATAGAGATCATCAAACAGTACGTACAACAACAGAGAACACCACATTAGTCGGCTGTCGCCGACGAGCTTACATCCCCGCACTAAAAGTACGGGGTTTTACGCTCATTCGATAAGTTGCAATAGCCTGAAGCTCACTGACTTTAACCCTTCGGGAGACTATGGAATTGCTGGAAATACCTTGTTCAACGATGGTCAGTCAGCCCGTACTCTACACCTTTCGCCGCTGCCCTTACGCTATAAGGGCAAGGCTGGCGATTGCGATCAGCCAGCAAACCGTTGAGTATCGGGAGGTTCTGTTACGGGAGAAGCCTGAAGCCATGCTGGCCGCATCACCCAAAGGGACGGTTCCGGTACTGGTATTGCCCGGCGGGCAAGTGATTGACGAAAGCCTGGACATCATGGGGTGGGCACTGAGCCTTAACGACCCGAAACACTGGCTGGCAGGAGATACAGAGCTGATTCAGCAGTGTGACCGGGAATTCAAGCCCTGGCTCGACCGGTATAAATACGCTGACCGCCACCCGGATCATTCTGTTGAATACTATCGTCAGCAGGGCGAACGCTTTCTATCCCTGCTCGAAGGCCGTCTGCTACAAACCACAGGGCTCAGTGCCAACCACCTGAGCATCACCGACTATGGCATTGCCCCGTTTGTTCGCCAGTTTGCTCATGTGGATCGGGACTGGTTCTATAGCAGCCCTTACTCAGAACTTATCCGCTGGCTGAATAATATTCTCGGCTCAAGCCTTTTTCGGTCAGTCATGAACAAGCGGGCGGTCTGGCAACCGGCCAGGAAATAGCGGCCAGATGCCTGATGAAAGACTTCATCAAGCCTTTCTGTACCGAACTTATCTCACCTTTGATTGTCCAATGCCTGTCGAACCCACGTCTCAGAGGCTTAACCATTGGAAGGAAGTCAGCCAAAACCCGGAATATATCCGGGGCAGCCATTAACTAACACTACGACGCCTGAAGAGAAAGCCAGGGGGTTGGATGTTACCCCCTACACAGGAGCCTCAAGTGACAGACCCGATGACTCCATACCTCCGGCAATACCTATAGAGTTTCGTCTGTCAACTAAAATTGCCCAAACACAGGATACAATACTGCCTTCCGCCCTCTCACCCATTGCGTCAAGCCCTCCGGACGAAGGAGCGCCAGCCATTGAGCAGCCGAAATGGTCATCACCTTACGGTTACTTCAGCCGACGACGCTCCAGTCAGTTGAGTACTGACTCTCAGGGGAGTGAACCGACGCCGCACTTTCTATCTGTACAGTCCAGATTCGGTTCGTTCCGGCAATGTCGTAGTGCATCCTTAACAGAGACCAGCTCAATAACACTGCCATCGACATTGACCGGATCATTGGTTCAGGGCAAGGAGCGGGGTGATCTGCCTGGCAAAAAAATACTTCAACGTAGTCGCTCGATGCCCGTTTCTTCGCCTCCCAAACTGGAGCGCCAGCTAACCCCCCCGGAACTACTGAAATACATGGATGAACTGCCGGACATCGGGGGGCTTGATGCCGTTCGGTCTTATCCTGGTCAGGGTATTCCAAAGGAACATCTGAATGAACTTGCTCAAACCTGCAGAGTGTTCCGGCTGGTTATTGCTATCAGACCGTTTCCGGAGACCGCTACACTGCCTGCTCTGGATGGCGCTAAATCCAAGGCATTGCATTACAAACTGAAGTCCTCAACATGGGGAGCGCAGTCACCCTATCTACCCGCCAATCAGAAATACGGCAAACTCTTTGATGCTCCCGCCGACAAACTGCACAAATTTCAGGGTTATGCCGACGAACGGGCTGATGAAGCCGTACAGCTGAAGCAAACCGATCAACACCTGAAGAATTTACAGACGCTAAAGCTACCGGGTTCCGATGTACCCCTCATTGAACATCTGAAATACCTTGCAGACAATCAGATCACCTTTCAGTGCCGGCCATTACCCGAATATGAACCTTTTTTTTACCGGGGTACAAAAACAGAAGACGGCGAATGGCTTATCGACATACAGGAAAACGATGAATTTGTACCGCTTAAGGTGATTCCACTGATACCGGATTATGACCTTTGCTTCCTTTATTCCCTGCAGGAAGATCTTGACCTGTCTGGCAAAGACAAAGTGCCAGTGCCAGACATTAACCCGGATGAAATTCGCAAACGGGTAGCCCGACTGGAAGGGAAAGCATTATCAGAGCAGTCAAAAGCGGAGTTCGCAAAAATACAGCTAGAGGTTCAGAGTCTGAAGTCCTTCCTGAAAAAAATGGATCAGGTTTATGGCAACCTGACCAGACAGGAAGAACGTTATTTACGTGCGCTCAACTACGCCATAGGGCGCACCAGCCGGAACCCGATGTTCCATCATGGGGCCGATAACAACAATCCGGTTTCTGATCTCGACAGCAACTTCCCCTTAACAGTGGTTCTGCCCAGAATCATTGCCCCCCTGACAGAACGTTTTTACATCATCGAAGATGAAAAGCAGCTGAAGGCCTTTATCAACCTCCTGAAAGACAGTGGCTACTATGCCCCTACCAACCCGTCATGGGGAAGCATTCACCGTGTTCGCAGCAAAAGCTTCCGACGATACAGCGCAGTGGTGGGCGAACCAATGATTCTAACCAAACGGCACTAGTCCATTGGACCCTGTTCACAGGCTAAGGTCTGTGGAATTCTACGATGCACCAGACACCCAATATGGATATAATCACGCAGATTTTTTAATTACGCCTTTTGGAACGTAATCCGGAATATCCGGACAATAACCATAGGCTTTAAAGGTATTTAACGCCAAATGCAGTTTCGGCAGTATCGACCCCGCCCTGCCGGTATCTGGAAACTTGTAGAGCGGCTATTTTAAAAACTCCGCTATGGACTGAATGAACAATGGATCAAATAAGTGAACTGGTGCTGATTCTTGTCAGCGCCATACTGGTCAATAACTTCGTACTGGTGCAGTTCCTGGGGCTGTGTCCGTTTATGGGGGTCTCCAATAAGCTGGAGTCCGCCATGGGCATGTCCCTGGCGACCACGTTTGTACTGACCCTGGCTTCAATTTGCAGCTATCTGACGTATAAATATCTGCTGATCCCGCTGGGCCTGGAATTTCTGAAGACGATCTCCTTTATTCTGGTCATTGCCGTGGTTGTGCAATTTACAGAGATGGTAGTACGTAAAGTCAGCCCCCTGCTGCATCGGGTGCTGGGTGTTTTTCTGCCCCTGATCACCAGTAACTGCGCCGTACTGGGTGTGGCACTGTTGAACAGCAACCGCATGAACAGCTCTCTGGTGGACTCTGCCACTTATGGCTTTGGCGCAGCCGTGGGCTTTTCCCTGGTGCTGGTACTGTTTTCTGCCATGCGCGAGCGCCTTGCCGCTGCCGACGTGCCTGCACCCTTTCGGGGAGCCGCTATCGGTATGATCAGCGCTGGCCTGATGTCGCTGGCTTTCATGGGCTTTACCGGTCTGATCAGGCTGTAAGGGAGAATACGACGCCAACATGGAAATTATTGTTTATGCCATTATCGCCCTGCTGGCCCTGGCACTGATTTTCGGTGCCATACTGGGCTTTGCCAGTGTGCGGTTTAAAGTGGAAGGCAATCCAATTGTTGACCAGATCAACGAACTGCTGCCCCAGACCCAGTGTGGACAATGCGGCCATCCCGGCTGCCGCCCTTACGCAGAAGCCATTGCCAATGGGGAAGCCATTAACCGCTGCCCTCCGGGCGGGCAGGCGACGATCAACGCCCTGGCCGATCTGCTGGATGTTGAAGCCGAGCCCCTGGATGCTGAGAGCGGTACCGAAAAGCCTGTCAGTGTCGCCTTTATTCGTGAAGACGAGTGCATTGGCTGCACCAAGTGTCTGCAGGCCTGCCCGGTGGACGCCATCCTTGGGGCTGCCAAACAGATGCACACTATTTTGAGTGATGAATGCACGGGTTGTGATCTGTGTGTCGAACCCTGCCCTGTTGACTGTATAGAAATGCGCCCTATTGAAGTAACCACAAGAAGCTGGCGCTGGGAGCTGCCGGAGCAGTCTCCGGCCTTTACCGGACTTTCTGACGAAAACCTGATTGCTACTGACCAGCGGGGGCAGGCTGTATGAACACGTCCCTGATCGACCTGAAACAAGTCAACGCCAGAGTATGGCCCCTGACCGGCGGTGTGCATCCACCGGAAAACAAACACCAGTCTACCGGCCTGCCCATTAAGCCTGCGCCACTGCCTGAACGTCTGATATTACCCCTGTCGCAACATGCGGGTTCGCCTGCGGAACCCGTGGTGCAGGCTGGTGACAAAGTGTTGAAAGGTCAGCTGATCGCCAGGGCAACCGGCTTTGTCAGTGTGCCCTTACATGCGCCTACCTCCGGAACCATCAAGGCCATTGAACCTCATGCCATTCCTCACCCGTCCGGAATGAACGACAACTGTATTGTTATTGACAGTGATGGTGAAGACCGCTGGTGTGAACTGAATCCAATAGAAGACTACCGTCAGACAGACCCTGAACGGCTGGTTGAAGTGATTCGCAATGCCGGTATTGCTGGTTTGGGGGGAGCGGGTTTTCCATCGGCCATCAAGCTGGCTCCGAAAAACCCGGTTCACACCCTGATTCTTAACGGTACCGAGTGCGAACCTTACATCACCGCTGACGATATGCTGATGCGGGAACGGGCTGAGCAGGTGATCGCCGGTGCTGAAATTATGATGCACCTGCTGAAGACCGAACGTTGCCTGATCGGTATTGAAGACAACAAGCCGGAAGCGGTTTACGCCATGAGAACAGCACTGGCACAGCGTAAGGGTCACACGATCAAAGTGGTGGTGTTCCCGACCCGTTACCCGTCCGGTGGCGAGAAACAGCTGATACAGATTCTGACCGGGCAGGAAGTCCCTTCCGGTAAACTGCCTGCGGACCTGGGCATTGTCGTACAAAATGTGGGGACTGCGGCCGCTATTGAAGAGGCCGTTGTCCATGGTCGTCCACTGATTTCCCGAATCACCACCCTGACCGGTGAAGCCTTGCAGACGCCGCAGAATCTGGAAGTTCTGCTGGGTACACCGGTTCACAATTTACTTCAGGTGACGGGACTCAAGCAGGAACGACTGAAGACCCTGATCATGGGTGGCCCGATGATGGGCTTCACAATGGACGACGCCGATGTACCGGTGACTAAAACCAGTAACTGTGTCATTGCCGGCAGCGACATGGAGTTTCCGTCAGCACCGCCTGCCCAGGCCTGTATTCGCTGTGGTATGTGCGCAGAAGCCTGCCCGGCGTCTCTACTGCCACAACAGTTGTACTGGCACGCCAAGGCAGAAAACCACGACCAGCTGAAACACCATAACCTGTTTGACTGTATCGAATGCGGTGCCTGCTCTTACGTATGCCCAAGCAGTATTCCACTGGTGCAATACTACCGGGCTTCCAAAGGTGAAATACGCAACCTTGAAGCCAAACACGCAAAATCAGAACGTTCGAAAGTCCGTTATGAAAACCGCCAGAATCGTCTGGAACGTGAAAAGGCAGAGAAAGAAGCACGACGCAAGGCAAATGCTAAGAAAGCCGCCCTGCTGAAAGCACAGAAAGCAGCCGGTGCAACCCCGGCCACCACTGAAGAAACCGATCCGGTGAAAGCCGCTATCGAACGCGCCAGGGCGAAGAAGGCAGCTGGCTCTTCTGGTGCTGGAGGAGCAGCAGGTAAGCAAGAGCTCACTCCCGAGCAGAAGAAGCTGAAAATTGACCTGTCTATGGCCAATGCTCAACTGAAGAAGACCCAGCGGGCACTGAGCAAAGCGGAAGCAACCGGTGAAGGTGATACCAGTAAGCTGAAAGCCAATGTGGAAATGCTTCAGACGCAGGCCGGGAAACTGCAAAAGCAGTTTGATGCTGCCATGTCTGCCCCGCCTGCGGCTAAACCGGCACCCTCTCCTGAAGACAAAAAACTGAAGATCGAGCAGGCGATGGCAAAAGCTGCCTTGAAGAAAGCGGAACGTGCTCTGGCAAAAGCGCTGGAAGAAAGCAGTGCAGAAACCCGGGCGCTTCAGGAAACAGTTGACGAATGTCGTAAGAAACTGGAACAGCTTGTTCAGGCACCTTCTACTCAGCACGCAAGTACTCAGCACACAAGTACTCAACCCGCAAGTCAGACGAGTCAGTCCAAAGCAGCAAAACCAGCACAGACGGATGAAGCCAAAAAGCTGAAAATTGAAAGCGCCATGGCCAAAGCCGCCCTGAAAAAGGCACAGAGGGCTTTGGATCAGGCCGATTCAGTTACGCCTGAGCTGGAAGCGGCATTAAAGGCTGCTCAAAAGAAAGCTGAAGCTGCTCAGAAAGCGCTTGAAGCACATGTTTGAAACGGTTGCTGAGGGTTTATCTCTCAGCCCGCTTACTATCTGGTAAAAAAGATGACTCTGGTTCGACAGACATCCCCCCACGCTCGTGGGCCCAACAGCACACAGCAAGTGATGAAACTGCTGTTAATAGCAGCGATTCCCGGCATTCTGGCACAGACCTGGTTCTTTGGCTGGGGGGCATCGATCAACATAGTCTGGTGCTCCCTGGTAGCACTGGGAGCGGAAGCACTGATCCTGAAGATGCGAAACCGCCCACTGTTTTTTTTCCTGTCCGACGGCAGCGCCATTGTTACCGCCGTGTTAATGGCGCTGGCTCTGCCACCCTTTGCGCCTTGGTGGCTGACCCTGACCGGTGTCGCCTTTGCCATTATTATTGGCAAGCAACTGTACGGCGGACTGGGTAATAACCCGTTTAATCCGGCCATGCTCGGTTATGTGCTGCTCCTGATCTCATTTCCGCAGGAGATGACCCACTGGCAGGCACCAAACGGGCTGGAAGGGTATGTTGGCGGTTTCACCGATGCCTTTGAGCATATTTTCCCGATCTTCAAAGATACTTCTCAGCTGGATGCCATCAGTATGGCAACGCCGCGCACCCGGAGCATGATGATCGCACAGCTTCAGCCGGATGCCATCAGTATGGCAACGCCGCTGGACATTGTTCGTGAAAACACCACCCTGACCATGGCGGAGCTACGTGAGGCCAACGATATCCTGGGAACCTTTGCTGGCAAAGGCTGGATGTGGGTGAACATCGCCTACCTGCTCGGCGGTTTGTTCCTGCTGTATAAGAAAGTCTTCACCTGGCATGCTCCGGTGGGCATGCTGGCTGCCATGACCGTTATGGCAACCCTGTTCTGGGGCGGTATCGGTTCCGGTAGTAATGGTTCGCCACTGTTCCATCTGTTCAGCGGTGCTACCATGCTCGGTGCATTCTTTATTATTACCGACCCGGTCAGTAGCGCCACCAGTACAAAAGGCCGACTGATCTTTGGCGCACTGATTGGTGTACTGACTTATGTGATCCGTGCCTGGGGTGGATATCCGGACGGTGTCGCCTTTGCCACACTGCTGCTGAACATGGCAGCGCCCACCATTGATTATTACACCCAGCCTCGCACCTACGGTCATAAAAAGGCTAAAAAGGGACTGCCGAAGACGGATTAATGGTTATGAGTGAAACGACACCAACAGAACAGACAACTGCAAAACAGACACTGGTAAAAAGCATTGCCCGCAACAGTCTTGGACTGGGGCTGTTTGCTGTATTAACCGTCGGGCTGATCTCCAGCACCTATGTGCTTACCGAAGGTCGCATTGCCAGCCAGGTTCGTGCGTTTGAAGCAAGGGCACTGATGGAAATTCTGCCGCTACACACCCACGACAACTCTCTGCTGGATACCCGGATCAGCCTGCCGCCAGAACCATTGCTGGCTAATACCACGGAAAAGGATGGCTATGTCGCCTTTCGTGGCAACCAGCCTGTTGCGGTGATTCTGCCAGCCACTGCGCCAGACGGTTATTCTGGTCGTATTGAGCTGCTGGTTGGCATTTATGCCGATGGCACTCTGGCGGGTGTACGAGCGGTTAAGCACAAAGAAACGCCGGGGCTGGGCGACAAGATCAATACCAATGTCACCGACTGGATTCTGGGCTTTAACAGAAAGTCGCTGAATAATCCCAAACCCAGCCACTGGGCTGTCCGTAAGGACGGCGGTAACTTTGATCAGTTTACCGGAGCAACCGTAACACCACGGGCAGTGGTCGCGTCGGTCTACCGCACATTGAATTATTTTGCCGAACATAAGGACGCCCTGTTCAAACAGGGTTTTCAGGCAATGCACAACAGTCAGGACGCTAGAAAGGAGCAAAAAAATGGCTAATGATTCTGCATCCAGAATTGCTCTGAATGGCCTCTGGAAAAACAATCCCGCACTGGTTCAGTTGCTGGGTCTTTGCCCGTTGCTGGGTGTTTCAAACAGTGTCGTCAATGCTCTGGGTCTGGGGCTTGCCACTATGATGGTGGTCATGGGGTCGAACATTGTCGTGTCCCTGATTCGGCATCAGGTCACCGACGCTATTCGTCTGCCGGTGTTTGTGATGGTCATTGCCTCGCTGACCACCTGCATTGAACTGCTGATGCAGGCTTACACCTACGAGCTGTATCGTATTCTGGGTATCTTTATCCCGTTGATCGTAACCAACTGCATTATCCTTGGTCGCGCCGATGCCTACGCTTCTAAAAACCCGGTAGTGCCTGCCGCCTTTGATGGGTTGATGATGGGTACAGGCTTTGCGGCGGTTCTGGTTTTGCTGGGTGCCATGCGTGAGCTGGTCGGTCAGGGGACTCTGTTCTCAGGTATGGATCTATTGTTTGGTCCAATGGCTGAAAACTGGACGCTGGTCGTCTTCCCCAACTACAAGCAGTTCCTGTTTGCCATTCTGCCACCGGGTGCCTTTGTCTTTATGGGCTTTCTGATCGCTTTTAAAAACGTCATCGATAAAAAGCTGGAAGAGGCACGCAAGGCGAAAGAACCGCAGAAAGAGATTGGAAGTCGTCGTGTCCGGGTGACCGGAAGTGTCAGCCAGTAACTCATGATGATAATTGCAAGCCTGTCAGCACCAGCGGGATGATTGCCCGCCGGACAACAGGCTGAAACTTTTTTCATGACTGTTGTCAAAAAATAATTAAATCAGGAAGCAGCCGTTACAATGAGCATTTGCAGGTGGGTCATTACCTTTCTTTTTCTGGCCATTACCACCGTCATTCATGGCGCTGAGATTGCCTTGGAAAATATCCACCGGCCTGACAGGCTGATGAAGGATGACGCCTTGTCAGCGCTGGCAAGAAAAAAGCATTTTTTTTCATCAGAGAATGAATACCATGATGCAGAAAAAATGGTTATGGCTCTTGCCGGTGAGTTTTCTCCTGATACTGTTCTTGGCTATATCATGTCACCGGAGGCAGGCCTTTCCTCATTAAGAGCATACTTCAAAATTCTAGCTGTCAATGAGCAATATGTGCTGAAAGGCATCAGAGGCATTCTGGCACACAGTTTGACCGCTTCTCAGGCAGATCAAAAACTGCCCCGGGTACTCGCGAGTTTATTTGGGACCTGGACACCGTTTCTGCAGCAAATCTGGAATACCCGTACCACCGATTCCGGCTGGACGCTAGCGGATCTTTATCGAAAAAAACCTGCACTCGCCAATGACGTTTATCAGCACTGCCTGCAACTGGATCAGCAAAACAAAGACCTGGCCTGCAGGTTTGCCGTGCTCGCACAACAGAATGAAGTCAGCTATCGAACCCGGGCAATGAAAAGCCGTACAAAAGCAGACTGGAAAAATTACGCCCAGACACACACCACCAGGAAGTGTACGCCTTTTTACTGGGTTGAAAAATTTCTTAGCCAGGAGGGAATGTCTTTTCCCATCAGTGAGCAGTCTGGCCGTCTCTCAATCAACTTCATCTGGGTCGGCTCCGATATGCCTTTGAAATACGCCAACAATCTTCGTTCATGGCAAATGGCTTATGCCCACGACGAGGTCATACTCTGGTACCTGCCAGGTCTTATCAGTAAAACTGAGCAACAGGCGATGTTATCACTTTCAGACTACGCTGGCATTGCCGTAAAAAACCTGCAGGATGCGGATTTGAGCTACCTGGAAGAGGCCGATCAATCAACTGTGTATCACTTTCTGTCAAGCATTAAGCCAACCTCCCCCAAAAAAGTTTTTGCCGCCGTCAGTGACACCATGCGTGTCGCGTTGGCTGGTAGACAAAGCTATGATGACAACGGTTTACCTAAAAGCTATGTTTACCTCGATCTTGATATCGACTTTGCGTCAACCTGTGGATTTTCAGCACCCGCTCAATGGCTTGACTCCATAGCATTTCACCTGTCCAAAAAAAATGAATGGTGTGATGATGTTTTCGCTATTCGGGACGGACAGTATGAGGCAATATACGACTTTATTGTGGATTGCATAAAACAACCGGGCAGTGTACTGACAGCAGGAAGCGGAGGAAGCCTGTTCGAGGCACTGGTTGCTGATGGCAACAAAGAAAAAAGATCATTCCCGTTTTTATGGAATGGCAATTTTAACGACCTTTCATATATTGAAGACAGCAAAAGGCAGGATTTATCGGAGACCTGGAGTGACTACTATTGGAACAGATTAAAAAGTAGCAACTGAATTGACCGCAGCACTCAATGCCTGTAAGTGCAGGAAAATCAAAAGGTTGGTATTTGCTGTTTCGCCACTATTGTACAGGTGTAAAATTCACGTTCAGACTATTCCCTTCAACCAATGTTTCAATGTGCTGTATACTTCCTATACTATTTTCATTCTCGTTCCACTCCCCCGCAAACACCGTATCCCTGCCTTCACTATTAATATAAATAACAATCAGGCGATACCCCTGACAATTATACAAAACAGGATCCGGAGCTATCGGAGAACCGTTATAAATAACACCCTGACTCTGTAATGTCAGGTTTATTTTATTATTATCAATCTCAACTTCAATTAAATCACTAAACTGCATGCCTTCATAAACCCCACCAGGGATTAAACATTCATCCGCCTCTGTCAAATCAGCTTCATAAGGTATGTCTAACTTTTTCAAAAGCAACTGCTTTTTTTCATCTCCCCAACCAAAACGAATACTGAAGTTAGACAAGCTGGGTAATGTTGAAAATATTGAATTTGTTTTATTTTCAAAATAACCTTTCAGTAGGCCACTGTATGAGTATTGATCACTACTCTCATTACCCAGCCAACTCAGTACCACTAGATTACCCTTACAGACAGACTGTAATTGTGAAAATTCAACCCTTCCAATTTCAGGGGGAGCGACAAACCTTCCGAGAATTGGTACATAGTAAAAAGAAACCGTCTCTTTCTGGAGAAAGCCAGCCAGCGACATTTGCTTTTCCGCATCAACCGTCAGTATCAACCTGCCTTTCAAATCCAGTCGCTGGTATTTACTGTACATCTGATAATTAAATAGTAAGTCTGTATCTACAAGCTTAAGTCCATCCGGGTTGGAAATATAGATACCCGGTTCAACATTACAGGTGGATTCAGTTTGAATACTAATGCCCAGGATCAAGGCGATTAACTCTATCAACCATTTTAGAAACATACCAACTCCTTTAGTCTGTTGTCTTTTATATCGCAACAACCAAAAAGTCAGTCGATGAAGATACTATCATTCAGGTAACAAATAGCGCTCCGGACTCAATGAAGCTTCTTAGGGTAGACATTAAGCAATACGCATTGCACCACAAGGGCTTCAGAGTGGCCGGCAGTCATACGATGCAATTATAGGTTCACACCATGTACCCGTGCAGCCCGCAGAACCTGTCTTGGTACTTCTGAACGGCTGGCCCAAAGTACTGCTTCAGAACCAGTGAATAAAGGCAAGTCCTTAATGTCTATCCTAAGAATGAAGCTTAATAGTTCTCTAGGGAAAAAGCCCCAAAAGGGGCTTCAGAGTTTAATTAAAGTGCCTGACGAGCCCTGTCAGTCCAGTGTAATGACATCAAACTCAACAACCGGATTCACATCCGCTTCATAATCAATACCTTCCAGACCAAAACCAAACAGGCTCAGGAACTCTTCCTTATACTGGCGATAGTCGGTGAGTTCAGACAGGTTCTCGTTGGTCAGCTGTGACCACAGGTCTTTGCAGTGCTGCTGAATATCGTCGCGCAGCTCCCAGTCATCCAGGCGCAGGCGGTTTTCATCATCCGTCGGGACTGTGCCGTCGGTGCGATACAAGCGGTCAGACATCATGCGCCATACCTGCTCGATACAGCCTTCATGCACGCCTTCCTCACGCATCTTCTTGAATACCATGGCAATGTACAGGGGCATTACCGGAATCGCAGATGACGCCTGAGTGACCACACTTTTCAGAACCGCAACGTTAGCGCCACCATTAATGGCTGCCAGTTTATCGTTCAGAGCACTTGCCGCACGATCCAGGTCCATCTTTGCCTGACCCAGCGCACCGTGCCAGTAGATAGGCCAGGTAATCTCAGTACCGATGTAGCTGTATGCCAGGGTTCGGCAACCTTCAGCCAGAACACCCGCTTCTGCCAGGGCGTTTATCCACAGCTCCCAGTCTTCTCCTCCCATGACGGTGACTGTGTCTTTAACTTCCTGATCACTGGCAGGCTCAACACTGGCTTCAAACAGTGCGTCCTTGTTGGTATCAACTGCGGTGGCCGTGTAAGTCTGCCCCATGGGTTTCAGGACCGAACGGATCACTTCACCGCTGTCAGGTAACTTACGCACCGGGGAGGCCAGCGAATACACAACCGTATCGATCTGTCCCAGATCGTCTTTGATCAGGTCAATGACCTTCTGTTTAGCCGCATGGGAGAACGCATCGCCATTAATGCTTTTAGCGTACAGGCCCGCTTTGTGAGCGGCCTTTTCAAAAGCAGCAGAATTGTACCAGCCCGCTGTACCCGGCTTACGTTCAGTACCCGGCTTTTCAAAGAACACGCCAATGGTGGCTGCGTCACTGCCAAAAGCAGCAGAAATACGGGAAGCCAGACCGTAACCGCTGGAAGAACCAACCACCAGCACACGTTTTGGACCGCCTTCAAGGGCTGGCTGGGATTTAACGAACTCAATCTGATCTTGTACGTTTTTCTCACAACCGGCTGGATGGGTGGTTGTGCAGATAAAGCCACGAATCTTTGGTTTGATAATCATACGTTTTCCCTGGTAGACAGTCCGACCTTAATCGTGGCCGGCGCTCCATAAACGGAACGAGTTAACTGGAATCAGAATCAGTGCAGGAAAGAGTACCTTAAAGACCGGGCCTCAGAAAGTCTGAGAGCGTGAAGCAGGGTAACGCCCTGTAAAATTGAGTGACCGCTGTTTGTTTCAATTCAGCTGACCATTAATAAACTGGTTTTTTCATTATTTTGTGCCACCTTGAAATATGTTTCCGGATCATTCCCGTCGCAGACTTGAAATGTCACAACCTCTGAACGTACTGAAGCAGCCCAGATCCTTTTATCTGATTTTTTTCCTTGAGCTATGGGAGCGTTTTGGTTTCTATGGGCTTCAGGCCATTCTGGCCTTTTACCTGGTTCGTCAACTGGGCGTTCCGGAGTCCGAATCATTTATTATCTTTGGGGCGTTCAATGCTCTGACGACGGGGCTGGTTGTTGTTGGAGGCTTTCTGGGAGACAAGGTTCTTGGTACCCGGCGAACCATTGTTCTCGGGGCTCTGGTGCTAACGGCAGGCTATTCGATCATGACAATCGCTGGTAATAGCATTGAGATGGTCTACCTGGCTCTCGGTACGGTGGCTGCCGGTAACGGTCTGTTCAAGGCGAACCCTTCCAGTCTTCTGGCCAAGTGCTACAAAGAAGGCGACAACCGTCTGGAAAGTGCTTTCACCATGTATTACATGGCCATCAACATTGGCTCCTTTATTTCGTTGCTGGCGGTTCCCTATATAGCAGACCGTTTTGACTGGGGAACCGGCTTTATGGTCAGCGTCATTGGTATGCTGCTCGCTCTGACCAATTTTTTCATGCTTCGTCACTGGGTCGCAGATTACGGCTCCGCACCAGACTTCAGTCCGGTATCTTTCCGAAGACTGATCCTGGTTTGTGCTGGCGTACTGGTGACCTGCTTTATCAATGCTTCCATTCTGAAACATATGATGATTGCTAACATTTTGCTGGCAGTGATGGGGGGCGGCGTTGTGCTGATTTTCTTCAGGGAAATTCTGGCTTCTTCCGGCACTGAGCGTGGCAAGATGCTTGTTGCCCTTGTACTGATGCTGGAAGCCAGCATTTTCTGGGTAATGTACTACCAGATGCCGACCTCCCTGAACTTCTTCACCATTAATAATGTTGAAAACGTGATCTTCGGTTTTGTGATCAACCCTCTCTCTTTCCAGTCCCTGAATCCATTCTGGATCATGGTGGCGAGCCCGGTGCTTGCTTACCTCTACAACCACAACAGTGCCGCCGGCAAAACCATCAGTATGCCGGTCAAGTTTGCTGCCGGTATGGCATTGACCTCTGTCAGTTTTTTGCTGATCCCTCTGTCAGCCCGGTTTGCCAGTGATCTGGGGCTGGTCGCTCCGGCCTGGGTCGTGGGTTGTTACCTGGCCCAGGCTCTGGGTGAACTACTGATCAGCGGCCTTGGCCTTGCCATGGTCGCGCAGCTGGTTCCTGAGACTATGCATGGTTTCATAATGGGGGCTTGGTTTCTGGCGGCTTCGGCAGGCTCCGTCGTCGCTGGTTATGTAGCAGGTTTCACGGCTGTAGAAACGGATAGCGGCGCGACTGCACTGGACACCTTGCCCGTCTACAGCGCATTCTTCGAAACGACAGGAATTATTGTAGCGGCTATTGCCCTGATCATGTTTGTGACAGCACCCATGCTGAACAAACTGATGACCTCTGAAAATTAGGCTCAGGCTGACTCGCTACTAAAGCGCTCAACCTGAGGAGTATAAACCTGCAACCAGGTTCGGGTAGATGCAATGAGAAAGTCATTTAAAGAAAAGATCAGGCCTGAAATCATAATATCTATGCTTTCAGGCTGGTCCAAACTATTAGTCATCGTCGTCTGTTTATTGTCACTGGCATCCGAAATTCAGGCTAAAAAAGTACATTATATTCGGTACGAAAAAATAATTTCTTCGGAAAAAAAAATTAACCTGTATATTCAATTGACCAGACTCGATGATGGTACAATCACTGTTCAAAATATTGGTGAACATCTCAGAGAGGTCATCGAATCAGCCGCAAAACATGACCTCTGTTTATATGATGGGGATTCAAGCGGTCTGCTCACTCTGACTCCAGCCCTCTCCAATGTCGGTGCCGCAGACCAGAAAGTGGTTGATTCTGCCCCTATAGATACGTTGATTTCTCATCTTGAAAGGATTGGTATTACCCATGCCAACCCAATGATAGCATCTCGATTAAGGCTCATTTCAGAAGGCACTCACGAAGTCAGTTCAGGCTCGAATAATCCTGAGCGGGGGACACCTGTTGAGGAGTTGATTGATGTGGTCAGATGCCTGCGACGTATGATTACCGGAACGAACCTCAGTTTGGTATTCAATAACATTGCTGCGTTAGAGCTCAGAGTGGTCGTTCCTGAAATGGTAGTGAGAAGTGACATGCCGCCTCTTTTTACTGTGCTCAGGGTAAGACGGAGCAGTGAAAATAACTCGCTGGTATTCAGGTTGCGTCAAGCACATCGGCCTTCTCAGCCATTCGATTTGGTAATAAACGACAATGGTAGCTCAAACGTCCATATTCAGGGGAGTAGTAGCAGCCAGTTTCAAATGATCAGGTTTTCACAGCGGCCACAATTGTGCTTACTCTCCGATGCTTGCGAAGTGCAGGATGGAGAAACGTATTACCTGAAGAAAATACAGCCAAAAGCAAAAAACTTATTAGCGAGCTTTCATCAACTAATCACGCTTTTAGGTTTAACTGTATGGTCTGAATTAGATGAATATATTAATAATGATCATTACGACCTGAGAATCTGGTTTGAGCAATTCAGAAGATATCAACCAGGAATATTGAGTTATCTGAACGAACTGTTGCAGCAATACGATTCTCAGTCATGGGAACAGGATGCCATTAACGAAGTAATAGATGGATTTCAGGAATTGCCTATGAGGGACTATAGACCTAATCTTGATTCCACAGGGCACGATGGCAATCAGGGCTCAGAGATTTTCAATAACAATGAATCGGCTGACTCCGGTGTTAGCCGTCCATCGGCAAACAGTGCACCAGGAGCAAGCCGTGCTCAGCTTCATGCAAATCTTCTAAACCAGGCCCGGCGGGTCACTTCTGTTGCAGATGTCTTATCCTCTAACCTCGAATCCGATTTATTAGGGCTGTTATCTGAGTTCGCAGGAGCTACAGGAATTAATCAGCAAAGGCAAGCAGCAACGGGTTCAACTGAAGGTCTTTATCCTGCCAATACGCATAGGACAGTCCGTAGCAACCATGAGCACTCTTCTACCTCATGCCCCCACTACGAGCGCTCTTGCTCCGTCAGGTTTGCCTGCTGTGACCAATGGTGGCCTTGCCATCGCTGCCATAATTCTAAAAGTAATTGCGGGGAACGCACATTAAAAAGCTTCGATGCACAACAAATCAAATGCAATCTCTGCGGGGAGGAGCAAGCGCTCGGACAATATTGTCAGAAATGCAGCCTACGGTTTGGAGACTACTTCTGTTCAACATGCAAACACCTCACTGGATATGAGGACAATCCTTATCACTGTGATAAATGCGGCATATGTCGTCGTCATGGAGACAGAGCTTATCACTGTGATACATGCGGAATTTGTCTGGATAGGAGTCTACAAGGCAATCATAAATGCAGAGAGGGTACAGCCCATGAGGAATGTTGCATATGTCTGGAAGATTCCTTTACAGGTTGTAAGATTTTACGATGCGGCCATAGAGTTCATAAAGAATGCTTGTCTCGATGGGTTGGAGCTAGCACAAATGGATGCCCAATCTGTCGGCAGCCTTTAAACAATAGACGTTAACTCATGTTAAGCACCCAGAAAAACCTGCCTGATTTTAAAGCATGAACAAAGAGCTGTTTGAGTTGTATGGCCATTAGGAAAGCGGCACTCAATAACCTACCGATTCCTCCGTCATTCCCGCCTTCGCGGGGATGACGGAGGAATATTTTTCACTACGACTTAATTTAGGGGCGCAGCATTCAATAACTTACCGGGCTGTTGGCTTTTGGCTATTAGCTGCTCATACAGCCAACCGCCAACCGCCAACAGCCAACAGCCAACAGCCAACAGCCAACAGCCAACAGCGGTATATTATGTTCTGCTGCTTCCCTTAATTTAACGGTTTACTTTGCATGACACTGGGCAGGAATTGACATGCCTTCACCGGATGCACCACTGATAATCCACTGGTTCAGCTCCTGCAGGTCGGTCGGGCTCAGGGTGCCAGCTATCTGCTTCAGCTTCATGGTGTTAACGATGTAGTCGTAACGGGCATTCAGGTAATCACGTTCTGCAACAAACAGTTTCCTCTGGGCATCCAGCACATCGGTAATGTTACGGGTACCCACTTCATAGCCACTCTGTACCGCGTTCAGCGCACTTTCAGAGGACACAATACCCTGACAGCGGGCATCCACACGATCCACATCGGAGTTCACAGTACGGAACAGGTTACGGGTGCCAGAACTGGTTTCACGCAGGCTCTTGTCAAAATTCTTCTGAACCGACTCCATCTGGTAAGTGGCTTCACGAACACGGGAAGAGGTTGCACCACCACCAAACAGTTCCATGTTGAACTGGAGGCCTACTACTGTGGAATCACCTTTACCCGTTGTTAGTCCACCATGCTCTCCAGGGCGGTCTTTAGTAAGATGATCAGAGTTATAATTGTAACGGGCAAATGCATCAAGGGTTGGAGCGTGTCCGGACTTCTGAACCTTGATGTTGGTGTGCGAGGCTTCCAGCCCCTCACGAGCGGCCTGAAGGTTCAGGTTCCCGGACACCGCACTGTTTACCCAGTCGTCAGCACTGGCTGGCACCGGGTGGTTAACCGGCATCGTTTTTTGCAATGAACCGATTTGAGTGATGTCATGATTGGTGATGGTGCGCAGCGCTTCATAGCTGACACGCACCTGGTTCTCGCCCAGAATACGGGCGACACGTGCCGAATCATAACCAGCCTGGGCTTCCAGAACATCGGTTTCAGCAATCAGCCCCACATTGTAACGCTCTCGTGCCTGATCCAGCTGTTGTTTAACGGCTTTTTCTTCCGCCTTGGCAGAAATCAGACTGTCCTCAGCCCGCAATACATTGAAGTAAGCTTCGGAAGTTCGCAGAATCAGGGACTGTTCTTCAGCAGAGAAACGAAGCTCGGCCTGGGCGCTGATACTTTTCGACTGATCATAACCGTACCAGTTTGCCATACGGAACAACGGCTGATTCAGGGTCGCGCCCCAGCCATGGCCGTTGCCATTGTTTTTCATGTCTTTACCACCACTGACCTTAGAGTTGCTTTTGGTGTACTGGGTGTTAGCCGACAGCGTCAGACTAGGCAGCAGAGTGGCACGACTCTGGTTTTTCTTTTCCTGCACGGCCTGCATATCGTAGTGAGCAGCAGCCAGCTGAGCATCGTTCTTTTGTGCCAGATTATAAACATCCAGCAGGTTATATTCGGTTTCTGCGGCCTGAACATTCAAAATGGCGCCAGCCAGGGCCGCCAGCAGAAAACCATTAGGGGAAAGTTTGAACATTATCTCCAAATCCTTGAATTAATATAAGGCCGAAAGCTGACATATAATGGATGGTGCAGGCCAGATGCTCAAGTTAAATCTTGGCTTTTTACAGATTTTTACCTCGCTTTGCCCGCATACCTTGCAAGGCATTGGTTAAAACCGCACTCAAGGGTTTTCAACGGATATTGGAAGAGCCTCGCACTTGTCTTACCTCTGAACTTATACCAATTCCCACTCATCGTCATTGAAGCATTCTACAACGTCTCTCGCACTACCCATCCTTCCTACGTATCCACGATTCATATAAAAAAAAAGAAACGACGTTTCCCGTCTACCTGACTCGAAAGGAGAGCGAGCAATGCCGACGATCTTGTTGCCGGGAATAGGGTGCGTGTATTTCACCGTATAACATTCTCTAAGAATTTCGTACGAAGCCAGGTAATTAAATCCGGGAGACCCAGCCTGTGGGATTCCTATGAAATCCCGGGCATCAATTAAATAAGCTTCATTCTTATTAGGAGAATGGTTCCAGCAAGCTGCGGCAAAGCAAAGGAAAGTTTCAAGACCCCTTCCGCTCCAATAGGGTTCGCCTCTGGACGCATCCGCCAGAGTCACAAATGCCGGAAGGGGGAGCGGGTGAAAACCACATTGAAAAATATCAGCGGCAATACCCATTTCGGATCGAAATACGAAACCGGAAAAAATTTCCTCAACACCAAAACTTTTTTTTGTCTCGCAGGTGGCCTCCTTGAAGCCGGAGTCGCGTAACAGAGTTGTGTTCTGAAAAAACCTGCTTTTGGTTAAGTTATATCGGTTTTCCGCATCATAAACAGACATAGCTTGTTTGAATTTTTTAAACATGGCTCTCACTCAGTTCAATGTTTGTCAGTACTTGAATAACCAGACATTTAATAAGGACCTGGTTTATCGCTGGAGATGGACAGAGTCAGACAGGGATCAGCGCAGAGTCCAAAATGCTTCGTGTGTGAGTATAGTGCCAGTGTATGGACTGTGCTTAAGGATTATAAGTCAGTGCGTGCCTTTACCGTTTCATCTATTTCTTCAACTTTACTCTCAAGAGTTCCTTGAATGAAATCCCTGTAGAGCCGCAACGGAATAAAATAGTTCTTGTTTTTATCCATCCCATACTTATTTATCGTTTCCCCCAAGCCTACAACTCTACCTTTCTCGTCCATTAGTACTGCACCAGAATGGTAATCACTACTCAGCACCCTTCCAGAGCCATCAGTCCGTCCAGTGCATATTGACCAGTCCCCAAATTCTGGGTATCGAAAGCAACGTTCGCGCCTCTGGAGAGTTGTTAGCCTGAATTCAGGATAGAGCTCCGAAGTCGTTTGATTTCTATTTAGATAGTGAACTCTCCACAGGAGTTTCAATGTTTGTTTCAAACTCAAGTGAGTGAAACTCATAATTGTGTGCTCATACGACAAGTCAGGAAATGGAGGGGCAAAATCTGACGCCAGTCTGAGCAAAACCGGATAGACCTGTGATTTAAGGAATTCTGCCGGGTAAAAAGGTTCCCAGATATAGCTTATATCTACTTCTTTGAAAGGCTGCGAAGCCAATCCGGATAGCCGGAGTTTTATCTTTTGTTGGCGGTTTTCAGGAATACACTCACTGGTGCTGAGTGCCCAGTTAGGACTAACGACAAGTGCGTGGCAATGCTTCCCACCGTTGCTACCAGATGGCGTTTCAACAAGTGTCAGCCAGTTACCCACTTTCTTTTCATCAAACTTCTCATTGGAAAAGGCAGGTTTAAAAACTAACACCCCCCCAACTACCAATAGTAGGAAGTAGCTCAAGAGCCCTTTTGCCCGCCTGTTTTCTAACATGGCAATGCATCCTGGCGTCTGACGCAAAGGCAAGAATATAGACTATATTTTTCGCTCTTTTTTGAAGGTGACTCAAAAAGTGAGCAAGAAGCTCTGGACTTGCCCCCCCTGCGTGGCAGGGTTTCTGTGTCATATTGAAAGCGGACTGGGAGCCAGTGGTTTGCTCTGCCGACCGTACAGGTCAGAGTACATAGAGGTCATGTTTATATCCTACAGTGCTGGGAAGTGCTAACGTTTTTCCATACACAGATCAAAACATAAATCCTCTAACTCCCGACAATCAAGCAATGACTGCTTAACGCTTGCTGGCCAATTAAAAAACTGGATGAAGACACTTGGATCGCTGACTGTACTCTTAGCTACTTCAACTTGAAAGGACTCTCCACTCTTTTCCATTAAATCTTCAATCCCTTTTTGAAGAACTTCAGGATTTTTTTCATAACCTAAATGCATATCAGCTGACAAACAACCCTCAACAGTGGTGCAAAACATTTCCCCTCCCCGTCGAATAAACTCCGCAAGCACAGAACCCAGAAAACCTTTGGGATATCCTGAAACCAGTAAACAGTCACTGCAATCATCTGGCAAGCATTTTTCAATATCTTTTGGAAACGTAGCCTTTTCAACAGGAAGAAAACTTCCCCCATCACCACAAGGTTTCTTGTCATAACATTTAACCTCCATTACATTCATCAGCTCAAAACATTTCTCAAGAAACGCTGAACCTGATCCAATACCAATAATCTTTTTTGGGAAAGAGTTCTGGTAAGAGCTTTCACATAAAGAAAGCATAACGTTTGAAAAAGTACGAGGATTCATAGGATTATTACCCACACCTGGAACATCGCCATTAGAATATACAGTGTCCGATATAAAAGAACGTAAAAAGCTCATTGCATTAATTTCTTGCTGTTTCAAATCATCATACTTATATGAAGAAAACATGACTCTTAAAAAGCCAAGAGTGTGAAAATGGGCACAACGCTCAAGCGATATAAGTACATCATTTATACGATCCTTAGCAAAAGAACCCAGAGCTCTCATTGAATTTACTGCTGACCATTCCAAATCATCACAACGAGATACGGGATACGAATCCAACATTTTAGCCGGAGCACCACCAGGCTTTGGACTGCAAAGACCAGGTGTTTTATGGGTATCGTCATTCGACTTTTGAGAAACTCCCGGTGGAACCAGGCCTGTTGACTGGGGGCCAGCACCAGCGGCAATAGATAAAGTAGAAGGTGCGATCATCCAGTGTACCTTTATGGTTATTGTTTTAGCCATTGGCTTTGACAGTAACAACCGGGAAAGATTCCGCAGCTCCAGTACAAATTGATTGAAAAGGGCTACCAATTCATAGAGTCAAACTCCGGATTCGACTATTCTTGGCATTATGAACCGATCCATGAACAAACCTGCTTATAAGGTTAACCTGATACGACAACACTGCATTTGTGAAAGCAATTATCACAAACTGCTGAAACTGCTGCCTGACCTGGATCAGCAGGATGACTACCTATTGCTGGTCAGTCATTCTGCACACCAGGGACAAATGCACTTCCATGTTCAGAACCGCGCCCGATATACGACAACACTTCGCATCACTTTCAAAGCAGACTGGAGCCAGTGGCTTACTCTGCCGTCCATGCAGGTTCAGCTTTATCATGATGCCGCCATGGCCGAAGTGATCAGCGTACAGAAAATTCGGTATTTTGAACCGGTCTACACCTACCCCAATGACAAAATGCTGTTGCCTGATGAGAAAGAACAGCTGAACTGCTTTCTGTCAGACTGGTTAAACTTCTGTTTCAGTGGTGGCCATGTTCATTACGGAATCGTTTGATCCGTGGCCTCCTCCTTCACGCTCACTGACCTGCAAACCTGATACACTGTAAACTCTTAGAACCTGTCCTTCCTGAGCGAAAGAATGAGCAAAATCCGAGTAGTCCAGATTTCTGATTGTCATGTGTTTGGCAATACTGAAGGTCGTTTGATGGGCGTCGATACCCGTGCGAGCTTGCGTAGTGTTCTGGACGATATTACACAGCGCCTGAACAACATTGACCTGATCGTGGTCACTGGCGACCTGAGCCAGGATGACAGTAAAGCGTCCTATCAATGGCTGCAACAACAGCTGGCTCCCCTGGAAATGCCCTGTTACTGGCTGGCGGGTAATCACGACATCACGGCCCTGATGCAGGAAGTCTGCCCGGCCGCCATGCAAAAATCCGTTATAAAGAGAAACTGGCAGCTGTTGCTTCTGGATTCTCACCAGGAAGGTAAGATTCCCGGTTTTTTGTCCGATTCGGAGCTGGGCTATATGGAACAACAGTTGAGGGGGTATCCGGATCATCACACCCTGATTGCTTTTCATCATCCGGCTTACACCATTAACAGCCCATGGCTGGACACTATAAACCTTCAGAACAGTGAGGCTTTCTGGGAACGCCTTAACCAGCACCCAAATGTTAAAGTGGTGATTAACGGCCACATTCATCAGGTGCAGGAGTGGCAACAGGGATCTATTCAGGTACTTTCAGCGCCTTCTACCGCTGTACAGTTCAAGCCAGAATCCTCTGATTTCAGCCTCGACAGCCAACCGCCGGGTTACCGGGTCATCGATCTGCTGCCTGATGGCACCCTGACGACTCAGGTTATCCGGCTGCCTGAATACGCCCAATTTCCAGACCTTACCTCATCAGGCTATTGAAGCCGCTTTTTTATATAAGCTTTTTTTATTAACAGTGCCCGCTGCT
This sequence comes from Endozoicomonas euniceicola, assembly GCF_025562755.1. Classification (GTDB taxonomy): domain Bacteria; phylum Pseudomonadota; class Gammaproteobacteria; order Pseudomonadales; family Endozoicomonadaceae; genus Endozoicomonas_A; species Endozoicomonas_A euniceicola. Next base: position 1,274,404 of record NZ_CP103300.1, read on the forward strand.
TTCCTAGATTTATAAATAGGAGCAGTGGAATTGCCTGCCAGTCAAAGTCATTCAATCCCGCTGCGTAGTTCCTGAAGTAGTAGAGAAAGGAGTCTTTATGTCCAGGGTCAGGTCAATGCAGTACGATGATCAGGATCAAACCTATTGGGATGGCGGTCAGGAAGTCCGCAAGTCTCAGTCCGCTAAAGATCGTTGTAAGAAAAGAAAGTCAAAATCCATCCGCCGGGGTATCAACGAATACTGGGAAAAGCAGCAACTGCGTCAAAACACGGTCGGCAGCAATGAAGATTTTGATGAATTTGGTGATTCCGATGGGTTTAATGACGAAAACCTGCATTAATCGGATCAAATCACTGTCTATGAAAGCCGCCTGACCGGGCGGCTTTTTACTGCTCATAAAGCCATCAACCAACAGCCGTATATTTTAAGCTTCCGCGTCCCTCAGCCATAGCTGTCACGGTTGAAAAACCGGATCAGGGCATTTGCCACTAAATCCGGCTTTTCAGCATGCAACCAGTGTCCGGTTCCGTGGATACTGCGCAGACTGGCACCGGGAAAGAGTTTAAGTACCTCACTGCGATGTTCTGGCAGAATATAGTCGGATTCACTGCCTTTCAAAAACAGTATCTCCCCGGGGAAAGGTTTGCTGGCCTGCTGCCCCGACAGGATGGCTTCATAAGACTGTTCAATGGTCTCCAGGTTCATTCTCCAGCCAAATGCCCCATCCGCCTTTCTGAACAGGTTCTTTAACAGAAACTGCCGTATCGCCGCCTCTGAAATGTAGTTTGCCAGTACAACATCAGCATCGCTGCGCTTTTCCAGCGTATTGAGATTAATCGCTTTCAACCCGGCAAACACATCATCGTGTCGACGCACGGTATAAGTCACAGGGGCAATATCCAGCACTGCGACACTGATAATCCGGTCGGGGTAGCGCAACGCTGTTTCCATAACAATCTTTCCGCCCATGGAGTGCCCAAGCAGATGTGCCTGCTCAATCCCCTGTTCATCCAGATACTCAACCAGGTCTGCGGCCATATCTGAGTAGTGCATTGTTGGTTGAGTGTCTGCCTGATGGGGCGAGTGACCATGATTGCGAACATCTACGCCATGTACACAGTAAGACTCTGCCAGCCTGCGGTTAATAGCACCCAGATTCTCCTGAGAGCCAAATAAACCATGGACGCTGAGCAGATTAACCCCTTGCCCCTGCGTTCTTGAATAGAGCTTCATACTGGAAAGTTCCTATACAACTTAAACCATTAAATCGTTTTTATACTTAAACAGGCTTTGAGCCATCCATTAACCCAGCAACATTATTCCGCTACAGCTTCTCTAGAATCGACTAGGCTGGATTAGCCCAACTGATATCGAGAACGAAATAATGAAATTCTACCCTGAATTATATTACTGCCCATGGACTCTGCGAATACCCTATTTAAAAACGACAGTGATCTACTGGATAAAACCATTATTTTTTATACTCCTATGCCTGACCAGCGCCTCTGGTTTACTGTTTGCACAAACCTGCCCCTGCCCCGATTGCGGCAAAAAAATGAGCGAGTTGCCCGATGTTAGAATGGTACGATGCGTAAACCCGAATTGCTCTAATTTCGACAAGCTAACTTCAATAGAGGACCTTGCTGGTCTAAGTGGAGCTTTGAAGGGTCTCCAGCTAGTCGGAACCGGGGGCAGCAATCCAGACCAGCAACCCGTTAGCGTACAGCGGCTACCAGAACCAGAACCAGAACCAGAAGGAGCCTGCGGAGGAGGGGAAGATCAGCAAATAGACGTTATAACAGGCATAATTTCAAGTCTTACAGAGACACAACAGATAGCCATTTTACAACAGATGTCCAATAGCTACACCAGAGATGAGCTGCAAAAGGTGACTATTCAATATCTGGCTCAGGAAACAGGAATGAGCCCGGAGGATTTTGAGCAGCAACTCTTGGCTACAAGTTCGCTATTTAACATTATGTCGCAAGAGTGTTATGAACTCTGGCGACTCCCCAACACGGCAGAAACATACTGTTTAACATCCCGGAAAAGCAAGGTTCAACAATTTATTCAAGAGTTAACTCGTTGTCAAACAACCGAAGTGGATATGTCCACCTTCTCGCGGACCGTGAAATCAAGTAAATTGGACTTTAATATACAGGAGCTTGTTCGCTTATCCGATTCAAATGACTTATCGCCTGTTATAGAGTATATAAAAAGATCAGGAGAAGCCTGGTTCGGGTTTAACTATAACAGTGTAGCGATAATCTTAACACTTTTTCCCCTCAGACTTACTTCAGGTTCTACTGCCTTTAATATTCAAATGTCTTTTTATGGCAACACACAACTGACAGTGGTTGTGCCCTTTGATAAGATAAAAGAAATGCTGTCTCGCATTATGGCTCATCCTGAATACACTGATTTTTATGCCGTTTTATTTAAAGACAAAAAAACAGACCCGGGACCAGATTCAAAAAATCCGGAGTCAGCCAGCCATTAGTTAGCCAACACACGGCAGCTCCCACTTAACCCATTGGGAGCAACACTACTTTATACTGGAGAGTTCCTATATAGCTTTCTGTTTTCTTCGCAATTCTACTTATCTTTCAGGTTTACTCACTACTTTTTGATTCAGATCAAAATATATACAGTCAGCAATTCATTACCCTCCACCGGTTACTCATTCCAATAAGGGGCTAAAACCCGAATGACTTCTAAAGAATTCAAACTTGAAGCCTATCTCGAAGAACTGAAGCCACTGGTTAACATTGACTGTGGTACCTGCACCCCTGCTGGCGTTGCCAAAGTCGCTGATATAATGACTGAAAAGTATGAAAGCATTGGCTGGCACGTCACTCGTAAAGACTTCGGTGAGCAGGTAGGTCCGGGCGTTCTGGCTACCAACAAGCCAGAAGCAGAGCAATTTGACATCATGCTGATTGGTCACATGGATACCGTTTTCCCTGAAGGCACCGTGGCTGAATGGTCCCTGACCCATGACGACGAAAAAGCCTATGGTCCTGGCTGCGCCGATATGAAATCCGGCCTGTTGAACATATTCCTGACAGCCAGCTCTCTGCCTGCCGACGTACTGGATCGCCTCAACATTGCTGTGGTCATGAACCCGGATGAAGAAACCGGCTCTATCGCCTCCGGCGACTGGATCAAAAGTATCGCTAAAAAGAGCCAGTGCGTTCTGGTCGCTGAAGCAGCCCGTGCCGACGGTTCCCTGGTTAAAGCCCGTAAGGGTATGGCCCGCTACGCTATTGAGTTCAATGGTAAGGCAGCACACGCTGGTAATGAGCCTGAAAAAGGTGTTTCTGCCATCACAGAACTGGCGCACTGGATCAGCACCCTGAACAAGGAAACGAACTTTGAAACCGGCACCACATTGAACTTTGGTACGGTTGAAGGGGGAACGGGCAGTAACGTGGTGCCTGACTTTGCCGCTACCGCCCTGGACATTCGTTTCTGGGACAACGACGACTACACCGCCCTGGAACAGAAGATTGCCGACATGGTGGCTAACCCGTCACTGGAAGGCATCAGCATCAATCTCAACCGTACCGCTCATAAGCCAGCGTTCACACCCAACGAAGACTCAGAGAAGCTGATGGCTCTGATCGAAGAAACCGGCAAGAGCATTGATCTGCCTGTCACCTGGCAGGCAGTGGGTGGTGGTTCTGATGCTAACCTGACCGGCTCTCTGGGCGTGCCTACTGTTGACGGTCTGGGGCCTATTGGTGGTGCGATGCACAGCCGCAATGAATTCATGGTACTGGATTCTATTGGCAAGCGCCTGGAACTGCTGCGCGCTGTGATCATCAATATTGCGGAAAAAGCCTGAAGCGCAGGTCGATAGTCAAAACAGACTGCCAGTGAGGTGGGCATTATGCCCATCTCATTTCAGGTTCTTTTTTTCTTTTACGGCTTTTTTCGGTTTAACAGCAGTTTCAGGTTTAACGCTGGAAACATAAAGCTGCCAGTCCACGGAGTATCCGGCTTCTGCCCAGAAGAAATTGGTCGTATGCCTGAGTTTATTTTTCAGTGCTACGCTGAGCTCGCTTCGATCTGAAACAAGTTCCTGTATACCTTTTAGCGCCTTACGATCATGATCATTCAGGGGGTGACCATCACTGAGGCGGTTCCACTGATTTGCACAGAGTCGCCAGACTGTATCAGAAAGCTCATTTTCGTCATGAAAATCCGCTAAGTCTGTTGCCTTCAGGATGTCTTCGGTAACACCTGCGGCTATCGCCGTATTTTTTATTACCTGCATTTTTGGCTTGATGCAGGTTTTCCAGTCACCTTCCATATTGTCCACAACCCAGAAATACTCGGTGGTATGCAGAAGTTTCAAACGGTATTCCAGATCCAGTCCCTCATTATTGATGTCATCAATCAGTTCTTTTAAGATCTTTTTATTTTTGTTATCCAGCTCTCTGTTTCCGTCAGAACCGATATAATTCCAGAGCTTACCGTACCGGTTCCATTTTTCTTCAGGCATACTTTTATGAAAAGACTTTCTTGTGTCGGCATCGATTACATCGATTGATACCCCGGCTTGTTCAGAATAATTTTTAGTTTGTCGCATTCTTTTAAGAATACTTCCTGTCGATTCTACATCAACGTCACATAGTTTACGCTTTTCACCCTGCTCAATGACGTAGCCTTTTTTACCAAAAATAGTAACGGGTAATATGGATTCGATGGCATATCTTACCTCCTCAGAATCATCAGCATTCACAACAAGATTTTTCCCGAAGTTTATTTTTTTCTTATTCCCGTGCAGGTAATCAAAGCATAGCTCCTCACCACTTTTTATATTTTTTAAAGCAATGACACTCACTTTCACTTTGTCTTTTTCTGACCAGAGGGCTGCTGAACCCTCAAAATTAACATTCAACTTTACATTGGGTTTTTTAGAGTGATTTAAATACTTCAGGTTTGCAGTACCATCAACACCGAACTCCATCGGCGTGCCTTTAAGGTCAATGCCTGTCCATACGACAAACGTATCATTGTTCCGATATTGAATCTTTTCAGCAATATTATCCCGTTCAAGACCTTCTTCAATAATTTCAGCAACATAAAAATGCTCAGGATGCTGTTTACAGGGATATGAAAGTACTGTCTTCCCTGTATATTCACCCACCTTCTCACCAGCGACAAAGTCTTTACCCGCAAATGCCCCCTTACCGTCGATCTTTGAGCTTCCCGCGGATACAAAGGGGGCTGTGGGGACGGGTGAGTTTTCCGTACTTTCGGGCAGGTCTTTACCGGGCTGTGAATCGACAGGCAGAAGTTTAGTCGCGATTCGTGTTGTTCCGGTCAGCAGGCTCTTAATTTCCCTGCATTCATCAATATGCTTTTGCTTTTCAGCAAGCTGTGAGTTTTTTTCGACAGGAATAGTAAAAGGCAGAGCGACTGTTTGATGTTGACAGGGCTCTAAATGTTCTTTTGAACTATTAGCAGCCACAGGCGAACCAGCCAGCAGGAAACGAACTTCTCTACCAAAAACAACGCGACTTTTGTTATGCCCGGTATACTGATTCTGCTTGTGAGTATTACCCCCACTAACGGAACCCAATGAGCATCCTGAACCAAAAATTTGCATGACTAACCTTTTTTCCTTAAGAACGAATAAAAAGATGGACAATAAAATGGCCAGCAAATTCATTCATTATCAGGAGAATAACCGAATGGTCAGTGTGACTAACAACAAAGCAGTCAGTTGAATCGAGGGACACCGGGCCTGACAGATCGTTAAGCCCGGTGTTCAGTGGTTATAACGAAGCTACTTTATACTGAAACTGCTGCCTTAATATGCGGATGCGCCTGATAATCCACCAGTTCAATATCATCAATGGTGAATTCAAAGAGGTCTTTGATCAGCGGGTTCAGCTTCATGGTGGGTAAGGGCAGAGGCTCTCTGGACAACTGCTCCTCAACCTGCTCCAGGTGGTTAGAGTAAATGTGCGCGTCGCCAAAAGTATGCACAAACTCACCCAGTTCCAGCCCGCATACCCGGGCAATCATCATAGTCAGCAACGCATAGGACGCAATGTTAAATGGCACGCCCAGGAAAATATCAGCGCTGCGCTGATAAAGCTGACAGGACAATTTGCCATCCAGCACATAGAACTGGAACAGACAGTGACAGGGCGGCAGTGCCTGCTTGCCCATGGCAGCGTTTTCCTTTGGTGAATGTTTTACATCCGGCAGAACCGTTGGGTTCCAGGCGCTGATCACCAGACGACGGGAGTCCGGGTTCTTTTTAATTTCATCCAGCAACCACTGAATCTGGTCCACGACTTCGCCGTTAGGACCTTCCCAGCTGCGCCACTGTTTGCCGTATACAGGGCCCAGATCGCCGGTTTCCGTTGCCCATTCATCCCAGATGCGAACGCCATTTTCTTTCAGGTAACTAATGTTAGTGTCACCTTTCAAAAACCACAGTAACTCATGAATGATGGAGCGCAGGTGGCATTTCTTGGTGGTGATCAGTGGAAAACCATCCGCCAGGTTAAAACGCATCTGGTAACCGAACACACTGTAAGTGCCGGTGCCGGTACGATCCGATTTAAACGTGCCATGGTCTTTCACATGACGCAGAAGGTCCAGATACTGTTTCATTTTTTCAGTCCGTTTTTAGCCGCTGGGTGCTGTTTCAGCCAGGTCAGGTCGTCTTGGTTCTGACCATTCACCAGAGGGTATTTTGAATAACCAATAACCATAAATGCTACACCCAGAATGATCATCGGGGTAGATAGCAACTGCCCCATAGTTAGCCACTCAAACGCAATAAAACCGAGCTGTTCATCAGGCTGACGCACAAATTCAACCAGAAAACGTCCAAGACCATAGATAATCAGGAACAGACCCGACACGGCCATTCTGGGGCGGGGTTTGGATGAGAACCACCAGAGTACAGAGAACAGCACAACGCCTTCGATGAAGAACTGGTACAGCTGGGATGGGTGCCTTGGCAGTTGGGACGGGTCGTTAGGAAATATCATGGCCCATGGTGCATCGCTCACACGTCCCCAGAGCTCACCGCCTATAAAGTTGCCGATGCGTCCGGCACCAAGACCTAAAGGCACCGTGGGAGCGATAAAATCAGTCATCTGAAAAAAGCTTTTGCCATGCTTTTTGCCAAACAGATACGCGGCCAGCAGCACACCCAGCAGACCACCGTGAAATGACATACCGCCTTCCCACACCCGGAACAGCCAGAGCGGGTCTCTCAGGAAGTGGTCGAAATTGTAAAACACCACATAACCAAAGCGTCCACCAAGAATTACTCCCATGGCGCTATAGAACACCAGGTCACCGATCTGCTCTTCACTCCACAAACCATTGGACTTTCTGGCGCGATAAATGCCCAGCCACCAGGCTCCGGCAAAACCGACAAGGTACATAAGTCCATACCAGCGAATGCTTAAAGGACCAAGACTGAACAGGATAGGGTCTATATCTGGGTAAGGGATCACGGGTGATTCCAGTTCTCTGATGAATGGTAAAAAACGAAAGCTTATAGGATAAGAAACTCTACCCCTACCAGCAAAAGAAAAACAGCAAAGAGTTTTTGCAGCCTCTCTGCCGACAGGTGGTGCGCCAGTCTTGCGCCATAACGGGCAAACAGCATACTGGTCAGCACAATGCCCAGAAAAGCAGGCCAGTAAACATAACCTGTCGTCATGGCCGGAAGCTGATCGTTCCCCTGCCCCATCAACATATTGGCCAGAGCGCCCATCAGGGCAATAGGTAAACCACAGGCCGCCGAGGTGCCGACTGCCTCGGGCATTTGCAGGTTGCTTTTGCGCAGAAAGGGCACAGACAAGGTGCCACCACCAATCCCGAAGATAGTGGAAGCCCAGCCTATAAAAATGCCGGCGCTAAAAAACGTGGGGCGTGATGGAATATGACTGCCCTCTCTGACTTTGAAGCCTATCCACATTTTGATGGCCATAAGGATGGCGAAAATGCCTATCGTCTTCCGCAATACCTCACCAGTCATCTGGATGGCGGTATAAACCCCAAACCAGGCACCCAGCAGAATGCCTATCGTCATCAGAAGAAAAATAGGCCAGCACACAGAGCCTTTAGCATGGTGCGCACGAATTGAGCTGAGGGATGTTACAGCAATGGTAGCCAGAGAAGTGCCCACTGCTAAATGAGTCAGAATGTCTGATGGAAGCCCCTGGATTTCAAAGCTGAAAACCAGGGCGGGTACGATAATGAGCCCACCGCCAATACCAAACAGGCCTGCCAGCGTGCCTGCCAGCGCCCCCAAAATTAAATAAGACAAAAATACCATGCCACCATCCTGACTGGCTTACCCACAACTGGAGCCTGTACTAAAGTACTTGAAACTTGAAGTCATTCATCCAGACAACCCGTACAACAGTGAACTTGAGATAAGCCAGAAAGTAAAAAAATTTAGTTTAACCCGTCTATTATCGGCTAGGAGCGTTTTTGTGATAATCGCTGTTTTGCAGAGAGATTATCACTTATACACGTTATTGTTTCACCGAATTATGATTTTTAATCAGGATACCTTAAACTCTCCAGCCCTAGTAATGCGCATTAATTAATCTAAACCTATGTTTACAAGCTGGAAGGAAGTCGCAGCAGAGAGAACCGTCAGTGCTCTGTCATACCTGCCCGATGTGTTCTGGAATGGGATAGGCCAAGCCGGGGCATGGTTGCTGGACCGCCAGAAGGGTCACATTGCCAGAGCTTCCATCAAGCTGGCTATGCCTGATATAGATCCTCAGCGCAGCCACCAGATAGCCAGGGAAGCCGCCCGACACAGCCTTAACTATGTACTTTCGCTTCCCCGTTTAAAGCACACCCGCTATCAGCTGCATAACCTGACGACCGTTCAGGAGGCCGTTGCCGAAGACCGGGGCGTTATTATCATATCGTTGCATACCGGACCACCCGATCTGGGCACCATGGCACTGACTCAGGAAGGTATCCAGACTAAAACTGTCATTGGTGCGGGTAAGCAAAGCCCATGGCTGAACAGCCTGGGACGCTCGGCCCTGCAACGAGCAGGCATCCAGTTTATTCAGCGCGGTAATCCAATAGCCGTACTTCAGGCCATCAAACAGAAATACGCCGTCTTTTTATACAGCGACATGCGTGCCAAGGAAATGCCGGTGACTTTCTTTGGTCAGAAAACTTCGGCCCCTGCCAGTGGCATCTATACAGCGATGTTGAGCAAAAGCCCAATTCTGTTCCATTACTGTACCCTGGCAGATAATGGTGAATGGCAGCTTCATTTCGAGCGTTTTGACATTGAGCTAAAAGACAATCGCAACAACAGTGTTCAACACAACCTGCAGCGACTAATATACAAAATGGAAGCCGTGATCAGAGAGCATCCAGAGTTATGGATATGGCATTACGACCGGTTCAAACTGAAAAAAAAGATCAGAAAACACGAATAGTCTGCGCTTGATTGTGAAAACAGTAAGGGTTCGCTCCTGAACATCAGCTACTATTCGCTGTTGGCTGTTGGCTGTTGGCTGTTGAGCAGCTAATAGCCAGAAGCTAAAAGCCCGGTAAATGTCTGATTGCGCCTTTTTATTGCTCCTGAAGTGGAAGTAAAGATGTTAACCCTTGAGAGCGTAACCCACTACTCCAATATTCTTGAACTGACTAACCCTCATCATTTTCTCAATACTACGACGATACCAGGGGCCTGTTACACTCCTGCCGACTGGTGTTCCGATGCTCCGGGCTTTTCAGAAACCGTTGTGGTCAAGGTTAAGCCCTCCTATTTTTCCGGCTACGTTTTTCGTGGGGACGCCAGGCCACCCGACCTTATCTTCGAGGTTGGTTTCGGCTTACAGCCCACATCAAGTAGCGCGAGAAGACATAGACTCAGAACGATTGGCGCTGTAAAAGGGGGAATTACTGGCAAGCACGGTATATCAACAAGTGTTTGTGCCAGCGTTTGTGGCCATTATTCTTCCCGGGCTTCAAACCTCGATCCTTTTTCATCAGGTGCAGGTTTTGTCTACCTCATCGACGCAACAGAGTTTAAAGGTTTTGCCATACCATCCCCCCGCCCTAATGACCCGATAGCTGCACAAAACCCCATTTTAAAAGATATTTATGAGGTTAACTTTGCGTCTTATATTCCCGGATCTTACATCGTTGGTATAGTGTGGCCATCGGGCAGAATAACCAGTGGATTGAAACACTGCCAAAGACCCTGGCTCGACACCCCCTCCAGAATCTGGCTGGCTGTCAACCCGCATTTTACCAAGCCAATGCTTGTGACCGATACCATCATGGAAGGAATGGAAGCAGCCATGCAGGTGCAAAGCCATTTCAATGAGCGCCCAACAAGTTCCGCTGACACTAATAGATAGATACTCGACTCAGCAGATTGTTACGTTGAATACCTTCATGCCAGTACCTCATTAAAATGATGTACTAATATTTTTGTAAATTTACATCTTACTGCGGCTTTTTATTACTCCTGAAGTTGCTCCTGAAGTGGAAGAAAAGATGTTGACCCTTAAGAGCTTAACCCACTATTCCAATGTTCTTGAACTGACTAACCCTAATCATTTTCTCAATACTACGACGATATCAGAATCCTGTTACACTCCTGCCGACTGGTGTTCCGATGCTCCGGGCTTTTCAGAAACCGTTGTGGTCGATGTTAAGCCCTCCTATTTTTCCGGCTACGTTTTTCGTGGGGACACCAGGCCGCCCGACCATATCTTTGAGATTGGTTTCGACTTACAGCCCACATCAAGAAGCGAGACAAGATATCAGAGTAGAGTGACGGGCTCCGTGGGAGGGTATACCCGCGCATGCGGTATATCAACAAGCATTTGTGCCAGCATGGGCGGCAAATACGCTTTTGAGCCTTCACGCCGGGATCCGTTTTTTCCTAGCCCATATTCAGGTTACGTCTACCTCATTGACGCAACAGAGTTTAAAGGTTTTGCCATACCTACAACTCATCCTGATGATCCACTGGCTAAGCAAAATCCTATTTTAAGAGAGATTGATGAGGTTAATTTTGCGTCTAATATCCCCGAATCTTACATCGTTGGTATCGTGTGGACGAGGGGCAACGAATATGAGGGAATGGAAAACTGCCAAGGCATCTGGTCCTATAGACCCACCCGGCTATGGTTGGCTGTCAACCCGAATTTTACCAAGCCAGTGCTTCTGACCGATACCATCATGAAAGGAATGGATGCAGCCAGGCAGGTGCAAAGCCATTTCAATGAGCACCCAACAAGTTCCGCTGACACTAATAGATAGATACTCGATTCAGCAGGTTGTTACGTTGTATACCTTCATGCCAGTACCTCATTAAAATGATGTACTAATATTTTTGTAAATTTACATCTTACTGCGGCTTTTTATTACTCCTGAAGTTGCTCCTGAAGTGGAAGAAAAGATGTTGACCCTTGATAGCTTAACCCACTATTCCAATGTTCTTGAACTGACTAACCGTCATCATTTTCTCAATACTACGACGGTATTAGGGGCTTGCTACACCCCTGGTAACTGGTGCTCCAGAGCTCCCGGGATTTCAGGAGCTGTTATGGTCGATGTTCAGCCCTCCTATTTTTCTGGCTACGTTTTTCGTGGTGACACCAGGCCGCCAAATCTTATCTTTGAAGATGGTTTCGAATTGCAGCTCACACCAGGTGACGAGAATACACGGGCGCGTACAATGATAGGCGCTGTAGGCGGTGGGGCTACTGGCATCTACGGTATATCAACAAGCGTTTGCGTCAGCGTTTGTGCCCAATATTCACTTCGGTTTTCACGCAGGAATCCGCGATCACCCAGTACAGGTTCAGGTTATGTCTACCTCATCGACGCAACAGAATTTAAAGGTTTTGCCATACCCGCACCTGATCCTAATGAACGAGTGGTTATACACAATCCTATTTTAAGAGATATTTATGAGGTTAATTTTGCATCTAATATTCCCGGCTCCTACATCGTTGGTATCGTGTGGCCGCTGGGCAAAATAGATGCGGGAATGAAAAACTGTCGGTGTACATGGCCCTTCAGCCTCACCAGGATCTGGTTAGCTGTCAACCCGAATTTCAGGAAGCCATTGCCATTGCTTCTGTCAGATGGAATCATGGAGGGAATGGAAGCAGCGAAGCAGGTGCAGGCCTACTTCAATGAGCGCCATAGTTCCCACCTTTTAGGTCTGCCTTAGCAGCAAGCGAACAAGCATCCCCATACTGGCCCGGACAGTAGGAACGATCTTATATCCCCGCCCGCATTGGGCGAGGGTTTACGACGATTTTGCTAAAAAATGAAAACGTATTCAGTCAATTTTTCCTTCCCTGTTGAGCATCAAAGCGGCTAACAATAGCCAACAAAAGCTATAGACATTTGTACCTGCAGCCTCTATAAAGTGAGATACAGAGATCAAATACGCATCCACTGTCGTTCGATCCCTGAGAGATAAAATGCGCCCTGATACCAGAGAATAACCAGCACAAACAGCCTTGAGCGGAAAAACAGCCCTGAGCTGAAAACAGCCCTGAGCTGAAAACAGCCTTGAGCTGAAAAAATGTGACTATCGTCACCCCGGGTGATGAACATTGCATTTTCAAAAAGTAAATAAAAAGCAGTACGCCGAGAGGTTCACTCGAGGCCAGGCGGGGGAGCCAATAAAAAATGTCTATTTTCAAGCACTATCAGCAACGGTTCGATTCCACTCAGCAAGAAGAGATGAGCCTTCAGGAGTATCTCGACCTCTGTAAGGTGGATCCCGGGGCTTACGCCAATGCGGCAGAGCGAATGCTGGAGGCCATCGGTGAGCCAGAGGTCATCGACACGGCCCGGGACCCGAGACTCAGCCGGATTTTTTCCAATAAACTCATCAAGCGTTACCCGACGTTTCAGGAATTCTATGGCATGGAAGAAGCCATAGAGCAGATTGTCTCCTACTTCAAACACGCAGCCCAGGGACTGGAAGAGAAGAAGCAGATTCTCTATCTGCTGGGGCCGGTGGGCGGTGGTAAGTCCTCACTGGCCGAAAAGCTCAAGCAGCTGATTGAGCATGTGCCGTTCTACGCCATTAAAGGCTCCCCGGTGTTCGAGTCCCCCCTGGGACTGTTCAACCCGGAAGAAGACGGAAAAATCCTGACCGAAGAATATGGTATTCCCGGTCGTTACCTGAAGTACATCATGTCGCCATGGGCGGTTAAACGACTCCATGAGTACGGCGGTGACATTTCCAAATTCCGTGTCGTAAAACTCTACCCCAGCCGTCTGAATCAGATTGCCGTTGCCAAGACCGAGCCCGGCGACGAGAACAATCAGGATATTTCCAGTCTGGTCGGTAAAGTCGATATCCGTCAGCTGGAAGAATTCTCCCAGGATGATCCGGATGCCTACAGTTTCTCCGGCGCACTGTGCCGCGCGAACCAGGGCATTATGGAGTTCGTGGAAATGTTCAAGGCTCCGGTTAAAGTGCTGCACCCACTGCTGACTGCGACCCAGGAAGGCAACTACAACAGCACCGAAGGTATGGGCGCCATTCCTTACGAAGGCGTCATTCTGGCGCACTCCAACGAATCCGAGTGGCAGTCCTTCCGCAATAACAAGACTAACGAAGCCTTTATTGACCGTGTCAACATCGTCAAGGTGCCGTACTGCACACGGATCAGTGAAGAAATCCGGATTTATGACAAACTGCTGGAACACAGCTCCCTGAAAGACGCACCCTGCGCACCAGACACTCTGAAAATGCTGGCCCAGTTCACCACATTGTCGCGTATCAAGGAGCCGGAAAACTCTTCCATTTATTCCAAGATGCGTGTCTATGACGGTGAAAACCTGAAGGACACTGATCCAAATGCCAAGCCTTTACAGGAGTATAAAGACGCCGCCGGAGTCGACGAAGGTATGGAGGGTCTGTCTACACGTTTCGCCTTCAAGATTCTCTCCAAGGTGTTTAACTTTGACTCCACCGAGGTCGCCGCTAACCCCGTACACCTGTTGTATGTCCTGGAACAACAGATTGAGCAACAGCAGTACGCTGAAGAAGTGCAGGACCGCTACATGCGTTATATCAAGGAATACCTGACACCGAAGTATGTGGAGTTCCTGGGCAAGGAAATCCAGACCGCTTACCTCGAGTCGTATTCCGAGTACGGGCAGAATATTTTTGACCGTTATATCACCTACGCTGACTTCTGGATTCAGGATCAGGAGTTCCGTGATCCGGATACCGGCCATATTCTGGATCGCGCCTCCCTGAACGACGAGCTGGAAAAGATCGAAAAACCAGCCGGTATTGCCAACCCGAAAGACTTCCGTAACGAAGTGGTTAACTTCGTACTTCGCGCCCGTGCGAACCACGATGGCAAGAACCCGAGCTGGTTAAGTTACGAGAAGATGCGTGCAGTGATTGAGAAGAAGATGTTCTCTAACACGGAAGACCTGCTGCCGGTTATTTCCTTTAACGCCAAAGGCTCTCAGGACGATCAGCGGAAACACGCAGACTTTGTCAGCCGTATGGTGGATTATGGTTATACCGAGAAGCAGGTACGTCTGCTGTCCGAATGGTACATTCGAGTGCGTAAGTCCCAGTAAACAGCCATGAGCGGAAACTGCGGTTTTCGTCACCTCTGGTGATAAAAATTGCAGTTTCATAACAAGGACGACTCATGCCTTCTTTAAGGCATGAGCCCCCCCTGCTAACGCACAAAACAATAAGCACAGTACCTAAGGAGAGCGTCCATGAGCATCATCATAGACCGGCGCCTCAACGCAAAGAAGAAGAGTACGGTCAATCGCCAGCGCTTCCTCAGGCGCTACAAAAACCTGGTAAAAGAAGCGGTGCAGGACGCCGTTGACCAGCGATCCATTACTGATGTCGAAAGTGGCAGTGATATCAGTATTCCCAGAAAAGACCTGAGCGAGCCCGTCTTCCATCACGGTCAGGGCGGCCAGCACGAACAGGTTCATCCCGGCAACAAAGAGTTCAATACCGGCGACCGTTTCCAGCGACCGGAAGGCGGAGGTGGCGGCCAGGGCTCCGGTGACGGTCAAGCCAGTGACAGTGGCTCAGGCACCGATGAGTTTGTGTTCCAGATCAACCGGGAAGAATTTCTTGAGTACCTGTTTGAAGACCTGGCGCTGCCTAACCTGGTTCGCAAAGAGCTGAAAGACATTACCGAATTCAAACTCAAGCGGGCAGGCTTTACCTCGGCCGGTTCACCAGACCGTTTAAACATTGTCCGCTCACTGCGTGCGGCACATGCCCGGCGCATTGCGCTATCCGGTAAAGAGCGTCGGGAAATTCGTGAGCTGAAACGTGAACTGCGGGAAATGGAAGTCAGCCCGGCGGACACCGATCAGTTCCGTGCCAAAGAACTCAGACAGCGCATTGCCGAACTGAACGGCAAACTTAGACGACTGCCGTTTATTGATGACTTTGACCTGAAATACAACAACATGACAAAGGTGCCACAGCCCTCCAGCAAGGCGGTCATGTTCTGCGTGATGGATGTCTCCGGCTCCATGACCCGGGAGATCAAGGATATCGCCAAACGTTTCTTCCTGTTGCTGTATATGTTTCTGGAAAGGAATTACGAAAAAATCGAAGTGGTCTTTATCCGCCATCACTCCGAAGCCAGAGAGTGTAACGAACACGACTTTTTCTATGCCAGGGAAACCGGCGGTACAGTGGTTTCTTCCGCTCTGCGCCTGACTGATGAAATTCTTCTGGATCGTTATTCGCCCAGTGAATGGAATATCTACATTGCCCAGGCCTCTGACGGGGATAACTGGGAAGCGGACTCCAGCAAGTGCAGTAAGATCATTAAAGAAAAGCTGCTACCCAAAACCCAGTATTACTCTTATGTAGAAATCACCGACCGCCATCACCAGAACCTCTGGCATGAATACAAGGTGATTGAGAAGGAGAATCCCGGACATTTCGCCATGCAGCAAATTCGTGGCCATGGAGACATCTACCCGGTATTCCGCAAGCTCTTCGAGAAGAAGGAGGCCGAGAATGCCTGACAATGAAACCCTCGAACGAGAGTTAACGCAAAAGAAACCCGCCAAGCAGAACTTTATCTCCACCGGTTCTGAGTGGACCTTTGAGCTGCTGGAACAATATGACCGTGAGTTTGCCCGTCTGGCCGACAAGTTTCGACTGGATACCTATCCAAACCAGATCGAAGTCATCAGCTCCGAGCAGATGATTGATGCCTACGCCTCCGTGGGCATGCCCCTGATGTACAACCACTGGAGTTTTGGCAAACAATTTCTCAGCAATCAGCAAAGCTACCAGCGGGGTCAGATGGGGCTGGCTTATGAAATCGTTATCAACTCCAACCCGTGCATCGCCTACCTGATGGAAGAGAACACCATGCCCATGCAGGCGCTGGTGATTGCACACGCCTGTTATGGTCATAACTCGTTCTTTAAGGGCAACTATCTGTTCCGGCAGTGGACAGACGCGGATTCCATTATTGATTATCTGTTGTTTGCCAGGAACTACATTGCCCAGTGCGAAGAAAAGCACGGCGTGGATGCGGTGGAAGAAATACTGGACGCCAGTCATGCACTGATGAATCAGGGCGTAAACCGGTACGAACGGCCTCGCCCGATTTCACCGGAGCAGGAGAAAGCCCTGGCGAAAGATCGTGAAGAGTATATCCAGCGCAACCTGAATGATCTGTGGCGCACCATTCCAATTAAAGAGACAGAGCAGCAGGCACAGGAATTCCGTTACCCACAGCACCCGGAAGAAAATATTCTGTACTTTGTCGAGAAGAATGCGCCGCTGCTGGAAACCTGGCAGCGGGAAATCATCCGTATCGTGCGCAAAGTGGCACAATACTTCTACCCTCAGCGACAGACACAGGTGATGAATGAAGGCTGGGCGTCCTTCTGGCATTACCACCTGATGCATGAGATGTATAACGAAGGTCTGATCACGGAAGGCTTTATTATGGAGTTCCTGCATTCTCATTCCAATGTGGTGTTCCAGCCTGCTTTTGATGACCAGCGTTACAGCGGCATCAACCCTTATGCCCTGGGTTTTGCCATCTTCCAGGATATCCGCCGAATGTGCGAGCATCCGACGGAAGAAGACCGCTACTGGTTCCCGGACCTGGCCGGTTCAGACTGGCTGGAAGCCGTCCACTTTGCCATGCGCAACTTTAAGGATGAGAGTTTTGTCCTTCAGTATCTCTCGCCTAAAGTCATGCGCGACCTGCGCCTGTTCTGTATTAACGACGATGATCGTGAAAGCTATCTGGAAATCAGTGCCATTCACGATGAAACGGGCTATCGCAATCTGCGTGAGTCTCTGGCAGCCCAGTACAACCTGGGCAACAGGGAGCCCAATATTCAGGTCTACAGCGCCGATGTCAGGGGTGACCGCTCACTGACACTCAGGCATTACATGCATAAGGGCCGGCCTGTTGAAGACGACAGCGCTCTTGAGATTATCAAACACCTGCGCAGGCTCTGGGGGTTTGATGTAAGAATGGAGTCTGTTGACCAGAATGATAAGCTCATCGCCCGCTATGAGCTTCCAACAGAAGAGCGCTATCAAGAGGAGGGTGTCGTATAACCCGACGCTCTGCCGCCAAACCACAACTCTGCCACTAACCCGCTCAAGCAGGTTAGTGGTGGATTCCTACCATAAGTTGTAACCCTTCTCAGCAACCTCGTAATAAATTTTTAGCTTATCGGTAGACAGTTAACTGCTTTCTACTAACCTGATACCCGTGCAGCAAAAAGGTCGTATTAAATTTAACTACAAGAGATAAATACCGTGACCAGACTGTTAAAGGTTTCAGTTTTATGTGTGCTTATTTTTTGTTTCAGTTTTTTTAAAAATGCTCAGGGTAAGGATGCCCTTTCAACTAGTGTCGTTTATTCTTCAGATACAACAACACACTTAGTTAGCTATCCGGAAAATTCATACCTGAGACTATTTCAAATTCCACTGAACATCATGGTCTATAGCTTTGCACATATAGGACCCTTCCTGTATGCCGCTTCAGCAGGGAGCCTTGCAAAACTGCATCCCGAGTGGGAAGCCCTTCTAAGAAATGGCATCCCGCTCAGCCAGGGCATTGCAACTGTAATGGCACTCCAACAGTTTTACCCTGCACTGAAAAATAAGTGGCGCGATATATCACGATACGGCCTGTCGGGTGTCGCTTTTGACAGACAAAATTATCTAACTTGCCAGCAGCGAAGAGGCAATATGCCAGTTCATGTGGAGTCGCGCGGGCTGGGCAGGCATTTTTATTTCACAGTCCACACCTCAGACACACTTTCTCCTGTTTTACGTATTAAAAAGTTGAGCAATGAATTAAACAATACCAAGGCAAACCAGCTAAATGATGATGAAATATTTTGGAAACAGCTTTATGAAACCATGACAACTCATGGTTCAGACCACATTTCCATACAAGTTAAAAATAGTGAGGACAAAAAAAAATCTCTGGCTGTAACCGTCAATGGTGAGAAGCATAACACTTCACTCACTATACCTATCGATTCAAACGACAGTACCCTCTGGGATCTGGAACTGATCAACCACTGGTGCCTTAATATTGATTCAGATGTTATGTATAGCGTTTTCGATGGAAAAACCATTGAAGCTATTGTTGTTCAAATGAACAACGCTTTAAGTAGCAGCAGCAAAAAAATGACAACCCAGAACCATTTAAAACCGAGGTCAACACACATATCATACAGGTCTTACCGTACGCTAAGCTCTGAGCTTGGTAATAACCAAAGACTCGTCATCAGTGATTATTCTAACAAAGAAAACTCAGGCTACTTTTATTTGACCAATAGCCATTTGCCACTTAAAGACCTCCTACCATTAGTCATTGCAAGAGATTCTGAACAGCTTATTGAGTATATCGCGGCTCAGGAGGTCTGGAATCTGGAAAATATTATTTCAGGTACAGAAAAGTTAATAGCGCAAACGCTGGTTATTCCTGAAACCAGCAAGTCGATATTGAAGGCTGTAAGCCATAGTGAACAGACAGGGCATCATCATGATTACCATAAACAGCATCACAGTGCACTATCAGCAATAGAATCCACATCTTTTGTGAGTAAAGTAAAATCGAATTTAATCGATTTATTACGGCCGGTTAACGATGCTTTTTTACGGCGGACCGCTTTATTTATGATGGAGCCTGAACCGGATAAAAAAATGATAATGAGCGATGATGTGGAAGGAGATACTTTCCCAAGTGCTTCGCTGACACCGGAACAGTTCCAGATAATTCAATATCTTCTGACAGGTGAAGGAAAGGATAAATTATTTCAGGAAGTCAGTAGTAATGGCGTGACAGTGTTAAGACTGAAACCGGAATTCAGTGAGGAAGATAGCATCAACACCCTGAAAAGGCTAATGAAGAGCCATAATATTCAGCCATCAATATTGGCAGAAGTATTGGTCAACCTGGAACAGTCAGACAATCCTGTATTAAGGCGCAAGGTACAGGAAATTATGTCTCAATCAAGAAGCGGTGCTTCTTTTCTTCCGATTATGGCGAAAAAAAGACTGTCAAGCTGTACTGACGGTGCTAAGGATGAACAATCAGTCATGGATACAGACAGTGCCCTGCCCGCAAAAAAAATAAAGACAGAAAAAATCATTCAGCCCTGGGGGAGGTCACAAAGAAGAATCGTTACAGATCATTACAGAGGGCTGGGCATTAATGGAAAGTTACTCCCTGACCTGTTCAAATATCAAAGTCGATCTTATCCTGGTGCTGACAAGAAAGAAAATGTCAAGGTGTCTCAGGCCGAACTGATAAAGCTCTCACATTTTAAGCCTGCAACACTGGAAGAAAAAATCATTACTAAATTTTATTTAAATAAAAAACATAAAAATATAAATTTTGATGCATACATAGATGAGGAGATCCAGAAAAAGGCAGGTACAGCAGATGCCTATTCAGAACCAGACATCAGCAAGGCCAGAAAAGCCTTGGAAGTTATGAGAGATTATAAAAAAGCAACACTCGCCGATACGACAGCTGATGAAGTCATTGGTCTGATTGAAAAACATCGATTATCCAGAGAGCAAATTAGCACCCACCACCTTAAAAACAAAGATGTTTGGAAAGCGCTTTTCAAATCCATGCCTCCCCATGCAGTTATACGAAATCTTGGCATCATGTCCAGCCTCGATATTTTTGTTAACAAAGGTGATTCCGCCTATAATTTGCTGAAATCAAAGCTAAGCAAAGAATCAATAGAATGCGCTAAACTTTCACCCCATGCACTCCAAAAAGGCCTGAGGTACTACTATCAAGGTGAAGGAAACTTAGGGAAAGTGCGATGGGCTCCTAAGAGCGGTGTTGTTGAAACACTGGAAAGTAGCTATGTAGAGTCACTCAACAGTGGGCAAACTAATAATCAAAAAACCTGTTTTGTATTTGGCATATCATCGGCTGACAGGGATAACTATGTTGATGAAACAGGAACGCTGTCGTTCAGTGACGCAGCATTATCAATTATCGCTCCATGGTCGTTAAAATCAGGCTGTGACTCAACCGTAGTGATATACAGCAAAGATGATGGTGAGAACTATGCATTGAAAATGAATCAGAATTTGATGAAGAAGGTTACCGGCTCCCTGGCCATTATGGACAACTTAAAAGCCCATAAGGAAGAGCAGGACAGGAAAAAACTTGTTCAGGCCAGGGAGGCTGAAAGTCAAAACAAAGGGTATGAAACAGCTGTTCAAATCCTTTTCCTGCTAGATACAACAGGGAGTATGAAAGGTGAAATCAAAGCATGTCAACAAGCTATTAAAATGGCAGTGGAAAAAACTGAATCGAAGCTATTAGAAATAAACGGTATTGATGATAGACAGAAGGTAGAAGTTGCATTCATAGGTTATAAGGACTTACCCCGTACTGGCTATCTCCGAAAGACTAAAAGAAATTGGTTTGCAGTTAATGATTTCACCATTGATACAAGAGAAATACAAACCTCAGTCTCACTTCAGGAGGCAGAAGGTGGGTCTGATGTTCCTGAAGATATTGCAGGTGCATTCGATCAGGTCAGTCAATGTAACTGGCTGAAAACTTCTGTGAAAATCATATTTCATATTACCGACGCCCCCCCGCATGGTTGCAATTTGCACTCTCTAAGTAAATACGATGACCATTATTCTGATGGAGACCCTGATGGTCTTGACCCGGTTAAACAAATGGAAGAATTTGCCAAAAGGCATATCAGTTACAGTCTACTGGACACTTGGCAGGTTGGCAGCCCCGGATGCAGTCTAGAGATGGCATTTTCTAAGTTTGAACAGGGTTTCAAAAATGGGCTGAAAGTAATTAGCCAGCAGAATCCTTCAGACACCCTGCCAAAACCAACCATTCAAAGAAAAATTATTTCCAAGTATAGTGTAACTAATGAACTGCCACGACAGGTTGATAACATTGTTACAAGAGAGCTTCAGAGCAATAGTCAATTCTTGAAAGAAATCAGCGTTGCGAATGTATTTAAAGATACTTACGGCAACGACCGGATTGATGATGAGGTTGATGAAAATGCTTCTTTTATAGCTGTCCCGGTTCAGCACAACTCCTACTCTTCTTTAGCAGCATTAGAGCAGGCAATTAATAGCAGGATTACTTTTGATCAATTCGTTATTTTTATTGACGGACATTATCAAAGCATACCAGAGATAAAGTATCTTTTAGAAAAAATGAAAGAATATAGGGAAGCTGTTAATAATAAAGCGCGGCTAATCGTTGCCATGCATTCTACCAATAAAAAACTTAACGAACAATTTGACAGCTTATTTAAAGAAATAGACCATGTACTCTTTGTTCCAAAATTTACTGAACATCTGTCTGTAATTAGTGACTACTGGAATCAGGTTCCTGTTGCTGAAGAGTCCCTAGAAGCTCTTATTGATGAGGCAATGATAGTTGGAAGCGATTCGGATCATGAGGACAATTATGATCATGAAAACGGTTCGGATTATGGAGACCATTCGGATTATGAATACTATTCGGATTATGAGTGAGACAATTTTATTGTAGCCCTGCCAATACATAGACATCGTTAACATCTTACTACGGGATTACAGAAAAATGGCGATTAAAATGAGAATAATATATGGCTGCATCTTATTATTGACAACCAGTTTATTCACGCATGCTGATGACTTTTCCATTAGCAATTATATCATTTCCAGACAAAACTCAGGCGACAGCCAACTTGTAGATATAAAGATTGGATGGGTCACTATCAACCTGACTTCGCTTGACCAGAACCTGACAAACGACCAGAGAATAACAGCATGCAATAGCCGGGAGAATTATATTCTTGATATAAACAACTTCCGAAATATGGTTAATTTTTACTATGACTTTATTTCCAGAATGGCAGGTAATAACGATCAAGCTATAAGACAAATGAGCCAGCTCCTGACTCGAATATTTAATTTAAATGCGAGTAACATTAGCAACAGAAATATATTGTATACACAGAGAATTAATATGGATTTTTTCCACGATATAAACCTCAGCAATTTCAGACTACGGTCTGCAAACAGCAACTCTGAAAAAAAAAGATGCAGGAAAATAGCGCAAAGAACGAATAATGCTGGTTCTACAAACTCGGCAACGATAGGATTTGAAGATTTTTATTCAAACCCAAATGATAATGTTTCATGCATTAGTAATACTGGTCTTGCATTGTTGTTAGCCTCTTTTCTTGAGCCATGGGTTCGTATGGATGTTCAGGCTGGAGACAATCCGCTTGCAACAATAAATGATCACCTTGCCTTGATTCAGCGGACTTTTTTTAATCGAGTGTTTCAGAGAGTTTTATCATCAGCCAATCGCCCGACAACGAGCACCTCACCAGAGAGTACATCCCAAATTAACCATGAGTATGATCCTTTTGCGTTCATAACGACAGAAGACATAATCCATTTCCTAAACTCGACCGGGGCGGATAAAGATTTTGTTTTTGCAACTTTGCTTCGCTCACTTTCTATTAGTTTTTCCTTTCACTTAATCAATCGCAATGTTTTTTCAAGAGCGCCCCTGAGTACGCCCGAAGATATAAATCGTAACTATCCAGCGGCTGATACTATGCAAACAGTTTATTTCAGTTATGTAAGTGCTTATCTTCAGTCAAGAGAAGTTATCCTCCCTCTTAACTGCTCTTTTGATTTTAACTATATGAGACAAATGTCTTCAGATTATCCGCAATTGTCACCAGACTTCTGGACTAATCTGGCGCTTACCCATCAAAGGCTGGCCGATGAGGAACCAACCCGATTGTTTACCCGGCTATCCGGTACTGATACGTCCGACACGGCCACCCCTGAAGCACCTGCCATACAACAGGCGGTAGAGAATCCTAATACAAATCGACCGAATAGGGCGCAAAGAACTATTACTCAACTTTTAAGGTTAAATGCGCAGTTGAATGACAGGCTTAACGGGGTCAGTTCTGAACAGTCATCCAGTTCTGAATCATGCTGTATCTGTCTTGAAAAAAAACAATCTGCAGCTCTTATGCCTTGTCAACATGCATCGACATGCTATGACTGTGCAAATAGACTTTTACAATCAAACGTTCCCAATTGCCCCATGTGCCGACATAAAATCGAAGGTATTTTAAAACTGTATTTTAACTAATATTTTTTCAATCAGGACCTTCGCCCGGGAGTATTCTTATTGAGGTTGGCTGATCACCGACCTCCTTACCAGCTGCCAGTAAATCAGGCTGCCAAAGCAGGCAACAACAGCTATGGCAGTGACCAGCTCGCCAGGTGACTGCTCCCCACCCTATCGGGTGAGGCTTCTGATTTCTTAGGCAGCAACCGACAGTATGCCGGATTTACGCAAGCCTCCATCAGCAGAAACGGACAGTCCTTCCGCCTTTAATTTCAATATGCCTTGCTTCTTGATATTGCGAGCTGCATTAATATCCCGGTCATGGATAGCACCACAGCTACACTCCCATGATCGGATTCTCAATGGCATTTTTTCCTGTTTCAAATCGCAGACTGAGCAAGTTTTAGAGGATGCAAACCACTGGTCTATCTTCACCAGATGTTTACCTTCCTGCTTTGCCTTGTATTCGAGTTTGGTTATCAGTGAGTGCCAGCCAGCATCAGCAATAGAACGAGCAAGACGCTTGTTCTTGAGCATGTTTTTAACTTTCAGTGTCTCCACAATCACCGCTTGGTTTTCGTCGATGAGTTGTTTTGATAGCTTATGCTGAAAATCATTACGGGCAAAGGCTACACGCTCATGCGCCTTTGCCACCAATAAACGGGCTTTGTGCCTACCTTTTGAGCCTTTCTTGCAGCGAGATAGAGCCTGTTGTTTTCTTTTCAGGTTACGTTGTGCTTTTTTCAGAAAGCGAGGATTGTCAGTCTTATGGCCGGTACTGGTGATAGCCAGATCAGTAATCCCCATATCAACACCGACAACCTGATTAGCTTCAAGATTATCAATCTGTTTTGGTTGTTCCTGGGTATCATCAGCCAATATGGAGGCAAAATACTTGCCGGTTAGCGTTCTGCTCAGGGTGATAGACTTCACCTTACCCACTATTTCACGATGCACTTTAGCCCTTATGGGCTTGCACTTGGGGATTTTTATCCAGTTATCGCCCACAGAGACAGACGTACAATGGTAGCTACTTTGCTTGCCATGCTTTTTCTTGAAGCGAGGAAATCTTGCCTGCAATTTGGGATTGAAAAAGTTTTGAAAGGCCGTATCCAGATTGATAGTGGCCTGTTGCAGTGCAATAGAGTCAGCGTTTTTCAGCCATGAGTACTTTCGGCTTTTCTTGGCTTTTGCCAGCAAGGGCTTCAGGTGTTTTTTGGGAGAAAGGCTCTGCCCACGAACCTTGTAATAATGAACCTTAATAGCCAGGGCCTTGTTCCATACGAACCGCACAGCATCAAACTGACGGTCGAGAAATTCCGCCTGCTCTGATGTTGGATAGATTCGTACTTTGGTGGCTCTCAGCATGGAACGTTATTTCAGTGCTCATTAATATAAACTTCATATTACAGGTATTTGAAAGAGGTTTTCAAGTGAGCGCACACAATAAAGATTTACTTAAAGGGTATCTTCGCAAACGACATAGCGTTACCAAGCTGGTTATTCATTTGGTGTTCACGACAAAGTACAGACGAAAGCTTTTTGATGGCTATATGATCAAGCAGTTACGGGAGTCGTTCGAGAGTGCATGTGAAAAACTGGAATGCCAGTTACTTGAAATGGATGGCGAAAAAGATCACGTACACCTGTTGGTGGCCTACCCACCAAAACTGGCTATCAGTGTCATGGTAAATAATCTCAAATCAACATCATCAAGACGGTTGCGAATGCTGAATACCCACCTTACTGCTCAGAGCAAAGCAGGCTTAATGTGGTCAAGGTCTTACTTTGCTTGCAGTGCTGGCGGTGCAACTATCGAGACTCTGAAGGACTACGTTAATAGCCAGAGTACACCAGATTGATGGCGGAAGGCTCTGCGCCTTCCCGTCTTATATCCCCGCCCGCATTGGGCGAGGGTTTACGACGATTTTGCTAAGTCACCCATTAACCAGCATGGTCGGTGGCAGTAACGACAACGTTCGTGATTCCAAACGGCTAACCTCTTACAGAATGAGGCAAACAGTTTAGACTATGGAACAATGAGTCCTGTATTCTTCCGGAGCAGCCATTCGTAATGAAACAAAATACCCTTGTGCTGGCCGGTGGCGGCCATACTCATGCACTGCTATTAAAAGCATTACAGAAGCAACCCCTGCCCTGTCAGCCGGTACTGCTGTCGAGCACTCGCTACACCCCTTACTCCGGTATGCTGCCCGGAGTGATTGCAGGTGTCTATCAGCCGGAAGAGGCACACATTGACCTGAAAGTGCTGGCAGAAAACAGTGGCAGTGAATTTATTGAAGATGAAATCACCACGCTGGCCGCTGACAACAACGAACTCACCACAGCAGGCGGTCAAACCCTCAAGTACGATGCGCTATCGATCAACACGGGCTCTACCCAGCAGCGGGTAATAGAGGGCCCTGACTGCATCAGCATTAAACCTGTAGAACGTTTTCTTCCGTGGCTGTCAGAAACACTTCAGGAACGCCTGAAACAGTTTGAGCGGCAGTCAAAGACTTTTAATCTGGTGATGGTTGGCGGTGGTGCAGCGGGTGTTGAAGTCGCCATGGCTTTGAAAGAACGATTCAGATACAGCACAGCGCTAACCATACATATCATGACTTCCAACGGTGTCGTGCCGGGACACTCCCGTGCTGTACGACAACTGGTTAATAACGAACTGGCTCAAAAAGGCATTCAGGTCCATACCGATTTTCAGGTGGCTTCTGTTTCTGACCATTGCATTCACAGCCTGTCGGGCCGGCAACTGCCCTATGATCAGGTCATCCTTGCCACACCGGCCTGTCCCGCGCCCTGGACAGCCCATAGTGGTTTAAGTACTGATCGAACGGGTTTTATACGCGTCAATCCATTTCTGCAATCATGCAGCCACGACAACGTGTTTGCCTGTGGTGATATTGCCGCCTTTACCGAAACAGCCCTGGCCAGGTGCGGTGTTTATGCGGTGCGTCAGGCACCGGTACTACACCAGAACTTAAAAGCCTGGCTTAATGGCCAAGCCCTTCAGCCTTATCGGCCTCAGCAGCAATTTTTATCTCTGCTTAGCTGTGCGAATGGTCGCGCCATTGCTTCCAGAGGTGCCTTCAGGGCAAAGGGCTCCCTGATATGGCTCTGGAAAAACTGGATAGACAAACGTTTTATGGCACAGTTTCCCACCCCACTTTATGATTCAGTGGGTTCTGACCTTCTGCCATACCGCAAACCATTGCCTGCTGAAAAAGACCAGTCACTACTCAATAAAAAACCATGACCTGGCGTTTTTGCCCTAAAAAGAACCACTATACCCCTACTTCGCGTAACAAAACTATTAAACAACCATAATCGTATAATGAAAGACTATTAACATTGATCAAGATGGTTTTATAATGACTTATGCTCTATAAGGAAATGTCGGCTGTACCTTCTAATTGTGGGAGCGCAATATCCAAACCCCATCAGGTATGGAGGATCGTATCTCAGTCTGATGCTCATCAAATAATCAGGCATGAGGGGCATCACCGTAATAGGAGCACTGCATCAAGGATGATACAGAAAAACAGTGTGACTAAAAATAAAACAATAAAGGTTGCAGTTTCCCGGCGGTTCGTTCAATGTAAAGTTGTAGGCATCGCGCTGTATGGAAGCGACCGAGAAGGAAATGGAAGCTATGCTGGAAGGAACAGTAAAGTGGTTCAATAACCCTAAAGGATATGGGTTTATTCAAGCTCAGGAAGCCACCGAAAATCAAGACGTACTGATTCATTACTCTGTCATTGAAATGGAAGGTTTTAAAACCTTGAAAGCAGGGCAGAGCGTTCAGTTTGAAATTGGTCAAGGCCCCAAAGGACTTATTGCTACCAAGGTAATACCTGGTAACAGTGGTGAAACCGGTAGTGACAAGCAGGGTGACACACCAGCCTCCCGGGAAGAAATACTTCCCGCCTGAGGAATGGCAGCACTCTTGATCACATACTAACAGTATTCTGATACGGCTTACCGTTTAATGTAAGCCGAATCCTGTTTGTTTTCTGAACAGAGGCAATGGTTTTGCAGTCTGTTGCAGGAATACCTGTATGTAAAGTGAACAGCAGCAATTTTATTTTTATAGTAATTGCTGTTTGCAGGTCACACTATCATTTTCAGACCCGATCTGACTGCTGACTCAATATACGTGCCTGGGTAGCTGTCAGCTTGTCACAACTGTGTCACAATAGCTGCATCTTCAACTGTTCGTACAGGTAATGCAGTGACTCTGGATCACCCACTGATTTTGCCAACTGCTGTCGGTTTTATTGCACTGGCACTGATTGCTCTCCTCTGGCTACGTCTAAGGCCAGCTCAACTTGAATGCAAAGAACCCTTATTTACTCCAGAGTTTCGTGCATTTCTCGGGCAGCTCGATATCGCTGTTCGCAGTCATCTGATTATTTTTCCTGCCATGCCTGTCAGCGATGTGCTTCAAGGCAAAGGCGGCGGCAAAGCCCTGCTAAAAAAATTCAGAAACGAACGCTTTGACTTTGTCGTCTGTCACCGTCGGGACATGGACGTACTTTGTGTTATAAAGCTTGGTGGCAATAATGCCAGTAGTGAAAGATACCGAACGTTGTGCCAGTCCGCCGGGCTGACCCTGCTTGAATATGACATCAAACCCTACCGGGATGTACCCAGCCTGCGTCAGGAAGTCCTGGGTGCCTGTGGCATAGATGAGTTTGAACTACCGGCTGAACAACAGCAGGAACAGGATCCGGAAACAGACACGCCACCGTCCTGCCCGAAGTGCCAATCCCCCATGGTGCTGAAAACCATCAACAAAGGTGCTCACTCCGGTGAAGAATGCTGGGTCTGTTCCCAGTACCCCGACTGCAAAGGGGCAAAGCTTAAAAAGCTCTCAGATTGAGTATACGCATCGGATCAGAGTTTAGATTCCTGTTAACCAAAGACAGGAATCTGAACTATCTTAAGTGCCAATGATCTGCAGAATCACTCTATCATGAACGTTCTAGTGGAAAGTGGTAAGCACATACCTGTCAACACACCTGTGCCATTAACAAAACAAAGATACGCAGAAACCTTCCAGCTGCTTCACTCATTGTCACATGAATATGAGTTTATGGTCAGTGCAATGGTGAAACTGCTGGCCTGCCACTCTTCCAGGGCATTCAGCTTATTGGACATAGGTCCCGCAAAAGGAATTTTCACCCGAAACTTCCTTTTGCAGGCAGAAGTAAAGCCTGATTTTTACGCCGCATTTGAACCGAATGCGGACCATTTTCACTACCTGCACGACAATGTTCAGGGATTAACGGGTCGGCTACAACTCAACCCTGAACCCTTTACCCCGGAAACCGTATTACAAGCCCAGTGGGATATCGTCCTGATGTCTCACTCCATTTACTGGCTACAACCCGCCCAACCGCATATTGAAGCAGCCATGAAAGGGTTAAATAAATCCGGGGTTCTGGTTCTATTTGTTCAATTACCCAGCGCATTACGACTGCTCCATCACCCATTTAAAGCGCTCGTTCCCGCCAGCGCCTTACCACTGAACCAACATTACTGCACCTGTGATTTAATGAGTGACCTGAATGACCTTGGACTGCATGCAGAGGAAACCCTGCTTCCGGGTTATCTGGATCTCACTGAAATCTGGGACAGTGAGAAAGACTTACTGGAACTTGGGTGCTTTATTCTGAGTACAGAGTTAAGTCAGCAACCGAAAGCAATACAACAAGAGCTACTGTACTATATTCGGGCAAATACCCTACAACTCAAAGAAAAAAAACTATTTAACCAACCCAGCAGCCTTGTGACTATCAGGCAGGACAGTCAGGATCGCACCCATCTTTCAAAATCATCACGCTATGAGGCAATACCTTAACCGTTTTACGCTCAGTAAAATCCGGAAGCTCGGTAAACACCTCGCTCTGCGACGTATCCAGAAGACATTCCCGCTTTTTCAGGCCATCAACTCTGGGCAGCTTAAATACCTGCTCCCGAACTCCTGAGTTAAGCAACACCAGAAAGTTGCATTCGCAGGGGTCAGACTGATCACCCAGAAGGTGCAGGAACAGGCTCTGGTTTCTGGGTTTTTGCCAGTCTCCCGAACGCATCAGCCTGCCATCCGTGGAACGCCACAGCACTTCATAATTTTCCGGGTCTTCTTCTATGCCACACAGAAAACGATCCCGGGTCAACATACTATTTCCCTTCCTCGCCCTGATCAATAAACGAACAAACCGCATCAACTGATAGTTTCTCTGCTGTTCAGGGGTTTTATTGTCCAGCCAGCTCCAGTCCAGCCAGCCAGTCGGATTGTTCTGGCAGTAAGCATTATTATTACCGCCCTGGGTATTACCAAACTCATCCCCCGCCTGAATCATGACAACACCTTTTGACAAAAACAGAGTCACCAGCAAGTTACGCTTGTAACGTTCTCTCAGGGCAATAATACGGGTGTCATGGCTCTCTCCCTCAGCGCCACAGTTCCAGGAATAATTGTGATCATCACCATCGCGATTGTGCTCACCATTGGCTTCATTATGCTTGTGGCTGTACGACACCAGGTCATGCAAAGTGAAACCATCATGACTACAGATATAATTGACGCTGGCTGAAGGTGCCCTGCCCTTCCAGCGATAAATATCTGAAGACCCGCACAGTCGCTCAGCCATTTGTCCCAGCAAGCCCTGGTCACCACGCCAGAAAGAACGGACGCAGTCACGATAGCGATCATTCCATTCCGACCACGGCCTTGGAAAATTACCCAGCTGATAACCATCCCCGGCTAAGTCCCAGGGTTCAGCAATCAACTTAACCGAACTTAAGACAGGATCCTGATGGACAGTCTGAAAGAATGGACTGTTACTGTCATAGTGCCCGTTTTTACGCCCAAGCCCTGGTGCCAGGTCAAAACGAAAACCGTCGATATGGTATTCCTGTACCCACATTCTCAGGGTGTCCGTGACCAGTCTCATGACCATCGGGTTTTCAACTTTCAGGGTGTTGCCGCAGCCTGAATGATTAATGCTGACTTCAGGGTTGCGGTCGTGCAACAAATAGTAGCCCTGATTATCGATGCCCCTGAAGCTCAAACACGGCCCGTCATTACCTCCCTCTGTCGTGTGATTAAACACCACATCCAGTATCACTTCGATACCTGCCTGATGCAGGCATTTGACCATGGTCTTTAACTCATTGACCGGGTCTTCCACAGCCAGTGAGGCTTCGGGAGCCATTAATGCCAGTGGGTTATAGCCCCAGTAATTTTCAAGCCCTTTATTATCGAGCCGATGCTCAGAGCCAAAACTGGTGACAGGCAGTAACTCAACGGCAGTCACCCCCAGTTCTTTCAGGTAATCAATAACCACTGGCTGACATAAGCCCAGATAGGTTCCCCTAAGCGCCTCCGGAACCTCCGGGTGCTGCATGGTAAAACCACGAACGTTAAGTTCATAAATAATAGAACGCGTCATCTGATGCGCAGGCGGTACGACATCTCCCCAGTCAAACTCGTGTTCAACGACAACTGACTTAGGCATGAACTCTGCACTGTTCAGCTCATTGATTCGCCACTCTTCATTCTCGCCCAGAGTGTAATCAAACAGTGAATCATGCCACTGGATTTCACCGTTTAACTTCCGGGCATAAGGATCAATGAGCAGTTTTGCAGGATTGTGACGCTGTCCGGCCTGTGGGTTCCATTCACCATGAACCCTATAGCCATACTGCTGTCCTGGCTTTATATCGGGAACAAACAGACGCCAGACATCGTTACGTAAATAGGGGTATTGATTCGGGATGGTGATCTTTACTTCCCTGTTATCATCATCAAACAGGCAAAGTTCTACTTTATGCGCTCCGGGCGCTGAAAGGGCAAACTGCACACCCGACAGGCTTTTGTTCAAAGGATAGTGAGAATAAAACCGTGCGCCCAGTTCATAGCTGGCAGCGGGATGTATGTTTACACTGCTCATACAACCAGTTCCTTGTATTTTGATTATTGTTCTTTATCGCTATTTTTCTTAATCCTGCCGCTTGCCTTCCTTCTGGAAGTCAAGCAGTTACCTGCCAGTATATCTTAATCCAGCGTCGTTCAATTTCCTATACATTATCAAATAGACCGGGCATCATCACCAGCCTGACTATCTATCCCCGCTTTCTGGCTGCCAAGGTAACTGTGCAAGAATCACTAACAAAAGGGTTAATAACGAAAACTAAATAGTAGTCAGATTGTCAAATTCAGGAAACTTAAGGAACAAGGATGTAAGGCGTGAACGGAACTCCAACTACTGTAAATAGCAGCATACACTGTCTAACGGGCGATCACAGGGAGCAGCAAGAAAAGTTGCCGGAAATAACAACAAGCACAACCAGTCAAGGCACATTGGCAGATGCTGCCCGGGTTTTGCCAGTAAACAATGAACTCTTACCGGAACTGGCCCTATCTCCCCCTTCTAAAAATATTCAATTCGGTCGCAGGGTAAGATGTCTGCCTGACACCAACTCAGAGAAAATAAGTCAATGTACGGCTGCCATTAAAGAGGCTTTTCCATTGCTAACCACTGACCTGACAAAAGAAAACAAAGCTAATAACACCTCCCATTTTTTTTATAGTAATGATTACAGTGGAGGATACTATGAAAGTTTAAATTTTCCTGCAATGATTGCAGATATGGCAAAACGGCCAGAGACACAGTCAAAGTCTCCCCGGATCGGGCTTGTTATTGGACAAAGCTCCCTCCCGGATGCTGCTCCGGAATTTGCGAGACACTGTGATATTGTACTTATAGTTGATAACGACCCCCTATTATTGAGTTCGATAGAAAAAAGAATGGATTTGCTTACTGGCTGCGAGTCAGAAGAATATTATTATAAAAAGTTACATAGTTATATTTTTTTCGATTTGCTGAATCTTCGCCGAGGCAAAATTAGTTATAACGACAATCTTTTAAAGGAAAACATTAATATAGAACTTGAGAATACTCGAAAGGCATTAGGTCGGCACTGGACATTTTCATCTCAGAAAAGGTTAACTGAAGTGAAAGAAGCCGTTAAAAAAACTCATTTTATTCCAGTTTATGGGAATATTTTTTCCCGAGAGTTCTTAAAAAGCATGGGGAACATATTGACCCATCATGATGCGGTAGTTCACGCTTTAAACCTGACCAATGTTTTTGAGTACCATCCAAAAATAAAAGAACGTCGCACTCCCTATGACACAGAGAACACAATTGAAAAACCCAGTGAATTAGCTGATATTTTGAAGTTCTCTCCAAAGGCTTTTATTCATAGTTCAAGAATATTGAGGTCGGATAAGGGGTCGCGTTTTGATCCACCAGCAGACCATTTTCAAGCATTAGACGATTCATTTTAAGAAGATATTGATTTACACGTATTATAAGTAACATCTTTCGTTTGGTATAATCTCCTGCCTCATAGACCGGGCATCATCACCAGCCTGACTATCTACCCCCGTTTCCTGGCTGCCAAGATACTCTGTGCAAGAATCACTAACAAAATGGTTAATAACGAAAACTAAATAGCAGTCAGATTGTCAAATTCAGAGAACTTAATATACAAGGACGTAAGACATGAACGGAACTCCAACTACTGTAAATAGCAGCATACCCTGTCAAACAGTCGATCACAGGGAGCAGCAAGAAAAGTTGCCGGAGATAACAATAAGCACAACCGGTCAAGGCTCATTGGCAGGTGCTGCCCGGGCTTTACCAGCAAACAACAAACGCTTACCGGAATCGACTTTATCTACCCCTTCTAAAAATATT
The DNA here is from genome assembly GCF_025562755.1 of Endozoicomonas euniceicola. Classification (GTDB taxonomy): domain Bacteria; phylum Pseudomonadota; class Gammaproteobacteria; order Pseudomonadales; family Endozoicomonadaceae; genus Endozoicomonas_A; species Endozoicomonas_A euniceicola. The sequence goes on from NZ_CP103300.1 coordinate 1,307,852, forward strand.
CACTCTGATCGAACGACAAGACGTCTGACCACTACCGACCCAGAGAGAATAAGTCAATGTGCCACTGCTATTAAGCAGGCTTTTCCACTGCCAACCACTGAGCTGACGAAAGAGAATACAGCCAAAGCCATCGGGCATTACTTTTATAGTAATGATTACAGTAAAAAATATCGTAAAAGTTTAAATTTTCCTGCAATGATTGCAGATATGGCGAAACGGCCAGAGACACAGTCAAAGTCGCCCCGGATCGGCCTTGTTATTGGACAAAGTTCCCTGCCGGATGCTGCTCCGGAATTTGCGAGACACTGTGATATTGTACTTATAGTTGATAACGACCCCCTATTATTGAGTTCGATAGAAAAAAGAATGGATTTGCTTATTGGCTGTGAATTGGAAGAAGAAGATTATTACAAACATTTAAATAGTTATATTTTTGACGATTTAATGAGTTTTCGACGAGACAAATTTTATTATGACTACATTTATTCAATAAAAAATCTTAATACAGAACTTGATAATGCTCGAAAGGCATTGGGTCAGCACTGGGCATTTTCATCTCAGGAAAGGTTAACTGAAGTGAAAGAAGCCGTTAAAAAAACTCATTTCATTCCAGTTTATGGCAATATTTTTTCCAAAAAATTCTTAGAAAGCATGGGGGGCATATTAACCAGTCATGATGCGTTGGTTCATGTTTTAAACCTGACCAATGTTTTTGAATACCATCCAAAGACAAGCCCTCTCACCCCCTATGACACAGAGGACACAATTGGAAAGCCCAGTGAATTAGCTGATCGTTTGAAGATCTGTCCACAGGCTCTGATTCATAGTTCAAGAATGTTGAGGTTCAACCAAGGGTCACGCTTCGGTCCGCCAGCAGATCATTTTCAAACATTAGACGATTTGCTTTTAGAAGATATTAAAAAACCTGGCATGGTTTTTTGATTTGCACGTATTATAAGTAACATCTGTCGTCTTGCATCATCTCCTGCTTCATAGATGAGGCAGTAATGAATAATATTGACGGACGCAAAATCCCGAATCAGGTCAGAGAGCAAATTGTGACAGATGCTCAACAATGTCCGAAGCAACGATCACCCACAGAATTCCAGTAGACGACCAGGAGTGCAGGCAGGCATAAGCGAAATGCACTAATGCCAGCCCGCATAAGCCATTACTTCAGCTTCAGCATGACCGTCGCTAAAGGCGGCAGCGTCAGCTTCAGGCTCTGCGCCTGCCCGTGAGCCCCACTCGCTTCAGTCATAAACTTTTTACCCGCAGACACACCACTACCCCCAAAGCCCTGATCATCAGAGTTTAACAACAGCTTATACTCACCCGCAGCCGGAACGCCTACACAGTAGTCATGACGAACGACAGGTGTCAGGTTATTAATGACAACAACCGGATGACCATCGTTACAGAAACGTACATAAGCCAGTACACTCTGCTGATAATCGTCCTGTACCAGCCACCGGAAACCGTTACTGCAAAGGTCCCTTTCATGCAGCGAAGGCTCAGACTTATAGAGTTTGTTCAGGGTCTGTACCAACTTCTGAACACCTCCGTGTGGGCTGTCTTTGTCGTCTACAAGGTGCCAGTCCAGAGACTGATGATGGTTCCACTCGTTCCAGCTGCCCAGCTCACAACCCATAAACAGCAATTTCTTGCCCGGATGCGTCCACATAAAGGACAGGTAAGTCCGCAGGTTAGCAAACTTCTGCCAGTCATCACCCGGCATACGGGTCAGCAGGGTGCCTTTGCCATACACCACTTCGTCGTGGGAAAGCGACAACACAAAGTTCTCACTCCAGGCATAGACCGTACTGAAGGTCATCTGGTTATGGTGATACGGACGATGAACCGGTTCCTGTTTCATGTATTCCAGGGAATCATGCATCCAGCCCATGTTCCACTTGTAGCCAAAGCCTAAACCATCGTCGTACAGTGGTCTGGATACGCCGGGATAACTGGTGGATTCCTCAGCAATGGTCATCGCCGTTGGGAAACGTTCGTAAACCGTTTTATTAAAACGCTTCAGGAAATGAATTGCTTCAAGGTTCTCATTACCACCATTACGGTTCGGCTCCCACTCACCCTCATTACGGGAATAGTCCAGATACAGCATTGACGCCACGGCATCCACCCGCAGGCCGTCGATATGGTATTCCTCCAGCCAGTACAGCGCACTGCTGATCAGGAAGTCCTGAACGAAAGGCTTGCCAAAATCATAGATGCAGGTCTTCCAGTCCGGATGCCAGCCACGACGGGGGTCGGGATGCTCGTATAACTCAGTACCATCAAATTTCGCCAGACCGTGGTCGTCATTCGGGAAGTGTGCGGGCACCCAGTCCAGAATAATACCAATGCCCGCCCTGTGGCACTGATCGACAAAAAACTTAAAGTCATCCGGGCTGCCATAACGGCTGGTTACAGAAAACATGCCTACGGGCTGATAACCCCAGGATTCATACAGAGGGTGCTCGCTGACCGGCATCAGCTCAATATGGGTAAAGCCCATCTTTTTAACATACGGCACCAGCTCTTTTGCCAGCTCGCGGTAGTTCATAATGATATTGCCGTCTTTACGACGCCAGGAACCCGCATGAACTTCATAAACAGACAGAGGCTTGTCGTACAATTCGCCACGCTGCCCCATCCACTGACTGTCTTTCCACTGATATCTGCTGTCATCATGGACAATAGAAGAAAGGCCGGGCCACTGTTCAGAATAAGTACCAAACGGATCAGCCTTTAATGGCAGCTTGTTGCCATCTTTGTCATGAATCTCATACTTATAGAGATCCCCGGCCGTCAAACCCGGAACAAACAGACGCCAGACACCATCATCAGCACTGGCCATGGGATGCAAACGACCATCCCAGTTGTTGAAACTTCCCACCAGGCTGACAGTACGGGCGCTTGGTGCATACACACGGAACAAAACACCTTTCACCTGACGTCTGGCGTTCAGGGCATGGGTCATCAGGTGAGCGCCCTGATGACGATGTAGCGCATCGTAATCCACATGCTCTTCACGCAGAGTGTATTGACCAAACTGGTAGGGGTCATACACCCGGAAAGTGTGTCCGCCTTCTCCGGTAATGCTCAGTTCATAATTGAACAGCTTGCGACGACGTGGCAAATGCAGCTCAAACAAACCCGATTCAAAACGCTGCATGTTACCCAGCGTTTTACCGGAGGGCTGCTCGATAACCGTAATAGCGTCAGCATCCGGACGCCATACCCGTAGCACCAGGCCTTTATGATCAGCCGCTTTATGCAGACCCAGACAAGAGAAAGGGCAAGCACAAAGCACTTGCCCCAGTTCCTGTTCTGCGGCAGGTATTGTCGATTGAACAGCAATATTCATTAAATAAAATAACCTCTTCACTCCACTGACATCAGGGAATCCGGACGCCGGATTCCCCAAAGGGAGAACGTTACTGTTAAGCAGTCATGGTCTTGAAATACAGTGTCATCACATCATCCGGAGATAAGCCGTGCATTGTCACCGAAGCGAGTGATACACCGAGCAATACGCATCAGCCGCCTGTTCCCAGGTAAAGCGCTTGCTCATGGCATTATCCTGTAACCGGGTGAACAGCTCATGCTGGTAATAAACATCCAGGGACGTTTGTAGACAGTCAAAGAGTTCCTGTGGATCAGTACTGTTGAACACAAAACCGGTTCCCTTGTCGTTGTGTTCAGCAAACCCAGCCACCGTATCACTCAGTCCCCCTACGCGTCTGACAATCGGCAGGGTGCCGTATTTAAGGCTGTAAATCTGGTTCAGGCCACATGGCTCAAACAGAGATGGCATAAGAAAGAAATCAGAGCCAGCCTCAATCCAGTGTGCGAGCTGATTCTCAAACCCATTATAAAAACGACATTTGTCTGGAAATGCCTGAGCCAGTTCTTCCAGGGCAGCTGCCGTATGCGGTTCGCCAGAACCCAGCAGGACCAACTGCACATCATTGTGCAGAAATCGCCACAGGGCTGGAATCAGGTAATCAAAACCTTTCTGCCCCGCCAGACGGCTGACCAGTCCGTAAACCGGCTTATGGTGATCCACCGGCAAACCCATACGGTGTTGCAGTGCCGTTTTACATTCTTTCTTACCGGCACGGTCAGCCCGGGAGAAACGTGCCGGAATCAGCGTATCGGTTTCAGGACTCCACTGTGTGTAATCGCAGCCATTCAAAATACCGGACAAATCCGTTTCCCGGCGTTTGAAGCTGTCCATCAGGCCGTGAGAGCCCAGAGGTGTCAACAGCTCCCTGGCATACTGAGGGCTGACCGTATTAATCTTGTCCGCAAAGGCAATACCGCCTTTGAGAATATTGATCATGCCAAAGTCTTCAAAACAGGCCGGATTGAAGTAGCGCCAGGCAATACCCAGACTGTCGATTTGGGACACATCGGTTTTCTGCTGATAAGCCGCATTGTGAATCGTCAGCAGTGACCGGGTATCGGCAAAGAAAGGATTGCTGCACTCATCCACTCTCAGGTAGTAAGGCAACAACGCCGCCTGCCAGTCATGGCAATGGACGACATCCGGCTTAAAATCAAGGATACGGCAGGTTTCCAGAACCGCCTTGCTGAAAAAAGCAAAACGACGACTGTTGTCGTGATAACCCTGACCGCCTTCGCCGTAGATACCACCACGGTCAAAGAATTCATCGTACTCAACAAAGTACACGTCAGTGCCACGAAACTGACCATGGCGAATCCCGAACCACAGGGTTTCACCATGATTCATACGTACACAACCGCCTGCGATGGACACGGTTTCCACCTTGCTCAGCGCAGCTCGATAAGCAGGCATGATCACCTTAACCCGGTGGCCAGCCGCTTCCATTACGGGTGCCAGGGCGCCAGCCGCATCGGCCAGCCCCCCGGTTTTAACGATTCCGTCGAATTCAGACACTGCAAAAACGACGTTGAGATTAGAGTACAGGTCAGAAGCCAACCTTGGTTCTCCTTGGAATAACAACAATACCGCTCTCTGTTACCTTGAACCGTTTACGGTCTTCCTCAAGATTCACACCAATTTTCGTGCCGGGAGCAATCTCAACACGCTTATCGATGATCGCCTTGCGGATTTCACAGCCTTCGCCAATCTTGACGTTCGGCAGGATCACAGAATCCGATACATGGGTCTGTTTACCAATCTCAACGTTATAGCCGACAACGGAACGATCCATAAATACATCGTTGAAGATACAGCCAGTGCCGATCATGGACTCGTTAATCTGCCCTTCCCGGGATTCACGATTATAAGCAATCAGTGCTGGCGGGAATGGTGGCACATAAGTATTGATTGGCCATTTGAGGTTGTGCAGGTCAATCGGTGGATTAGCAGACAGCAAATCCATATTGGCCTCCCAGTAAGCGTCCAGCGTACCCACATCACGCCAGTAACCGCTCTTGTCACTACCCGGCACTTTATTCTCACCGAAGTTATAAACCATCACTTTCTCTTTCGGGAACAGCTTTGGAATAATGTCTTTACCAAAATCATGGCGGGACTCTTCATCAAGGTGGTCTTCACGCAGAACACGCTCCAGACATTCACGCTTAAAGATGTAGTTACCCATGGAAGCCAGAACGTACTTCGGATTGCCCGGAATGGTTTTGGGGTTTTCCTTTGGCTTCTCTTCAAAACCGATCATACGACCAGTTTCGTCAACTTCGATGATGCCGAAGTGGTAAGCGTCTTCCACCGGAACCGGAATCGCTGCAACGGTCAGGGCTGCTTCGGACTTTTCATGCAGGTTGACCATCTTGCGCACATCCATAGTGTAGATATGATCGCCACCAAAGATCACGACCTGGTCCGGGTCCTGGGACTCTATCAGATGCAGGTTCTGAAAAATGGCGTCCGCAGTGCCCTGATACCACTCCTGACCTGTCCACATCTGGGCTGGCAGGGTATCAATAAACTTGTCAGACAGACCCGCAATTCTCCAGCAGCGCTGGAGATGTTTATTTAGCGAATGAGACTTGAACTGGGTCAGTACATAGATTTTGTGCAGGTCAGAGTTAACAAAGTTACTCAGCACAAAGTCAATAATACGATACTGACCACCAAAAGGTACGGCTGGCTTGGCACGGTCCCCAGTCAATGGTGATAAACGGGAACCTTCCCCCCCGGCAAGAATCATAGAAAGAATTGAAGACACTAAACTTTACTCCCTGATAGCTAAAATACTTCATTTATCGTGCCGTCTTCCTTAACGCCTTTGTCGATCACCTGTTATTGCTCAGATGTTGTTACTCCAACAAAGCTCCACTTTTCCCCGCTGAGTTGACACAAAGCGGGGACGTAGCTGGAAATAAAACCTTCCGGCTACTTTATTATTCAATTATCGAATTCTGATTGGTTTTTTATTGTTCAGCGTTCCTGAAAACCTCAGATACCATGGCCTGAGCTTCTTCCTGAATCTGCTTCAGATGCTCTTTGCCCCTGAAGCTTTCCGTGTAAATTTTATAAACGGCTTCAGTTCCGGAAGGACGGGCAGCAAACCAGCCATTAGCCGTTTCCACTTTAAGCCCGCCGATAGCGGCTCCGTTTCCTGAGGCATGGGTGATTTTGGCCGTGATGGGGTCACCTGCAAGGGTTTCCGCCTTAACCTTATCCGGACTCAAACCCGACAGAATTTTTTTCTGCTCATTGTCTGCCGGTGCCTGCAAACGTTCGTAAACCGGAGAACCGTACCGTTCAGTGAGCTCGTCGTATAACTCACCCGGATTTTTACCCGTGACCGCTGTAATTTCAGCGGCTAACAAAGCCAGAATAAAGCCATCTTTATCTGTACACCAGGTCGTACCGTCACGACGCAGGAATGCAGCTCCGGCACTTTCTTCACCACCAAAGGCCAGATCGCCGGAGTTCAAACCGTCCACGAACCATTTGAATCCAACCGGCACTTCACAGACTTCACGCTCCAGACCTTCAGCGACACGGCCAATAATACTGCTGGACACCAGTGTCTTACCAATACGGGCGGACTTCGACCAACCTTCACGATGGCGATACAGATAATCAATGGCAACCGCAAGGTAATGGTTTGGATTCAGCAGACCATGGGTTTTCGTCACAATGCCATGTCGGTCAAAGTCAGGATCGTTACCGAAAGCGATGTCGAAACGATCTTTCATGTTGATCAGGCCCGCCATGGAACAGGCAGAGGAGCAATCCATACGAATCTTGCCGTCTTTATCAACATGCATGAAAGAGAATGTCGGGTCGACTTTGCGGCTGACCAGCTCAATGTCCAGGCCATAACGCTTAGCAATAGGCTCCCAGAAATACAGGCCGGAACCACCCAGCGGGTCTACGCCAATTTTCAGACCGGCTTTGCGGATCGCTTCCATATCGACGACATTTTCCAGATCGTCAACATAAGACGTGACGTAGTCGTATTCGGTCACATAATCCGATGCCAGAGCGTCAGCAAACGTCAGACGTTGAACACCTTTCAGACCTCGGGCAATCAACTCATTGGCACGATCCTGCACCCAGTTGGTTATCTCTGTACCAGCTGGGCCACCGTGTGGAGGGTTATATTTGAAACCTCCGTCTTCTGGTGGATTATGCGACGGAGTGATAACAACACCATCAGCCTGCAATTCATTATTGTCTCTGTTGAAGCTGACAATGGCATGGGAGATAACCGGGGTCGGAGTGTAACTGCGACCCTCATGAATGCGAACATCCACCTGGTTGGCGGCAAACACTTCCACAGCACTGATCAATGCGGGCTCCGACAGGGCGTGGGTGTCCATGCCAACAAACATTGGACCGGTAATACCCTGATTACTGCGATATTCGCAAATCGCCTGACTGACAGCCAGAATATGCGCTTCATTGAACGTCGCCTGGGAGGATGTTCCACGATGACCAGAGGTTCCGAATTGCACGCGCTGGGCTGAAATCGCTGGATCAGGGCTGATGGTGTAATAGTCACTGACCAGTCTTGGAATGTTGGCCAGAATATCGTCTGTAGCAATTTTGCCTGCTAGCGGATGCATGAGAGGTTCCTTATTGATAATCAATAAAAATGACAGCCAGCGGTGCATTCATAGAGGTGTCATTAACCACCTTAAATACACGACAAATCACAACACAGGAAAACCTGCATTGTGCTTTATCGTATTCACCAACGGTTATTGCTTTTTATTATAAGTGATCCCACCTAGGCAGTTCCAGCTTTATTAAATAATTTCAATGACTTATCGAAAGTGACTGTTCCCCACCCTATCGGGTGAGGCTTCTGATTTCTTAGGCAGCAACCGACAGTCTGCCGGATTTACGCAAGCCTCCATCAGCAGAAACGGACAGTCCTTCCGCCTTTAATTTCAATATGCCTTGCTTCTTGATATTGCGAGCTGCATTAATATCCCGGTCATGGATAGCACCACAGCTACACTCCCATGATCGGATTCTCAATGGCATTTTTTCCTGTTTCAAATCGCAGACTGAGCAAGTTTTAGAGGATGCAAACCACTGGTCTATCTTCACCAGATGTTTACCTTCCTGCTTTGCCTTGTATTCGAGTTTGGTTATCAGTGAGTGCCAGCCAGCATCAGCAATAGAACGTGCAAGACGCTTGTTCTTGAGCATGTTTTTAACTTTCAGTGTCTCCACAATTACCGCTTGGTTTTCGTCGATGAGTTGTTTTGATAGCTTATGCTGAAAATCATTACGGGCAAAGGCTACACGCTCATGCGCCTTTGCCACCAATAAACGGGCTTTGTGCCTACCTTTTGAGCCTTTCTTGCAGCGAGATAGAGCCTGTTGTTTTCTTTTCAGGTTACGTTGTGCTTTTTTCAGAAAGCGAGGATTGCCAGTCTTATGGCCGGTACTGGTGATAGCCAGATCAGTAATCCCCATATCAACACCGACAACCTGATTAGCTTCAAGATTATCAATCTGTTTTGGTTGTTCCTGGGTATCATCAGCCAATATGGAGGCAAAATACTTGCCGGTTAGCGTTCTGCTCAGGGTGATAGACTTCACCTTACCCACTATTTCACGATGCACTTTAGCCCTTATGGGCTTGCACTTGGGGATTTTTATCCAGTTATCGCCCACAGAGACAGACGTACAATGGTAGCTACTTTGCTTGCCATGCTTTTTCTTGAAGCGAGGAAATCTTGCCTGCAATTTGGGATTGAAAAAGTTTTGAAAGGCCGTATCCAGATTGATAGTGGCCTGTTGCAGTGCAATAGAGTCAGCGTTTTTCAGCCATGAGTACTTTCGGCTTTTCTTGGCTTTTGCCAGCAAGGGCTTCAGGTGTTTTTTGGGAGAAAGGCTCTGCCCACGAACCTTGTAATAATGAACCTTAATAGCCAGGGCCTTGTTCCATACGAACCGCACAGCATCAAACTGACGGTCGAGAAATTCCGCCTGCTCTGATGTTGGATAGATTCGTACTTTGGTGGCTCTCAGCATGGAACGTTATTTTAGTGCTCATTAATATAAACTTCATATTACAGGTATTTGAAAGAGGTTTTCAAGTGAGCGCACACAATAAAGATTTACTTAAAGGGTATCTTCCCGTCATTCAGCACCTATATCAGGAATAAATCTCTTGGTACGATCGGCCAAGAATTGAAATGATGGTTAATTGCCTCTCCTGCAAGCCAACGACATGTTTTTCATGACCATCGACTAATAAAACATTAATTCCCTGAAAGCAAAAAAATACCCAGCGTGCAGTCGGATTCTGATAGGGCTTTCGCTTCATATCCGGAAAGAACCTACTCTGACGCTTTAATTCATGCCTGATTCGATGCTGTATCGCTGCGTAGACTAACAGACAAAGCGTCATCACCATAAGCAACGCTTCTATACGTTCCGGCTTCTTTAAAAACAGCGAGGAGACCAGAAATTCAGGGCTTTTCAGAAACCGAAATCCACGCTCCACCGACTGCTGTGATTTATAAGTGCTCAACACTTCTGCTGAACTTAGCTGGCTCTTGTCCAGATTGTTTGTTGCCAACACAAAGCACCCCAGAGAGGCCTCTGCTACTTCACGACAGTCAACAGATACCCAAGGATGACCGCTGACATAATACTCCACGCTATCTGGTTTGCTGTCTTTCTCCGGACGTCCCGCTTTGGTATAGCATGGTTTTGTCGTAATTACAGGTTCTGCCTGACAATAATTGCTTTTTGATTGCCACTCATTGAACGCACGCAATGCGTCCGTTTCACACTTGAACGGTTTCTTCGCCAGCTTGCTGGTCAGTGCTTCCGCTTCTTTTTCTGACTTTTTCAACAGTTTTTTGAGCAGTGTTTTCTGTTCGCTTTTCCGAGCCTGTTCACTGCGAATCAGAACCCACCGTTGAGATACATCCGCATAGTCGGACAGTACTTCGCAGCTCTCATAACCTTCGGCACCTTCAACCGGTGTCATCGCACGAGAAGCGACACTGTCCACAAGCTCTCTTGCGGCTTTTATTTTAGCCGGAACCCGGGTGATAAACTGTTGCTCTTGCTGATGTAATATACGTACATTGTCTGTTGTGTAAAGTGCAGCATCGCCGATCAGGTAACGATTATTCAGCGCCTCTTTGTAGCATTTCAAATGCTTGCTGATGACTTTTTTAAAATTAGTGTTGTCGTTTATATTGCCACTGGATGCGGCCATGAATACGGGAATACCCGCCTGATTTTCAGTCATTAGGAGCAGTATCGCCTGATTTAATTCAGGTCGGTGATCTCTGCTGTATCCACGACAGATTTTAATGCAGTTCAGGTCTTCTTCATCGACTTCAGACTCACTGTTATAACGACCGTCCACATGAAAGCTGGTTGAATCAAGATTCAGAGCATTACACGGCAGTTTCAATACATTAACGGCCTTGACAGCCAGTGATAAATAGACCTCACTTACACCCAGTTCAAAAATTTGATCCAAGGCTCTGCCGAGTACACTTTCGTTGATATGTTCCGGCTCTATACCCGGTCGAATAAGTTTATCCAGTGGCTTGTCGGCGTGAAACTCAGGGAACATGTGGAGTGTGCGAGCAGTGAAGCCCAGTCCGTTAAGCAGCATTGAGACAACGGTTTCTCCGAAGGAAATCTTTCTGGTTTCAGATTGGTTGGGAACCAGAGAATCCAGAAGGTTAGCGATCCCGAGCTCTTTGCACATACCGGCCACCAACCCAGTATGGTCGATGCGTTGAATGTGAAATTGATGAGGTTGCATGGCATATGCTCAGTCTGAAAATTTTTTACATTTTAGATGGTTTTAGGAAATTCTCAGATTAAGTGCTGAATGACGGATCTTCGCAAACGACATAGCGTTACCAAGCTGGTTATTCATTTGGTGTTCACGACAAAGTACAGACGAAAGCTTTTTGATGGCTATATGATCAAGCAGTTACGGGAGTCGTTCGAGAGTGCATGTGAAAAACTGGAATGCCAGTTACTTGAAATGGATGGCGAAAAAGATCACGTACACCTGTTGGTGACCTACCCACCAAAACTGGCTATCAGTGTCATGGTAAATAATCTCAAATCAACATCATCAAGACGGTTGCGAATGCTGAATACCCACCTTACTGCTCAGAGCAAAGCAGGCTTAATGTGGTCAAGGTCTTACTTTGCTTGCAGTGCTGGCGGTGCAACTATCGAGACTCTGAAGGACTACGTTAATAGCCAGAGTACACCAGATTGATGGCGGAAGGCTCTGCGCCTTCCCGTCTTATATCCCCGCCCGCATTGGGCGAGGGTTTACAACGATTTTGCTAATCCCTTTCCTCAATGATCACCAGACTATGCCCTTCCACAAGGTGCCAGCCTCGGGTTAACAACACTTCCTGAGTGAATGGTTTAGCCCCGGCGGTGTCCATAAGGGTGAACCAGTAATTCTGACTATGTCGGTTAGCAAAAATAAACCGTCGGTTAACTTTTTCGTTATTCATCAGAATGTACAGCGCCCCTGCGTTCGGGTCTGATTCTGATGCCATTATTTTCAGGACAAGACAGCCGCCTTGAACCTGACCCAGCTGATGTTCATTTAACAGCGCACCCTGTCGATCCATCCAGCAGATACTTTTTCGACCACCATAGCTCTGTAGCAATGGGTGTTTTTTACGCAGTGCAATTAAACCGGCGGTAAAAGCCTGCAGGTCTTTTGCCATCCAGACCGACTCATCTTCCTGCCAGGACCAGTCAAGCCATGACAATTTCGAATCCTGACAGTAGGCATTGTTATTGCCATCCTGAGTGTTGCCAAACTCGTCCCCGGCCATAATCATTGGCGTGCCTCTGGACAGCATCAAAGTAGCCAGCATATTACGCTTCGCCCGCTGTCGTCTGGCCAGAACCGGTGAATGCGTCGTATGCCCTTCCACACCATAGTTACAGGAGTAGTTGTGGGCATCGCCATCACGATTGTGTTCACCGTTGGCAAGATTATGCCGGTGTTCGTACGACACCAGGTCATTCAGCGTGAACCCGTCGTGACTGCAAATGTAATTAATACTACCGATGGGTCGATGGTTGCCAAAGATATCCACAGACCCCACCATACGCCAGCCAATATCAGCAACACGATGGTCGTCGCCGCGCCAGAACGAGCGAATGCCATCACGGTAGCGGTCATTCCACTCCTGCCATTCACGGGGGAAACCTGCCAGGCGGTAGCCTTCGGGGCCAATATCCCAGGGCTCCGCAATCATCTTGCACTGTGACAGCACCGGGTCCTGGTAAATGGCCTGAAAGAAGGCGCTGTCACTGCGGAAAACCCGTCCCTGCCGGGCCATGGTGGGTGCCAGATCAAAACGGAAACCGTCAATCTGGTATTCTTCGACCCAGCTGCGCAGGGCATCCATGGTCAGCTTCAGGGTCTGCGGACAATCAAAGTTCATGGTATTGCCACAGCCGGTATAGTTGGCGCTATCGATCTTTTTATGACCACGGCCATCTACGGTCTCGTCAACGAGATAGTAATCCCGCTCACTCAACCCCCGCAGACTAAGGCTCGGGCCACCGTGACCACTCTCACAGGTATGGTTAAAGACCACATCCATAATCACTTCAATGCCCGCACGGTGGAGCTCCCTGATCATGGTTTTCATCTCGGTAACCGGGTCATCAACCGCCAGTGAAGGTTCCGGCGCCATCAGACAAAGCGGGTTATAGCCCCAGTAATTGCTCAACCCCATGTTATCCAGACGTTCTTCACTGACCCGGGAAGTTACAGGCAACAACTCAACCGCCGTCACCCCCAGCTGTTGCAGATAAGCGACAGATGCTGGATGACTTAAACCCAGGTAAGTACCGCGGAGCTGTTCGGGAATGGCTTTATTCTGTATGGAAAAACCTTTGACGTGCAGCTCATAGATAATACTATCGGTGCGGCTGGTGCCTGGCTTGCTCACCTTCTGCCAGTCAAACTCGCGCTCCCTGACCACACTTCTTGGCATAACACCGGCGCTGTCAATCTCACTGATTTTCCAGGCACCGGTTGATTTGGAGATAGAATAATCAAACAGTGCCGGATGCCAGCTGACTTCTCCCCTGACTTCACGACTGTAAGGATCAAGCAGAAACTTACGATTGTTAAAGCGGGGGCTGAGATCCGGGTGCCACTGCCCATCGGCGCGATAGCCATAGCATTGGCCAGCGCCGATACTGGCAACGAACAGATGCCATACTCCCATGGCTGAAGGCAGCATCGCTAAGCGAGTCTCCTGATTTTTCTGGTTGAAAAGGCAGAGCTCGACCCCCTGGGCCTGAGGCGCATACACCGCAAAATTAACGCCGTCAGCCTGTTCTGCAGAAGCCGTTAAAAGACTCTGTACACCCTGTTTCATCAAAGTTGCTCCCTGCAACTCTGGACGTCCGGGAGCCGTCTCATAACTCACAGCGCTGGTTTGACCCGCCGCGTTTGGAAGAAGTTTGTTTTTTTCAGTCATTGTAAAAAAGTGCACAGGCAGACCGTTTAGGATCGTCGCAATCAGAAATATACCGGGCTTTAGCTTTTAGCTCCTGGCTATTAGCTATTAGCTATTAGCTATTAGTTGCTCAACAGCTAACGGCCAACAGCCAACGACCAACGGCCAACGGCCAACGGCCAACAGCCAACGGCCAACAGCCAACAGCCAACAGCGGTATATTCTAAGCTTCATCTCCCCTTACTATCTGCATATCAATAATCAGGAATTAAGAAAACTGCCGCCAGAGGTGGCAACGTTAACACCAACGATTGTTCATAACCATGAGCTTCGACAAACTCTGTCGATAAACTACCTGCATTAATCACGCCACTGCCACCATAACAGGAACCATCGGTATTAATCAGTTCATACCAGGGCCCCACCTTCGGCACGCCAACCCGGTAGTGATGACGAACTTCGGGAGTAAAGTTACAGACCACCAGAATGGGGGGCTGACTCCCCCCCCGACGAAGAAAAGCATAGACACTCTGTTCAGTATCATCGCCAATAACCCAGCAGAATCCCCGGGTGTCATAGTCCGACTGATGCAAAGCCGGGTACTTGCGATACAACCTGTTCAAATCTCTGACTAACTGCTGCAAGCCCCGACTGTAATTGCCCCGTTCACTCTTTTCAGCTAACAACGGCCAGTCCAGCTGACCATCATGGTTCCACTCAGTCAGGCTGCCAATTTCTGCGCCCATAAACAGTAGTTTCTTGCCGGGATGGGCAAACATAAAACCGTAGTAAGCCCGTAAACTGGCAAAACGACGCCAGTCGTCTCCAGGCATTTTCCCCAACAGCGTACCTTTACCATGCACCACTTCATCATGGGACAGTGGCAGAATAAAATGTTCAGAGTAATGATATTCCATGCTGAACATCAGTTCCCCATGGTGATAACGCCGGTACTGGGGTTCATGCTTCATATACTCCAGTGAGTCGTGCATCCAGCCCATATTCCACTTGTAGCCAAACCCCAGGCCATTCTCATAAGTCGGCTTTGAAACACCCGGCCAGCTGGTAGACTCTTCGGCAATGGTGACAGCCTCAGGATAATGCCCATAAATGGTTTCATTCAGTCGTTTAAGAAAATCAACCGCTTCCAGGTGCTCATTGCCACCATGGACGTTCGGCTCCCATTCACCTTCTGACCGGGAGTAATCGAGATAAAGCATGGAGGCCACGGCATCGACCCGCAGACCATCAATATGAAAACAGTCCAGCCAGAACAGGGCATTACTGATCAGGAAATCACGCACCGCTGGCTTACCATAGTCGTATATATGCGTCTGCCAGTCAGGGTGCCAGCCCCGTCGTGGATCAGCGTATTCATACAAAGGCGTGCCATCAAAACGTCCCAGACCGTGTGGGTCCGAGGGAAAGTGCGCAGGCACCCAGTCCAGAATCACCCCAAGTCCACTCTGGTGACAACGATCAACCAGAGCCTTAAAGTCATCCGGTGAACCAAACCGGCTGGTTGGCGCATACAAACCCACTGGCTGATACCCCCAGGAACCCGTGAAGGGATGCTCCATAGGCGGCAGTAGTTCTATATGTGTAAACCCTTGCTCAACCACATAAGGAATCAGTTCGTTAGCCAACTCCCGATAAGTCAGACAGCGCCCTTCGCTACCAAAACCACCGGAAGAACTCCCATCAAACGCCTGTTCCCTGCGCCACGACCCCAGATGAACCTCATAAATACTCATGGGCTCATGCTGTTGCCCCTGATGCCGCCAGTCCTGATCCTGCCAGCGATAATGCTTCTGGTCATACACTATAGAGGCATTGCCGGGTGGCTGTTCCGCATAAAAACCATAAGGGTCTGACTTATGGGGCAGCAGCTCTCCACCGGCATTTCTTAATTCGAACTTATACAGATCACCAGTACTTACGTGCGGTATAAACAGTCGCCAGATCCCATCATCACAACCCTGCATGGGATGCAGCCGGGCATCCCAGCCATTAAAGCTGCCGACGACTGCCACACTACGGGCATGGGGTGCGTAAATCCGGAACATAACACCCTGAACATCCGGTCCGGGCACTGCTGGAATATTCACCAGCCGCGCGCCCATATAGCGATAAGAACGATAGGGCTCAACAAACACCGGATTGAATACGTGATCACCAAACTGCCATGGGTCAATAAAGGTAAACGACTGATGTTCTTTACTTTGGATTTCCAGTCGATAACAACGCAGTGGACTGCTGGCATCCAGACCCAACACAAACAGACCACTGGCTACCTGCCGCATTTCCCCAACCCGTTCTTCGCTGACAAGGTTAATCAGATGAACCGTCAGGGCATCGGGTCTCCAGACCCTGACCACTTTCCCTTTTCCGGGGGAATGGCTGCCGGGAGGCCCGGTAGTCACATCATGAATACCCAATAAATCAAATGGCCGGGAACAACATCCATCCTTGAGATCCTCAAGCAGAGACTCGATAGAATTTGTCATGGCAGAAACAGAAGTGAACAAGAGAAAGGAGCAAGGTTTGCAGGGTCGTTAGACCCTACAAACCTCAGAAGGGAAACTACGCCATATTCCAGATGGTTTTCGCGTAATCCGTAATGGAGCGGTCAGAAGAGAACTTACCCATGGAGGCAGAGTTGGTTATGGCAGTCTTCCACCACAGCTCCGGCTTCTTCCAGGTCTCAACAATCTTATCTTGAGCGTCGCTGTAAGACTGGTAATCCGCCAGTGTCAGGAAGTAATCCCCACCCAGCAGCGAATCCACCAGCGGACGGAAGGCATCAGGTTCCTCAGGACACAGGTCGCCAGACGCCAGCCAGTCAATAACCGCTTTCAGTTCCGCGTTGCTGTCGTAGACATCTTTGGGGTTGTAACCACGATGACGCAGCTCAGCCACTTCTTCTACGGTCAGACCAAAGATAAAGATATTGTCGTCGCCGACCTCTTCCGCAATCTCAACGTTAGCGCCATCCAGAGTACCCACAGTCAGGGCACCGTTCAGGGCAAACTTCATATTACCAGTACCAGACGCCTCGAAACCGGCAGTAGAAATCTGCTCAGACACATCGGCCGCCGGGATAATTTTCTCAGCCAGGCTAACGCGATAGTTAGGCAGGAAAACCACCTTCAGCTTGTCTTTAATACGACGGTCGTTGTTTACACGCTCAGCAACACGGTTAATGGCATGGATAATGGTTTTAGCCACTTTATAACCAGGCGCAGCCTTGGCAGCAAAAATAAACACCCGCTGTGGTACGTCCAGGTCCGGATTTTCCAGCAGACGACGGTACAGAGCCATGATGTGCAGCAGGTTCAGCTGCTGACGCTTGTACTCATGCAGGCGTTTGATCTGCACATCAAAGATAGCATCCGGACTGATTTCAACATTGCACAGCTCTTTCACCTCGGCGGCAAAACGAACCTTGTTGTTGCGCTTGATGGCTGCAAACTTTTTCTGGAACGCAGGGTCATCGGCATAGGCATTGATGGCATCCAGTCTGGTCAGGTCTTTGCGCCAGTCGACTTCACCGACCTTGCCAATGGTTTCATCAATCAGCAGGGCTAATTCAGGGTTACAGTAATCCACCCAGCGACGAGGAGTCACGCCGTTGGTGACGTTCACCAGCTTGTCCGGCCACATTTCATTGAATTCCGGGAACAGCGAGCTTTTCACCAGGCTGGTGTGCAGCGCCGCTACGCCATTGACTTTATGGCTACCCACAACAGACAGGTACGCCATACGAACCATCTGCTGACCTCCGGGACGCTCAGGCTCCTCGATAATAGACAGGCGACGTTTCATGTTGTTATCACCCGGCCACTGGGCTTCCACTTCCGTATGCAGGAAGTGGTAGTTGATCATGTGAATGATCTGCATGTGGCGAGGCAGCACTTTATTAATCAGGTTCTGCGGCCATTTTTCCAGCGCTTCCGGCAACAGGGTATGGTTGGTGTAAGCGAACACCTCACGACAGATAGACAGCGCCTTGCTGAAAACAATGTCTTCCTCGTCCATCAGGATACGCATCAGCTCTGGCACAGCAATCGCCGGATGAGTGTCGTTCAGCTGAATGGCTACTTTTTCAGCGAAGCCATCCCAGTTGTCACCGTTTTCACGCTTGTAACGGGCAATCAGGTCAGCAATGGAACAGGCGACAAAGAAATACTGTTGAATCAGGCGCAGCTCTTTACCGGCTGGGTGGTTGTCGTTTGGATACAACACCTGGCTAACGTTTTCAGCCTGAATCTCTCCAGACCGGGACTCCTGATAACGGCCTTCGTCGAAACTGGACAGGTCAAAACCTTCTGCCGCACGACTCTCCCACAGGCGCAGCGTGTTCACCGTATCCGTACCATAACCGGTCACCGGCACATCCCAGGGCATACCCAGAATTTCCTGAGTATCTTCCCAGGCTGCCTTGCCAGCCCGCTCTGTTACCCGACCATACAGTTTTATCCGTTGTTTGCGTTTAGGACGTTCGATACCCCACGGGCAGGACTCTTCCCTCCAGGCATCCGGGCTTTCTGTCTGCTTACCACCAGCAAAGCCCTGCTTGAACAGACCAAAACGGTAGTTAATACCATAACCGAAGGCTGGCAGGTCCAGAGTCGTCAGCGAATCCATGAAGCAGGCTGCCAGCCGACCCAGGCCACCATTACCCAGGGCCGGATCGGTTTCATGTTCCAGAACGTCGGTCAGGTTGACGCCGAGGTTCGCCATGGCTTCTTCAGCCTGATGGTAAATACCCAGGTTATGCAGGTTGTTCCCCAGCAAACGGCCAACGAGGAACTCTAAAGACAGGTAGTAAACCCGACGTGCTTTTTCATCACGCTCTTTGTGTCGGGTTTTGCGAATTAAGTCCAGACCCAGCTCGCGAACGACCAGGCTCAGTGCTTCCCAGTATTCAGCGGGACCGGCCTCTTCCTGGTCAACACCCAGTGATTGCTGCAAGTGACGCTTGATGCTTTCGGCCAGCTGGTCGGAATCAAGTTTTTTAGCAGCATACTGCTCAGTCTTGTTTACGCTCATGGCATCCCACTCTCTGTTTCTCAAAAACGTGATCGCATGACCTGAGGTTCATTATAATTCTGATTTCGGATCATTACGCATTTGTTCTAAATTATTCTTTGCGGGAACCAGTATTTAAAGCTTTAATTGTTTGTAAACGATTTCAGCCTACAGAGTCTTCATCCTACTTAAGCGACAGCGTAAATATATATCAGTCAGGCTGAAGAATTATCAAAGCTTTTCAGCTGTTTTCTCAGCAGAAGTCCAATGTCTTCTACTTTCATGGTTTTTTCGAGTATCTGGTATAACAGCTCCGCCAGCTTCCGGAACGCACCGCCTCCCTGAGATGACACCAATATTGCCCGAATCACGGTGCTGAGATTTTCCGGGTCATATTGAGAGCTACGCTGAACCCAGGGGTCGTCAGCCCTGAAACGCTCATTCAACTGTAAAATCTGCTCTGTTGATAACAAGCCTGATAACTGATCCATGGCCTGACTATTTAACGGTTCTGAGCTGGCATTTTCCACACGGTTATTCAAAAGAAAATGCTCTATCTCTCCGATAACCTGGTCTCTGGCAGATTGCGTAAAAAAAGGGTTGCTGCCGGTTTCGGGTGACGAAGCTTCTGAGGTCGCGGGTCTGTCCTGACTGACTGGTGAAGAGATCACCATGCGACCAAGCAGCGTGTCTATATTTACTGACGGGATTTCAGTAACGGCCTCTTTGATTCTATTAACAGCCTCTCTCATACCCTCACCTAAAACGTGATTCAAAGCTTGCACTAAATCCCGGGTATTACCTTTCTTTTCAAGGAACTTAATTACCAGAAACTCTAGTCTTTCGTACTGTCCTTCAAGCTGATACCACTGACCTGAGACAAGCCTGTCTGACAGCTGGTCAATTTGCTCATTGCCAAGAATTTCTGAGAGAATTTTTATGATATCCCTTCCTTTGCCTGTAAAAAACTTTTGGCCTTGCTCTGGTTTAAGAAATTTCTCAAGCAGACTGACCGGTATACCTTCATTATTCTTGCTCTTTGTTGTTATTCCCATTTTTTTAAGTTCATTTTCTATCCTTGTCTGACGGTTTAGTTTTGCAAGATTAATAATATCATGCTGATTTTGATATATCGTTTCTTTTGCTCCCTTCAGTGGTTTTATACCAGCACTGGCTGCGTTATCAACCAGCCTTTGAATACTGACAAGCATCTGACCACCTTCCGGGTTGTTTAACCAGACCAGATTAGCCAGTAGACTTTCTATTATTTTTTTAAGGTCATCATGACTTCGTTGTAAAACGTTAGCGTTAATAGTTTCAGTATGACTATTTAGCTGATTCAACAGATCGTCTCTGTTCGTGCCGTTTTTTAAGTTCAGCTCAAGAAGGCTTCCCAACTGAATCAGCATATTATTCATAAATATCTCATCACTCTCGCTAGCAACCGAGTGCCGCAAGTAGTCAATGACACGCACCAGGCAATTAATAAACTCTTCAGGCGTTTCACCCGGTATAAAGAGATAAGCCAGCAAAGCCCTCAGTACTATTAATAGTTGGTCCAGTCCGTCTACATGGTGAGGAATAACACCCCATACAGAATTCATATGACCTGACAGCTTATTTTTCTTGCCATCGTCATCTTCGTCATCCCTTCCACTCCCTCCACTCCCCCCTGATAAGCGATTGCCCTGTGTGCGCCTTAAAGACCCCCAGCCTCTCAGTTTCTTTCTGGGCGGTTCACCGCCTGTCTGACCTTTTCTTTTGTCACTCTTATCTCCGTTTCCCGTCTCAGTCTTTAAAAAACTAAGCCAGTCGTCATTCATCGCCAGGTAACCTGTTTCGCCCAACGCATTGGATGAAAAGTCAGAAACAATGCCAGTAAAATTATCCTTTGCAATATCACCATTCGCTATACCACCAGTCACAGCACTGTGTACAAAGATGACATCTGACAGTTGACTATTATTTTGTAAATGAACCCACTCTTTTTGCCGACGATAACTACCCGTCACAGGCACAATAATTATTTTATTTAGTTTAACTTCGTCCTGCTGATACCAGCCGTCAGCCACAATATACCCCAGTGAGCTACGTTCTAATGAGACAGCAAAAGAGTGGCTATACTTCGCCCTCCCGGATAGATACCGGAATAAAGAAAAACGTTCCTTCGTTTCGCGATTTACTTCTAAGCCAGATAGTTCAGCGACGAGTGTCTGACTGGCTAAACGAATAGTGTCAGAAATAAAGTAAATACCTGGCTGCGCATAAAAGACGCAGGGAGCTTCCACATTATTGATAAGTTCGGACAGATCACCCGACTGTGGCGTAAAATGCATAAAGCATGAATAAGATACTGCCTGAGAAAGTAATGGAATGTATGGATTAACAGGAAGCGTATTGTATGAACGATCTCTGCTTTCTGGATAAGAAACGATTGACTGTAATTTTATATCCAGCCAATTTTGGAAATACCCGTTATCACTTCTCCATAAAACATCCATTTTATCCCATGCCATACTACTCATTGAAAAAATGAGTAAACATACAGGCAATAAAACAATCGCAAACAACAGCTTTACCCCATTTAAAATTTATGTTTTTAGAGAATAAATAAAATTGAGTCATCAGGGTTTATCTAATGAATAATGCCTGAATCAAAGCATCAGAAATACTAGCCTATAAAACCTGACCTGTTGCGTTATTTTGTGAATGATTACTGAAGTCCGGGGATAAAACAATGGCGTAAAAAAAAGCCGGTACTGAATAGCACCGGCAAATCATGAAATATCTATATAGCCACTCACACATAAAGCCAGTCGGGAATTCAATTCCACTGACTTGAAAGAGGTTCCTGAAAAGGAGGCGCGCCTCCTTTTCAGGTCAGCTCCTTACCACCAGGCTTCCATCTGGACACCGAAGGTGAAGCCGTCTTTGCTGCTACCGAATTTCTCGTTGTAGGCAACATCATCAAACTTATCATCTTTACGGAATCCGTTAAGCGCCTGCTTATCGTTCCACTTGGCATAAGTACCGAACACACGGATAGTTGGACGAGCCCAGATGCTGGAACCCGCAGACCACTGCTGAGCAATGGTAATTTTGGTCATGTTATAGGTCTTGTCAGCGTCAATACCGGAAGCGTTCTTGTCGAACTTAACGCGATCATAGCCCAGCTCAACCGCAGTGCTCATAGTCTCGTTCCAGTGGTACTGAGGACGAATACCGGCGGTGTACCAGGTACGGCCAGTGTCAGCATCGTTTTCCAGTTTATTCATCATGGCAACATAGCTCATGCTGAAGTTGGTGTTTGGCAAATCGAAAGCACCGTGATCAATAACCCGCAACAGTTTTTGTTTCTGGTCTTTGTTGAGTGGCTCAGTCTTACCTTTAGCGCCCATTCCCCAAGTACTCATAGCGTCAGTAGCATACTGAACCACAAACTTGTTAAAGCCACCAAAGAAATTAGTCTGAGTATGCTCAGCTGTCAGCATGTAGCCGTTCTTTTCCTTGTTCTTGAGCGCATCAGAGTTTTTGTTCTCAGAAGCAGTACCATAGGTCAGACCCAGCTGCAGGAAACCATCGGTGTTAACAGCGATATCGTTCAGGCGAACATCGAACATGTTGCCAACGAATTTACCATGACCAGTCTGGAAGTCAGACTCATCATTATTCTGAGTCCAGGCCAGGTTCAGCTTACCAAAACCGACATCAACATTTTCCAGACCCGCACCTGGTCCGGAAATATCGTAGTAGTAGAAGTCGATCATGTGAATATCCTGACGCTGGTAGAAGCGCTGACCTGCCCATAAGCTGGCACCAGGCATGGATTCAAACAGGTTATCACCTTTAACGTAGGCTTCACGCAGAGCCATTTCATTCCACTTATGATTGTGCATTGCTGCCCAGTCTTTATTCTGGAATGTTTTGTACGCCATACGGCTGTTGAATGAGAAGGACTTATCACCGTCTTCCCAAACCTTGCTGCCCAGACCCAGTTCCATATAGGTTTCTGCTTCGTTACCCATACGATACTTGGAGCCAGCGCCAGTAGCCTGGAATGCCCACTGGTCGCCACCGCTGCCGGTCATGCCCAGACCGGAACGGGCATAACCAGAAAATTGAACATCAGCCGCCGCAGCACCCGCTGAAAAAACGACCGCTGCAACCGCAGCCGCCAGTGGTAAAGCTTTCATAGTTTTAGCCAAACCGAATACTCCCATATGGTCCAGTATTTATCCGGCAAGTCATGATCAGCGCACAGCAAAAAATCCCCCGGCTGCCGTACTCTCACGAGATGCCTTTAATAAATGAATTACGTTATTAGCGTGTCAGCATTCTGCCAGTGAAAAGAATTGGCGCAATATGTAAAGGTTTCGAGAAGATCGATCAAAAAACAAACAACAACATCAAAACCTGTCATTAATTGACCAGCGTCAAGTAAACACAATTTACAGATACAATTTTTAACATTACTGTTACCATCCGACCCTTACTACATGCAGCAGTTAATTTATGGCACGTAAGAAATCTGAAGGTCATGCCACAATTCTTCAGGTCGCCGCCCAGGCCGAGCTTTCCATCGCTACCGTCAGCCGTGTACTGAACGGTGGAAAATATGTTTCAGAAACCACCCGCAAAAAGGTATTAGACGCTGCTAAAAAACTGGATTACCAGCCCAATTACATGGCTCGACAACTGCATGGTCAGGACGATTTCAGTATCGGCGTTATTCTGGGCCTGGACCTGGGAACCATTTCGCCCTTTGCCCTGAAAGTGTATGAAATCCTGAAAGTTCATCTCCAGCAAAAAGGTTACCGGGCCAAACGCGCTAAGTTCAGCATTGACGGTCAGCTGGAAACCAAAGCCAAAGCATTTATAGCCATCGGCATACACGAAAGCGACCCACGGTTAAAATCGATTCATGCAGAGGGCCTGCCAGTCATCTATATTGGCGAGCCAAAAGAAGATGCCTTCTGGGTGTCTTCCAACGATGAGCAGGGCGGTTTTATCGCCACCCGCCACCTGCTGGATAATGGTTGTCGCACCATCTATTTTGTTTGCCTCAACGGCGAACACCAGGTCTCCAGGTTAAGGCATGCCGGCTATCGCCGGGCGATGATTGAAGCCGGTCTGATTCCGTCAGAAATCATTGAGATTGGTAACAGCACCGGGTTGCCAGCACTGGACAGTTACCGTCGAATCCGCCCCCTGATGGAATCCGGTTTACGGCCTGATGGTTTTGTTGCCTTCTCGGATATTGTCGCCACCGGCATCTGCATGGCACTGACTGACCTCGACAAACAGGTACCTCAAGATGTGCATGTTGTGGGTTACGACGGTATCGACAATGATCGGTATCACGCCCTGACTTCAGTCAATCAGGACATTGAAGGCATCGCCGGCAAAGCCGCCAGCCTGGTGTTCGAAGCCATTCGCAATGAAGCCCCAAGAGGTGAATTTCTGGATGTTTTTCTGCGACAGGGGCATACCACAGGTGAGCCTGTACTGACTGCAAAAGCTGGCTGACGCCTAACCCAATAAAATACCCAAACCTCTGCACACCCCGGCCCGGCACTGAGAAGTACTATTTTCAGCCCTTCCCAGTGCCTGCTTTCTACAATGATGACCCAACCATCAATCTTTCTATAAAACAGGTATTGAATATGAGGTATCCGGCAGAAGGTTTGTTAAACCGAATTATAAAGGCAGGTTGTCAATGGAACCGGGTTACAGCGCTCATTGTCCGTACCGGAATCATGGTAGTTGTCAGTCTCGTAACAGCGGCAGCCTTTCCTTTGCCAACCTTTGCAGCTAACTGTACTGAGTGCGGTCATGAAGTGGATGCAAACCAACTATGCCATAACCCCTCATGCCCGGATTCAGTCATTCTCTGTATTAATCCTGTAACAAACACTCCTGCCTATCTAACACCGGCAGTAATAACTTTACAACCAGGCTTTACGTATCCGGCCTTACCCTTTGTCGGGGCGACAACCAGCGAACCGAATACGTTCGATCATGACGACAGGGAAGCCCCGCCCTGGCTTTTAAATTTAAGCCGCCAGTTAGCACGCAACGAAGACAACCGTCCGAACATTGGTGAATTATTATCACCGCACAATGTATTGCCCCCCCAGCTATCTTTCAACAGCGTAGACGAAGCAATTACTGCCCTTAACTCCCTTCTGGCAGGCAGATGCCAACATTTTGTTATCAGCTACTACTTTCCATCAGGGGTGGAAGTGCTTGAGTTTCATCTGGCCGTTGCGATTGACCGGTCAGGAACCGTTTTTGTCTTGTCGAACAGGGCACCACCATGGATTGGTAATAATCCTGCCGGGAATAGTGCTCAGCCTGAATGGCGTTATGCTACGCAAACTGACCGTAACAATATAATAATTGCGCTGGGTCTGGACAGTGGGGGCTTTATACCGGCAGAAGAAACAATGGTAGTCAACGATTTAGCGTTCATGCCACGTGAGCTAGTAAAATCTGTTGAGGGCAAACCAGCTAAAAAAAAGCTGGAAGTCATTCCTGAAGAAGATGAAAACAATTTGACTGATTAAAGCGCTTCATGTTGATAAAAAGCGGCTAAAGCTGCTTTCCAGACACTATTCCCCCCCTCACAACACCTGTTTTTTCATCAAAAACACCCGTCCATTTTTCCTTTCAGAAACGCTGTATTAATTCACACCGATTGGAAACGTTTACACATTGATTCACAAAGCCTTTCACCAGAGCATAAGCGCCGTAAAAACAATATCCAGCCCATAGCAATCTGCCTTTGATTACATAAACATAGTCGTTTAGCTATGTCGGCTCGCTAAAAAGCAGACTGTCAGGAGTCAACATGTTAAAGAAATCCCTCGCCGCAGCTATTGCGCTAACGGTTGCAGCAAGCACTGCTCATGCGTTTTCAAAAGACGAACTGACCATCTGGGTCGGTGGCGACAAAGCTCACCAGGGCATCAGCAAGGTGGGTGAGCTGTTTGAAGAAGATATGGGCATCAAAGTCCGTGTAGAAATCCCGGAAAACATCACCGACCGCTTCCAGCAGGCAGCTGCCACCGGTCAGGGTCCGGACATTCTGTTGTGGGCCCATGACCGTTATGGTGAGTGGGCTCAGTCCGGCCTGCTGGCAGAAGTTAAGCCTTCCAAATCTTTCTACGACGGCATCGTCGACCTGGGCTGGCAGGCTACCACCATCAATGGCAAGATTTATGGCTACCCGGTTGCCATGGAAGCCATTGGCCTGATCTACAACAAGGACATCATCAAAGAAGCACCAAAAACTTACGAAGAGATGTTCACCCTGCATGACGAACTGAAGAAGAAAGACAAGGAAATGGCCACCATTATGTGGGACCAGGTTCAGCCTTACTTCTCCATGCCGATGCTGGCGTCTAACGGCGGTTACGTCTTCAAGGAAACCCAGTCCGGCTACGATGTTAAAACCGTTGGCGTGAACAACAAAGGTGCCAAGAAAGGCGCGCAGATGTTCGCCAAAATGATTGAAAAAGACGTTCTGCCACGGGGCGTTGACTACGGTGTCATGGATTCCACCTTCAACAACGGCAAGGCAGCCATGATGGTTACCGGCCCATGGGCATGGTCAAACCTGGACAAGTCCGACATCAACTACGGCGTTGCGCCACTGCCGACCATTGACGGCAGCCCGGCTCGTGCGTTCGTAGGCGTCTGGGGTGCCACCATTAATAACGCCACGCCCAACAAGGATCTGGCGCAGGAATTTCTGGAAAACTACCTGCTGAGTAAAGACGGCCTGAAAACCATGAACAACGATGTGCCCCTGGGCGCGGTGGCCAACAAGGCGTTTATGGAAGAGCTGAAGTCTGATCCACGCATTGCGGCTACCTATGAAGGTGCCATGAACGGTCTGCTGATGCCAAACGTCCCGGAAATGGGCAAGTTCTGGAGCTCCATGGAAGCTGCCCTGAACAACATCGCCAATGGTCGTGAAGAAGTGAACGCCGCTCTCGATAACGCCGCTAAACGTATTGCCAACTGATTGTCTGAAACCTCTTCAGAAACCGGGGCCTGCTCCCGGTTTCTGCCTGTCCTGATCCGGAGAATAAACATGAAACAGCCACAGGGTGCCGGCGGAGTGCTGTCCGGCAATGGGCTAAAGTGGGCGCTTGTTGCTGGGATTGACATAGCGCTGTTGTATATCGTCACCATGATGTACGCACAGGGAGAGATCGCTTTTGCCCTTGTGATCCTGCTGCTGGGAAGTATCGGTACCTGGGTCTTCACCAGTGAAAAAGCCTATAACTTCCGCTACGTCTACCCCAGTCTGCTGGGGGTGATACTGTTTGTGGTATTCCCTCTGATTTATACCGTCAATATTGCCTTCACCAACTACAGCTCAACCAACCTGCTGCCGTTTGAGCGGGTTAAGCAGATTCATCTGGATAAAACCTACAGCAGTGGCGAGGAAAAGTTCGCCCTGAGCCTGTACCAGCACAACGACGCTTACCAGTTGCAACTGACCAGCAAACAAAACAACGACGAAGCTTACACGACAGAAGCCTTTTCCGTTGCTCAGTTGCCTGCTGCCATCAGCGCTAATAAGTCCACCATCGCTGAAGGCGACAAGCTGACTATGCGTGACGTGATCAAGCTGCGTGGCGATCTGAGTCAGCTGACCGTCATGTTGCCAAACCAGTCCGAACTGGTGATGACCAGCCTGCGCGAATTTGGCTCCATGGCACCTTTATTTAAAGAGGGCGACAACCAGAGTCTGATCAACAACCAGACCGGAGACGTTTATCAACCAGACCATGCAACCGGCTTCTATATGAGTCAGGATGGCGAGCGTATGGCACCCGGCTTCACGGTTTATGTTGGCTGGGATAACTTTGTCAGAGTACTCACCGATCCCGGCATTCAGGGCCCGTTCTGGAAAATCCTGGGCTGGACCGTTACCCATGCTGGCCTGACCGTGCTGTTTACCCTGATTATTGGTTTGATGCTGGCCTGTCTGGTGCAATGGGAGCCTCTGAAAGAAAGCGGCATCTATCGGGTATTGCTGATTCTTCCCTACGCGGTTCCTGCCTTTATATCCATCCTGATTTTCCGGGGTCTGTTCAACCAGAACTTTGGTGAAATCAATATGGTGCTCAACAGTCTGTTTGGCATAAGCCCTGAATGGTTCACCAATGAATACCTGGCCAAAGCCATGATCCTGATTGTGAACTGCTGGCTGGGTTACCCCTACATGATGATCCTCACCATGGGTCTGCTGAAAGCCATTCCGGAAGACCTGTACGAAGCGTCTGCCATCGACGGTGCCAACCCGCTGCACAACCTGCGCCATATCACCGTACCGATGATTATTAAACCGTTGATTCCGCTGTTGATTGCCAGCTTTGCCTTCAACTTTAACAACTTTGTACTCATCAACCTGCTGACCGGCGGTGGCCCGAACCTGATCGACGCCTCCACACCAGCGGGGGCCACGGACATTCTGGTGAGTTACACCTTCCGTATCGCCTTTGGCAGCTATGGGCAGGACTACGGCCTGGCGTCCGCCATTGCCGGTCTGATCTTTGTCATCGTTGGTGTTATCGCCTGGGCCAACCTGAAAGCCACCAGCAAACTGCAGGAGCAATAAACATGGCAATGGTGCAACCAAGAAACCTGAAATACCGTGTCTGGGCAGCCCGACTGTTTCTGATCGTGTTCCTGTGCCTGATCATGTTTCCGTTCCTGATGATCATTTCCGTATCATTCCGGTCCGGTAACTTTGCCACAGGCAGCCTGATTCCCAGTAATCCGAGTCTGGAGCACTGGGCCATGGCCCTGGGTATTCCCTGGGAAGCGGCTGACGGCACTATTATGGAGCCAACCTTTCCGGTACTGACCTGGCTGTGGAACTCCGTGAAAATCAGCGTTGTGACATCCGCGTTTATTCTGCTGCTGTCCACTACCGGCGCGTATGCCTTTGCCCGCCTGCGCTTCCGCTTCAAGCAGGGGCTGCTGCAAATGATGATGATTATGCAGATGTTCCCGGCGGTACTGGCACTGGTGGCCTTCCACGCCATCTTCGACAAACTGGGCAACTTTATCCCATGGCTGGGGCTGAATACCCATGGCGCGCTGACCATCGCTTACCTGGGCGGTGTGACCATGAACATCTGGCTGATCAAAGGTTACTTTGAAAGCATTGATAATGCCCTGGAAGAGTCCGCCGCCATTGACGGCGCAACCCCCTGGCAGGCCTTCCGCCATATTCTGCTCCCCCTGTCGGTGCCGATTCTGGCGGTGGTGTTTATCCTGGCGTTTATTGCCACGATTGGTGAATACCCGGTGGCTTCCGTACTGGTGCAGGACATGGATAAACTGACGCTGGCCGTGGGTGCCAACCAGTTCCTGAACCCGCAGAACTATCTCTGGGGTGACTTTGCCGCTTCTGCGGTACTGACCGGCCTGCCGATCACGATTATCTTTCTGACGGCACAGCGCTACCTGGTCAGCGGACTCACCGCAGGCGGCGTTAAAGGTTAAACGACACTTTACAGCGAAAAATTACAGTATGCTGGCTGGGTAAAAACAACTCTCAGCCAGCCAAAACGAGAAGATTACGGAATTCAATATCATGGCTGAACTGAAACTGTCAGGACTGGATAAAAGTTACGATGGTGGCAACTCTTACGTTCTGAAAAACATTAACCTGGATATTAACGACGGTGAGTTCGTTGCCTTTGTTGGCCCGTCCGGCTGCGGAAAATCAACCCTGCTGCGTATGATTTGTGGTCTGGAAGATATCACCGACGGTAATCTGGAAATTGACCATGAACGTGTGAACGACATGCCACCCAACGAGCGCCGTGTGGGCATGGTGTTCCAGTCTTATGCCCTGTATCCCCACATGACCGTGGCTGAAAACATGGCGTTCGGCCTGAAACTGGCGAAAGTCAGCAAGCCTGTTATCGACGAACGGGTTAAAGATGCCGCCCGCATTCTGCAACTGGAGCCTCTGCTGGATCGTAAGCCCAAAGCCATGTCCGGTGGTCAGCGTCAGCGGGTAGCCATTGGCCGTTCGATTGTTCAGGAGCCAAGGGTTTTCCTGTTCGATGAACCCCTGTCCAACCTGGACGTTGCCCTGCGGGTACAGATGCGTCAGGAACTGTCCCGCATCCACAGTCGTCTGAAAACCACTGCCGTTTATGTAACCCATGACCAGGTGGAAGCCATGACCCTGGCTGACAAGATTGTGGTGCTCAGCCCGCTGGCACAGGGCGCAGAAAGCAACCTGGAACAAGTGGGCGCACCACTGGAGCTGTTCCACCACCCGCGCAACAAGTTTGTTGCGGGCTTTATTGGCTCACCAAAGATGAACTTCTTCCGGGGTGAAATTGTGGAAGCCGGTGCAGAGAAGACCATTGTCCGCCTGGAAACCGGCGAACAGATTGTTGCCTGCAATGATACCTCTTCAGCAAAAGCCGGTGACAAAGTCACACTGGGTATTCGCCCTCAGGATGCACTGGCTGAAGCAGAAGGTGACAATATCATCACCGGCACAATCAAAGCGCTTGAGCGCCTGGGTACAGAATCTTTTGTATATCTGAATCATCCGGCGATTGAGGAAGACTTTATTTTAAGAATCGAAGACTCCCGTCGTCGGGAAGAAGGCTCTGAATTCAAAGTCGGCGTACCTGAAGAAAGCTGCCACTTGTTTAATGAAAGTGGTCTGGCATTCGCACGCACCAAAGCGCCCCATTACGATTAACTGTTAAGTTAATGATAAACACGTTAGTCATTTTGAAATTCTCACTTCGTAGGTTGGGAAGAGCGTAACTCCCAACCTACAGGCTACAACTACCTGAAATTAAGTTACCATGTCAGATCACCAGTTGATTAATCAGCTCGCCGGGCTGTGCGGTATTTCCAGTGAATACCTGGATGCCGATGGATTGCCGGTTACTATTACCCCTGAAAATAAAATCCCGCCCTTACAGGCCATGGGCTTTGATTCAGGCAGTAAGCAGTCCATTAAAAAAGCCATTGAACAGAAACTCAGCGAGAAGTGGCAGCAAACGATTCCTGCTGTTGCCGTACTGCACCAGGACAAGCCTTTTGCCATCGATATTCGCCTGTCTGAAAAAAAGCTGCCTGAACAGTTTAAAATTACCGTTACCCTGGAATACGGCGAAGTTCGTATTTTCCGGCGTGAACTGAACGACCTAACGATTATTGAAAAGGGCAAAACCGGCAAAGACCCTAAGGTCTGCCTGTCACTGCCCCTGCCTGCTGACCTGCCTCTGGGCTATCACCAGCTGGAAGTTGAAGGTATCGGTTCAACCTGTTCTTTAATCGTGGCTCCGGAAACCTGCTATGAACCGGAAGCCCTGATAAAGGGTGGAAAAATCTGGGGTTCTGGTATCCAGTTGTATTCTGTTCGCTCCAAAAACAACTGGGGCATGGGCGACTACCGGGACCTGAACGATATGGTCAGCCAGCTGGCCGATAACGGTGCTGACTTTGTAGGTCTGAACCCGGTGCATGCCCTGTACGCCGACAACCCACTGCACTGCTCACCTTATAGCCCATCCAGCCGTACTTACAGCAACGTGCTTTACATCAACCCTGAACAGGTGCCTGAGTTTAGCGAGTGTGAAGTGGCACGACAGCGCTTTGCTGAAGAAGACTTCCAAAGTCGTCTGTCCGAAGCACAACAGCAGGATTACGTTGATTATGAAACCGTCGCTTCCCTGAAGTTTGAAATACTGGAAAAGCTATACGACTTCTTCTGCAAGGTACATCTGAAACAGAACACGGATCGTGCTGCTGCATTCATTGATTACTGTAACGAGAACGGTGAGAGCCTCCGTCAGTTTGCGACGTTTGACGCACTGTTTGAACACTTCCGCAAACAAGACCCGATGAACTGGGGCTGGCCTTGCTGGCCTCAGGCTTACCAGACGCCAGACACGAAAGAAGTGAAAGCGTTTGTTAAAAAGAATGAAAAGCGAATTCGTTACTTTGAATTCCTGCAATGGCTGGCCAGTGAACAGTTTGCTGTCGCCCAGAAAACCGCTACGGACAAAGGCATGATGGTGGGCGTCTACCGCGATCTGGCCGTCGGCGTTGATCGTGGTGGCGCGGATACCTGGAGCAACCCGAGCCTGTACTGTCTGGATGCCAGCACCGGCGCGCCACCCGATGCCCTTGGGCCACAGGGTCAGAACTGGGGGCTGCCGCCGTTTAATCCGATGGTTCTGCAAGAACAGAAGTACGAGCCATTTATCCGCATGATTCGCAATAACATGCGCGACTGTGGCGCACTGCGTATTGACCATGCCATGGGGCTGTTCCGTCTGTGGTGGTGCCCGAACGGCAAGAGCGCCGCTTATGGCGCTTATGTTCACTATCCTCTGCAGGACCTGCTGGGCATTATAAAACTGGAAAGCCGTCGTCTGAATTGTCTGGTGTTTGGTGAGGACCTGGGTACCGTTCCAAAGGAAATCGAAGCAGCCCTGCCACCAGCGCGCCTCTATTCAAGCCTTAATGGTATTCACCTGCAGGAAGGCGACCGCTATCCAATGCCCGACACGTACAAACCCCGGGCCATGGCAAACCTGACCTGTCACGATACACCGCCACTGAAAGGATGGTGGGAAGAGAAGGACCTTGACGTTGCGAACGGTCTGGGCATCTTTGATGATGAGCGTACCCATAAAGAACGCATCGACCGGGAATACACCCGCAAAGCCGTTGTGAATACGCTGGCAATGATCGGTGAGCTGCCTTATGGCATTAACCCTCACGCAGAGAATAGCCCGGCCTTCAGTCGTGAGTTGATGGAGCGCTTTACCTACTATCTGGCACTGGCCAGCTCCCAGATCACCAATGTACAGCTGGAAGACTGCATGATGATCAACACGTCGGTTAATGTCCCCGGCACCAGCACCGAGTACCCGAACTGGCGTCGTCGTTTAACGGAGAACCTTGACGAGTTTTTTGCTAAAGAAGACAACCGTCGTTTCTTCCATAACATTTCCCAGTGTCGTAAGGCGTAAAAACTTACACAAAAAGAACCAGATACCCTGTGCCAAAAGTCGCGCAGGGTATCATTTTAAAAACGTCCGCAATCCAGCAATGGAATAAACGACTGTATTTTTTATAACACCCGGCCTTCCCTGGAAACCATAAAACAAATTTTCCAGCCGATATCTCCAGTACTTTTCCCACAAGAAACTATATTTGTAAAGGTTTACAACAGTCCCTGACCCAAATCCCCTTAAATCCTGTTTCTGGTCTGAGGTTCGCTCTCTGAGTCATAGCACTATCTGGCCGTTACGAGCTTTCGGTAATCTGACGGCTGTATCAGAGAATACGCTGGAAAAAGGGCGCATTATTGTCTGGAGTTTTGACAGATGATCAAACAACTTGCCAACACAGTGACTAAAACACTCGCCAGCCCAATGGCCGTTGCGGCTCTTGCCAGGAAAACTCTCACCGCCGCAACGATAGCTGTGAGCATGACAATAGGGGCGTCGACAGCCCAGGCTTTCAGTGACGATGAGCTGGTTCTGTGGGTTGGGGGCGATAAGGCATACAAGGGTATACGGGAAATAGGCAAAATCTTTGAAGAAGATACCGGCATCAAGGTCAAAGTAGAAATCCCGGAAAACCTGACCGACCGTTTCCAGCAGTCAGCGGCATCGGGCAGTGGGCCAGACATTCTGTTCTGGGCTCACGACCGCTTTGGCGAGTGGGCGCAAAGCGGCCTTTTAGCTCCGCTCAAGCCATCCTCCCCTTTTAAGCGAGAAGTCGCTGACCTTGGCTGGGATGCCGTATCGGTAAACAATAAAGTCTATGGTTACCCCATTTCAATGGAAGCCATCAGCCTGATCTACAACAAGAAAATAC
Organism: Endozoicomonas euniceicola; assembly: GCF_025562755.1. Classification (GTDB taxonomy): domain Bacteria; phylum Pseudomonadota; class Gammaproteobacteria; order Pseudomonadales; family Endozoicomonadaceae; genus Endozoicomonas_A; species Endozoicomonas_A euniceicola. Next base: position 1,341,692 of record NZ_CP103300.1, read on the forward strand.
TGTCCGAGCCACCAAAAGCCTATGAAGAAATGTTTACCCTGGACACCCGGTTGAAAAAGGCCAACAAGGACATGACCACTATTATGTGGGATCAGGTACAACCGTATTTCACCATGCCCATGCTGGCAGCCGATGGGGGTTATGTCTTCAAGAAAACCGCAACGGGTTACGATGTCAAAAACACGGGCGTTAATAATAAAGGTGCCATGGCCGGGGCAAAGATGCTGACCGACCTGATTGATAAAAAGGTTCTGCCCAAGGGGGTTGATTACGGTGTTATGGAGTCCACTTTTAACAAGGGCAAAAGTGCCATGATGATCAGCGGCCCCTGGTCCTGGGCCAACCTGGAAAAAAGTGGTATCGATTATGGGGTCGCGCCCCTGCCCAGCATCAACGGCCAGCGTTCAAAAGCCTTTGTCGGTGTCTGGAGTGCTGCCCTGAATAACGCCAGTCCAAATAAGGCGCTGGCTAAAGAGTTTCTGGAAAACTACCTGCTGATTGACGACGGACTGCGTACGATGAATAAAGATGTGCCACTCGGTGCCGTTGCCAACAAATCCTATATGAAAGAGCTGCAAAAAGACCCTCGCATCAGCGCCACTTACGATAACGCCATGAACGGGATGATAATGCCTAACGTTCCCGAGATGGGCAAATTCTGGTCTGCCATGGAAGCTGCGTTGAAGAACATCACCAGCGGACGCCAGGGCTATAAAGAAGCACTGAATGACGCAGCCAAACGTATCGTCGACTAATCTACTGTCCAGTGAGTCTGTTCAGTCTCACTTATAAGACTACTGTCGTTGTTTTGGGCAGTCAGAACAACGACACCCCAGAGTTCAGGAGGCTTGCCGTTATGGAGGCTATCAGCTCTGCCGGAAATAAGTCCGGCAACCCTGGCAGATGGGTCGCATTGGGGCTGCTTGCCGCTATAGACCTGACCCTGCTGTATGGTGTCACCATCATGTATGCCAACGGTGAAACGGCTTTTGCCTTGCTGGTGCTACTGATTATTACCACCGGCACCTGGGTCTTTATCAGCCATAAGGGCTATTCTTACCGCTATGTTTATCCGGCGTTGCTGGGCGTTTCGGTCTTTATTGTCTTTCCCCTGCTTTATACGGTGAATGTCGCTTTCACCAATTACAGTTCAAGCAATCTTCTCCCCCTTGAGCGGGTAAAAGCCATTCACAGGGCACAAACTTACAAAACGCCCGGAGAGTCTTATAGCTTCAAAGTCTGGCAGCAGGGCGAAAACTATCAGTTGCTGTTCATCAGCAACAGAGACACCGATAAACATCTTCTTAGCACGCCCTTCGGTGAATTAACCGAGCCGACAGAAGTGACAGCCCGGCTATCGTCTGCACTGCCTGACGGCAAGGAACTGGCTTTTCGCGACACCATCAAGATTCGTCATATCCTGAAACTGATCACCATCGTTTTGCCAGACGGTGGTTCGTTATCAATGGCCAGTCTGCGAGAGTTTGGCCCTCAGGCCAGAATATACGACGAGGGCCCTAATGATACACTGATCGACAGTCGCAACGGTGGCATTCTCACCCCGGACATGACCACCGGCTACTATGTTGACAATAGCGGCGAACAGATTGGTCCGGGCTTTACGGTATTCAACGGCTGGAACAACTTTATCAGGGTTATCGCAGACCCTGGCATTCAGGGACCGTTTCTGCAGATATTTACCTGGACCCTGACTTTTTCAGCACTCAGTGTTCTGTTCACCCTGATTATTGGCCTGCTGATGGCCTGCCTTGTGCAGTGGGAACCGCTCGGGGGCAATGGCGTCTATCGCCTGCTGCTGATTCTGCCTTACGCTGTCCCTGCATTTATCTCTATCCTGATTTTCCGGGGTCTGTTTAACCAGAACTTTGGTGAGATCAACATGCTGCTGAACATGCTGTTCGGCATTCAGCCAGAGTGGTTCAGCAATGGTTTCCTTGCCAAGACAATGGTGCTGATCGTTAATACCTGGCTGGGTTATCCCTATATGATGATCCTTTGTATCGGGTTGCTGAAGTCCATTCCTGACGACCTCTATGAAGCATCGGCCATTGACGGGGCCACTCCGATACAAAACCTGTTCAAAATCACCCTTCCGCTGATCATCAAACCATTAATTCCACTGCTGATTGCCAGCTTTGCTTTCAACTTTAACAACCTGGTGCTGATCGCCCTGCTGACCGACGGCGCGCCCAATATCATTGGTGCCACCACACCAGCGGGGGCCACGGACCTTTTGGTCAGTTATACCTTCCGTATCGCCTTTGGTCAGTACGGGCAGGATTACGGTCTGGCATCAGCCATTGCCAGCTTTATCTTCCTGATGGTCGGGGTTATCGCCTGGATCAACCTCAAAGCCACAAGACGGTTCACTGGGTAAGGAAAGTAGGTAAAAAGCATGATTGTTCAACCAAGAAACCTGAAGTACCGGGTATGGGTCACAAGAGTCTTTATGATTCTTTTCCTGTGCCTGATTATGTTCCCGTTCCTGATGATTATCTCCGTCTCATTCCGGTCCGGCAACTTTGCCACGGGCGACCTGATTCCGAGCAACCCCAGTCTTGAGCACTGGTATCTGGCGTTTGGTATTCCATGGGAAAACGCGGATGGTTCCGTCACTCCCCCCCCTTTTCCGGTGCTGTTATGGTTGTGGAACTCTATTAAAGTGTCGTTTGTTTCGACCGTACTGATTCTTCTGCTATCCACCACCGGAGCCTATGCCTTTGCCCGGCTACGCTTCAAATTTAAAGAGCATATGCTGACTGCCATGATGATTCTGCAAATGTTTCCGGCGGTACTGGCACTGGTGGCGATTTACTCGCTGTTTGACAAGCTGGGAAATTATATTCCCTGGCTGGGGCTGGACAGCCTTGGGTCAGTCACTGTCGCCTACCTTGGCGGGTTGGCACTGCATATCTGGCTGATTAAAGGCTATTTCGAAACCATCGACCAATCCCTTGAAGAGGCAGCCGCCATTGACGGAGCAACGCCCTGGCAGGCATTCCGGTATGTACTCCTGCCCTTGTCCGTTCCCATACTGGCCGTCGTCTTTATTCTTGCCTTTATCACCAGCATTGCTGAATACCCTGTGGCGTCTGTACTGCTGCAAAGTATGGACAACCTGACCCTGGCCGTTGGCTCCAGACAGTATCTGAATCCCCAGAACTATCTCTGGGGTGACTTTGCGGCAGCAGCGGTGTTATCCGGCTTGCCGATATCGATCATCTTCCTGCTCTGTCAGCGCTGGATTGTTGGAGGGCTTACAGCAGGTGGTGTGAAAGGTTAAACCGTCCCTGACACAGGTAATCAGTAACCGGTAACCGTTAGCGGAAACAGACATGGCAGAAGTAAAACTTGTTAATATTTCCAAGAGCTACGATCAGGGTAAAACCTGGGTGATCAAAGACGTCAATCTTAATATAACCAATGGGCAGTTCATCGCTTTTGTGGGGCCTTCCGGCTGTGGCAAATCCACCCTGCTCAGGATGGTTTGCGGGTTAGAAGAGATCAGTGCCGGTGAAATGTTTATTGCCGGGGAGCGTGTTAATGAAATGCCACCTAATGAACGACGGGTAGGCATGGTATTCCAGTCTTACGCGCTTTACCCTCACATGAGCGTTGAAGAAAACATGGCATTCGGGCTGAAGCTGGTAAAAGCCGATAAAGCCCTGATCAACGAACGCGTACAGGAAGCCGCTAAAATTCTGCAACTGGAAGCTTTACTGGAACGCAAGCCTAAAGCCATGTCAGGTGGTCAACGACAGCGGGTTGCCATTGGCCGGTCTATTGTTCAGCACCCGCGGGTATTCCTGTTTGATGAGCCACTGTCCAATCTGGACGTTGCCCTCAGGGTGCAAATGCGGCAGGAACTGTCCCGGTTACATACCCGGCTGAAGACAACGTCCATCTATGTCACCCACGATCAGGTGGAAGCCATGACACTGGCAGACCAGATCGTGGTGCTGAGTCCCTTGCAGCCAGGCGCCAAAACCAACCTTGAGCAGGTGGGTAAGCCACTGGAGCTATACCACCATCCCGCCAACATGTTTGTGGCAGGCTTTATTGGTTCGCCTAAAATGAACTTTTTCGATGGCTTTATCGAAAAAGTCGGTAAAAAACAGACCATCATCAAACTCACCACCGGAGAAATACTCCAGGCCAATGCCAATACAGAAAAGGCGAAAGCCGGAGACCGTGTGGTTCTGGGTATTCGCCCGGAAGATGCCCTGGCAGAAACCGATGAAGGCAACGCCGTGGAAGGTAAAGTAGAGGCTCTGGAACGGCTGGGTGCTGAGTCATTTATCTATATGACCCATGACACTATTCGGGAACACTTCATTGTGCGCGTAGAAGATTCCCGCCACAGGTCAGAAGGAACCAAAATGAAAATAGAGCTTCCTGTGCATTTTTGTCATCTGTTTGATGCGGATGGCAAAGCCTTCCGTCGTACTCAAGCCCCGGAAGTCGATTAGGAAGGAGCAAATATGACCATTTCAACCCCGCCCGACCAGCCACTGGTTGAACAGCTCGCGGCCCTGAGTGGCGTCTGTGGCGATTATGACGACTGGGCCGGTCGCCCGGTCAGTGTGCCAACGAAACTGAAGATTCCCATTCTGCAGGCCATGGGTTTTGATCTCAGCGATAACGACACGACCAGGGCCGCCATTGACCACTACCAGCAACAACAGTGGGAGCACCTTGTTGCGCCGGTCAACGTCGTTCATCAGGGGCAACCGTTTACCATTGGCATGTATGTACCGGAAAACCGGTTAAGTAACTCATTTAAAGGCGAGTTCGAGCTAGAAAGCGGCCGTCGTCGTTCAATTTCCGTCAAAGCTGACGCTCTGGAAGTACTCGACAGACAATCCTTTCATGACAGAGAGCTGGTAAAACTGTCTCTGAAGCTACCGGAAGACCTGCCCACAGGCTACCACCGTCTGACATTGAAAAACCGGAACCTGGAAGCCATCAGCCTGATTATTGTGGCACCCACTGCCTGCTATGAACCTGAATCGTTGCAGCAGGGGCATAAAATCTGGGGTTCTGCGATACAGCTTTATACCCTGCGTACTGATCACGACTGGGGAATAGGCGACTTCAGTAGTCTGAAACAACTGGCGGAGAAGCTGGCGGATCAGGGGGCTCATATTGTCGGGCTTAATCCGATCCATTCGCTGTACCCTGCCGACCCCTTACACGCCAGCCCCTACAGTCCTTCAAGCCGGAACTTTATCAACCCGCTGTATCTGGACGTAACGGCTATTCCTGAATTCGCTGATTCCACTGACGCTCAGACTCTGGTTAATGACTCTGATTTCCAGAGGGCGATTACCAGTGTCCGCAGGGCGGAATACGTGGATTATGAACAGGTTGCCGCGTTGAAATTCAAAGTGCTGACACTGCTCTATAAAGAGTTTCAGCACAACCATATCAAAACCGGATCACCACGGGGCAAAGCCTTCCTGAACTTCTGCGATATTCGCGGTGCCAGCCTTGACCGGCATGCCACCTATGAAGCCCTTTACGCATACTTCAAACAGCTGGATATTATGAACTGGGGCTGGCCCAGCTGGCCCGATGACTACCAGATGCCAGACTCAGAGGCTGTCAAAACGTTCAGTGAACAGAGCAGGGATGCCATTGACTATTACAAATATCTGCAATGGCTGTCTGAAATACAGCTGGCAGATGCCCAGAAATCCGCTCTCGACGCTGGCATGCAGGTGGGCATTTACCGGGACCTGGCGGTGGGCGTTGACCGGGGTGGTGCCGATGTCTGGAGCAATCGCACTGTTTATTGTCTCGATGCCAGTGTCGGAGCACCACCCGATGGTGTCGCGCCCCAGGGGCAAAACTGGGGACTGCCGCCGTTTAATCCGGTCACCCTGAAGCAACAGCATTACGCCCCCTTTATTGAAATGGTGCGATCTAACATGAGCCATTGCGGCGCGCTGCGCATTGACCATGTGATGGGGCTATTACGTCTCTGGTGGTGTCCTAAAGATAAGACCGCAGACTTTGGTGTTTACACGTATTACCCTCTGAATGATCTGCTGGGCATCATTAAACTGGAAAGTCAGCGTCGTGAATGCCTGGTATTCGGTGAAGACCTCGGCACGGTACCGCCGGAAATTGAAGCCAGCCTGCCGCCAGCCAGATGCTATTCCAATGAAGTGGTGCTGTTCTCCTGTGAAGGGGATCGCTTTCTGTCACCCGGAGAGTTCAAGCCGATGGCTCTGACCTGTATTTCCAATCACGATATCCCTACGCTCAAGGCGTGGTGGAATTGCATTGATCTGGATTTACGACACGAGCTGGATATTTATAATGCTGAAAAAACCAAAGCGGAAAAGCAGGCAAGGCATCAGGATAAAATGGCGTTGATCCATACCCTGATTGATATTAATGAACGTCCCTGGGGTATGAATCCGGATCATATATCGACACTGGGTTACACCAGAGACGTAATGGAAAAGCTGCACTACTATCTGGCTAAGACCACATCCAGAATAGTGGTATTGCAACTGGAAGATGTCTTGCAGATTCAATCACCGGTCAATATTCCCGGCACCAGCTTCGAGTACCCGAACTGGCAAAGAAAGTTGACCGAAACCCTGGAAAGCCTGTTTGCCGATGAAAGCAATCAGGCGCTGTTCAAAAATATCTGCAATATTCGTCAGGCCTGAAACGGAAAAATCGTCGTTCCCGCGAAGATGGGAACGACGGCTCCCCTATCGATCAAATAAGCGATCTACATCCGCTTGCAACGCCTTCACTTCATCCAGCATTTGCAGTGCGGCAGAACCCTTACCCTGTTTTAAATAATCGCTCATGCGTTCTTTATATAACTGCCGGGCTTTATCGGCAAAGCTACCACCAGCGTTTTTTCCAACACTTTGAATCACGGCCTTGGATTTACCGTAATTATTCAGAAAATAATGCTCTGCATCCGCCGTAACAGATTTCAACTCAGCCCGCCGGTCAAGCGCGGCAGTAACATTGCCCTGATCCAGGGCGCTTTTCACCCCGTTCAGATAATGGTTACGTATTTCCCGGGTATGTTCATCCAGCGTCAGGCTGGCAGGCTCAGCAAACTGGCGGGTAGCCTGTGCCGCACTGGCCTGATGATCCGTAACAGCCGGTACAATAGCAGGATTAACGGCTACCAGCCCGTCGCTTTTCATGGCAATGGTCAGATGCCCGGTATTCCCGTGCCGGGCCACCGGATCAGGGCCGGGGTTCGGCACCACTCCACGAGCCTTGGCGTACTCTTTCTCTTCACTGGTCAGGGTAGTCGTACCTTCCCTAAGGTCATCTGTCGTATAAATTAACAGGCATGAAGGTTTGTCCGCGACCGAGCCACGGTTATCGATGGTAAATGATGTGCCTACACCTTCTTCTGACGTAAAGCCCGGCATTTTGTAGCTAACATGGTGCGGGTCGACCTTGCTGGTCATTACATTGTCTTTATTCAGCAAGGCTATCTCAGGATAAAACAACTCATTATCCCCTGAACCGGCGGTACTCAGCCCTGAATGACGGACAACAAAACTGTCTATAGCTATTTTGTGTAAGCCCTGCCCGGGTATTTTATAGGCCAGCACCGGAGTCAGGCCTGAAGGCAGTTGCAAGCGGGCAGTCTGCTCATTAATGACAACTCTGGCTGTATCTTTGCCCGGCGTCAACGGCAGGGGCTGACAGGTAATATCGGCAATAGAATGAAATATCTTGCCCTGGTTGGCATCAGGCACGCTGACAAGCTTGTCAGTCTGAAACGTGGAACATCCATACCCTGTTGCCACAAGAACCAGTGCCGCTGCTTTTATCGCAGGCTGCCAAATTTTCTTATGCCTGTCGTTTATTGACAGATGACTCTTTGTTTTCAGGAAGCTACTTTTCAGGAAGCTAGTCAAGAGACTATGCACTGCTTTCATAATCGAACCTTGTTACACCCCATAAAATACAGGGCACAGGTTATCAATGTGGTGAGCCTATTGCCAGAAGCCAGCAAAAACATAACGTTAAAAGCTGAAACAAAGATAAACAAAAAAGACTTTCCACTGGTTTGCTGAGCATTAAACCCTGAACTACTTTGGTATGAGGTGAAAATAAATATTCACCTTTAAAACAGAAAAGCCTTCACTATGGTTCCGGAATCTACTGTACAACGGAGAGTTCGTCATTCAGAGATGTTCTTATTTTTAAAAAAAAACACTAATAGAAATTTTTATAACAGACAACAGTTGCAGTTAATCTGTTGGCTGTAGCCAATACTTAAGGTCTCTGTATAGCTCCACAACTCCAGATAGTTTCCGGATGGTTTAAACACACACAAGGTGTTTTGTCATGACTCAGGAACAATCCTCGCTGGCCGGCGCTCTGCGTTCTGGACTCTGTAGCCTGGGAGTCGTTTCGCTAGCCGCAATTTCTGGCCCTCACGCTCTTGCAGAAATGATGGATGAGGAATTTGGTTCAGCCGCCGAGAGGATGAACCTTAATTATTATGGATATGCCCGATCCGGTATTGGCAGCTCGGCAAAAGGGGGCAAGCAGGCTTGCTTTCAGGCCGCAGGGGCTCCCTTCAAGCACCGGCTGGGTAATGAGTGCGAAACCTACACAGAACAGGGTTTGCAGGCTACACTGGCAACCGATAACGGCACAGTGTTCCAATTAAATACCCGGCTTTCCTATAAAGTCGATCAACAAAAAGACTCGGAAAACCCGAGCAAGGACGATAATGATTTTGCCCTCAGGGAAATCAATATAATCGCTGAAAATGTTTTCCCGGCCTTACCCAGTGCCAAACTCTGGGCAGGAAAACGCTATTATCGACGCCACGACGTGCATCAGCTTGACTGGTTCTACTGGAATGTTTCGGGCCCGGGTGCGGGTATTGAAGACATCAACGCAGGCTTTGGTAAATTTCATCTGGCCTGGATCCGGAATGAAACTGACGTCATTTTTGCCAGTGACTACAGGCCACCCGACCCAACGAAAGGCGATGAAGGTGGTTTCACCTACAAAGAGAAAAAGATTGCCACCAATATTCTTGACTTCAGACTCACTGATCTGAAACTTACAAACAGCCTGAGCCTGCAACTGGGCCTTAACTACGGCAAAGGCTCTCCGGGTGACAAAGTGCCTAACAAAAAAGACTATGACAAGGACGGTTTCATGGGGACAGCGCAGTTGACTTACGCTTTCCCTGTTGGCGGGTATAATAACTTTGTCGTGCAATACGCGACCGATGCAATGACAGGACCAGGACTGGGGGAAGACGGCAGAACCTCCCAGACATCCAAGTGGTTCGATGGCAGTAAAATGACCCGGGTTATCGATTTTGGTCAAATACCCATTATGGACCGTCTGGATGTGACCTATGTCATTGGCTGGACCCAAATGGACTATTCCAAAGATATTGAAAGAACGGCCCTGGCACCTGACAAATTAACCTGGATCACTGTCGGTATACGCCCTCAATGGAAATGGAGCGAATTGACCAGCACCGTTCTGGATTTAGGTTGGGATGAAGTCAAAAACGGTGCAGAGTTCGTTGTTCGGGAAAACATGCCCGGAGCTCCTTACAAAAAAGAATTCGCCGACTCTAAACTCTATAAAGTCACCCTGGCGCAACAATTCCACCCACGTTTCGGAGCTATGGTGAGACCCGTTATCAGGGTCTTCGTCACCTACGCTAACTGGGATGAAATGAAGTGTCCTGCTAACGTTGTGCCTGGAAGCTGCAACCCCAGTACAGCCGGAGTTGGTGGTGACAGAAAGCTGATCGCAGAAAACTTTGGCAAGGCAACGGACGGCATAACCTTTGGTGTACAGATGGAAGCCTGGTGGTAAAAAGACAGACTACACACAACACTCTAATCATTTAATTCAGGGTGGATTTATCCGCCCTTTTTTCTGTCTGTTTTTTAACCAATCATTCAAACCAGTTATGCCACCGGCATCAGAAAAAGTTGCCACAAAGTTATACCCCAGGTTATCCACAGACTTTGGGGATAACTGCAAATAGTTCTCTGCCTCAACAGAGGCACCAGTCAACTGCCTTAGTGCATATTCCGGCCTCCCGCCCGGGCGGTTCTGAGGTATAGATTTAAGGGGACTGGAGCCTTAGCTATCCGCTATTGGTTAATGGCTGCGTTAATGCCCGGACAATGTTTGTAAATAAGGCAGAGGGGAGAGATGAGGTTGTTGGAGATGAGGTTGTTGGAGATGAGGTTGTTGGAGATGAGGTTGTTGGAGATGAGGTTGTTGGAGATGAGGTTGTTGGAGATGAGGTTGTTGAGGGTGAGCTTGTTGGAGACGAGCTTGTTGGAGACGAGCTTGTTGGGGATGAGCTTGTTGGGGATGTTGGGGATGAGCTTGTTGGGGATGAGCTTGTTGGTGGCGAAGTTCTCGGTGGCGAAGTTGTTGGGCAATCTGAGGATTAGCGAAAAAATGCATTGCTGTTGGGGTGCTAAAAAAAACAGTCATTGGGTAGGAGGGACTGAGCCCGGGAATATGCAGAACAGCTAAATTTATACCAACGCTGCTCTGAAGCGGTATAGGTACGTTGTAGAAAAAAATGCTGGTATCACCCTCGGGATTAAGACTCCAGAAATAGTGACCTCTTTGATCCACATACTGACTTAAAAAAAATCTTATTCCATTCATGCTCTTACACGGATAGGTGACAATCATTTGATCACAAAAAGCACGTAAAGACAGGCCAGAGAAAACAATCCAGAAAATAAAAATGAATGGTTTCTTCATGTTTTAGTAGCTCTTCAGGAATTATGGAAAGCATGATTGTAGTAAAGAAACACTTTAGCCACACAGAATGAGCGCTGAATGACTATGTAACAAATAAAATTTATTGGTAGCCTGGCCACAAATAGCGCTCAACAGGAGTTGGTATTATAATTCGCACCTTTTCTACTAAATGTTGAGCCCATATGAGCACCACCCTTGATGAACGCTTTGGCGGCATCCGCCGCCTCTATGGCATGGATGCTGAAGAAAAACTGGGACAATCCCACGTTTGTGTCATTGGCATTGGTGGGGTCGGTTCCTGGGCAGCAGAAGCACTGGCCAGAACGGCTGTGGGTAAAATCACTCTGATTGACCTGGACGATATCTGCATAACCAACATTAACCGTCAGCTGCATGCTACAACAGGCACCATTGGTCAGTCTAAATGCGAGGTGATGCAGGCGAGAATCAAGGCAATTAACCCGAACTGCGACTGCCAGATCATTGAAGACTTTATTACGCCAGAGAACATCGCCGAGCTGATCACCAGTGAGTTTGATTATGTTCTTGATGCCATTGACAGCTTCCGGGTCAAAGCCGCCCTGATTAATCACTGCAAGCGCAATAAAATACCCATTATTACCACGGGTGGAGCAGGCGGTCAGACCGATCCGACCCAGATCCAGATTACCGACCTAGCCAAAACCTGGCACGATCCCCTGGCACGTAAGGTCAAAACTCACTTAAGGGACTTTCATGGCTTCAGCAAAAACATCAAACGTAAGTTCGGTGTTGATTGTGTTTTCTCCAGTGAGCAGGCGGTTTATCCACACCCTGACGGTAGCATCTGTCAACAAAAACCCCACGACCTGGGTTCTACCAAAATGGACTGCGCCGGAGGCTTTGGTGCATCGACGGTTGTAACGGCGACGTTTGGCTTTGCAGCTGTCTCCCGAATTATCAAAAAACTCACAGCCTGAAGGGCTGTTGGCTGTTGGCTGTTGGCGGCTAGCTGTTAGCTGCTGGCTGTTCATACAACCAAAAGCTAACAGCTAAAAGCCAAAAGTGGACAGCGGTCTTTAATGATAGCGATGCGCCTGTGACAGAATCTCGGCAACAATAGCCCTGAGCCCGTTGCCCCTGGATGGGCTTAAGTGAGTCAATAACCCTAACTGTTCAAAATATCCATCCATATCAAAACGACTTATGTCGTCAGGTTGCCGACCATTGATTTTTGCCAGAACCAGCGCAATTAAACCGCGAATCACCCTGGCATCGGAGTCGGCTGCAAAATACAGCTGCATGGTTTCCTGATCGTAATAATAATGAATCCACACGGTGCTTTCACAACCATGCAGCCTGGCGCCTTCGGTTTTCCAGCTATCAGGCAGCGAGGGCATGCGCTTGCCCAACAGCATAATCTGGCGGTATTTTTCCTGCCAGTTATGGCTGTCCATCAGGCTGGACGGTACAGGCTGGTCACTGAACGCTTTTATGGTCTGATACAATACTGGTAGTCCGGAGCGTTGAGCAGGCAGCCCCTGAAACTCCTCGTCAGTATGATCTTCAGATGTCACCAGTAATCTCATTGCTGACAAAAAACGATCAACATCTTCTTCAGTGTTATAGAACGAAAATGACACACGGACGGTTCCCGACAGGTTAAGCCGTTCCATCAGCGGCATAGTACAGTGATGACCGGTCCGCACGGCTATTCCCTGCTGGTCCAGCAGCAAGCCAATATCCTGATTGTGCAATGTGTCGCAAATAAACGACACTACTGATACTTTTTCAGACGCCTGACCAATCAGCCGGATACCCGGTATGGCACGCAAACCCGCTTCTGCTTTTTGCCTTAATGACTGCTCATGTTCAGCCAGTTGAGACATATTGAACGATTGTAAAAAATCCAGCGCGGCAGCCATGCCGATAACACCAGCGACATTCGGCGTACCCGCCTCAAACTTGAACGGCAAGGTATTAAAGCGAGTACCTGTAAAGCTGACCCGCTCAATCATCTCTCCACCCGCCTGCCAGGGCGGCATGGCTTCGAGCAGAGCTTTACGGCCGTAAAGAACGCCTATTCCGGTCGGCCCAAACACTTTGTGTCCGGAAAAGACATAAAAGTCACAACCCAGCTTTTGTACGTCAACCGTCTGGTGTGCCACCATCTGGGAACCATCGACCAGAACCAGTGCTCCCAGCTTATGAGCAGCGGCCATTATTTCAGCCATTGGCGTGATAGTACCAATGGCATTAGAGGCGTGGGTGACACAGACAATTCGTGTTTTGTCAGACAGCTGCCTTGTAAAACTGTCCATACACAGCTCACCATCCGGTCTGATATCCACCACTTTGATGACAGCCCCTGTTGCTTCCGCCACCAGCTGCCAGGGAACAATATTGGCATGGTGTTCCAGACAGGTCAGCAGAACTTCATCCCCGGCCTGTAAATTTGCCCTGCCCCAGCTATTGGCTACCAGATTAATGGCTTCCGTTGCCCCCCGGGTCCAGATAATTTCATCAGAAGAAGAAGCATTCAGGAACTGCTGCACCTGTTCTCTTGCCACTTCGAACGCTTTGGTTGACTTGGCACTAAGGTAATGAGAGGCACGGTGCACATTGGCGTTCTGTTCCCGATAGTAGCCATTGATCGCCTCGATGACTGATTCAGGCTTTTGCGTCGTTGCGGCATTATCCAGATAAACCAGTGGAGAGCCATGAGCCCGCTGGCTGAGAATCGGGAATTGCTGGCGCGTTAGTTCCGGATTAAAGGGTTCCGAATCGAACTGAGCCTTATGTGAAGACAGCGTCTTCTTCATGGTGTGGTTACTTTTATCACTGCTTAAGGATCGGCAGTTTACTGTATGTTGAGATACAAAGTCAGTTTGATCTTAGTGTAAATAGAGGCAAGACCTTATTCAGGCAAACTCCGATTCAGCGGATAATCCGCCTATTTATACTGCGACAGGAACCTGTCGCCCAGTGATTGCGGACTATCCACAAAAGACAGAATGAATAAAACCAACAGACTGGCAGGTTTACTGTTCTCTGGTTTACTGGCACTGACGCTTTCCAGCCCGGCCCTATCGAATGTCGAGGTCGTACCTGAACAGGAAGGTTCTATCAATTTTTCTGCGGTGCCTTATGCCTTTCAATCCCGGGACTGGGGAACAGCGGTCGGAGTATCCGGTATCGTAACGGGATGGTTGCAACCACAAATGTCGGTGTTTGCCACAGCCATTACTTCAGACAACGGCTCCCGACTGGGGTTTGCTGGCATGAATAACCTGATGATTCCCGGACAGAGCCAGTGGCTGGTCGATCTGCAATTGCTGAACAGCTATTACGATGCCACTGATTATTATGTTTCCGGAAATCCTGATTATCAGCATGAGAAAGCAGGCAGTAATGATTCCAGTGCTGAAAACTATGTTCGTACCTCAGGCAAAGAGGCCGAGTACCTGGCCCGCTTCCGGTATATTCTTCCTATCGGTGATGGTATCAATGGCGCACTGGCCAGCATGATGCATCGTAAAGGTGAGACCAGCCACAACTCGGGCTCCATGAATCCGTTTGCCAATGGCTTTACCACGGTGGAAATCGAGCCCTTTTATCTGCGCCAGGATCTGGGTGAAGCGACACCAGCAAAAGAGGACACTAGCACCAATGGCATTCGCCTGATCCTGGATTATGACAATCGGGATTCCACCCAGGAGCCCACCACCGGCAATCACGTAGAGTTAAAGGTCACCCAGGGCTGGAGCAGAAAACGCCGCAACGCATGGCGTACCTGGGAGTTGAAATTCAGCCAGTTCTTTGATCTGGGAGCTAATGACCTGTGGCAACAACAGGTGGTTGCCCTGAATGGCTGGGTGGCGGATACCCCCACCTGGAACAGAACGGAAAACCTCAATGGTGCTGAAGAATACCGACGACCGCCGTCTTATGCCGGTGTCTCTCTTGGTGGCTGGTATCGACTGAGAGGTTACAGCAGCAATCGTTTTTATGGTCGTTCAGCGGTATCGTACAGCGCTGAATACCGGGTCAAACCTCAGTGGCAACCTTTGCAACAGATACCGCTACTGGGTGACTGGTATAGTCTGCCCTGGTGGCAGTGGACGGTATTTGCCGATGCCGGGCGTGTCGCCGATACCTTCAGTGCGCGGACACTGCACAGTGATATGAAATTCAGCGTAGGCGCAGGCATTCGTTTTAAAGCGGAAGGCGTGATTGCCAGAGCCGAGATAGCCACCAGTGAGGAAGGCAGCCGGATCATTATGTTTATTAATCAGCCTTTTTGAGTGAGTTTGAGCGAGCCGGTGCGTTGTTCCGGGGGCTTAATTTTCTCCTTTGGGTTTCTTTTGTGGAAACCGCGCGGCCTGACGAGTTTGGATAAACGCCGTCAGCTCGTCCCGAATAAATTCCCGCAACCATCGGTGAGCGCGGTTTAATGTCCAGTACTCTGGCCATACCATGCTGTAATACACTTCCGGAACATCCATCGGCACATTGCGCACCACCACATTCTCCAGACTCCGGGCAAAGGTTTTAACGGAGCCGGTCGCCAGAAAAACACAGTCGGTGCCTTTTACCAGATTCATACAAACCATAATGCTGGGAGCAAACGCGCGAACTTTCACTTTGGCGCTTAATGAGCGAATGTAGTCGTTCATTATCTGGTGCGTATTCTGGTCATTCTTCTGCATAATGAATGGAAACTGCAACAACCGTTCCTGAGATAGCGGCTCACGGGCTAACGGATGATCTTCACACACGACCAGACAAACCTGCTCCTTCATTAACTGGTAGCCCGACAGCCCCTCTTCCGGTTCACCAATGTAGCCCACCATTATGTCAATTTTGCCGTTACTGACCGTTAGTCCGGGGTGCTGAGCCACCAGCTCAAAGGTAAAGTGAGGTGCCTGCCGCCAGATTTTGTGAATAATGCCAGGCATAACCTCCTCCAGCACCCTATGACCGGTCGCAATACGAAAGTGCCGCTCTGTCGTCGCGGGGTCAAACTGCTGGTTCTCAAAAATGCTGCTGGCAGCATGAACCACTCGATTGACCTCTTCATGCAGGTTCAGGGCTTTTTCAGACAGGTAGATATGGTTCCCCCTGCGAATCAGAATCGGGTCATTAAGGGCTTCGCGCAATTGTCCCAACGTTCGGCTCATGGCGGACTGGGTCACATGCATCACCTGCGCGGCTCTGGAGACACTTTGTGTATCCAGTAACGCTTTCAGACCTGGTAACAGATTCAGATTCAGTCGGGATAAATTCATAGATTCACTGGGTAAATCGAAAAGAGGGGGGAGAAAAGGTATCACTGAACCGTTAGGGGGAGAAGTCCCGAAAGCCGTTCTTATGGATAAATACGTATTCCGACTTTCCTTTGTATTGAAATTCGGTACACTGGAAGAGTGCTCTCATAGCAGTTTATGACAGAGGATGTCATGGCTGCTTTTCTCAAGCGAAGCTAACAGAGCTGTATGGAGGGTTCATGAGCCATAACAAGTACAAGAACGACGACCTGCAAAGCCTTGTAGATAATTACATGGATTCAGGTTTGTCTGCCAGGGAATACGTAGAAGCCTGTGTCGACTCTGGTGAAATCAGTGCCGCTGAAGCCCTGAAGCTGCTTTCCGTATTACGAGACGCTCAGTCAGTGACCTTTAAACTGGCCGAAGTTTCAGACCCCGAACATTCCGGCCTGCAAATGACACTGAAACGAAAAGGGGCTGACCTTGAGCAACCACCACTGTTCAGAATCTTTGTCGACGAAGACCTGAACGATGATAAAGATGAGGTGATTGACCTGCTGCAGAACTTTGCCAAGGAACTGGCTGTTGTTGCCACCCGCGAGGAGCTGGCTGGCGGCGAAGCCGTTGACTCAACCGATGAAAACCCTGAAGAGTGGCTTAGCCATCCCAATATCATGCCAGCCAGTGACACCCGTCACTGAAACACTCAACGAAACTGGAATAACCCTTTAATCATCGCCCGACAGACATTGGGCGATGGTTAGGTATACCCACTTGGCTCGATTCAAATGATATTCCGTTAACAGAACCGGGTAATCGACTGGTAAATCTGATCGACCTGCTCGGTCACTGCCAGTTGACGACACAGTTCCATATCATCCAGAGAACAGGCAAGCTGACTGAGCATTTTTAAATGCTCCTTTCCATTAGCAGCCAGGGCACAAAGAAGAAAGGCTCGATTGTTATCCCCCCAGTCTACTCCCTCTGGAAACTGCATAATAATCATGCCACTGTTGTTTATCTCTGAACGACTGCCCGGCACTCCATGGGGTACTGCAATCCCATGATCAAGATAAGTAGACGACAGCAGCTCACGCCTGCACATTCCGTGAAAATAGCCAGGCCGCACCATGCCTGCCTCAATCAGTTTCATGCAAGCCTGTTTAAGAGCACTGTATTTGTTCGGTGCAAACTGCTGCATAAATATATGCGACTTTAATAAGTGATCCATAAAACAGACCATAAGAGTAATAACTTTCCGCAAAACATCTGGAAGCTATTTAGCATAAGCAAATGAAAACATTTTTTGGTCACCCCTGACACGAAGAGAACTATAGCTGAACCGATTTAGCCTACTCATAATAAATTTATCTTAGCCATCATTTTTTAATATACGTTCAAACAATGAATCATAAATTAAATGCGTTGCTCCCGGATGCATCAAAAAGCAATCTATAAAATAGCAACTATCCTTCAGTTGTAGGCTATTCGCAGTACTTTACGATGATATGAAACTGGAAGAACTGGCGCGTCTGGCAGGTGTATCCAAAGCAACAGCCAGTATAATTCTGAACGGTCGTGCTGAGCAGTATCGCATCAGCAAGCTGACACAGGAACGGGTGACAGCCCTGGCAGAAAAGTATCATTACATTGCCAATGTCCAGGCGGCAGGCCTGCGCAGCCATACCAGTCAACTGGTCGCCCTGATCGTTCCCGAACTCACGCACGGAGGCTTTGCCTGTTTTGCCAGAACCCTTGAGCTACGGCTCAGGGCACAGGACTATCACCTGTTAGTAAGCTGTTCAGAAGATGAGCCTGAAGTAGAAGCCTGCGCACTTCGGGCACTGATTGGACACCAGGTGGATGCTATTGTCACTATCAGCTGCCATAGCAGCGATCAGATGTATCAAAGCCTGACTGATAACCGCATTCCCATCATCCTGATCGACCGGAAAATCCCGGACAGTCGCTACCCCTCTATTATCAGTAACGATCTGGATACATCGCTTCAGCTGACATCACTACTACTGGAATCCAGCCACCAGCAACCTGTTTATCTCGGTGGCATCGCGGGTATGCGTAACAGCCTGAACCGCCTGCAGGGCTATCGGGAAATATTAGACAACGCCGGCATAAATATTAACGAAGATTATATTTTCCACCACAGTTACACCGCTGAAGCCGGCTATGAAATGATCAGGGGGTATTTCAGCCAGCATCATGTTCTACCTAAAAACCTGCTGACTGCTTCATTTACCTTGATGGAAGGTGCTTTATCCTTTGTGCGGGAACACTATGCGTTATTACCTGAAAACCTGAACTGGGCAACTTTTGGCGATAATATGATGCTGGATCTGTTGCCATTTCCCATTCACTCTGCCCGTCTGGATTACACGTCGATGGCAGAGCATACCGTTAATCTGTTGCTATCCGGCCTTGCCGGTGATTCAGAGCAACAGGCTATCGTCCTGTCCCGTGACATAATTCGACGATGAGCCTGGCAGCGCGAACTCTCATCCGGGCTCTTATCTGAACTCTTATCTGGACTATGGCTTTATCAGGATTCCAATGTGCCATCAAGATAAAAGCATTCCAGCTTTTTCAGATAAGGCTCAATATCGCCAATAGTACTGGCGACCCACTGCGGATCGTAGCAGGTGTCAAGGTAGCGCTCACCACTGTCGCAGAGCAGGGTAACAATCGATCCGGTTTCACCACGGACTTTCATTTCGCTGGCAATTTGCAAAGCTCCAAACAGGTTGGTTCCGGTACTGGGGCCTACTTTCCTGCCTAACAGTTTTCCTACCCAGAGCATGGTGGCAATGGAAGCCGCATCAGGGATATGACGCATTTCATCAACCACGCCCGGTATAAAGGAAGGCTCAACCCTGGGACGCCCAATACCTTCAATGCGAGAACCGGCATCTATCGTCAGAGACTCGTCACCAGTCTTGTAGTAGTGCCGGAAGACTGAATTATCCGGATCAACAACACACAGTCGTGTATTCAACTGCTGATAACGAATATAGCGGCCAATGGTGGCAGAAGTACCACCCGTTCCCGGACTCATGACGACAAATTTTGGCTCCGGGTGTTGCTCCAGCTTCATTTGCTCAAACATGGAATTGGCAATGTTGTTATTGCCCCGCCAGTCTGTGGCACGCTCAGCGTAAGTAAACTGATCCATATAATGGCCGTTCAGTTCTTTCGCCAGCCGCCTGGACTCTGCATAAATCTGGCTGGAGTGATCCACCAGATGGCAGCGACCACCATAAAACTCAATCTGACGAATCTTTTTGCTAGCGGTACTCTTAGGGATCACGGCAATAAATGGCAAGCCCAGCAGGCGGGCAAAGTAAGCTTCAGAAATAGCGGTACTGCCAGAGGAAGACTCAATGACAGGCGTGCCTTCTTTTATCCGGCCATTACACAGAGCGTAAAGAAACAAAGAACGTGCCAGGCGGTGTTTCAGACTACCTGTAGGGTGAGTACTCTCATCTTTCAGGTACAGATCTATGCCTTCCACAGATGGCAGATCCAGTTTAATCAAATGAGTGTCAGCACTGCGCTGAAAATCCGCTTCAATTTTACGAACCGCTTCATTTACCCACTGATGATTGCTACTCATAATCCTTCCTCAACTCCCAAGAGTATGTAATGTCTTATTTATTGTAAGCAGACCTGGTCAGAAATAGTTTTCTTTCTCAGAGCCCAAAACCATACCTCAAAGATTGATTTTCTGCTTATGACACAATCTGAAGAATATTTTTCCCCACAGCCTGCCTGGCATACAATCAATGATAAATTCCGTACAATAATGACTCTTTCTATCATGCTCAACTTATATTTAATGAAAAGCTTGCTCGCTTACAGTGCAATAAACGTCACCGGATAAGTTTTGCTCTGGATCAACAATTAATACCGAATTCTATTAAAGAAGTGAGAATAACCCTTTATTACTGAATTGGCTGTGTTAGCATGAATCTATTGGCTGAATGACTGAGATAATACTCAGCATCCGCTTTGCTTTGTGTTACCACACAATCCTTCGTCTCACACGCAGGCATAGACGACCATCTTAATATGCCTCCTTCAGGTAGAGAACGTAAGAGGACAATTTATTTAATTGATACAGGTATTAGACAATGAATAACTACAATTGCGATCAAACAGTGCCATGCACCGAAACAGAAAATAATACTCTGGCAAACTGTAAGAAAAATAACTGGCGTCAACGCTGGGAACGAATGGATGAAACCTCCCAGGAAAGCAAATGGCGTCGGGAAGGTAAGCTGAAATAAGCATTCAAAAATACAGAACACCCAGTCTGGTCATTTAACAAAAGCCAGCTGCATCAGGCTCAACACTTTTCCAGAGAGCCAGTTTCAACTAACCGGTGGGTGTTATCAAAAAAGGATTCAATACGAATCCTTTTTTGTTTAATCCCTGAACACATTACGCTTTGCAGCGCTCAACAACATCTTTGTAGTTTAGTGAGCCGCCGAACAGTTCCAACGCACTGCCTATAGTGATGTGGATTTTATTTTTACCCGCCGCCCTGACCGCTTCAATATCCTCAATAGAGGCTATCCCACCTGCATAAGTCACTGGAATCGGTGAGTGTTCCGCCAGCAAAGCCACCAGTTGCAAATCGGGTCCAGCCATCATTCCTTCAACAGAAGCGGCATGAACCAGGAATTCGGCACAGGAATCCGCCAGTTCATGCAACGTTTCCCTGGATACTTCCGTCTGCGTAAACGTCTGCCACCGGTCTGTCACAATATAATAACGCCCGTCTTTCTTCTTACAGGACAAATCCAGAACCAGTCGTTCTCGCCCTACGGCCGTGACCAGTTTTTTCAGATTATCATGATGAACCTTCCCATCCCGAAACACATAAGAGGTCACCACAACGTGGGAAGCCCCCATTGTCAGGTAGCCCGCTGCATTTTCAGCAGTCATTCCACCGCCAATCTGCATCCCTCCGGGCCAGGCTGCAAGGGCCTGCTGTGCAGCAGCCTCATTGCCGGAACCCAGTTTGATAACATGCCCGCCCTGAAGATTGTCTTTACGATAAAGGGCAGCAAACTCTGCCGGTGAACGATCACTCTCGAAGTTAACAGCGGCTGAATTATCTGAATCCGATAACGAACTGCCGACAATCTGTTTGACCTTGCCATTGTGTAAATCAATACAGGGACGAAACTGCATAAACCATAACCTTTAGCCTGTTGTTAGCTGCTATCCTGGCACCAGCAGGTTTTTCCGCAGCTGACTGATCTCTTTCGATGTCATACCAAGACACTGCTTTGCATACTGAGCAAAACTGCCACACTCTTCATTGATATGGCTGAACGTAGCCTCTAAAAACTCTTTTTGAACGCTCAACAGAGGCCGTAGAAAATCGGGATTCACCCCTTCTGGCATCCAGCTAAATGCCACTTTACCTGTAGTGCGTGCTTCAATATATTCCGCAGATAACTCATTGGACAGCAGGAAGTCATCCATTATCAACACATCGGCAACACCCAGCAACTTCAGCAGTAAAGCCGTTGCCACACCCGTTCGGTCTTTACCAGCGGTACAGTGATAAAGCTGAGGGTAACTGTCATCATTTAGCAGACTATGCAGCCACTCCGCGTAAACATGACTAAAATCTATCACCATGCTGCGATACAGTTCGCGCAACCAATGGGCAACGTCCTCAGCGGAATCGACACTCTGCAACACCCGCATCAGTTCAACGCGACCATTATCGCCCATAACCGGTATAGGCCGATGGATAATATCAATATTATTCTCTGACCATTGGTGGGGCGTATTTTTTTGCTCCAGGCTGGAGCGGAAATCAGTAACAACCTTTAACTGCAGCGCACTCAGTCGTTTCTCGCTTTCACCGGAAAGCTGTGCGACTGAATCAGAGCGATAGAGTTTTCCGGCAGCGATGTCCCTTCCATCCTGCGTACTGATACCCGCCAGAGTGCGAAGATTGTGGGGTGTACCCATGGGAATATGGCGCTGATGTTTACACAGCGCCCCAGAAGGAAAGCCACTCAGGGATTCATCTGTAATCTCTATCGACACGGTTAATCCTGTACCTAATGCTTTATAATTGTTCCCTTAACTTGTTTTTTTATAACACGATCTGGAACTATTGTATTGATGTAAGTTCCAGTCACGAGGTCTTATAGATGCACATCTGGGTCGATGCCGATGCCTGTCCAAATTTAATCAAGGAAATCCTGTTCCGGGCCGCCGAGCGAGTCAAAGTCCCCTTAACCCTGGTGGCTAATCAGTATTTGCGCACACCGCCATCCACCCTGATAAAAGCCGTTCAGGTTCCCGCCGGATTCGATGTCGCAGACAATTACATTGCCCAACACGTTCAACCTGGCGAGCTGGTTATCACCGCCGATATTCCTCTTGCCGCAGAAGTGGTCGGCAAACAGGCCCTGGCACTGAACCCAAGAGGCGAGTTGTATACAAAGGAAAATGTGCAACAGCGTTTATCCATGAGAAACTTTATGGACGAGCTGCGCAGTAGTGGTGTCGATACCGGTGGGCCTTCGTCGCTTTCAGCTCAAGACCGTCAGGCTTTTGCGAATCAGTTAGACCGGTTACTGGTAAAACATTCTTGACATCCTCCCCGCCCCTGAAGGACGGGGATTCCTGTTCGTCACCAAACAGGCTTCCTGCTTCGACACGCCTTCTCTAGATTGCAGCTAGGCTCTTGATTAAAACCGCAACGAACGCAACATTCGTTGTTATGATTAAGGCTCAAGCTGCCTTGTTAGATTTTTAAGAAGGACGTTTCTCGCACCGTTGATGTCTCTGTCAACGGTGAAACCATTGCCTTTTATAACTTTTGATGAACCAAGCCGATCATCAATACTGCCATCCCATGAGCGGGTCTTTGACGTGTACGCTTCATTGCAATCCACAACGTGCTTTCCGTACTTTCTGGCGTACCACTTCAAACGCACCTTAAACCCGTAATGATTGAGATCTAGCATCTGGCGGCAGGTATTCCGGCGTATGGTACGCACCTTTTTGTCTTTTCGTGTGACCATGCCCCTCGTCTCGAAAGACGGCAGAAAGATAACGTCATAATTGGATACAAGCTCGAACGCCAGTCGGTTATGCAAGTCCAGAATAATGTCATCTTTCTTGCACTTAAGGCGGTTAATCTCTTTGTCAAAGTTGACAATACGATCCTGCGCCCACTGAGGCATGTCAGGAAACTTTATGCCTTTTTGGGTGTTTAGAATCTTTTGTTTTTGCCCAATGAAATTGTCAACTCGTTTCATAAGCGGGAACAACTTTTCTTTGGCAAAGTCATTTCCTGCAATTAAAGCCTCTTTATCGCTGAAACAGGTAGCAAAAGTTCGCACTCCGGGGTCGATCCCAACACACTTCACTGCGCCTTGGATATCGGCATTGAGTTCTATGTGTTGTTGAACCTGAATGAACCAGCGCCCTTTGTCACAGGTAATAACGCATGATTTACCAATGGCTTCGGCAGGCACTTCTTCCGTTAGATGGATTCTGCCCAACGCATTAACGCAAGGGTTCAATCCCTTTGGCAGTCTATCAATAGAGAATGAGTGCCTGCTTCCTTTACGGCTCTTAAAACTTATTTCTGAGAAACCTCCACTTGCCCCTTTGAGTTTTTTGTTTTTACTGCAAACAGACTTGAATGTTGTCGCTGCCGCTAGTGTTCCATTATCTGAAATAATAGAGTTATAAGCCCGTCCATTGTCTTTTTGCTCCTTCTCCACCTGAGCCTTTATCGACGGGCGCATATTAATAAATTTACCATTTTCGTCCTTGTATTTGTCATTGCGGAACCGCTCCACAGCCAGGTTGTAAGAACGCCTGTAAAGAGCAAGTGCATCCCTGTAGGCCGGTTCATTCTCCGGGTAAATTCTGATCCTTTTTGATGCTACGATCTTTGCGCCTTTTAGCGGAACGCTGTCCGTAGTGGCTGTTGCAGAACGAGGTAATGAAACCGATAAGCTCATGGGTATCAAAGGCTTCACCGGAACCATTCGAGTCATCCAAAACTTCGATTTGTCCTCCTGATAATTCAACGAGCCACTTGATAAGTTCGAATCCTGATCGTGCGAGCCTGTCTTTTGTGGTAACCACAATGTGGGTTGGATGGTCGCACATCGCTGATTCCAGAATGGTTTGCAGTCCTTTTCGTTTAAAGTTGAAAGCACTGGCAATGTCACTGATAAATTCTGCGTCAGGATACCTTTCGAGCAAGCGTCGCCTTTGCGTAGCAATGGAAGATTTTTGCTTCCCTGAGCTAACCCTTGCATAGCATATCTTCCTCTGCTGGTTGATGAATATGCGGTAGTGACCCCCGCTCGTTTGCATTATTTTCTCGTAATGACCGCTTTCGATCTTTCGCCTTATTGTCTGGGTTGTTACGCCCTCAATCTTGGCAAGTTTGGTTGTGGATACCCACAAAATAAACGCCTCTGGCTATCTATGTTGTTGTCAGTATAACAAGTTATGTTGCGATTGTTGCATTTTTATTTAACTGCAATCCCCGTTCCAGTCGCTCCACAGGCCAACCCCGCCAGCCCGGCGGTTTTGATATTGATTGCCGCATTAATATCCCTGTCGTGAAGGGTATTGCACTTCGGGCATTTCCATTCACGGATAGACAACGGCAAACTTTCATGGATGAATCCGCAACTGGAGCAACGCTTGGAGCTGGGAAAGAATCGGTCTATCTGAACAACAATTCTTTCTGCCCACTCGGCTTTGTACTGCAACTGCCGTACAAATTCACCCCTGTTTGCATCAGCTATATGCTTTGCCAGTTTTGGATTTTTGATCATGCCTTTCACATTCAGGGACTCTACACAAACAACTTGGTTCTCGTTAATGAGTTTGCGGGATGCTTTATGAGTAGCATCCATCCGGCAATCGGCTATTTTCGCATGAAGACGGGCAACCTTGAGCTTTGCTTTAGCTCGGTTGTTACTGCCTTTCTGCTTTTTCGCCAGCTTACGCTGAAGGTAGGTGAGCTTTTGCTCGTAGCGCTTGGTGTGTCTTGGATTACCGGATTTTTGGCCGTCTGAAGTGACGAACAGATCATTTAAGCCTAAAAGTACGGGGTTTTCCGCTAGTTTTGATAAATACTGGTGACACTCTCCCTCCACTAAATCGGCAAGCCGATTCTAGCGAGGGCTTCTAATCGGGAATTACGTGCGACCCACTATGTCAAATAACATAGCCTCTCGCTGTCGTACAGGTTGCCGAACCACGACAGGGGAACTCTTTACACATACGCTGTGTCCCAGCGCATCGGCGGTAGAAGCCAGAAAACGGTTGTGTTTTCCTGATTTGTTTCTCGTAGTTAGTCCAGCAACGGTGACGCTTGAGTATTTGTCCAGAGGCTTATCTGTCTGTCGAGTAGGCTGTTGTCTCAGCCACCAAGCCCATTATGCAGGGTTTCGCAGTGCACTGAAGTTAGTACATGGGCTTGCTCTACGCAAGCCTCGCTATCCATCTCCATCCAAACCTTCAAAGGTCGCGCCGCTCCCAATGAGAGGCTATGGATGGAGAATTTCGCAAGGTTCGTTAAAAATACCTCTGCATGTTTGCTGCCAGCCTTTATGGCTGGCAACAAACCATCCGTTTACATGCTTTTTACGGGTTCCGCTTTAACATCCAGCGCCGCTTTATCCAGATTCAAAGGATAGTGACTCTGGCTAGTGTAAAGCAGCTTGCCGTTCTGCCGCACTTCTACAGAGATAGCATACGAATGCCCCGCCTGAATCAAGTGTGGAGCATAAGGCAGGTCAAAAGCGACCGGTCCGTGAATCTCACCTTTAATCCTGATTTTCTGTTCACCAATAACCTGTAAGTGGGCGTCTTGTTTGCTGACGTCACTGAGCCGGATCATTACCTGAGAATTTCGGGGGAAACTCCCTGTGGAGGTTTGCACCTGACCTTTAACACGGCCTGTTTCAGCCATAAAGACGATGGAGTCCTGACCGCCTGCTTCTTTAAGAATCAGTTGCCGGCCATCCATAAGCATCTGGTTCGTTTTCTGCAGCGTAGTGTGGAACGCCATTTCCTGCTGCATCACCGGTTCCCGGCAAGCCATCATTGTTGAACCAATACGTCCAAACGAAAAATCGCCTTTCTCTATCTGATAGCCACCAAAGTAACTGTTGCAAGGTCCTTTGCCATTTATCTTACCCTGAGAGGCAGAACCCTGCGCCAGCTCCATCGTGATACGCTTGCCACCAACCGGGGCTTCCCCATTGATTGAACTCATTACCCATATCTGCCCCTGTAGCATGTCTGGCGTGACAACAACAGGCTTGTGCGTTGAACTGCAGGCTGCCAGCATAGAGCTAACGGTCAATACCGTCGCAAAACGGCCAATGGTTCTCATGATATCTATCGCACCTCTTATTGCTTGAGTACAGATTGAACTTCAGAGTCCAGGAGATTATTACAACTCCAGTGGAGTAAAGACGGCACCCGGAATATTACGTCTGACAACCGGTTTGGTGAAATTATCGGGAGTCAGTTCACTGTAAAATTCAATAAGTTCAGAAGTTAAAATGTTTTTTCCATGACATTTGCCAAAAAAGCACAGTATGATCTTCACTCGAATCAACTTGCTTATGACTGATCATGAAATGCCACCCCTCCCAAAAACCACCTATGCTCAACAGGGCTTACAGCCTTGGGGAAGAAATAGCGAATAGCGTAACCCACGGTATTGGAGCCATGCTAAGTGTAGCAGGGCTGACACTGTTGGTGACTTACGCCGCTATACAAGGCGACACCTGGCGTGTAGTGAGTTTTAGTATTTACGGCGGAAGCATGATACTTCTGTTTCTTATGTCGACCCTTTACCACAGTTTCCAGAATAAAAAAGTAAAACAAGTTTTCAAATTGCTGGACCACTGTGCCATTTATTTGTTGATTGCAGGGACTTACACACCTTTCCTGCTGGTTACCCTCAGGGGAACAACGGGATGGATCCTTTTTGCCATCATCTGGCTGCTGGCCTTTACAGGCATTATTTTTAAGCTGGCATTCAGGCACCGCTTTAAAAAGCTTTCCCTGCTGACCTATGTAGCAATGGGCTGGCTGGCACTGTTTGTCGGACAGGAGCTAACCCAAAGACTGTCAGCCGGAGGCATGGCATGGTTAATTGCAGGCGGGCTGGCTTACACTCTGGGCGTGATATTCTATGTTTGGAAAAAGCTACCCTATAACCATGCCATCTGGCACCTGTTTGTATTAGCCGGAAGCCTTTGCCACTACACAACTATTTTTGTTTATGTTTTGCCTGACAGCTAACCTTGCAGTACTTCCATTGCACCTGATGCCTGACCGGCTGCCAATTATGCAGAAACTGATTCAGCCCTGGTCAGGCATTAAACAATCTAACCACTTTCTTTGCAGCAGCCAGCCCCCTGTCAAACATTGATTCATATCGGGGGTTAACCCATAAATTAAGCCTGGTTGTTGCAACGGGCCATACAGGACTTACTGATGGTGGTGCAGGAAAGCCTTCAGGCCATACAACCCCTACCACTGATGAATTTAAGATGTTGCATGGAAAGCAAACTTCACATATTTTTTTAAGGATCGGGAATGTTGAATACAGATAGTCCATAGACTGGGCAGGCATAGCAAAACCATTCATGTTCATTCCATCAATCAGGTAAATACAACCACTAACTTTATCTTCAGTCTTATTTTCATTCTTACAATACCCAGCTGCGACTTGTGCACAAATGGCAGCTGATATACCGTCACCTCCCGTATAACCGGGTATGCCAGAGCCAGTCATCATAACTATTTGATGCATTGACTTCACCGAGAGCCGTAGCATAAAACCCTGCTCAAATATAACTTGCGGAGACCTGCTATCTGCCCTGAAGGCGTATCCAGAAAAATACCTGGTAGCCCCATACTCTTTGGAACTCCTGGCAGAGATATGCCTACTGCCGGGTATGATTGTTGTATTCTGAAATTTTAAAGGGTTTGTCAATTGCAGCACAGTATATTCTGAGTGCATAACACCGGTCTGGGAGCTACTGCTGGAACCAGGCTCAAACATATTCGCATGCTCCTTTAAGCCATATTGCCTGACTAAAGAATAGTGTAGAGACTGTTTTTTATTTCGCAAATAGCAAAAAACCCAATCGATTTCTCGATTGGGTTTTTCTAATTAAGTGCCTGACAATGACCTACTCTCACATGGGCTCTTCCATAAAAAGCCCACACTACCATCGGCGATGTGTCGTTTTTTCTTCACACAGCAAAAAGCCCGACAGATTGCTCTATCGGGCTTTTTAATTGAGTGCCTGACAATGACCTACTCTCACATGGGCTCTTCCATAAAAAGCCCACACTACCATCGGCGATGTGTCGTTTTTTCTTCACACAGCAAAAAGCCCGACAGATTGCTCTATCGGGCTTTTTAATTGAGTGCCTGACAATGACCTACTCTCACATGGGCTCTTCCATAAAAAGCCCACACTACCATCGGCGATGTGTCGTTTTTTCTTCACACAGCAAAAAGCCCGACAGATTGCTCTATCGGGCTTTTTAATTGAGTGCCTGACAATGACCTACTCTCACATGGGGAATCCCCACACTACCATCGGCGATGTATCGTTTCACTTCCGAGTTCGGGATGGGATCGGGTGGTTCCAATACTCTATGGTTATCAGACAAATTTTGCGTGTTTCAAAGTCTTACTATGAATTGCTTTAAAACAAAAACGCTGGTGTTAATTCAGCGTCTTATAATTAAGTGCCTGGCGATGACCTACTCTCACATGGGGAAGCCCCACACTACCATCGGCGATGCGTCGTTTCACTTCCGAGTTCGGGATGGGATCGGGTGGTTCCAACGCTCTATGGTCACCAGGCAAAACTGGTCGAGCCTTCGGCTCTCAAGCTGGAAGCTATAAGCTTAAAGCTCGAAGCTGAACGCTCCTGGAATCCAAAATATACTTAAACAGCTTTGTTTATTCTTGCTCTACACTCTCTCACTATTGCGTACAGCTTCCGGCTTCAAGCTTATAGCTTCAAGCTCTTCAAATCGCTTTGGCGTTATATGGTCAAGCCTCTCGAGTCATTAGTACGGGTTAGCTCAACGCCTCACAACGCTTACACACCCCGCCTATCAACGTCGTAGTCTTCAACGTCTCTTATGTGACCTCTAGGGTCAAGGGAAGTCTCATCTTGAAGGGGGCTTCCCGCTTAGATGCTTTCAGCGGTTATCCCGTCCGAACTTAGCTACCGGGCAATGCGTCTGGCGACACAACCCGAACACCAGTGGTTCGTCCACTCCGGTCCTCTCGTACTAGGAGCAGCTCTCCTCAAACTTCCAACGTCCACGGCAGATAGGGACCGAACTGTCTCACGACGTTCTAAACCCAGCTCGCGTACCACTTTAAATGGCGAACAGCCATACCCTTGGGACCGGCTTCAGCCCCAGGATGTGATGAGCCGACATCGAGGTGCCAAACACCGCCGTCGATGTGAACTCTTGGGCGGTATCAGCCTGTTATCCCCGGAGTACCTTTTATCCGTTGAGCGATGGCCCTTCCATGCAGAACCACCGGATCACTAAGACCTACTTTCGTACCTGCTCGACATGTACGTCTCGCAGTCAAGCTGGCTTGTGCCTTTACACTAACCGCACGATGTCCGACCGTGCTTAGCCAACCTTCGTGCTCCTCCGTTACTCTTTGGGAGGAGACCGCCCCAGTCAAACTACCCACCACACAATGTCCCCGATCCCGGTTAGGGACCTGGGTTAGAACCTCAATATTGCCAGGGTGGTATTTCAAGGTCGGCTCCACGCAGACTGGCGTCCACGTTTCAAAGCCTCCCACCTATCCTACACAAGCAACATCAAGATCCACTGTGAAGCTGTAGTAAAGGTTCACGGGGTCTTTCCGTCTAGCCGCGGATACACTGCATCTTAACAGCGATTTCAATTTCACTGAGTCTTGGGTGGAGACAGCGTGGCCATCGTTACGCCATTCGTGCAGGTCGGAACTTACCCGACAAGGAATTTCGCTACCTTAGGACCGTTATAGTTACGGCCGCCGTTTACCGGGGCTTCGATCAACCGCTTCTTCCGAAGAATAACAGCATCAATTAACCTTCCGGCACCGGGCAGGCGTCACACCGTATACGTCCACTTACGTGTTAGCACAGTGCTGTGTTTTTAATAAACAGTCGCAGCCACCTGGTATCTTCGACCAGCCGGTGCTTACGGGGCAAGCCCTTCACACCAGCCGGCGCACCTTCTCCCGAAGTTACGGTGCCATTTTGCCTAGTTCCTTCACCCAAGTTCTCTCAAGCGCCTTGGTATTCTCTACCTGACCACCTGTGTCGGTTTGGGGTACGGTTCCTTTTGACCTGAAGCTTAGAAGTTTTTCCTGGAAGCATGGCATCAACCACTTCCCCACCGTAGTGGGTTCGTCATCAGTTCTCGGCTTTGTGGGTCCGGATTTGCCTGAACCCACAGCCTACGACCTTAAACAGGGACAACCATCGCCCTGCCGGCCTAGCCTTCTCCGTCACTCCGTCGCAGTCAAAAGGAGTACAGGAATATTAACCTGTTTCCCATCGATTACGTCTTTCGACCTCACCTTAGGGGCCGACTCACCCTGCGCCGATTAGCGTTGCGCAGGAACCCTTGGTCTTCCGGCGAGGGAGGATCTCACTCCCTTTATCGTTACTCATGTCAGCATTCGCACTTGTGATACGT